>NZ_CAKAKH010000001.1:719102-1438205 GCF_916618885.1 Marinilactibacillus sp. Marseille-P9653 | reverse complement strand
GCCAGTCTGTGGGCAATAATCAGCGTAGTACGTCCTTCTGAAAGAGAATCGAGCGCTTCTTGAATCGCTTGTTCAGTCTCGGTATCAAGTGCTGAAGTGGCTTCATCTAATATGAGAATAGGAGGATTTTTAAGGAACATTCTAGCGATTGAAAGACGCTGTTTCTGTCCTCCGGATAACTTGACGCCTCGTTCACCAATAACTGTATTTAACCCATTTGGAAGTGAAGCAACAACTTCTTCTAAATTTGCGAGTTTGACGGCCGTTCTAACTTGTTCATCATTTGCATTTAAATCTCCATAAAGAATGTTATCTTTGATTGAACCAGGGAATAAGAAAACATCCTGTTGAACAACGCCGATTTGTTCTCTAAGAGACTGAACCGTCAAATCATGAATATTGTGACCATCTACTTCAATACTTCCAGAATCAATTTCATAGAATCTAGGAAGTAAATTACAAATGGTTGTCTTTCCTGCCCCACTGGGTCCAACAAAAGCGACCGTTTCCCCTGCTTTTATGGATAAATTGACTTTATCAAGAATCGGACTATTTTCTTCATAACCAAAAGTTACATCTGTATAGTCTATATTTCCAACTAAAGAATCTACTGCGACGGCGTTAGGAGAATTTTGGATCTCAGGTTCTATAGCCAGCTCATCTTGAAGTCTTTTAAATCCAGCAATTCCTTTAGGGTAACTTTCAATCATGATATTGACTCTTTCAATTGGACGCACAAGCACGTTGGCAAATAATATAAATGCGACAAAGTCTCCATACGTTAGTTCTCCTTGTATTGTATAGTAAGCACCGAAGAACATGGCGAACAAAGTGATTAGGCGCATCAAAAGATAATTGTAGGAACTACTCAGTCCCATCATTTTATAGAATAGATATTTTGACTTTTTATATGTTGTATTCAAAACTTTGAATCGCTCATCTTCGAAATCTTCATTTGCGAAAGCTTGTACAACTCTAATCCCACCGACAGAGGCTGAGATACCGGCACTAAAGCCAGCTAAATCATCGTAGATACGATTGTTTACGCTGGTCATTTTTTTATTAAAGAATATAACCGCTAAGGCGATGAGCGGCACGAGCAAGAACGTCATGATTGCTAAGCGTACGTGTACCGTAAGCATTAGTCCAAAAGCACCAAGTAAAGTGAAAATGGTAATAAAAATATCTTCAGGCCCATGATGAGCAAGCTCAGCGATTTCAAATAAGTCAGAAGTCAGTCTAGTAATCAACTTCCCAGTTTCTCTGTTATCAAAATATTTAAAAGATTGCTTTTGAATATGCTTGTAAAGATCCTGACGCATATCGGTTTCAATATTGGTTCCCAGTCGGTGACCGTAATACGTCACAATAAATTGCAAAAATGTATTCATAACATAAATAGATAATAATCCTATAGAGACCCAGACGATAGTCGGCCACTCTTCTGTCGGTAAAATTGTATCAATGACTCTTTGAACGATAATCGGAAAAGCTAATTCGAGAACGGCTACGATTATTGCTGAAGAAAAGTCTAATGTAAATAACCATTTGTACGGTTTATAATAGCTGAAAAATTTTTTTAACACTAAATAAATGCCCCCATTATTCTTCTATATGATCTTTAATACTGACATCAAGCAGAACAAGCTTCTCATTCAACTTGTCCTACCCTGTCAGATTCAACTTATTTGATGAGTAATTGTGTAGTGTCTGCAAAAGTGATCGATAAATCATTAATCATTTTCAATAAAGACAATCGATTTTGCTTAACGGCTTCATCATCAGTCATGACCATGTTTTCTTCGAAAAAGGTGTCGATAAATGTACTTAAAGACTTGAGCGCTTCGTATCGCTCATCTGCTTGTTTGGATTCCATGAATCGATCCGCAGTTGATGTGGCTTTTTCAAATAAAGTTTTTTCAGAAGCTGTATCCAGCAAGGCTTGATCAACAAGTCCGTTTGGATCTGCTTTTTGCGCCAGATTAGAAACACGGTTAAGTGATTCTATGATTGATTTATAATCTGAGTCATCTTTTTTAAGGTTCAATACAGAAGCCGTATCCATCAATAGTACAATATCTGCTTGATCAGCATTTAATACAGCTTGTCTGATGTCATAGGCAATGACAGATTGATCACTACTATCAGATTGCATTAACTGATCCATACGGTCTTTAAGGAACTGAAGTAAAATCGTTTGATTTTGTGCAATTCCAGCTTTCAGTTCTACATTTAGTGGTAATTGTTCTTCAATTTTAGTCATGACTTCTGCGATTGAGAAATGACGTGAAGACTGTTCAATCATTTTAACAATCCCCATTGCTTGTCTTCTCAAAGCGAATGGATCATTGGAGCCTGATGGAATTTGACCAATTGCGAAAAACATCATTAAAGTATCTAGTTTATCAGCTAAAGAAAGAACGGTACCTACTTTAGTAGCTGGAACATTTCCTGTAGCCGAAGTCGGAAGATACTGTTCAGCAATTGCCGCACAAACGAATTCGTCTTCTCCTTTTTCTTTAGCTAAAATCGCACCGATTTTACCTTGAAGTTTTGTAAATTCAACAACTGTACTGGAGACTAGATCGAACTTGAAAAATGCTCCCGCTCTTTCCAAAGCTGATTTTTCGTCAGAAGACAATTCAAATTGTTCTGAAAGGATTTGTGCAATTAATGAAACACGTTTTTGTTTATCATACATAGAACCTAGTTTTTCATGGAACGAAACGCGCTTCAGTTTGTCCACAAATTCTTCGATAGGAACTTTCTGATCTTCTTCATAAAAGAATTTAGCATCGGCCAGTCTTGCATCGAGCACTTTTTCATTTCCTTTGATGACAGTTTCAATGTGATCAGCTGATCCGTTACGGATTCCAATGAAGTTCGGAAGAAAGGCCTGAGAGGCATCTTCTTTGCGAACAGGGAAATATCTCTGGTGATCAGCCATCGAAACTTCTAAAGCAACTTCAGGCACTTTCAAATAGTCTTTGTCAAAAGAACCTGAGAAAGCTGTTGGATATTCTACTAGGTCAGTGACCTCATCCAGTAATTCCTTGTTATCTAAAGGTACTTTCCAACCATTCTCAGAACATAGTGCAGTAATCTGTTTCTCAATCATGCCTTGACGCTTTTCTCTGTCAGCAATAACATATTGATTTTCTAAAGCCGTTTCATAAGCGTCAGCATTTTCAATTGTAATGGCTTCTCCTAAGAAACGATGTCCTTTAGTGTTCTGACCTGCTTCGATGCCGAAAACAGTGATGGGTAAAACTTCTTGATCAAGTAAAGCCACTAGCCAGTGTAGTGGGCGAATAAATTTATAAGTATGCGTACTCCATTTCATACTTACTGGGAAAGTTAAGGAAGTGATGGTAGTTGGTAAGTCTGCCAAAATTTCAGCAGCCGTTTTTCCTTTTGTAAATTTCTCTACGTAAATGTACTCAACACCTTTAACTTCTTTGAACACAATATCGTCTGTTGAAGCACCTTGACCATGAGTAAAACCAATCGCTGCTTTGGACCAGTTTCCTTCAGCATCTTGAGCGATTTTTTTAGCGGGTCCTTTAACCAATTGCTTGTCATCGGGCTGCATTTCAGCTAGCTCTTCGATCATAATAGCCAGTCTTCTAGGAGTAGAATAGGTCTTGATTTCTTTGAAATCCAAGTTTGCTTCCTCAAGGTAAGCCTGAACTTTATCTTTTAATTGTTCAACAGCAGGTTTGATCACCTTCGCTGGCATTTCTTCTAAACCGAGTTCAAGTAAAAATGTATGTGGCATATTATTTTGCCTCCTTTTCAGTGTAGTGCTCTACCCAAGCAGGGCTTTCAGTTTCATCTAATAAAGGAAATCCCAGATTAGCTCGTTCTGAAACAAATGCACGAGCAATACTGTGTGCCATCCTACGAATACGTCTGAGGAAATCAGGGCGTTCTGTTGCAGATACTGCGCCTCTAGCGTCTAGTAAATTAAACGTATGACTACATTTTAGTACACAGTCGTATGCTGGGTGAGCCAGACCTTTTTCAATCAACACATGTGCTTCCATTTCATATTCTTTGAAATGGTTAAACAGCATCTCTTGATTGCTGTAATCAAAAGCATAAGCAGATTGTTCATATTCTGGTTGCTTGAAGATCTCGCCATACTTAACGCCAGGTGCCCATTCAATATCATAGACACTTTCGACATCTTGAATATAAGAAGCCAAGCGCTCAAGTCCATATGTTAACTCACTTGTAACAGCGTCAACTTCGAGTCCGCCAACTTGCTGGAAGTAGGTAAATTGAGTAACCTCCATACCATCAAGCCAAACTTCCCAGCCAAGCCCTGCACAGCCAAGAGATGGATTTTCCCAGTTATCTTCAACAAAACGAATATCATGCTCTAAAGGATTGATACCTAAAAGTTCTAAACTTTTAAGATACAATTCTTGAATATTGTCTGGTGAAGGTTTCATAACCACTTGAAACTGGTGATGTTGATAAAGACGGTTAGGGTTTTCTCCGTACCTTCCATCCGCTGGTCGTCTTGAAGGTTCAACGTAAGCTGCGTTCCATGGTTCAGGGCCAATCGCTCTCAAGAAAGTATACGGGCTCATGGTGCCTGCCCCTTTCTCTGTATCATAAGCTTGCATCAGCATACAGCCTTGATCAGACCAGTATTTCTGTAATGTTAAAATGATTTCTTGAAACGTCAGTGCTTTTTTCATATAATCGTACTCCTTTTTAGTACTGTATTGGTATAAGCATTTGAGCATATAAAAAACTCGTCCCTATACTGACAGTTTTACAATCAGTATAGGGACGAGTTCTCTCGCGGTTCCACCCTACTTCTAGCATGAAATCATACTAGCGCTTTATTTATGCACTCCAGATGCCTTTCAAAATGTGATCTACACTTGGCTCACACTATCCCAAGTTCGCTTGTTAGACGCTACATTTCTACTTCTTCTGTCTTCGTGCTGTTTAATTGTTAATTTCTATCTTACACGAACATATCATAATGTCAATCTTGAGTTGTTCAATTAAATGACATCTACGTAAAGATGATGCTTTTCAACAAGCTCAATCACGGCTTGCTGATCTTTTTTATCTAGGTAAAATTCTATGCCCATTCCTGTTCCTTCACCAACTGTTACGAGGCATTTGAGCATGGTCTTTTTCTCGTAAATCTCCCAGTCTCTCGTATGTTCAAAAGGCACCTCTTTGCTTAAAAATAAATGACCATAAGATTTCTGCTGAGGATGATAAAGACCTTCTTCAGTCAATCCGGTTGCGTTCATGGGTAATGAACAAGCGATTATCCAAGTAAAAGATACAAGAAAATTCAGCATAGTGTATTCACTATCATATGTAATGAAAAGGATTAGTAATACCAAAACACATTGAAGAACGATATACGACTTAAATCTTTTGGTTCTGATCTTGATTCCTTTCACTTGATACTGATGTTGTACAATTAATAGAATTGAAAAAAGTATTAAAAAACATTTGAAAACAGTTGGAATCATTCATCTACACCTCTATCTGAATTCATCAAGAAAGAACTCAATTTTCAGTTTCAATCCTTACATAGAAGCCTCTTTTCTCAAGAAAGTCTATAATTTCGGTTTCTTGAATTTTATCGAAAAACAAATATTCAGCTTCATTAGATTTTTGATTTTTTAACTTCAAATAAAATCGACATTTCAATTTTCTATTTTGTTCGTAAAGAACCCATTCGCTTGCCTGATGAAAAGAATACTTTTTACTAATGTTACCCCGATGAACCACTCGTACACCATCTTCGGTCAATCCTGATACGTAGGGTGATAGATTCATGGCGGTAATCATTAAAATAACTGTTACTAAGACAATAAATTCATTAAATTGATAAACGAAAAAACCTACTAAAGATAAAAGACCGCTGCGAGAAAAAAACGCTCAAGAATTGTATATCTCACTCTGACCAAAACTTCTTTGCTTTGTTTAACTTGTATGATAATGAGTACACTTGCCATTAAAAATAGAAATACTATAGAGATATTTGAATCCAATTATTCTTCCTTTCTTGGTTCTTCCGGTCTTTTTAATACCCCGTCCCATTCATGCATGTGATCGATGAATCGTTTGCTTTTCAGCTTCAATCCAACTAGTTCTTCGTAGAGCTTGTCGATTACGTAACGAATATCTTTTTTTGTTTGTTCAGACATAGAAATCGTTCCGATTTTTTCAAATGAAATTACTGAAAATAGACGAATAAAGTGAATGGCTTTTGGACTTGCATGATATCTTCGTTCATCTTCATGATAATGCTCAGGACACAACAGCCCGTTATACTTACTGGAGTAGTCAAAGGCCCCTTCAGTCTTTCCGCAGACCACACAGCCTCTTAACTCAGGCATAACACCAAAATATCTAAGGAATCTAATTTCAAAAATGTTTAAAATGATTTCTGGTTCTTCCAGCTCATCCATCAAGGCTAAGCCATCTTTTAATTGACTAAACAAATTAAAATCTGGAATTCTGTCTTCTAGTGCTGCATCAGCTAATCCGCAAGCATAAGTTGCATAAGCATTCTTAAAGATATCAAGCTGAACTTGAGAATAAGGGGCAATGTCTTTGGCATCTCTTAGAAAACTCAATCCTTGGTCCCTTATATCTGCAATATACGTTCCATGAGAAAAAGGCTGAATCGCTCGTTTCAGCTTATTATTAGGGTTTTTAGTTCCTCTAACAAAAAACATCATTTTACCGTAACGGTCAGTGAACAACTTAACCAGATAATCTCTTTCTCGATGCTTTCTAACAGATATGACAATACCTTCTACTTCTTCTAAATGTGCCATTTTACACCTCTGAATAAAGCAATAGACGCTTTCTAGGTAACAGAAAACGTCCAGCTGATTTTTATTTATTAATAATCTTCGTTCTTGTACCCATAATCTGAAAGATAGGTTTGTTTGTCTCGCCAGTCATTTTGAACTTTAACCCAAGTTTCAAGATAAATTTTATCGCCCAGTAGTCGTTCAATATCTTTTCTAGCACGCGTACCGATTTCTTTCAGCATTTTACCGCCTTTTCCAATAATAATGCCTTTTTGACTTTTACGTTCTACAATAATTGTAGCGTCTACTTTGACCTTATCGTATTCGTCTCGAACCATTCTTTCAACAACTACAGCGACTGAATGGGGAACTTCTTCTCTCGTTAATTCAAGGACTTTCTCACGAATCAATTCTGATACGATAAAGTACTCAGGATGATCGGAGACTTGGTCTTCAGGATAATATTGAGGGCCTTCATCAAGATACTTAATAACAACATTTAGCATACGATCCACATTATTCCCATCAATTGCAGAGATTGGAATGATTTCATCGAAGTCGTATTGTGCCTGGTAATCTTCAATGATCGGAAGTAATTCATCTGGATGAACTTGATCAATTTTATTTAAAATCAAAAATACTGGTGTAGAAATGTGTTGTAGTTTTTCAATGATAAAGTTATCTCCAGGTCCACGTTTTTCTGCTACGTTCACAAGAAATAAGACAACATCAACTTCATTAAATGTACTTAACGCTGAATCTACCATAAAATCGCCTAATCGGTGCTTAGGTTTATGAATACCTGGTGTATCGATAAAGACAACTTGCTCGTTATCTGTTGTATAGATACCTTGTATTTTATTTCTAGTTGTTTGGGCTTTGTCACTCATGATGGCAATTTTTTGACCGATCATTCGATTCAATAATGTTGATTTACCAACATTTGGTCTCCCAATAAGCGAGACGAATCCCGATTTGTGTACTCTTTCTTCTGACATTTTATACCATATCCTTTGATTGAAAGGCTCCAGGAAGCAATTCTTTTACAGTCGTTTCCTGTTCCATTCCTTTTTTATTTGTAAGTAACACTTTCGTTTCAGGTGCAAAGAATTCACTCATGACTTGTCTGCAAGCACCACAAGGTGAAATTGGGCCTTCTGTATCTCCAGTTACGACAATATATTCAAAGTTTCTTTCTCCCTCAGAGACTGCTTTAAAGATAGCCGTTCTTTCAGCGCAATTTGTTAAACCAAATGATGCATTTTCTATATTGCATCCAGAATATACTTTTCCTTCTTTAGTCATCAGTGCAGCACCAACTGGAAAATGTGAATACGGTACGTAAGCTCTGTCTAACATTTGATCTGCTTGTTGAATAAGAGATTTGATTTGATCGTTGTTCATATTGTAAAAATCCTCTCGTTAAAAAAACAGGTTCAGCAACTTTGGTGCAAAAATCAGTAGCCCAGTTACAACCGAAAATACAGTTGTACTCAACACTGCCGCTGCGGCCATGTCTTTTACTTTTTTAGCTAATGGATGATACTCTTGCGTAACGAGATCCACAAGGTTTTCAATAACCGTGTTTAGAATCTCCATGACAAAAACGAGAAAAGAAGCCAACAAGATCCATAACCATTCCGTTATAGACAACGAAAGAAAGACTCCAAGAAGCAACGCAATGGCACCTGCCATAACATGTGTACGCATATTGCGTTCTTCCTGAAAAGTCGTTTTGACGCCTTCAAATGCATAGCGGAAGGAATCGCTGTATCTTCTGTTTTTTTGCGGCAGCTGTTTTTTATCGTTCAAGTCCATACTCCTTTAAAATTTCTTCTTGCAGAGAGAACATTTCTTTTTCATCCGTTTCATTCATATGATCATAGCCATTCAAGTGAAGTAAGCCGTGAACAACAAGAAACCCTAATTCTCTTTTAAATGAGTGTCCGTATTCCTCTGCCTGTTCGATTGTTTTCTCGATTGAAATAAACAGGTCACCAAGCACTCTTGGCAAGTCAAACGAGTCATCATCTGGCATAACCCATTCATCTTCGTGCTCGTCTTCCATAGCAAAGCTGATGACGTCTGTAGCATAATCTTTGTTTCTATAGGTTTTATTGATCTCTTGAATTCGTTGATTGTCTACAATAGTTACAGAAATTTCTGCTGTTGTTTCAATTGAAAGTTTTTCAGCTGAGAAATCTAAAATTTCTGTTATCAGCTGTTCTTCTTCGGGCTTTAATCGATTTGTTTCATCGTATAATATGATTTCCATTATTTTTTCAGATCCGTTTCTTTTTCATAGGCTTTGATGACTTTAGCAACTAAAGGATGTCTGATGACATCTTCGGCTTCAAAGTGAATATGACCGATACCAGTGACTCCACTTAATACACGCTCAGCATGAATTAAACCACTTGTCGTACCAGAAGGTAAATCAATTTGAGTTTTATCTCCATTAATAATCATTTTTGAGCCAAAACCTAGACGAGTCAAAAACATTTTCATTTGTGGAACAGTTGTATTTTGAGCTTCGTCAAGGATAACAAACGCATCATCTAATGTACGACCACGCATATAGGCTAAAGGCGCAACTTCGATAATTTCTCTGTCCATTAAACGGTTTGTGTGCTCTGTTCCATATATATTGTAAAGCGCATCATACAGAGGTCGTAAATAAGGATCGACTTTTTCTTTTAAATCACCTGGCAGAAATCCTAATTTTTCCCCTGCTTCAACAGCAGGACGTGTTAAAATGATTCGTTTAACTTCTCCTCTGCGCATTGCCGCTACTGCCATTGCAACTGCGACATAGGTTTTACCAGTACCGGCTGGACCGATACCTAAAACAATGTCATTATTTTTTACAGAATGAACATAGTTTCTCTGACCCACATTTTTAATGCGAATTGGACGTCCATCGCGATCTTTACCAATTTCTTCTTCATACATTTTTATGAATTGAGATAGTTTGCCTTGTTGAGCCATTCTTACTGCAGATAAGATATCTGTACGCTTGATTTTATTTCCTCTTTCAGAAAGCTGCTCTACTTCGTTTAATACACTGTCTGCTAATTCAACAGCTTCTTTATCGCCACTAATCTCAACTTGATTACCTCGGTTGTTTATCGTGACAGCCAATTCATCTTCCAATAATTTGAGATGAATGTTCTGTGCTCCAAATATTTGAATCGCTATTTCTGAATCATCAAAGATTCGGACTTTTTTATGTGCATTGTCAGTCAAACAAATGCCAACTCCTTTGAATTGTTTAATTAATAATCTCTTCTATCAAATGATAGCATAAATGTAATCTAATCTCTATCTTTAGAAGTATAATAGCATTTTCTTATTCAATTAGAGTTTCATAGCCGTTGTTCAAAGAAAAAAGTCAAAAAAAAAAGAGGAGTCAAGATGAATATCTCAACTCCCTTTCTTTATTTGCTTAGTTCTTTTTTGACTAGTGAGCTTACCAGACTTCCGTCAGCTTTACCTTTAACTTGAGGTAAAATGGCACCCATTACTTTCCCCATATCTTTCATGGAGTCAGCTCCAGTCTGAACGACTGCATCTTGAACAATTTGAGAAATTTCTTCCTCAGTTAATTGTTCTGGAAGATAACGATCAACAATGGACAATTCTTTTTCGAGTTTTTCCACTAAATCCTTACGGTCAGCTTCTTGAAACTCGTGTAAAGATTCCAGTCTCTGCTTTTTCTCGCGAGCAAGAACAGTTAGTTCTTCATCATCTGTCAACTCTTCACCTTTGTTGATCTGCTCATTCTGCAATGCAGATTTAAGCATACGAATAGTTGTTAGACTCTCACGATCTTTAGCTTTCATCGCTACTTTCATATCTTGATTTAGTTCTTCTAGTTTGGCCAAACGATTCACCCTCTTAAAAAAGTGGTGGTACATTAAAATACATCGAGGCAACGAAACAGTAAATTAAAATTTACCAGGTTTACGTTTTCTTGCTTCCTCAGATTTCTTTTTACGTTTTACACTTGGCTTTTCATAGTATTCACGTTTACGGGCTTCTTTTAATGTGCCTGTTTTAGAAACGGAACGTTTGAAGCGACGAAGAGCATCATCAAGACTCTCACCGTTCTTGATATCTGTTTTAGTCATCGTTCTTCCCCTCCCCTCGTACGTTCAGGGCGTTCCATTGTTTAATGAGTTCATTAATCACAATTGGTCTTCCCTATCAATAAATGATGTAACTGATTTCATATACATTGAAAATGCATAAAAACAGTTCTTGCTCATTATATACAACAAGATATTTTACGTCAATACATTGTTGTAAAATAATTAAAGTTTTTATCTTTAGTTAGATTTGAACAGTTAACCTATTTAAATTAACTTGCAACACAGTCATCGCATAATCCAAACAATTCAAATCTATGAGAAACCACTTTACAGCCTGGTAGCTGGTCTGCAAACATGTCTAGCGGACAGTCTTTCAAGCCAATAGTCTTCCCACAATTCGTACAGATAAAGTGATGATGGTGGTGACCATGCATGTCACAATTAAATCGGAAAAGTTTTTCACCGTTTAATTCAGTTTCTTCCACTACAGATAATTCCACAAAAGTATTTAAATTACGGTAAATCGTATCTGGACTGATTCCTGGAAAAAGTTCTTTTAAATGATCCTGAACTTCTTTGGCTGACATATACTTATCTTGATTGTATAAGAGTTCTAAAAGCTTTTGTCGTTTGCCGGTTGTTTTATAGCCATTTTTCTTTAAAGTTGTTACAGCTTGTTCAAAAGCAGTCAAGCGATCGCTTCCTTTTAATTAGTTTAGTTTATAATAGCGAATATGTTAAAAAATATCAAGACGAGGGTGAGACTTTAACAATATATAAGTGTCCTGTATACTGAGTTATATTGAAATGAGAGAGGACGAACCTTATGGGAGACCATCAACCATTAGCTATATTTGTATTATCTGATTCTGTCGGAGGAACGGCTAGCAACATTAGTAACGCCGCTCTTTCACAGTTTCCTAGTCTACATTGTGACTTTAAAATATTTTCTTTTATTAGAGAAAAGAAACAATTATTGAGTATTTTAGAAAAAGCAGAGGCGGTCAATGCACTGATTCTACATACTTTTGTTGATAGCGTGTTAATTAACACCATTCACGATTACTGTAGTGAACATAATTTGACTTGTATTGATATACTGAACCCGATTATCAGAGAAATTAGCGAAAGAACAAATTTAGAACCTCAAGGCAAACCTGGTGCCATGCATAAGCTGGATGAAAATTACTTTGATCGTATAGGCGCAATGGAATTTGCAGTAACCTACGATGATGGTAAAGATCCTAAAGGATTTCTCGAAGCTGATATCGTTATATTAGGGATTTCGAGAACTTCAAAAACGCCGCTGAGTATTTATCTTGCAAATCAGAATTATAAAGTTGCCAACTTACCGCTTATGCCTGAATCTGAAATACCAAAAGAATTATGGCAAGTAGATTCCAGAAAAATTGTCGGACTAACAAACGATGAAAGTATTTTATCTAATATTCGAAGAGAAAGAATGATCTCTTATGGAATGAATCCAGATACGCCCTATTCAAGCACCGCGCGAATTCAAAAAGAAATTCGTTACGCTGAAGACTTGTATAAAAAGTTAGACTGTCAAATCATTAATGTAGCCAATAAATCTATTGAAGAAACGGCCGCAATCATCGTAAATTCTTTTCAAGCACAATAAGAAAAAGCAGCTGACCAAATGGTCTAGCTGCTTTTTCGCATAAAACACTAAGCTTTCTTACGTTTGATTTTACCGTCCCAATCAGCGTAACCGCCTTTTAAGATGTACAGATTAGAGTAACCTTGTTTCTTAAGCATGATGGCTGCTCGTGCACTCATCGCTTTTTTCTCATCGTACAAGTAGATTGGCTGATCTTTGCGCAATTCGTTTCCTCTTTGCTTCATCTGCATATATGGGACGTTACGAGCGCCAAGAATATGGCCAGCATCGAATTCGTCTTTCCCTCTTACATCTACGATTTGAGCTCTACGCATATTTTCCTTGAAAACTTCTTTAGTTACAACTTCAGCAGCATTCTTTCTTCTGAAATACTGAACCAGTTCCCAAATCCCCCACGCAAGTAACCCAATCCAAAGAATTATAGTAAAAATTGTCATTCCATCCAATTTCAAACTTCCTCTCTATCACTTCTCACCTTTACATATTACATTAGAAAAGCGTTTTTTTCTAGTGTATATTTCAAGAAGGATCAGTAATAAGAGAAATCAATTCTTCCGTGCCATCTAATTCTATAATATTTTCAAACTGCCAGCCGTAAAGAACGTATTGTTCATTTGGAGACAATGCTATTGGAGCGTTGTCCGGAAGCTCTAAAAGTTTTTCATATTCATTGTTCTCAAAATCCAATAAACACAAGTTGAAATTTCCTAGTGACAGATTCAAATCTATAGCCTCATTTGCAATGACTCCTAAAACGGCTCCATTTCGAGTACTCTGAGATAGAAAAGGTTTTACAGGTGTTCCCCCCCTCGATACTTTAGGGATGGTCAGTGCGCCTTGATTTACCAAAAAAGGGTGGTCTTTCATTAAGTGAACCTCTTTTTCATTTATATCCGAAGCCTCCATAGATATAAAGGTATCTTGATAAAGGTGATAGTCAATAGTTTTGTTGTTAATCATCTGATCGCCTTCAGTGGACCTGGTATCTCCAATATATAAGTAACCATCTTCGTCGTTTACATATAGATACAAATGTGCAGAATACCAGCTTGGTTCAATAGCATCTATGTGGAAGTCAGCTAATTCATTGGTCTCTATATTCCAGATCATGACTTTCGAAGATTCTACAGATGTTTCCTGATCATATTGATAGTGAGATAAAAACAGGAGATTTTCATCGACTGCATTCCAGTCGACAGAAATATAGCCAGAATAACCAAGGTCTATTCTATGTAGCTCTTCTCCTTCTGTGGTCATTGTAAACAATTCAACAATTGAGTCAGAGCCTTCCTGAATAAGAAGTTTATCCAAGGATGTATTGATCTCTACTGTTAGAATATGTTGACTTGTAGTATAAATGTTTTTCTGTTCTCCAGTATGAATATTTAATCGAATCAATTCTTGCTCTTCTTGATCTCCTAAGTGAACGAGTATATCTGTTTCATTCAACCAACCAACAATTTTCTGAACGGTTTGTTTTGATTGATCAATTTGAACAAACGATTCTAGTTCTTCATCCACTTCTTCTGTTTCTTTAGTATCAAGAGAGCTACATCCAAAAAGAAAGAGGGTGATCAAAAGCGTAGGAATAAAACAGACCATATAACGACCGTTTATTCTCAGCATTTTAATCACCCTCTTTACTCTTGTATTAGTATATTCTTAATACTAGCACAATAAAGGTAGAATTTTCACGTATTAAACCTCAGCTGTAGATTGGTTGAGTACCAGAGAACTTGCTCCGATTACACCAGCATCATTACCTAATTCAGCAATTTTAATTTTAGTATGATCATAAATTGGTGGAAAAGCGTATCTTTTGAATTTTTCTGTGATCCTATTTAACAAGAAATCTCCAGCTCTAGATACACCTCCGCCGATAACGATTGTTGAGGGATTTAACATATTAGCGATATTACCACAAGCTAATGCGAGATAATTGCACACTTCATCTACAACAATATTTGCAAAAGTATCGTTACCTTTAGCTGCATCAAAAACTGTTTTCGCATCTACACTGTCTCCATTATCGATGCTTTCTTTTAACATAGATTCTCCTGCAAAAGCTTCAGCCATCGTTCTCGCTAGCCTGACGACTCCAGTTGCACTAGCGACAGTTTCCAGACAGCCTTTATTGCCACATGTGCAATCAAATCCATGAGGATCAACAACGATATGCCCGATTTCACCAGCAGCACCAGTAGCGCCATGCATTAACTCATTATTCATAATGATGCCTCCGCCTACACCAGTGCCTAAAGTTATAAATACAACGTTAGGTTCGTTATTACCAGCACCCATCCATTGTTCTCCTAAAGCAGCAACATTAGCGTCGTTATCAATAACGAACGGTATACCTGTTCCTGCTTCGATGGCGGCTTTAACGGTCTGAGTTGTACGCCAATTTAAGTTATAAGCACCAATTACGGTCCCTTCTCCGTGATTCACACTTCCTGGTGAACCCATACCGATCCCTAAGAATTCTTCTTTTTGCATTCCGTACAACTCTATGTGATGTAAAATAGATTCAATAATTGAAGGAACGATTTTAGTCCCTAGATCAGAACTATCTGTTTCTATACTCCATTTAGTTTGTACTTGACCATCTGTTGTTAAGATTGCAAATTTAACGGTTGTACCACCAAGATCGATTCCAATTAATTTTTTCTCAAGCATCATGTAATCCTCCGAATATTAAAAATATAGTGAGCTGGTTGTTTGCCAGCCAATGACAAGTAAAATAATTAAAGCGATTAAATATATTGCAGCATACTTACCTTGCACTTTCAAACCACTGACCCAAGCGTTAGGAGCAGATAGTGCATATGTCAGTAGATACCCTCCAGCAATTCCGCCTATGTGGCCAGCCATATCAATACCACTACTGAAAATTCCAAATACTAGATTTATGATAATTAAAGCCATAAACCTTTTTGACATTTCTTTAATACTATAATTATTTGGAAAAAGTTTGGGTAAAGCTAGAGTAGCTCCGAATAGCCCAAAAAGAGCTGTACTGGCTCCCGCAGAAATAGATTGATTAAAAGCGAAGCTGGTAACGTTTCCAGCAAGTGCGCTTAACATGTACAATAAAAAATATCGCCAATGTCCAAAAATGTCTTCAACTTGAATCCCTAAAAAATAGATGAGCACGCAATTAAATAGAATATGCTCAAAACCAATGTGAAGAAATACAGGTGTAATGAGTCGCCACCATTCACCAAAAATAATTAACTGATTGACCTTAGCTCCATACTGTACTAAAACTAGTGGATTTTCACTTCCACCATTTACAGTTTGAAGAAAGAACATAACAATTGTTATTACCATCAGTCCATATGTAACATAAGGCTTTCTTTGCCATCTCCTAAGAGACATTTTCATTTGAGGGTTCATGTTTCGATCCTCCTTTTCAGCTATTTAATAAATAGTATAGCACATAAAATGGGTTTTTGAGAGACAAATAAAACGGTGTCAAACGAAAAAAGCTACCAAAGATCTGTAGGACCTTTGGTAGCTAAGAAGTCTGTTTACTCCATATTACCTTCTAAATCTTCTTTAAAAGCTTTGGCAGCTTTGAGATTCTGATCTGCCTTTTCATCTTTATCTTTTTGTGTAGGATGTGAATTTCCAGCTTCTACATGATCCGTATCGAATGAATCTGTTAAGCTAGTTGTTTCACCGGTACTTTCAATCGAAACAATATGTGCGGCATGTAGATAAATCGTTTCTCCAGATTTTAATTGAAATTCCTGAAAATCCGAATCTGATTTACTAAAAGCCGTTGTAATCTCATTGGGTGTTAATTGAATCATGTAAAGTTCACCATTCGTCATACTGACTTTAGACATTTTACTCATTCTAATCAACCTTTCTCTTTTTCATGATACTCTAATCATATAGGAATTGAGAAAGTTATAGAAATCATACGCCTGTTTTGTGAGAAAGAATTATCGCCCCATTAAGGCTTGTGCAATTTCTTCGTAAGACATATCACTTCTGATCTCGTAGCTGCCAGGTCTGACAAGTGGAGCATAATCATTATCTTCTAAGAAGCTGTCAAATTCAAAACGATCTTCAATAATATTTTGATCTAATAGCTGGCTCGCTGCAACACTACTTGGTTGTCCGTCTCCAATTGTAACGGTAGAAGTAACAACAGGATCTTCTTCAACTTCTTCTTCCTGATTTTCTTCTTCAGTAGCGTCTTCCGTTTCTTCGGTATCAGCGTTTTCTTCTGATTCTTCGTTGTTTTCTTCAGTATCTTCCTCTGGTTGTTCTTCACTAGCTTCTACTTCTACATCCGCAGCTGGCTCTTCAATTTGAGCTACTTCCATTTCAGCTATCTTGCTTTGTAAATAAGAAACTTCTGATTTCAACTCATCTACTTCATTATTATTCTGGGTACTTGCTGAAGAAGGTGCTGGAAAAACAAAGTAAAATAACGCAAGTAGAAGTCCAGAAATAAAAAATCCAAGTGCTAGTATACGTACATTTTTCTTAGACATTGAACAGTTCCTTTCGTTGTCGAATTTTTTGCTAATTGATTCCATCCGCTATATAAGCATCAATCGTGTGTTGAACTGAAGCTTCAGAAACATGTAAATGTTCTGATATCTCTTTTGCAGACAGGCCTTGTGTAAATAACGTTAATATGTGCGTTTGCGTCATATTCGTTACACGATCAGGAAAAGTCTGTTCTGGATTTTCTATTTTAAGTTCTTTTTCAAGAGTTTTAACTCTTTTATTTAAACCATAAATAATCTGTACCAAATTCAATGAAACATCTTCTAGTTCTTTATACGTCCGATCTTTTTCTTCTTTTTTCAGAAATGAAACGACTAACAAAATAGCCGATATCCCAAAAAGTATTCCGATGATGATCCATAACTCCATGTTTTTTCCTCCTAAAGATTTATCGCCTTACAAATTTTACCATAATCCCAATTAAACAGGAAGAACTCGATGCTCCTATAAACAAATTGTAATCTGTTTGCAAAGCAGTTTTTCTTTAAAACATAACAATTAACGTGTAAAATAGGATTTCAGGTCTAAAAAAGATAGCATTTTTTTTAGAAACATGGTATTCTAGTCAAGGCGAAAGACTAGACACCATGTTAGTCTTTAATTCAGGTAAGATTGGGAGGGACCATAATGCGAGTAAACGTAACTTTAGAATGTACAGACTGCAAAGAACGCAACTATCTAACTTCTAAGAACAAACGTAACAATGCGGAACGTTTAGAAGTTAAAAAATATTGCCCGAGAGAGCAAAAAGTAACATTGCACCGTGAAACTAAATAATTCAAGCAAAAAAGCCGAGAGATGATCTTTCGGCTTTTTGTTTATAAAAAATAGACCATCAGAGATTGTACTTTAACCTCTGATGGTCTATTTGCTTTACGAAACTTTTTTCTTATTCTTCGTCGTTTTGTGCTTCATTCGCAGCAGATTGGATATCTTCAACTGTTTCTTCGGCTCCAGAATTATCTGTTTCGAATTCACCTACTTTGAAATACGCATCCATAACCCTTCTTGCGGCTCTTGTATTTTCATGATTATTTCTTTCAGAGTCTCTTTCTGGCAAATAAGGAACAACTACTGCAACGGCAATTTCTGGATTGTCAAAAGGCGCGTATCCAACGTAGGTCAAGTTAATGACTCTTCCATCATTTCTTCCAAGCTCTTCATCATAATAGAACGCTTGAGCTGTTCCGGTTTTACCGGCAGACTCATAAGGCGTACCAGTGAAATAAGAACGAGCTGATCCTTGTGAACCATTAACCGCTTGATAAAACCCTTGTTGGACTCTGTTTAATGCCTCTTCTTCAACAGGTATCTTATTTAATACTTTTGGTTCGATTTCAGTTTTTAAAGCACCTACGCCGCCAGTTTCTGGGTCAGTATCTCTTATTTCAGATACTAATCTGGGCGCAATTCTTGTTCCATCATTGGCTATAGTTGAAACATACTGCAGAAGCTGTAAGGTCGTATACGTATCATATTGACCGAAAGCTTCAAATAATGCCTCACCTGGTTGAGTGGGAGTACCTTTAAGACCAGTTTCTTCACTTGGTAAATCTATACCAGTATTTACACCCAGTCCGAACATGGCATAATATTCTCGTTGTTTTTTAATAAGTTCATTATAGTTTAATGGTAACGTTTGATCTCTAGTATAGTCCCAAATTCCTCCCATTCTCATGGCTAAACGAGCCATATAAACGTTTGAGGAACGTTCTAAAGCAGTGATATCATTCATTTCTATAGAACCACTTCTATTAAACACAGAAGATATATCATTCGATCCTCTAAATTTTAGAGGTGTATCTATAATTCTGTTATTACTTGAATCTAAAACTCCATCCATATATGCAGATAACACAGTAGCTCCTTTTATAGAAGAGCCCATATTGTAAGATGAAGTAAATACGCCTAGTGCATCATCTATTACTTCTCCATCTTTAATTCGTTGTCCCGTCATTCCTAAGATATCTCCCGTTTTAGGATTCATAGCTGCTATATATATTCTGTCATTCTTACCTTCTCGTTTACCAAGAGAATCCTTTGCAATCTGCTCAAGTGTTCTCTGGAAGTCAATATCAGAAGTTAAAATTAAGTTGTCGCCTTTACTACCTGAATATTTTTCAATCTGGTTAATGACTTCTCCGGAAGTATTTGTCTCTGTTTCTATACTAGATTTTGTTCCTCTAAGAACTGATTCATATTGTGATTCTAGATATGTTCGGCCGACCCTATCATTTCTAGAATATCCCATTGCAAGGTATTTACTGACTTTATCACTCGGAATACCTTGTGCTTCTGTAGTTACCCCACCTAAAACACTTCTAAGCATGTTTTCTTCCGGATAAACACGTACCCAATCCGTACCCGTTCCAATACCGGGTAGTTGGCCTAAACTTTCGCTAACTCGAGCAATTTCTTCTTGAGTCACATCTTCATTTTTAATATTAACTGTACTAAGTGCATACGAAGCATTCATCTTCTTGAATATAGCCGTAGCTATTTTCTCTTTGTCGCTAAAGCCAGATACATCGTCTTCTGAGACTTTATCCAAAAGCGCTTGATAAGATTTAGAGCCACTGAGCTTTTTTTCTTCATCTGTCAGAGATTTATTCAAATCTTCCAGATTGGTAGAAATATAATAATCCTGCATATCTCTTAGAGTGATATCTCTTCCTTCGTCACTATCAAATGGAGAAACATGCGGCATAGAGATGTAATCTGCTAGCTTGAGCGAAAGTTCTGCCATATCAGTACTACTAGTACTTTTACCACGCGTATAAGTAATCGTATTTCTAGCTTCGTTTCCAACTAATTTTTTTAGATTGGCATCAAAAATCTCTCCACGAGGAACACTACCCGTAATTGTAGTATTTTCTGTACGCTCTACTTCTGCACGGTACTCATCTGCTTTAACGATCTGCAGATACCCAAGTCTTAAAATTAAAGCTGTAAATAACAGAAAGACGATAAAAAATAATAAATTCAGTCTGAATGGGATATGGGATTTTTTTCTTTCGTTTACTTTTTTTGCTGGTTTAATCAAATAAAATACCTCCACTAATTTTGCGTAAGTAAATAGAATCACTGTTTAAGGAATTGTAATTTTTAAATGTAATCTTTATATGCTCAAACTAGTTTACCAAACAGAAGGTCTTTTTTCTATAAGTTAAAAAGGAAATTTCTGTGAAGTTGACTAAATTTATGTAAATCTTATCAATATATAAAGAATAGTTAAACTAGTTTATAATAATTACTTGCAGTGTCGTTATTATTACTAGATCTGTATAATAAAACTATCTTTTTTACTGGAGGAAATCTATGGGCATTTATTTAGTACGGCATGGTAAGGATGAAGATGGATTTCGTGGTGGCTGGAGTCAAAGAGGACTCACAAAAGAAGGGATTGAACAGTCGAAAAAATTAGGTGAATATTTGAAAAAGAATTATAAGGAACTCAGCATAAATAGAGTGATATCCAGTGATTTAAAGAGAGCAACGGAGACCGCCGCATGTATAGCGAATCTGTTGCAGTTGCCTATTGAAAAATCTGAAGATTGGCGTGAAACCAATAACGGTTACTTAGCAGGCATGCTAAATGATGAAGCAGATCAAAAGTACCCTGGCTTATACTTTGATAGTCTACGAATGGATGAAAGTTACCCGGGTGGCGAAAGTCCAGAGGACAATTTCAACCGAATACAAAAGGTCCTTGATGAAGTACTCAAAAATCAGACTAATATAAAACATAATGAAAACTTGTTGATTGTAACTCATGGAGGTGTAATAAACATCATTTACCATATTCTAAAAGGAATAGAATGGACAAATAAGAATAAACCCTTTCCCACCTCTCATACAAGTTTGCATAAGATCGAATTCGTTAAGGATGAATGGGAAATCACTCAAGAAAATTTAGTCCAACATTTGATTTAACGTTGGCCGCCACCCATTACTGCATTTTTCAAAGTAAAAAAGAATCAGGAAGCGTACTAAGGTACACTTCCTGATTCTTTTTGAGCAATACAATTTGTCTGTTTCACTTTTCTTCCTAACATAAATACATACTTAGTTTAACAGGGTATGCATAATGTAACAGATAGAAGAGGTTAGAAATTTAAAGACCTAATTATTTTGCTGCTTCGTAACGTTTTGAAACTTCATCCCAGTTTACAACATTCCAAAATGCAGAAATGTAGTCAGGACGTTTGTTTTGGTAGTTCAAGTAATAAGCGTGTTCCCATACATCAAGACCTAAGATAGGTGTTTTGCCTAAAGATAATGGAGAATCTTGATTTAATGTGTCAATGACTTCTAATTTGCCATCAGTAACCACTAACCATGCCCAACCTGAACCAAAGCGGTTTGCACCAGTTGCACTGAATTTTTCTTTGAAAGCTTCAAAACTTTCGAATGTCTCATTGATCGCTTCTGCTAATGCTCCTGAAGGTTGTCCTCCACCATTTGGTGATAGAATTTCCCAGAATAAAGAGTGGTTTGCGTGTCCCCCACCGTTATTTTGAACAGCTGATTTGATATCAGATGGAACAGAATCAAGTTTCTGCATCAATTCTTCAATACTCAGTTCAGCTAGCTCCGGGTGGTTTTCTAGAGCAGCATTTACTTTAGTTACATATGCAGCATGGTGCTTATCATGATGAATGACCATTGTCTCCTCATCGATATGTGGTGCTAAAGCATCGTACGCATACGGTAATTCAGGTAAAGTATAAGCCATAATAAACATTCCTCCTGTTAATATTGTTCTTACTAAACTCATTCTAACATTAGAGATCATTTTATTAAAGAGGATAAGCTGGAATCCATTCAAATATTCGACACATATTCTGTTAATGACTCTTATATTAACTGAAAATCAGGTAAGGAATAAAAGCTAACGTTGTTTTTTAATCTATTGGGATGTAAAATGATTAAAGTCTTTAAATTAGTTTATTATATAAAAAGGAAGGTCGCTATTGATTGATTACTTGAAATATTCCATTTTTAATCCTAAAAAGATTCATCGAGCAAAAAATATGAAAAAAAGACAGATCGCTCAGTTAGTTGCTATACTTACCCTCTTTATCACATTGATTAGTATTGTGAGAGTCGTCCCGATATTACAATCTATTCAAAAAGACGGACAGGAAATTGCTAGTGAACTTCCTGAATTTAATATTACTGATGGTGAATTAATGACTTCAGAAACGGATGCTTCTATTTATCAAACAAATTCTTTTCTTTTATTCTTTGATCCTAACGATCAAATGAATTCCGAAGAGATTGATCAAAACCTAACTCGTCTGAATGTCCCTGTAGGTATTGGATTACTGAAAGATACTTTCTATCTAAGCTTCTTAGGTTATGGTGTTGATACCTCGTATGAACAATTAGAATCGCTTGATAGTGAATCCGTCAAAGTTCTTTTGAATGGTTTAGGTTCTTTTTCGTTCTTGACTTATGCCTTCACCTTCGTAATTAGTTATATTGGTATTGGATTTATTGAAATTTTTGAATTGCTATTTATTCTCTTATTTGCAAATCTTTTTTCTAAGCTCCTGCGCTCTGGGTTAATGTTCAAGCAGAACTTGAGAATGGCTATAATGGCATCTGTTCTTCCAACGATTGCTATAGAACTATCCTCTTTATTCAATATAGTTACGGTATATGCGTTTGAATTAAAAATTGGTTTATCCTTGTTTATATTCTATCTGGCAGTAAAAGATATGAAAAAGACAGCGTCTCCTAAAAAAGAAGCTAAGACATAATAAAAAACACAATCTTCACTGGTATCTGCTTAAGATACTAGTAAGATTGTGTTTTTTTCTAGAAACTTACTTACGACCTTTACGGTTGTTTTGCATTAATTTTCTAGCTTTCTTTCTTTTCTCTTCTTTTTTACGCTCGATTTTTCTCTTATATCCAGGTTTAACATTCTTTTTAGCTTTTTTACGCATACCATGAATTTCTGAGTCAAAAGATTCTTTGCTATTTTGATCTTTTCTCTGATCTCTTCGATTACGGTCATGTGTATCCAGTACTTCATCATTTTTGATTTCTTTAGGCTGGAAAGTAATCCCCATACTTTCTAATGTTTCAATTTCTTTTTCTTCTCCTGGAGAATAAAGGGTAACGGCTATCCCGTCCATACCATTACGGCCAGTTCTACCGACACGGTGAATAAAGAAATCTAATTCATGAGGAATCTCAGCATTAATAACGTGAGAAACACCTTTGATGTCTATCCCTCTAGCAGCAAGATCTGAGGCAACTACATATTGATAGTCAAGATTTTGAATCTGTCTCATGACTCTTCTTCGTTCACGAGAAGAAATGCCACCGTGAACAACAGCCACATCAAGACCCTTATCTCTAAGACCTTTTGCAATCTCATCTACTCTATCTTTAGTGTTTGCAAATACTAAAGCCAAATAAGGTTGACCAATCGTTAACAATTCGTGAATCACATTAACTCGTTGTTTACCTTTTGTTGAAATCAACCAGTTTTCCACGGTATCTGAAATAATCTGCTGATTTTCAACTTTAATTTCAATAGGACTCTTCATATATTTTTTAAGGAATGGCTGTAATGATTGCGGAATTGTAGCCGAAAATACAAGCATCTGCCCTTTTTCAGGAAGACGCGCAGCGATTTGATCTACTTCTTCCAAAAATCCCATGTCGAGTGTCATATCAGCTTCATCGACAACCATGTAGTTTGCTGTATGCGTCAATAGAACGTTCTGGTTAATTAGATCAAACAGTCGTCCAGGGGTACCAATAACAACATGGGGTTGTTTTTGAGCAAGCTTATCGATTTGTCGTTGTTTATCCGTTCCACCAATGAATTGTTGTACAATGATTTCTTGTTCCGAGTGTTCTGCTAATTGACTAGCTGCTTGAAACAACTGATCAGATAGCTCTCTACTAGGAGCCGTAATCACAACTTGTACTTGTTCATGTTCGGGAACGATTTTATTGAATAATGGCAGAAGGAAGGCATGTGTTTTACCTGAACCTGTTTGTGACTGACCAATAATGTCTCTCCCTTTTTTTACTTCTGGGATGACTTTTTTCTGAATTTCAGTTGGTTCATCAAAACCAATTTCTTTTATCGCTTCTATCAAGAAATCTTTCATATTATATTGTTCAAATGGGTGTGTCATTTTATCGCCTCTTTCTTTAAGTCTTTGATATTGTACCAAACGTCTTTAATGCAATCTAGATTTATGCCATCATTCTCATTATTTTTCCTTATATTTGGCACATTTCCGATGAATTTAAAGACGATTTATTAGTTTGATGAGAGTTTTTTAATTTTGAATTACAGACTAGCTTTAAAACTTGTTGTTATAACGTAATCATATATTTTTATCTTTGTATTTAACTTATTTTACTCGAACTGCTACAATACAGTTGCTAGAACTAGGAACAAAAAGTAAAATAGAATACAGTAACCTTTATACATGAATGTATAAGTAGAAAAGAGGGAATGTATGTCTCAAGCAAATAAAGCACTCTTCATTATTTTTGGAGGTACTGGGGATCTTGCCCAGCGTAAATTATATCCTTCACTATATCGATTATATACTAAAGGATTTTTAGAAGAAAATTTTGCAGTTATTGGTACTGCTAGACGTGACTGGTCGGATGAACATTATCAGGAAATCGTTAGAGATTCAGTGGAAAATATCGGTGGATCTGAAGAACAAATAGAGACATTTTCTCAACATTTTTACTATCAGTCTCATAACGTTAAAGATACGGAACACTATGACACTTTGAGAGAATTATCCAATAAACTTGATGAAAAATACGAGATTGGTGGAAATAGAATTTTTTACTTATCCATGTCCCCCGACTTCTTTGGAACGATAACGAATCATCTGAAAAGTCAGAATTTGGTAAATGACAAAGGATTTAATAGAGTTATTATTGAGAAACCTTTCGGAACAGACTATGAGAGCTCTAAAGCATTGAATGATGAAATATTAGAAGCTTTCGAACCAGAGGATCTATACCGAATCGATCATTACCTTGGCAAAGAAATGGTACAAAATATATTAGCTTTCCGATTTGCGAACCCAATGATCGAACAAGTATGGAATAATCAGTTCATTTCAAATATTCAAATTACATTAAGCGAAGAATTAGGCGTCGAAGAACGTGCTGGTTATTATGATAAAAGTGGTGCTTTAAGAGATATGGTTCAAAATCATATTATGCAGATTTTCAGTCTGTTGACAATGGAAGCACCCCATTCTTTTAATTCAGATGAAATTAGAGAGAAAAAAATGAATGTTTTAGAATCACTTAAAGCTTTATCCCCTCAAGACGTTAAGGATAACTTTGTACGTGCGCAATATACTCACTCTGACAAAAAGTCTCTACAAGGCTATTTAGAAGAAGAAAATGTTTCTGAAGATTCAACAACTGAAACGTATGTAGCCGGTAAAATCGAAATCGAAAATGATCGCTGGTCAGGTGTTCCAATCTATATAAGAACTGGAAAAAGAATGACTAAAAAAGAAGCTCAAATCAACGTAGTATTCAAAAAAACTACCCACTCTCTTTACACTGACAAGTCTACAGATGCTAACGTCATCACGATGTATCTTGGACCGAGCGAAGGATTTTCTATTCAATTAAACGAGAAAAAAATCGGAATGAGTATGGATACGACAACAATGCAATTTGATCATCTTAGAACTGAAGGAACCATTCAGGAAAGCCCTGAAGCTTATGAAAAGCTGATTTTAGATGGTTTGAATGGGGACAGAACGCATTTTGCTCACTGGGAAGAAGTTTCGAATTCTTGGAAATACGTCGACTCTATCCGTGAAGCATGGGATAAGGACTCTGAAAATCCTGCTAAATATGAAGCCGGAACAATGGGACCGGATGAAGCGGACATGCTTTTGGAAAAACTAGGACATCAATGGGTTTGGAATCCAGAAAAATAAAAACAAGAAAGGTCAGAGAGTAGGAATTTATTCCTCAAACTCTCTGACCTTTTTTTATCATTATTTTTTTTTGATTAATCCATGAGCAGTGAGGCTACGCTTCCTAATACTACTGTTGAGAGTACAGAATGTTTAGAGGCTTTTACATAAAGGCTTGATTTTCTTCTCCAACCTTCGCTTGTACCGCGCTCATGCATGCCGTATCCAGCTTTGTGTAAAGCACTATCGTCTTTTGGTTTTGAAGGTTTGCTAATATTGAAGGTTTGCTAATATGTTGTGTTGGATATGCATAATATTCTTCTATTTTATCCATTAGTCTAGGAAATCCTTTACCCAAAATACTCAATAGTTTTGCTTGTCCCCCGACAAACATATCTCTTTTTGGATGCTCAGCAGCAAAAAGAATGGCTTCCGCTACAGCTTCTGGAGGATAAATCATCCCTCTATGACCTGGTTGCTTTTCTAAATAGCTTTGAGCATGTTCATTATAGGGTGTATCGATTCGTCCAGGATGAATCAATGTGACAGATACAGGTATCCGGTCTTTTTCTGCCTCCATTCTAAGATTTTCAGTCCAGCCATGGACAGCAAATTTTGCAGCAGAATAGGTTGATTGTACAGTAGTTCCTCTATCTCCAAAAAGACTTCCCACGTTAATTAACGCACCCGGTTCTTCTCGATTTTTTTAAAATGATTTACAGCTTCTCTAGAGCCATAAACGACTCCCCAGTAGACAGTATCAAATACTTTTTTCATATCTGGTATTGTTACATCAATGGCATGACCAAAAATAGAAACGCCGGCATTATTGACCCATGTATCGAAGCGTCCGAACGCTGCTATGGCTTCTTCAGCAACCCGTTTTACATCCTCTTCAACGCCAACGTCTGCTTTTACGTATATGGCTTTCTGACCCTTCTCCTCAAGTTCTTCGACGAGAGTTTTTAAAGCTTCTTCATTTCGTGAAACGAGGACCAAACGAGGACCAAACGAGCTCCGTTATCTGCTGCCATTCTAGCAGTAGCCAAACCTATCCCACTTGACGTACCAGTGATTACAATGACCTGTTCCGCTAATTTCTTTAACTTTAATTTCATCATATTATGAGCAATTTTTAAATCTTTTTCTTCCATAATCGTATATCCTCCTCTATAGAATAAGTATGCATTGAGTACTTACACTTTCAAATTTTATAAGGATATACAGATAATACAAATAATAGCGCTTGTTATTTTTTATTTGTTCAAATATAAAGATGGATAGTCTATCTATTAAGTAAATTCGCTCTTTTTGAAAGGTATTGATACATATTTGTGGCATGTTCTTCATCTTTTGAAATGATCATAATTGTATCGTTGCCTGCAACCGTACCCACTACTTCGGAAAAATCAATATCATCCATTAAAGCACCCACTACATGCGCATTCCCTGGAATAGTCTTTACTACATTCATAAATTGTACTCGGGTAATCGATTCAACAACTTCTTTCAAAGTAGAAGACAGTTTATCTTCTATTGTGAGTTGATTGTTTTGATAAATCGTATATTTGGTTCCGCCTCTAGAGCTAGGTGTTTTAACTAAATTCAATTCTTTTATATCTCGAGAAATCGTTGCTTGAGTTGCTTCAAGACCTTTATCTTTAAGTCTAATCAACAAATCGTCTTGTGTTCCGATCTCTTCGTTTAACACCATCTGTTTAATCATCATTTGTCGTTCAGATTTTTTCATAAAGTCACTCCCACTTGTACATTTTTAAGATACTTCGATACTATCTACTATAACTGATTACGTATAGAAATTCACTATATTTGTATTAAAACGCTTTCTAATCAACTCTGTACCGAATACTGTTGCTAGCGGTATCTAGCTTTGCTATAATACAAATGCTTATGCATAAACGTAAAAATAGGTGTTTACTACTATAATTCATCTGAATTAAGTGAATAGTTAATGATTATACGTTGAACCATTAAATAGGACAATATAAATTAGGAGGATTTTTTTGGATTATAAATTGCTTGTAGCCCAGTCGCTACACGACGTCTTAAAAGATCAATTAGAATTAAACGAAATCAATCAACTTTTAGAAAAACCAAAAATGGTTGAACATGGAGATTTAGCTTTCCCAACTTTTCAACTTGCTAAACTTTTCCGAAAGAATCCAGCACAAATCGCTGCTGAATTACAAGATCAAGTGTCTTCACCAATTATTGAAAAGGTTCAAACAGTCGGTCCTTACTTGAACTTCTTTTTGAAAAAAGATCAAGTTAGTCAGCTTGTTCTAAAAGAAATACTTGAACAGAAGGAACACTACGGTGCAGTCAATATCGGTAACGGGCAAAATGTTCCTATCGATATGTCTTCCCCTAACATTGCCAAACCGATGTCAATGGGCCACTTAAGATCTACTGTTATTGGTAATGCTTTATCAAATATTTTATCTAGAGTTGGTTATAACCCTGTACGCATTAATTACCTTGGTGACTGGGGAACTCAATTCGGTAAACTCATCTCTGCATACAAAAAATGGGGTACTGAAGAAGACGTTCGAGCAAACCCAATCAAAGAATTGTTAAGATTATATGTCTTATTCCATGAAGAAGCTGAAGAACATCCTGAACTTGAAGATGAAGGCCGTGCTTGGTTTAAAAAGCTAGAAGATGGTAACGAAGAAGCGATTTCCCTATGGACATGGTTTAGAGAAGAATCATTAGCTGAATTTCAAAAAGTTTATGATCGCTTGAATATTCAGTTTGATTCTTATAAAGGTGAAGCTTTTTATAATGATAAAATGGATTCGGTTGTTTCGTTGTTAGACAAGAAAAATCTATTAACGCTGAATCAAGGTGCACATATTGTTGATCTTGAAAAATATAATCTAAACCCTGCCCTTATTAAAAAATCTGATGGTGCAACGCTGTATATGACCAGAGACTTAGCAGCTGCACTTTACCGTAAAGAAAACTATGACTTCTCTCAAGCCCTTTATGTCGTTGGTCAAGAACAATCAAATCACTTCAAACAATTAAAAGGCGTTCTTACGGAGATGGGTTATGAATGGGCTGAAAATATCCATCATATTCCATTTGGTCTAATTACTAAAGACGGTAAAAAGTTATCAACCAGAAAAGGTAAAGTCGTTCTTCTAGAAGAAGTGTTAAATGAAGCTTCGAGCCTAGCACTTCAACAAATTGAAGACAAAAATCCTTCACTTGAAAACAAAGAAGTTGTGGCCGAGCAAGTTGGTGTTGGTGCAGTTGTCTTCCATGACCTTAAAAATGACCGTTTAAATAATTTTGACTTCACGATTGAAGAAGTTGTTCAATTTGAAGGAGAAACAGGACCTTATGTGCAATACACTCGTGCACGCGGTTTGAGTATCCTTAAAAAAGCAGAAAAAGAATCGTTCTCTTCTTCTGAACAATATAGCTTAACTGACTCTTATAGCTGGGAAGTCGTTAAACTGATTCAAGAATTCCCTGAAACTTTGATTCGTGCTTACAAACAATATGAGCCTTCTATTATTGCTAAACATTCGATTCATTTATCCCAGGCTTTCAACAAGTTTTATGCTAACGTGCGAGTGTTGGATGAACATCCAGAAAAAGAATCAAGACTTGCCCTTGTCTACGCTGTTACAGAACTATTGAAACAAGACCTTACTATATTAGGGGTCGAAACACCTGATAAAATGTAATGAAAAAAGACTTTCCAACTGGAAAGTCTTTTTTTCTTACTTCAATTTGTCATTTTCATAAGTGTGCGTCAATTCAAGATTCAAAAACTTTTGTTGTCTAAGTGCTTCATAAATTAAAATATTCGCTGTATTAGATAAATTCAACGACCTCACATGTTGGTCATTCATTGGAATACGCAAACAATCTTCCTCATATTCTTTCATAAATGCTTCTGGTAAACCCGTTGTTTCTTTTCCAAAGATAAAAAAGTGGTCTTGAGTTGTATCCGTGAAGTCTTCATCTGAATAAACCTTATTCGCAAATTTAGAAATCAGATAGAACTTCCCATTCTTTGCATACTCAATAAAGGCTTCCAAATTTTCATGATAAGTAATTTCAACTTCGTTCCAGTAATCGAGTCCTGCTCGTTTTAATTGTTTATCTTCGGTACTAAACCCTAGCGGTTTGATCAAATGTAAGTGCGTATTTGTACCTGCGCATGTTCTGGAAATATTACCTGTGTTCGCTGGTATCAGTGGTTCATATAATACGATATGATTGGGCATTTCATTATCTCCTTAATTCGTAAAAATATATATTATGTTTTACAGATTTTCCTTCATTGAAGCGATTGCTGTAGTGAATTCTTCGATTGTTTCTGGATCCGTTTCTTTAGCTAGAGCTTCTTCAAGGAAAAAGATGACATCGGGATTCGCTTCCCTTTTCAAAATCATGGAAATTGCCCAGGCAGCCGTTCCTCTGATCATTGGACGTGGATCTTGATCAACCACTTTCAGTAACTCTGGGATTGCTGTACGGTCACGGTAATTGGCTAATGCGATAATCGCATTTCTTTGCAGAGGCTTCTTCCCTCTCCAAGAACCTGCCATTTCTCCATAAGTCTCTTTGAATTCTTTGTTAGATATGGTTAGTAAAGGTTTTAATAATGGCATTGTTTTTTCGGGTTCAGGTTCCATTTCTTCATGAAAATGAGAATCAATCCCTTTATTATATGGACATACAATCTGACAGATATCACATCCATAAATGACATGACCCATTCTGCGACGATACTCTTTGGGCATGTAACCTTTGGTCTGAGTCTGGAAAGAAAGACATTTCTGAGCATTCATCCGCCCGTCTCCGAGTAACGCTCCAGTAGGACAAGCCGTTACACATCGTGTACAGTCCCCGCAGCCGAAAGCGACCTCTTCATCGGGATCAAATTCAATATTTGTAATAATTTCACCTAGATATACGTATGATCCAAACTCTTTTGTGATCAGCAATCCATTTCTACCGATAAATCCAAGTCCTGCTCTTTGAGCTACTGCAACGTCGACTAGTTCACCAGTATCGACCATTGGCTTGAATTCAGTTTCTGAGCTTGTCTCTTCTCGAATGTACTCAATTAAGCGATCCATTCGGTCTCTTAGTACATCGTGATAATCCGTTCCCCATGACGCTCGAGCAAATTCCCCACGTCTCTCCCCTTTGACTCTCGGAGGCTTGGTACCCATCTTTGAAGGATAAGCTACAGCTATCGCAATAATGGACTTAGGCTCAGAAAAAATTCTATCAGGATAGATCCGTTCTTCAATTACATCATGTTCAAAGCCGGACGTATGACCTTTTTCTTTTTGTTTATGTAATTTATCTTCTAGGTCATAAAAGGGCTCTGCATGTGTGAATCCAATTTTATCTATTCCAATTTCTTGAGCCTTCAATTGTATTTTTTCTTTAAGCGCTAAAGTCATTATGGGTACCTCCTTTCATAATGGGTAATCGGTATAAATTATAACTTATTTTCCCTTGAACTTAAACATCATAATGTAAAATTCATTACACAAAAAAACGTATCGCCTCGGTGTCAAGCACTGCGAAGCGATACGTTAATTAAGCTGTTGCTATTTCACATTTTTTTATCAGCTTCTGATGGGGTGACTGATAAAAACCAATGAATCAAATCAGCTTATGTTTCATATGATAACACTGGAATATAGCGAATGCAAGGTACTGGCGGAATTAATCTCGAAATTAAGGTAAAGTTCAACAATATTGTGAACTTTTTGTAAATAGGTTTACAAAAAATCCATTCAATCATTTTTTTCTCAACATTACGCTTTCGTACCAACTAATATTTCCATTTCAACCGTCACACTTTTCAGACCTTTCAAATCTATTTGTTCAGCTGCATTCCATCCTAGTGGAGTCATTTCAACCAACAATGGAGCAAGAGATGGTTTCAAATCATGTTTGTATTGGATACTGATTTTTTCAGCACCTGGATAGTGATCAAAAAATTTTTCTACTACGTCTTGATTAGAATAAGGTTTCTCGTCATTCCCCGTTAATTCTCTTACCTCAATAAGATAACGCTCTGATGGAATAACTTTAATAACCTGACCGCCTTTTTTCAACAATCGATCAAATTCACTATAATTTGACGGAGAAAGAATGTTGAAGATGGTATCGTAAGCATTAGATGCAAAAGGTGATCGAGCCAAGTCAGCCACACTCCAGAATGCTTCAGTGTATAAAGCAGCTGCTAGCTGTATGGCATCTTTAGAAATATCAAAACCAATTTTTAGACCCTCTAATCCCATTTCATGTAAATGGTGAAGATGAGAACCTTCTCCACAGCCAACATCTAGGTGAACACCATCTTTTTTTGAAACAGTCTGAAAGACTTCTTGTAGCATTGGATGCCAAAGCCCGTCTTGGGCAATGATTCTTCTAGATTTAAGCATTTCACTACCATAATCATTGTGCGGCTGTTTCAAAAGGAAATGAACCGTTCCTTTTTTTGAAAGATTGAATGAATGACCTTGAATACAAATCATTTGATGGCTATTCACTTCTAGGAAATCATCCTGACATACCGGACATTGAAATAATGCACTATTTTCTCTTAGGAAATGAGCTGATTTTTCTATCTTTTTCATAGTAACCTCTTTTACTTGTTTTACTTCATATTACTCTAAAACATGAAGTCTAAATATTCGTGTTAATTCTATATTCATGATATAACGAAAACAGAAAATATGAAAGGATGATTTGTATGCCATGGGATACTAAAGACTACCCAGACGCTATGAAAAATTTAAAAAATGTCGTACGCAAAAAAGCTATTGATATTGCTAACGCCTTATTGGACAATGATTACCCAGAAGATCGTGCCATACCAATCGCTATAAGCCAAGCAGAAGAATGGTATGAAAAGTCAGATCAGGATGAAATAAAAGCTTTTGATTCCGAACAGAAACCGAAAAAAGACGACGACCATGAACACACTGGAAACGCTGATTTATTAGACAATGATGTACTGGTGTACTTCGAAGAAAATGAATGGAAAGTTCGGACAAAAAAAGCAAAAAGACCTGATTCCACGTTTGAAACAAAAAAGGATGCTACAAATCGCGCCAAAGAAATTGCAGAGAACAAAGAATCCAATGTTATCTCATACACTAAAGACGGAAAAAAACAAGTTTAAAATCGCAAAAGAAAACCATCTTAGACTACCTTATAAGGTAACGCTAAGATGGTTTTTATTAATCAATCTCTATTTAAAGGCATACTCATACATCTAGGTCCGCCCCGTCCTCTTGATAACTCACTTGAAGGAATTTCCAATACTTTAACACCGTGTTCTCTCATAAGATCATTTGAAACATAATTACGATTATATGTGACGACTACACTTGGTTCTATCGCTAAAGTGTTTGATCCATCGTTCCATTGCTCTCGAGGCGCAGCGATAGCATCGCCACCTCCACAAGGAATCAAGGCAATTTCAGATAAATTTAAAACTTGTTTAAGCACTTCAGTCAAGTCTGAATGTTGTGTTAAGTGGATATCACCGTCTGACTTGCCGGGTTCTAGGATATAAACAGACATTTTACCATCAAGTCCCTGAATTCCTGGATGAATTGTAAATTTATCTTTATCAATCATTGTAAAAACCGTGTCCAGGTGCATCATTGCCCGGACTCTAGGGATTTCAATCGCAACAACTTTTGAGAAGGTCGCATGCTTTTCGAACAAAGTTCGTGCCAGTTCTTCAATAGCAAGCCCCGAAGTTCTCTGGGAAATACCGATTGCTAAAACATCGTCACTCAATACGAGTACATCTCCTCCTTCTATCGAGGTAGAAACGGTTCTGTCTCTCCAGACTTCCAAGTTAGACTGCTTGAATTCAGGATGATATTTAACAATAATATCCATGAATAAAGATTCACGTTTTCTGGCCTTATACGTCATATTGTTAATAGAAATTCCATTATCGAGTATATTTGCGGGATCTCTCGTATAATACAAATTAGGCATTGGTTGCATTAAAAATAAAGAGCTCTTCTCATGGTCGGCTATCCAAGATAATGAGTTCGATTCAATATCAATTTCATCATTACGTACGCCACCCATAATTTTATCTACTAGGTCTTGCGTAGAAAATGTCATCAGATAATTTTTTAATTCCTTTGTTATATCTGACTCATAAACGCCAGATTCAGTCATAAATTTATCAATGACCATTTCTCTAATTCCAGCAGCGTCAATTGCTTCTGCTACAAGTTTTTCAAGATATAATACTTCTGAGCCATTATCTTTTAAAAGCTGTGCAAAGGCATCATGTTCTTGTTGTATAATTGGTAAATAGGGAATATCATCAAATAAAAGATCATGCATTGTGTTAGGGGTCAGATTCTCTACTTCTTTACCAGGTCGCTTTAATAAAACAGAATTTAATTTAGTAATTTCAGATTTCACGTTGAAGATCATACTCATTTTTGTCCTCCTGTAACAAGTAGTTATAACCACTATAATAAAGACTTTTACTTGGAAAAACAATCAAAAGGAACAAATGGTAAAAGATTCACTCTAAAGCTATTATTTGAATTTTTATACATAATGACTGGAAGTTTAAACAAAAAAAGAACCTTGATTGAGCATACACGAGCTAGAAAGCGTCGAAGGTACGTTCATCAAAGTTCTATAGTTTATCTAAACCAAGTACGTTTATAGTTTAACATCAGGTACAACGATAGGATCATCTACCAGTGCTGTATTCTCTGGAGGTCCAGCGACCGTTTCTGGTGTAACCTCGTATTGAACAGGTGGATTATATGAGTCAGTGTCTGTTAATTTTTCAGATACGGTAGTTTCTGCTTCATCTAACATTTCATCCAGTTTGATAACCATCTTATTTTTGGAGTCACTTACTTTATCTTTAAGATCTTCTTGAAGCGCATCTCCAGATTTCTGAGCTAATAAATAAGCCGAAGCTACTCCTATCGTACTTCCTAAAATAACGCCTAATCCAAAACTTCCTTTTGACATATTATTATTCGCCTCCTAAAAAATTTTCTCCATATTTCTCAAGTGTTACAAGCTCGACGCAAGTACACAAAGCCTCTAAAGCAACTTCTAGTTTATCTAATCCGATATAACTTGGTGCCAGTCTGATACTATTATCAAGAGGATTGATACCGTATGGATAAGTTGCATTCGCTGGTGTTAATTGTATTCCAATTTGTTCCATTTTGTCCACTATTTCGGTTGCACAGCCGTTTGCGGTTGTCAGATGAACAAAGTATCCACCTTTAGGTTCTGTCCATTTCAGAAGCCGACTTCTCTCTCCTGCAAAGTATGCTTCAAAAATCGCTTGTATCCATTCAAATTTAGGACGCAAAATGTCTGCATGTTTCTCCATCAATCGTTCTATCGTTTTTTGATCTTTCAAAAAGTCCACGTGTCTCTTCTGGTTCAGCTTATCAAAACTAATAATTTGTTTGCTGAGCTCTTCAGCGAATCTTAGGATATTTGTCTCTGAAGCACCTACTGCTGCAACACCAGCACCTGGAAAAGTCATTTTAGAGGTGGACACGAACATAAAGGGACGATCCGGTACACCCGCTTCTTTGCAGGCTTCTAATATATTGATGGCTTGTTCTTTTTCATCAAATAGATGGTGAACTGTATAAGCATTGTCCCACATGATCAAAAAGTCCTCCGCTGCCGTGTGCATATCTGCTAAGCGTTCAACGACTTCATCAGAATATGTTTCACCAGTAGGATTGCTATAGGTAGGGACACAGAAAATGCCTTTAATGGAAGCGTCTTGTGAAACAATTTTTTCTACTACTTCCATATCAGGTCCTGAACCGGTCAGTTCTACTGGGATCATCTCAATACCTAACCTTTCGAGCATAGAAAAATGTCTATCATAACCAGGACTTGGACAAAGGAACTTAACTTTTTCTTCATTATTCCATTTTGATTTTCCTGTGTACATGTGCATGATGAGCACACTATACATTAATTGAAGACTAGAATTTCCTGCGACAATCGTTTCTTCAATCGACGTACCAAGTAAATCACTAAATAGTGATCGAGCTTCCTTGATCCCCATTAGTCCACCGTAGTTACGAATATCTTGTTCATCTTCACTAAGCCAATCGGAACCTACCAGTTTGTCTAACAATGGTTTTGCTAACTCTAATTGCTTAGTGGACGGAATCCCCCTTGCTATCGTAATTTCAAATGGTCTATTTTGATAAGCCTTGTATTGCTCTTGAACTTGTTCTAATCTCGAAGTCTGTTGATGATTATCCATACGGATCCTCCTATAATGATCTTAAATAAGTATATGATGGAAAGATTTATGCTATTAGTATATCGTATTTAATAGAATTAAAGAAATTCTTCAGTTAAATTTCATTCTAAAAAAAGACAGAGTACATCATACTCTGCCTTTTAGTTATAAATGTTCTTTGATTCGCTGAATACATTGATTATGATCATGCGTTCTAGCAGGACATTGATAGCGTCCAAAGAAAATCATACGGTGATGAGCAATACTCCACAAATCTTCTGGTAGTTTTTCCATCAAGCTATCTTCTACTTGACGAACGGTTGCCTGCTGCGAACAAATATTGAATTTCTTACTAATTCTTTCTACATGTGTATCAACGGCAATAGCTGGTTTATCGAAAGCAACACTCATCACTACATTAGCTGTTTTCCGTCCAACACCAGGCAGACTTTCCAGCTCTTTATGTGTAGACGGTACAATCCCATCAAACCGTTCTATCAATTCACGAGAACAGTTTTTAACGAATTTTGCCTTATTACGGTAAAGTCCAATGGTTTTGATTTTGTTCATGATGTCATCTAGTGGAGCTTCCATCATCAATTCTGGGGTAGGATAAGCTTCAAAGAGTGCTGGCGTCACTTTATTTACGGCGATATCTGTTGTCTGTGCACTCATTATGACAGAGATAAGCAGTTCAAAAGAATTCTTGTGGATTAACTCAGCTTTAGCATTCGGAAATAACTTCCCCATAGCTTCAATCAACTTAGTCGTCTCTGTACTAGTCAGTAAAATTTCACTATCAGACATGAAAAGCTCCTTTTTCAATCTTTAATCTTTGTATTCTTTGAGCCAGTCATACATGGGAACCGGCTTAGCAGAGGATTTCTCTTGACCAGAATCATTTGATTTATGTTGGTTATTTCTGTGATTCTGAGATTCTTTAAGAACTTGGTCTTTATTCTTAATATTTTTCTTTTCCCAGCTCAATAAGATACGATCAATATATTTCAGGCTATAAACCTGGCTCAATACCGCTTCTCTTAAAGCCATTTGAATGAGTTCAGGATCGTAATGGTCTTCATCGATCCACATATTTAACGTTTGAATTTCAATTGGAGATAACGGTCTACCGAATTCTTGTTCAAATAAATTATATAAATCCTTTGAAGTCAGCCCAGAGGTTTCTTGTTCCTGTCGCTCCTGATCTTGTTTCATAAGCAAGATCAACTTTTCCCATAGGAGATCAAATGACAGTTCATCTTGACTCTTGCCATCTTGACCAGTATTGGTTTCAATAGATAATACACTCTTATTGATCAAGTTATGAATTTCTTTGAAAGCAGCCTCTCGTGTCAGCTCCATCCGTTCTGCAATTAAAGAGACATCAGGAAATCCTTCTCCTTGATCTACAAAAGATTTTAATTGTATTAGGAAAACGAGTTGGTCATTTGTTAATCCAATTTTCTTGTAATTCTCAAGCAAAAGGGTAGAAATCGAAACGTTTTTTGACTTTAACCACTTTTTCATTAATGCTTCGTTCAACGTTTTCACCCTTCCAAGTCACTTTACGGGTAGATTCTATTCAACAAACGTGGGAATGGAATCGATTCTCTAATGTGCTCTGTTCCTGATAACCAAGTGATCACACGTTCAAGACCTAATCCGAATCCTGAATGCGGTACACTACCATATTTACGCAACTCAAGATACCATTCGTAATCTTTAATGGCTAGGTTGTGTTTCTCAAGTTCTTTTTCTAACGCCTCGTAGTTATCTTCACGCTGACTACCACCGATGATTTCTCCGTAACCTTCTGGAGCGATCATATCCGCACAAAGAACGATATCTTCACGATCTGGATGTGGTTTCATATAAAAAGGTTTAATTGCTTTTGGATAATTCAAAATGAATACAGGTTGATTGTACTGGGTTGCAATAAATGTTTCTTCTGGTGATCCAAAATCTTCACCCCAAGTCGTATCAAAATCATTTTTCTGAAGCAATTCAACCGCTTCATCATATGAAATACGAGGATAAGGTAAACTAGTGTATTTTTTTAATAAGTCTTTATCGCGATCTAATACGTCAAGTGCCATATCACAGTTATCTAGAACACTTTGTACTAGGTAAGCAACATATTGTTCTTGAATTTCCAAAGATTGATCCTGATCCATAAAAGCCATCTCAGGTTCGATCATCCAAAATTCAATTAAATGGCGTCTTGTTTTAGATTTTTCAGCTCTAAAAGTCGGTCCAAATGAAAATACTTTTCCTAATGCCATCGCAGCGGCTTCCATGTAAAGTTGACCACTTTGAGACAAGAAAGCATCATATTCAAAATATTTCGTATGGAATAACTCAGTCGTATCTTCTGCTGCATTACCGGTTAAGATAGGAGGATCGACTTTTAAGAAACCTTCTTTATTGAAGAATTCATAAGTAGCCCTAATCACTTCGTTACGAATTTGCATGATTGCATGCTGTTTAGAAGAACGTAACCATAAGTGACGATGATCCATTAAGAATTCTGTCCCATGTTCTTTCGGTGTAATAGGATAGTCTTTGGATTCACTAATGACTTCGATACCGTCAACATGAATTTCATAACCAAATTTAGAACGTGTATCTTCTTGAATCGTACCCGTGATCCAAACTGAAGTTTCTTGTGTTAGGTTTTTAGCCTGTTCAAAAACCGTTTCTTCTACATCACTCTTGATGACAACACCTTGAAAATAAGCAGATCCATCTCTTAGTTGTAGGAAGGCAATTTTCCCACTTGATCTTTTATTTGCGATCCAAGCTCCTATGGTTACTTTTTCACCGATATGCTTAGATGCTTCTATGATTCTGATTTTTTTCAATGTTCAATCTCCTTATCCTAATTCAATTTTTAAATTTAAATATTATCGATTGTGCGGATCCATTCGCCATCTTCCAGCGAAAGGATATAATACCCTAATCGTCCATTTTGGTTACGGTAACTGATTTCCCATACGGGTCTCTGATTATCTATACCCATTCGAGCGTTTAGTATCTTCTTAGGCTGTCTAGCTTCACGAGTCATTTGAACAGCTTGCTGTTTAGGAATTATATCTGAAACATTCAGAGTTGTTGTTTCCTGAGTTTCCTGATTTGTAAACACGACAAGAGACTCGCCTTCTCCTGTTTCACCTACGACAGTAAAGGTTGTTTCTGTATCGTTATACCAGTAAAAGTCTGTAGCTGAAACGATTTCAGAGTTAGCTATGGCATACTCAATAGCTTGTTCTTCAGTATCGTTGTATAGCGCAACAGATCGTCTGTATATAACAACTGAACCAATAATGAGCACAATTAGAAAAACAGAAAGTCCTATAAAGAATTTTTTCACAGTGATTTCCTCGCAGTCCAGATTTTCAACTATCTAAGTATAGCAAAATAATGAATGGAAATAAATATCCGGTAACACATTCTATTTTCACATTCCCTATTTTCCTAAAAAGTCTTCTACTTTTTCAGCCATCTGAGATAAGTCTATTTTTTCGATTTCAACTTCCTTAGGCAACGCTTGTCTTAAAACCTTCGCATAACTTGAATGAAGAAAGCGATAGTCCAAAACAATCAATACACCTTTATCACTCTCAGATCGAATTAGCCGTCCAAAACCTTGTTTCAACCTCATAACCGCTCGAGGTAACATGTCTTGAACAAAAGCATTTTGATTCTGATCTGTTAGTTTTTTCAGCCTTAACTTAACGGAGGGTTGGTCGGGTGAATCAAAAGGTAGTTTCGTAATAATTACAATTTTTAACGTTTCACCAGGAAGATCAACACCTTCCCAGAACGTATCTGCACCAAGTAAAATGGCATTTTTACTTTTCTTGAATTGCTTGATTAGCTTTGACTTCGTTCCAGATAAATTTTGAGCTAATATCAATTTCTTTTCGAGCGATTTCTTGTTCTGTAATCCTCTATATACTTGTTGTAAAGAATCATTTGACTTAAAAAGGATCAAAGCATTTTCTGAAGTTTGTTTAACTGACTGCTCGATTGAATCGATCAGATACTTCAAAAAGTCTTCTTTTGTATAATCAGAAAAAGATTTTGATTGTTCAGGTACGTAAACTCTAACCTGTTCGTTATAGTGATATGGAGAAGAAAGTTCGATAAATTCCAGATTTTTGGCAGCAATTTGCTTTTGAAAGAAATGAATCGATCCATCATAAGACAGTGAACTACTTGTGTAGATTGCATGAGTGTAACGCTCTAATTGTTTTTGCAGTGCTTCTTTTACTTCAAAACTCGCTCGATGAAATCTCAATGTTTTTTCTGGATGTTTAGAGTAATAGGAAACCCAAGAATAATCTGCATGATCATTCTGATTGAACACCGTTTTTAGGCGATGAGCATCAGTAGAAATTGTATCAAGAACCTCTTTAAAAATACCTAGATTGAACTTTTCAGTAGCGGTCAGATTTTTGGCGTCTAATTCACTGCTCTGATAAATGTGATTTCCTACATAGACGATTTCGTATATCAATCTCGTCAGTTCTTTAAGTTGGCGCTTCAAAGAAATCGTTAAGTTCGAAAGCTGAATAGAGTGTTCTTTCCATTTAACGATAGATTGTTTCGGTTCAATAGGTATCGACAATTGACTGATCCATTGATCTATAAAGTCATTCCATTCAGATTCAAATAACTGCCGATTAGATTCAATCGCCCGTACTTGATAATCTTTGATCACATCTCTAGTCACTAGATCATAAAGCATAGCCATAATCGATTGCTCTCTATCTTGACTACCTAATTTTTTTAGATGCGTAGCGAATGATGCAGCTGATATGGAGGTATTAGCTGCGTCTTGAATAACGTCAGGAAAGAAATGCGCTTCATCGATAATGAGCTTGTTGACATTAGAAAACAATGGTTGCTCTTTTTTCCAGTCCTGAACGAGGAAAGCATGATTCGTAACGATAATAGAAGCTTGTTTGAGTCTTTTTTCTGCACGTAGGAAAAAGTCATAAGGTACCCACTTTTCCATTCGATCTTTTGAAAGTTCAGATTTACCTATACGGACCTCAGACCAAAAATCATGGCTACTGTGCCCACCAGCACCAATTTCATCGATATCTCCAGTGACTGTTTCAGTCAACCAGACCAGAACACGCATACTGAAAAGCGTTTCAATGTCTTCTTTATTAATCACGCTTAACTTATAGTCGAAATTCGCCAAGGAAAGATAATTGTGTTTCCCCTTTACTGAAGCAATCGCTAATTCAAATGGTACGAGTCTTTCTAGGTAAGTAAGGCTCTCTTCAATCATCTGACGCTGTAACACCGTTGTTTTAGTGCTAATTAAAATAGGGGCTTCTGGACTTGCTTCAAAACTGGCCGGTAGCAGGTATCCAAGTGATTTCCCAGTACCAGGAGGGGCTTCAATCGCCAGACCAGACTCTGGAGAAGAATTTTTTAAATAATGGTAAACACTATCCATCATTTCTTCTTGAACGTCTCTTTTAGAATATTGTTCATCCAATAAATTGATTTTGTCTAGTGAAGAAGCAGGATACTGCTTATCAGTTCTATAGTTATACGCGTTTAATGAAATTGAAGGATCTTGAAGCGCAATACCTTCAACGACAATTAATTGCTGATTTAAATCTGTCGGTTGTGACTTCATTTCTTCTAAAGCCTCTTCAAAAAACATACGAGTTTCTGCGATACAGTATACGGAAAGTTCCGCTAGTTTCTCCACCGTTGTAAGTGGAAGCGTTCGGAGTTTTGAGTCTATCTGGTTCAGCAAAAAACCTGTTGCTTCTGCATCAAAAAGCGCATTGTGCGGACGATCTAGATCATAGCCAAGCCATTCAACAATTTCTTGAAGCGCATAACTGTTTGACGTTGGAAAAAGAATTTGAGAAAGTTGCACCGTATCTATTGCAGGAATTGTTAGTTCAGAAACCCCAACTCTTTTAAATTCTTCATTTAAAAACTGAAAGTCGAACCCAACATTATGTGCAACAAATATCGTTTCTTCCAACATATTACGAAGTAAAAGGGCAATATCTTCGAAATAAGGCGCTGTTTTCAACTCTCTAGGATGAATGCCTGTTAATTCCTGGATACGCTTAGGGACGCTTTTAAGAGGATTTACGAAAGTGTCAAAAGTTTCAATGATCTCTCCATTTTTCATCAGTACACAAGCAAATTGAATCATCCGATCTTTACCAATACTTCCACCGGTTGATTCGATATCTACAATTGCATAAATTTGATCTTTCTTCATATTCCCCTCCTTCCCAATAACCTCAAAGTTATTTTCAATTTAATGTTTGTCCGTTTCTGGAATCAGCGTATGCTGTTTTGCCCAGGTGATAATTTCTTGTTTCGAATTATTCAGTTTCCCAAGGACAACCGCTTCTTCGATATGGTTCAAAGCATCACCTAACCACTTACCTGCTTTTGCACTCGTTAGCTCAAGAAGATCCTTTCCTTTTACTGCCAGATCTTGCTTAGAATAAATTGGTAAACTCTCATAGATAGAGAGAACAGCTTCTGAGTCCGCTGGATACTGCAAGTAAGAGAGGATATTCTCTGTTTCAAGTGCTAATTCTTTCCCAAGATGATAAATATAGAGCACGTCCGCAGAAGACTCCATTCTAAATTTTACCGATCGGAATAAAGACATTACCTGCTGGATGAGTTTATTTGATAGTTTCCATGATTTCATAAAAGCATTAAGCCGATTCGTATCATATTCGTCTAGCAAAAGATACGAAGTCCAGACTTGTCTCTCATTGTCTAGTGAAGGCAAAATTGCAGAAAATTTTCTTAAAGCTTCTTTTTTTAGACCGGGACAAAATTCATACAAGTTTGACTCAATAAAATATGCCAGTCCTTTTTGTTTGAATTGACCAAGACACATCTTAATAAATTCTACTTGGATCCGTTCTATGGCAATATGTTCAAGTAAAGCAGTATTTTTTTTCAATGCGAGCACGGTCTCTTCTTCAATATCAAATCCAAGTTGAGCCGAAAACCTTGTCGCTCTCATCATTCTAAGTGCATCTTCACCAAAACGTTCATCAGGTATCCCTACTGCTCGAATGACTTGTTGATTCAGATCATCCATACCATCAAACAAATCAGTGATATATCCGTCTTTATCCATTGCCAAAGCGTTGATGGTAAAATCTCTTCTTTTCAAATCTTCTGCTAAAGAACGCACAAAAGTAACCGAATCTGGACGTCTAAAGTCCTGGTAAGTTGATTCGGTTCTAAATGTCGTGATTTCATAAGTTTCTTTTTCCCATAGCACCATGACCGTACCATGCTCTATACCCACATCTATCGTCTTCTTGAACAAGTCTTGGATTTCATTGGGAAATGCACTTGTAGCGATATCGACATCATTAACGTCTTTACCGAGCATAGCATCTCGTACACTCCCGCCAACAAAATAAGCTTCAAATCCAGCTTGCTCGAGGACCTCCAAAACGGGTAATGCATTTGTGAAAACTTCTGTTAAAACCAGTTTATTTTGCATGATAGTAAGGTTGCATCCAGCATATATTGACTAGCATACAACCATTCTCTCCTTTTTAAACACACTAAATCGATTCGTCATCGATTCGTTCAAAACGATCACGATCTCGGGTGTTGAATTTATTCATCGTCAGCGCGAAAGCTTCTGAAAGATCAATCTCAAGAGAATTTGCCAAAGTAATGATGACAAACAAAACATCACCAAGTTCTTCTTCCAGCTTCTTGTCTGCTTCTTCTGGCTTTTTCTGCTTTTCTCCATAATGATGACTGATCTCTCTAGCTAATTCTCCTACTTCTTCTGTAAGTCTTGCTAGCTGGCCCAGCGGTGAAAAGTATCCCGCCTTGAATTGATTTATGTAATCATCTACTTCTTTTTGCATGTCTCTTGTATCCGTCACACATCATACCACCTTTCAATTTGAAAGAATAGAAAAGTCAAAGAGTACAATCATTTGAAAATGGTTGTACTCTATTGAATTTCCTTAAACAAACAAATTTATCAATACGGTAATTCGTTGCTTAACTTTTCTTCTATTTCTTTAAGTTCTCTTGTTAACATCAAGAATTGTTCTTTTTCATCATTTTCAAGTGCGATATCAATATGATGAATGAGATCATTTCGCTTCTCACTTAATTGAAAATAGTCGATTGCTTCGTTAACTTCAAGACTAAGGTCATTTGAAATGGAATCGTTCCAGCTAGAAAAAGGATTATCTTCTAATACAGCTAGATACTCAGCAGACATCCATGCATCTGAAAACAATAATTCGATATAAAGATCTGTATGCCAGTTCAATCTCACTTCGTGAAAAGCTTGTTCTGGGTTATCAAACGAATGACCGTCTTTATAGAATTTGAACGCTTCATTTTCTGATCCGACAGCTGCCATTTTAATCCCACGAGGTGTCTTTTCAGCACGTTCGACAAATTTTGCTTTGTTTAACACAATATCATGATTCAATAAATAATTTAATATCCACATAGATTCTCTGCGCTTCATTTGGTGTCTCTGTAAGAACCATTTCAAAAATTGTTTTTTATCATTTAACTGTACTCGATTATTCAATTTGACTTCCCTCCTTTTAGAACAGACACATTAAATATTCAAGTATTTCTACTATTATAGTATAACAAAAATCACTCAGTATCTGTCTGTTCATTGTTTAAGATTTCTTGAATTTCTAAATCGTCACTTTGGAGTTCAAGATACTTCGTACCTACGTTACGGGATTCCGCTAAACGTCCTTCTTCTCTTAAAAAGAAGAAATACTGCTTCATAAATTCAGCATTTGAATCAAAATAAGGATAAGCTTTTTCAAACGCTCTTCCAGCAGCTTCAAATTCTTCCAGTGCATCTTGAGCAGTCGCTAAATTCCAGTAAAATTGCGGATCCGCATCTAATTCTGTTAAGGCTTGCTGAATCCACTCAACCGTTTCATCATATCTTTCCTGATGATTCAAGAAATTCGTATATTGTAAGGAAATGGCTTCATTTTCTGGATCCAATTCCATCGCTAGCTTATAGTATTCTTCAGCTTTATCACTATTGCTTCGCTTGATCTCGATATCAGCACCGATTAGATAGAGTTGATAATTGGTTTTATCTTGAAGCAATCCTTCGCGCACAACCTCAGCAGCTTTTTCGATTTGATTCTCTTCATCCAATCCTTTAGCAAGATAAGGATACACCGATGTATAAGAATGATCCATTTCTTTTACTTTATGGAAAGTTTCATTGGATCGCTGAAATTCTTTGATCTGGAAATAGGTGAATCCTAATTGGAACAACGTATCGATTTGATCGTCGACTTCAACAGCTTCCTCAAGATACCCAATTGCATTCTCCCAGTCACCTAACGCACTATAAGCACTCCCTAGTCGCGTTACTAGATAAACGCCAGCAAAGGTATCTTCCCCATCTGTCAGTAACTGCTCGTATTCTCTAATCGCTTGGGCATGTTTACCCATTGTGAAATGCAGTTCTGCTAAAGCAAATAGAATAACGGGTTCATTTTCTAAAATGGACTGAGCTTCTAGTAGTTTTTGTTCAGAAACTTCTGGCAAGTCTAGTACTTGATAGTAATCAGCAGATACAAGTAAAGCTTGAGGATAAACCTCGCTCGTTTTCTCTACAGCTTGAAGCCATTCAATGGCTTCAAGTTCCTTACCTTCTTCAATTGCGATTTCTGCTAGATTCACTTTAATTTCATCGTCATTTGACTGATCAAGTAGAAAATGTAAGACTCTTTTTGTTTCTTCTAAGAATCCTAATTGATATAGAGAATCTGCCAGTTGATAAAGATCATCAATTGAGTCACTCTTGAGTGCCTGTTCAAGATGCTGATTTGCTTTTTCTAGTTGTTCGTTCTGTAAAGCATCAATCATTTTTTGAGAGTAAGACATGCTTTCTCCTCCTGAAAATACATTTTTTATGTTTAATATTATAAAGTCTGTTCTTTGAAAATACTCTTCCTATCTTATCATATCCAGTACTAAACGTCATGCACTCTTCGTATTTGGATAAAACAAAAACGCCTAAGGTATTAGACGTTTGTCCGAAGTTATTCTAAATTACTTGGTTGAGTATAAGTTCTAAGAAACAAAGTTCCGGTATTTGATTCAGTCTGTTCATAGGACAAAGATGAAATGTCTGTGATTTGAGTCATTTGGTATACATCTTCTATAAAAGACTCTAGAGCTGTCCTATCATCGTAAATCAGATCCAATTGAAAGTTATTGGAGTCAATAGAATCTATAGTTGATTCAGCTTCAGAATTTACCGTTGTTTCCATACTGTTTAGTAGTTGAATCGTAACTTGATTTGCATCAGCTATATGTTTTATTTCATCCATCCAAGTGCTTGGATCTATATTATTTGGAATACTGTTATTTAGTTCAGCTAATTGTTTTGAAAGACTATCTTCTGAACCATCAATCGATTCAACTTTGTTAAGAAGATCTTGTTGATCCTCAATAATACGCTCAGAACTTAAGTAAGCCTGTCTTGGGATATCCACCACTGTTTTTTTTCCGTAATAGAAGAGTATACATAGTGTCGTAGTTAGAAGAAGGATCAATAGCAAACTTTGCTTAGACCAGCTAATTTTCATTATTATTTTCCTTTCTCAATAAAAGTTGGTCTAAGGTCAGTAGAATTTCTGAATCGAAAGTATTTGTATCTGATTCAGTAACTGACAATGTCGACAGTTCTGCTGAATTAACGTAGTCAATCTCGTTGAGTTCTTTAATTAATGCAGTTAAAGCATCATAGTCCACACCTGAAACCTTTAATACTAGTGTGAAATCTTCTAATAATACAAACTCTGCTATTTGACTTTCTTCAGGTACATAGGTATGAAGATCTTTAATTAAAAATGGAATCTGATATCGAGCTGATTCAAGAGAAGTAAGACTTTCATTCAACTGAATAACTTGATTATTCAATAGTTCAATACTTCTTGCATCCTGAATTTCGCTAACTTGATTTTCAATGACCTGCATATTTCTATTATCTTTTAATGTATAGAAACGATTCATTCCAAATAAATAAATAAACAAGCCAGATAATAGGATTAAAAATATTATGATAATTACAAACGGTAGTCTATTGATTTCTTTTTTCTCGAAAAGGTTTATATTGATCATCCTGCATCAATCTCCTCAACGGTTTTTTTAAACGGTCTATTAAATAGTCCTTTTCTATGATTATTTATAGATTTAGACTTTGGTGTTACGATAGTATCCTTATATTTCAGTCCTATCAGCGGTACAAACCCTCTTGTGAAGTTTGAAGGTACCTCTATTTTAGATAACCGGATATCAATTCGATTACTAATTCGTTCATATAAAAGCTCGTACTCTGGGAAGTCTCCAGTAAGTATAATACGCGTAACCATCTTTTCTCCATTCATAATCGAATACTTATAAAAATCCAAGAAACGTTCAATTGTGTCAATATGATTTTCAATAGCTACCTCTAATTCTTCCTCAGAACCAGTCCATTCCCATTTAGAAAGACTATCTTGTTCCCAGCTTTGAGCTATTCTTTGGAAATTAGTCTGTCGATTGAATTGAGGAACATCTTTATGGAACACAGTTAGTGAGCTATCATATGGATGCCATTGAATCAATAATAAATGCTCGTCAGGAGAAATCTCGTTAGATTGATCTTTTTTAAATAAACGGTAAACACTCAGATATGAAAGATCAGCAATTTCCGGAACTAATTGTACGGATTCAAACAACTTCTGGAAAGACTGTATATATTCCTCTGGATAAGCAACTAAGAGAATTTCTTGAGCATCTTCTAGAGTTTCTAACAACTGAAAATCTAATACCGGAGAATCAAAAGGTAATTTAATCTTGCTGTCTAGTTGAAGATACAAGTATTCCTTGATTTCTTTTTGCTCCAGTTGAAGGGGAACTTGTTCTTTACGTATGACAGAAAAGTGATCTGGTAAAATGAAATGAACCACAGTATTTCTTAGTTTTTTTTCGCGCACGAACAATTCTAGTGTTTTTTGCACCAGCATTTCATTTGTCAGTTGTCCTTCAATCAATACAGGAATATCGAGTGAGAGCGAATCGTGTTCTATAATTTCATTTTTCTGTGGATCAATGATCATATAATAGATACTTTTATATTTAAATTGAATATAAAGTATTTGTTTTTTTCTAAATAGCATGTAAGTCCTCCATAGGTCATCTTTCTCAATACAATTTTTCTGGACTATAAGAGTGATAGATACCAGTCTAATAGTGTGTTACCGAAAAACAGTACGGTAAGTGCCGCTGCTCCGATATAAGGTCCAAAAGGGACTTTCGTTTTTCTAGAAACTTTTTTGGTTATTAATAATACACTGTTGACTGCAGCCCCATAAATAGTTGACAGTAAGAAAAGTAATAAAAACAGTTTCCAGCCAAAAATAAATCCAAATAAAGTGAAATACTTCAAATCTCCCATACCCATACCACCCTTTGATAGAATGATAATAAGAAATATAAGTGCAAAAGCTAACCCAGCCCCAATTAAGGCTGATAGAAACGTAATGTTTGATATAACTATAAGGAGAATCGAAATCAAAGGAGCAAAAAATAGTAAGATTTTATTCGGAATCTTTTGATAAGCTATGTCAGACACTGTAATGATTATGACCATCGAAACAACAATCAAACTAAATATCGTTTCTAGCGTAAATCCAAAAACCAAGTAAGAAAGTGCAAAGAGGATTCCAGTACTGAACTCCATTATTGGATAGAGTGCAGAGAAAGGTTCACCGCATCCTTTGCACTTTCCTTTTTGATTCAAATAAGAGATGACGGGTATCAATTCAGTCCAAGACAAACTTCTCTTACAGGTATAGCAATAAGATTGTTTCTGTTTCCAGAATGTTCCTATAGGTACCCTGAGGCCAACAACATTATAAAATGATCCAAGTACTAGTCCGTATACGAAAAAAATGATGGCTATGAAAGTTTGCATGCTGGTTCTCCTATGTATAAAGAGAAGCTTTATTAACTTCTCTAATTATTAATAATTATTACTCGATTACGTAAGTTTTCTGTTTTCCTTCAGTTTTAACAGTAACAGTTGTTGAATCTGAAAGACTTTCACTATCTCTGATCTCTAAATATCCTTCTGTTTTAAGAGTTTCGACAGTTACGCCGGTACTGCCGATAGTATGTTCAATGTCGTATAGTCTTGCTGCATCAATAACTAAAGCTTCTTCAGCTGTTTCAGCTTTACCATTCGCGTTTTCAACAACATTTCCGATTGCTGGGATTGCGATTGCTACGATAATTCCTAAAATAACTAAAACTGCAAGTAGCTCGACTAATGTAAATCCATTTTCCTTTTTGATTAGTTTCTTGATTTGATTTCTCATATTTTCTTCCTCCTAATATTTTATAAGTGATATTTTCTTTTGATCAGTATAAGTACTGATCGACTTGTCTTTTTGCTTATAACGTATACCCATTCCCCCTTTCAATGTCTTTAATTTAAAATGTTTCAAATAGTGAAAACATCGGAATGATAATAGCTAATACGATAGCACCAACAATCGCGGCTAAAAAAACAATCAATATCGGCTCAATTAGTGACTGCAGTTTATTCGATGCTTCTTCTAATTCTTGATCGTATACCTCCGCTACTTTATGCAACATTTCGTCAAGTGCTCCGCTGGATTCTCCAACTGTAATCATCTGAGTAATTAAATCTGGAAACATCCAATGTCTTTGCATGGGGATAGATAACGACTCTCCTCTTTCAAGGGAATCTTTACTTTCTTGGAGTACCCTTTTGACCACACGATTGCTCATAACATTAGAAGTGATATCTACTGCTTCAAGTATGGGAACTGAACTTGATAAGAGTGAGCTCAAGGTTTGTGTCATTCTCGCTAAGATGGATTTTTGAATAAAGACACCTACAACTGGTATCTTGAGTAAAAAGCCATCTATGATGAATGCAGTTGATTCTCGTTTAGTTAGCTCTTTGAAACCAGATAAAAGTATGATTGCAATCAAAAGAATTATCCACCAGTAGTTTTGAATAACTTGGCTTAAATTTAATACGAACTGAGTGTAAGCAGGTAAATCTTCACCAAAACTCAAAAATAAGTCAGCGAATATCGGAACAATAAATACTAATAGAAATATAGTAATTAATACAGCCATGCTTCCTACTACAGCTGGATAAGTTAACGCCGTAGATACTTTTTGTCTTAATCTGTGTTGCTTTTCGTAATAATCTGCCATTCTTTTTAGGACGTCGTCTAAACGCCCGCTCGCTTCACCTGATTGAATCATATTAACTAATAAATTAGGAAATAGCTTAGGAAACTTACTAAGTGCAGCTGATAGTGCGATACCTTCCCTAACTTGAAGCGCAATTTGTTCTAAAGCCTCTTTTAAAATTTTATTATCAATCTGTTTAGAAAGTATTTCTAAAGCATCTAATAACAATATACCTGATTCTATTAAGGTAGAGAATTGTCTAAGGAATAGAACAAAATCTTTTGATTTAATTGGTTTACCGATGTGAACGTCTTTATAAAGAAAGGAGTTTAATTCTTTAATGCTAAATACAATCAAATTCAAATGTTCTAGCTCAATGAGTGCTTCTTTTTTATTCGAAGTTTCCAACTTACCTTTAGTGATTGTTCCATCCGTTTTCTTTGCCTTATAAGCATACATTGTCATAAGTCATTTCACCTGTAATCTTTCTTTAAACATTCGAATAGGGAACAAGTTCAACAGAATTGATTAGCCCCTCTTGCGACTTTAATTTCATGTCCATTTCCATTGTATGCATCCCCTGATCCCTAGATGTCTGCAAGGTATTTGGTATCTGATGCATTTTTTCACTTCTGATCAGATTTTTGATTGCTGCATTGTTAATCAGCATTTCCGTACAGGCAATTCTACCGGTGCTTCTAGCTTTAGGGAATAATCTTTGTGACAAGATACCGACTAGAATATTGGCTAGTAGCGTACGCACCTGGTCTCTTTGATGTGCTGGAAAGACATCGATCATACGGTCAATCGTACTCGAAGCATCTTGCGTGTGTAAGGTACCTAAAACTAAGTGGCCCGTTTCTGCTGCCGTGATAGCCGTAGAAATGGTTTCTAAATCTCTAAGCTCCCCGACAAGAATCACATCAGGGTCTTGTCTTAGACTGGCCCTCAAACCATCTTTAAAAGACAATGCATCGAATCCGATTTCTCGTTGAACAATGATGGACTGATTGTGAGAATGCAAATATTCTATAGGGTCTTCTAAGGTAATGATATGCCGATTCATATTTTGATTCATATAGTCGATCATAGCTGCCAGAGAAGTACTTTTTCCGCTACCTGTTGGACCAGTTACTAAAATAAGTCCGTGAGGTTTTTTTGCGAGTTCTTTCAAGATATTGGGTAGCCCTAAATCGTCTAGTGATGGAATCTCTTTGGAAATGATTCTAAAAGCTATGGAGAGCGCGTTTCTTTGGTAAAAGACATTTACCCGAAATCTTGATATACCGTTAATTCCGTAAGACAAGTCTACTTCTCTATTTCTCTGGAGATCTTCCCATAATTTTTCAGTAAGCATTTCTTTGACAATTGCTTCTAAATCATCTGGCATGAGCTTTTCTTCCGTTTTCTGCGGAATCAATCTACCGTCAATACGATAAACGGGTTCAGAACCTGCTGTTAAGTGTATGTCTGAAGCTTCTTTGTAATAAGCTGCTGTTAGTACTCGATGTAAATAATCCATTGTATCCCTCTAATCTAATGTTGCGACTCTTAATACTTCTTCAATAGTTGTAAAGCCTTTTTGGACCTTGTCTAATCCATCGTCAATTAAAAACGGAATCTGCTTGTTTTCGACATACTGTTTAATCTTTTGCAGAGAAGCATGGTTCATCATCATTTCTTTCATATGATCATCGATCACAATCAATTCATGAATCGCCATTCGACCTCTATAACCAGTGAATCTACATCGGTTACACCCTCTACCCAAACATATTTCGTCGATTTCTCTACCTCTTTTTCGGAAAATTTCTTTCTCTATCTGAGTCGCCGCTCTTTTATACTGACAATCTTTACAAACTTTTTTGACTAATCGCTGTGCCATAATTCCAGAAAGCGAAGAAACAACCAAATAAGGTTCTACACCCATATCAAAAAGCCTTGGAATCGCTTCAATTGCACTATTGGTGTGTAACGTACTGAATACAAGGTGACCTGTTAGAGAAGCTCTAATACTTATATCTGCTGTTTCTCTATCTCTTATTTCACCAACCATGATGATGTTCGGATCCTGTCTTAAGATGGATCTAAGTCCCGTCGCAAAATTCAGCCCGATATTTGAGTTCACTTGTACTTGGTTAATACCATCTAGTTGATACTCAACCGGATCTTCAATCGTCAGGATATTGACATGAGCGTTATTCAATTCGTTGATAGATCCGTAAAGTGTGGTCGACTTCCCAGATCCAGTAGGACCGGTAATCAAAACTAAACCAGAAGGCTCTTGAATGATCTTTCTATATTCTTCAAGCGTACCTTCAGTCAAATCCAAATCATTCAATTTCTTGAGGATATTTGTCAAATCAAGTATTCGGATAACGATTTTTTCACCATACACAGTTGGTAATGTCGAAATCCGTAAATTGATAGATTTTTCCATAATCGTTAAACTAATTCGACCATCCTGAGGAAGTCTACTCTCGGTAATGTTCAAACCAGCCAGTATTTTGATTCGGGCTACTAAGGAATTCATAGCAGATTTTGGAAGGGTTCTTTCGTTTCTTAGTACGCCATCTACTCGGTAGCGTACATTTACCAAAGTCTCGGTCTGGTCAAGGTGAATATCAGAAGCATGCATCGTTACACCAGCTTCAAGGATTTGATCTAATATGTTAACTGCAGAAGCATTGAATTCTTCTTCTATTAATTCAGAGCTTTCATCATAATCATATAAATGATTCACAGTTTGTAAGATATCATCTTTAGTCGCAATAACAGGTTGTACACTGAATCCAGTTGAAAGTTCCAGGTCTTCAATCGCATAAAAATCTAACGGGTCATGCATGGCTACAATCAGGCGATGTGCTTCTTGTTTGATTGGGAGTAAAACATTTTCTCGAGCAAATTCTTTAGAGATTAAATCAATCAGACTAGTATCGATTGGATACTGGTATAGAGAAATACTTTCTAGCTTTAGCTGAATTTCTAAAACATCCAGCAACTCTTTTTCAGTGATATACTCTTGTTCTACTAGTGCATCTCCAAGCTTTTGATTCTTTTTCTTCAATTCAAGAACTTTGACGATATCTTCCTCGGTGATTAAATTTGCTTCTTTTAATAGATCGCCTAGCTTTTTTCTTTGAGTAGCCATTTAGTTTCTTCCTCCTTTTAAATTTCTATTTTTCTATGGATGCGTCGCTTTTTATAAGATCAAAATTTGGTTTATCAGACTGTTTTTTAGAACTAGTATTAAAAATATTTAAATCAACAATTGGTTTTCCAACCTTTATTTCTCCTGCTCCAGATAAAATAACCTGTTTACCAATAACAGCACCTTCTATGCTTCCACTACCTGAAAAATCAAAGTCTGCTGAGGGCGCAATTACAATAGCTTTTGTAGACGTACCACCGTTATGAGTCACCTTCGGCCCACCACTTATCAGTAATCCATTGATTCCATGAGCTGAATTAACGTTGACGACTGCATTTTTTACAAATATAGAGCCATTGACAATTCCACCATTCATAATAAAATCATCTGTACCTGCATATAGAATTTTTAATTGCTCAGTTTTGCCATTTTTATTAAGATTACTATCACCACTAGAGTTAAGGTTAAACTTACTCTTTACATAAAAGGTGACAGAGCCTTCACCGACTAACTCTAAACTTCCTCTATTGAGGTTCAAATGATCTACTACAATTGTAATATCTTTTCCCATGGTATCTATCTTAAGTGGCACATCGCTATCAACTTTGAACTCTTTAAAAGAACTATTTCCAGCTACTTTAAAGATAAAATTCTTATTGTTAAAAATCCAACTATTGTAATAGAAAGATTCTTGATTTATAAACTTATGCTGATTACTTCCATCGGAAGATGATATTGTTTCGTCAGGCAATGAATCATATACTGGGACATCAGGGAATGTTTTAATAAACTCATAGTATGATTCCCATGGTATGTTAATGTTAGTTTGTTTTAAAAAAGGACCATTTTTTTCTTGAAATCCAGTATTTTTGGGAGGGATGTCTAGTAGTTTATTTCCTTTTTCAATATTTTTAACGAATGTAAATCCTTCATTTATAGAAGAGTCTCCGTTCATTACAATCGATTTAGCTTCTAAAGAATCAAAATGAACATCTCCTATAATCTTTCCACTACCAGTCAATTCAATTTTATTCTTCACTATTGCTGCTGCATTTTTAGGTAATGCAGGCAATCCTCCACCTTGATTTTTTTCTATATAACCAACAGTAAAGTCTTTAGCAATTGTTCTTTTAGAATCTCCAACTTCGCCTTCGGAAGTCAGAGTGTATGTCCTCGGATTTCCTGAAGAAACTTTTTTTATCGTTACGTTTGAAAAAGGACTCTTTCCAAATTGAGTAGCATACCCATCAGAGTTTTTACCTTCCAATTCCTTAAAAGACTGTTCAATTAAAGCATAAAAAGTGTCTTGATTTGTATCCATGTCATAGGTAGTTTGCACAACAGACTCAACGACTTCATATTTTTCATTTAAATCAGCTTCTGCAATATAATAAGCTGAAACTGAATCTCTATTATTGGCGGTCAATCGATAACTTCCAAGGGTGACAGTGGCCAGTGCGGCTGCTAAAACTGCGAGCACCGTTAAGACCATTAATGTCAAAACTAATCCTGATCCTTGTTCATCTTTTAATTTAGACACTGAGTCACCTCCTGAAATAGATTGTAGTAGAGATTTCTTCAATTGGACGATTTTTTTCTGAAGAGCTTTTTATTTTTAATTCAATACGTTCTTCTGTTAAAGAAACATCGAAACTAGAAATTTGATCACTAATTATTCCACCGTTTTTTCTCAAAGTGTTATCTTCTATTGAATAAACATTTTCACCAACTCGTAACTGCCCATCATAAGAAATTTCTGAGGGAACGGTTTGACGAACATCCTTTTCAATGGATGAGAGTGTAAATCGGATATCACTAATTTGAGATACTTGATCTGTTTGTTGAGAGAATTGCTTCTGACCAAACAAATGTATCGATCCAGCAAGTACGATTACTACAGATAATAGTGCGAGCGTTGCGAGTAATTCTACTAAAGTAAAACCTTCTTGAGAACACACTTTTTTTAGTTTACTCATCTAGCAGACCTACTTTAAAAGGTATTTTATTCTCAAGCTGGATGACTTTCTTACCGTCTTTTGATCCCTCTATGAGGAATTTTATTAGATTCGGTTGTTTTGAAGTTTTAGAATCAGGTAGAGTCATTTTTATTAAATAAGAAATACCATCTTCTTGATAAGTATAAGATTTTTCCAACCCTTTACTAACTGAAGATTGAGCTTTGTTTTCTAATTCCAGAACAGTTTTTTCAATGGTCAAAGTCTCAGATAAATGATAGAGATATTCCATTTGCTTTTGCCCAGAATAAGTTGCTGCAGTCACCTGTTCGGATGATTGAGTCGCTTTGGAAGACTGTATAAAGAATGTCAAAAAAGAGGTAACAACTAAAGCTAGAATAGCGATTGAGGCTATTAATTCTACCAACGTAGCACCCGTTTGATCTCTATAAAACCGTTTCGAGCTCCAGTTCTTTTTCAGACTCATCCTGTTCTCCTCCAAATATTGATGCGACTCTATTTCTGCCTCTTTGTTTTGAACCGACATACATTGCTCTATCCGCAAGTGTCACCAAGTCCTTTACTTTACTGCATTGATCCGGATAAGTAGCTAAGCCGATGCTGGCAGTGATGTTTACAGTAATCAGTTCTCTTTTAGATAAATAGTTGTGCGTATTAAAATTCGTTTCTTCGATCTTTTCTCTAATTTTTTCAGCAAGGATCCGCGTTTCATCTGCTGTCTTATCGGGTATGAAGAAAATAAATTCTTCGCCACCATATCGAGCTAGTCTTTCATCTTCATATACAAAAGTACTTAATAAAATAGAAACTTGCTTGAGCAATTCATTACCGGCTTGGTGGCCATAAGTATCGTTAACTCTCTTAAAATGATCCAAATCAATTATGATAATGGAAAATCGGCGCTCTGTATTAATTGTCGTAAACTGTTTCAATTCATTCTCAAAAGCTCTGAGATTTGTCAGTCCAGTCAGATGATCTGTACGACTATTAAATTGTAGCTTTTCAAAGTTAAATGCATTCTCTAGAGCAATATTCAAGTAACTATGAAGAACTCTAATAGATGAAACCACATCTATATCTTTGTAGGCGTCTCTTTTAGAATCTACCATCATTAAAAAACCGACAATTCTCTCTGCTCTAGTCACAGGCAAAACCAGGATACTCTCAGGCTTATAGCTTAAAGGGAAATCCATGGCCCATTCATCAGAAGAATTGAAGACCATCATTCTGTTAGTTAACCAAGACGCTTTGATGATATCTGGACAAATTAGATACTCAGAATTTACCTGATGGATTTCTTTAGAATCCACTTCATAATCGTAAACTTTAGTAATCTTCATATTTTCTGATGCTTCAAAATAACTAATTTTCTGAGCAGTGAAAATAACTGCCCAAGACTTTATGTAGTTACTTAAAATTTCTTTTTGAGAGTATTTCCCGGTTAACTCTAGCGCCAAGTTGTTGATTTCTGACAAATGTTTGTTTTTTGCTTTAATATTAAAATAAAACTTTAAGATTATAGTAAGTGTAATCAATGGTAAAAAAGCTATAAAAATTCCAACGTTAGAATAGAGTTCTTCCAAATAAACTAACATGATAGCAATCGGTATAACATAAAAAATCGATAGTAACGAAAATTTCAGTTCACTATCAATAATCATAATATTCTCTTTACAATACCAATACTTGTCCAGGAAATAGATCAATATTCTATTCAGAAGTATATAAAACACTAGATACGTCGTTAAAGATAATACGTTAAACCTTAAATTGAAAATTGAAGGTAATACTGGGTCTATAGTGTAATAAACGATTCCAGAGGAGACTGAAACGATCTGAAATAATAATAGATTCAAAGGGATTTTAAAAACATTTTGTTTATTGAGCCCAAGTTTTGCTAGAACTATAATTAAAGCACTGGATACCAATAACATTTCAGCGAAAATTCCAAATGTGAGAAACATGGCAATCCCTACTGCATTGATCATAATAATTGTTGTGCCTTTAATATTCAAAGGAAACAACGAGATAATGATACCTAATAATAGGTATCCATAAAATGTACTATCTGAAAATTCGTTACTATTATTTAGATTAAAAGTAATGATAAATAGAGTCGGATAAAGAATAAACCATATTATCCATGTGAAGATTTGTTTTTTTTCCGACAACATTTTATTACCTCGTTTCTATATTTGGAATTTATTAGCAGCATTTATTTCTTAATAATTTTATCTTTATTAAATTATCATGTCAATAAGATAAATTTGAGTTTAAATTTACAGTTAATAAGCTCACAGTGACAGGGAGTTTGAGAATGATGTTAATATACTAACATTGCTTCATATCATGCTCGATCAGTTAATGCAGTGCTAAAAATAGTCATATCATATGATTAAGTCTATTTTGTGAATTTCACACTATTTACTGCCATAACATTTATACTCAAAAAAACTCTACCGTAATTCCCAGATTAAAAATCTGTGGTACTACGGTAGAGATCATTTAAGCAATATTAGCTGGTACTTCTTCGGGGTGTAATGGTTTGCTGAACAAGTATCCTTGTCCATAAGAGCACTCATTTTCTTTAAGAAAGTCGGCTTGAACTTCTGATTCAATGCCTTCTGCTACAATATGAAACTTAAGACTTTTACCCATTTGAATCATTGTTTTTACAAGTGAGGCAGTATTTACTGTCGTCATGATACCGTCAATAAATGATTTATCAATCTTGACGATGTCTATAAATACGTTATTTAAAACACTCAAGGATGAGTAACCTGTTCCAAAATCATCAATAGCAACTTTCACACCTAAATCATGTAGTTCTTTGATGACCTTGTTTGAATATTCCACATCTTGCATGACACTTTCTGTAATCTCAACGACCAAGTATTTCGGATCTAGATCATGGTGCAATAAGGTCTGCCTTACTCTTTCTACAAATAATGGATCTTCGTATTGAAGTGCAGAAACATTGACAGCCACCTCTATAAAGATACCTTCATTATGCCAAATTTTATTTTGTCTAATGGCTTCAAAAACTACCCAGTAGCCAATTTCATTGATGATACCGGACTCTTCAGCGATTGGAATGAACTCACTGGGTGGCACATTGCCTAGGAGTGGATGTTTCCAGCGAATCAAAGCTTCTGTACCATAAGTCTCACCGGTACTTAAACTAACCTTAGGCTGATACACTAGATAGAGTTCATTACGAGCCAGTGCCTCTTTTAAACCAAATTCGATTCTTCTTTTTCTTTCAATTAGAGCTGCATCATCTGTCATAAATACATGATAATTGTTTTTTCCTTTATCTTTCACTTTATACATCGCAATCTCTGCTTGTTGGTATAATGCCAGTACGTCTTGGGCAGTTTCTGGATAGCGACTGATACCCATACTGATGGAAAGATAAAACAATTGATCTTGTATAATGACTGGTTTTTTAAGCATGTTCATAATTTTTTCTGCAACAAGTTTTGTTTTCTTCTCGCTAGCTTCTTCCAGTAAAAGAATGAATTCATCTTCGCTCTCTCTTGCGATAAATGTGTCTTCACCCAGTAATTCTCGCAACTTTTCTGCTAGAACTACGAGTACTTGATCTCCAAGATCTCGACCATGGAGTTCGTTAATTACTTTGAACCGATCAATATCGAGTAACATTACCGACATTTCGTTCTCAGAAGATTGAAGGTTTGCTTTTTCATTAAACGTTTTATAAAACATTTTTCTGTTCGGAAGTTTAGTCAAACGATCATAATAGCTTGTTTCACGTAACCGTTCTTCTTCTAATTTTCTTTCCGTTACATTTATTGCCGTACCGATAAATTTCTTTATTTCACCTGAATCATCGTAAACGACATTCACAAATGTCTCAAGCCACATGATATTTTCTTGGCCGTCATAAATACGGAAAACATGGGGCTTACCTTTTTTCTCTTCCAAACAACTAATATAATTCAAGAACTCTGGAAGATCTTCTTTGTGTATTCTTTCTTTCCAGGTTTTCAGCAACCTTGGATAGTCTGATTCCCTAAAGTTGATGACTTTACAAACGATTTTAGAAGCATGCAGATTTTGTTTGTTTTTATCAATTTCCCAAACGAACGCAACATCATTATTGAATACTTCTTCAAAATCTGTTTTTTCTTTAGTTAAATCAACAATTTCTTGTTTCTTTTCATTCAGTTTTTCTCTGTAATGCCATAATACGCTCAATGATAGTATCCCTAAAAAAATAAGCGCACTATAATAGGCTGTCCCGCCAGAGAAGAAATCTGTGAAACTCATGAATAATATATACATTATACTTCATACTCCCCTACAACTTTCTAACTGTTCAAAAAGCATATTCACTCATCATACAATCATGAGCTCTAAGATTAACTAATTAATCGTTACAAATATTAAGATATTTGAATCCATTAACAATTATAAAGAATTCTGTAGTCATCGTTGTTTTAGTTTAGCCATTTAATTCAAAATGTTAACTCTTAAGTAAAATGGCAACAAAATCAAGGCAATTGAGCCACTATGTATACGATAAACTAGTTTTACCTATTAATTATGGATGAAACTAAAGATGATACTTAAGATAAAAGATCTTTTATTAGACTATTTTACTGTCTTTGACATATCACCCTCCTAAAGTCTATTACACCTTATACTATCGGTAAGATCACCTTAAATATTAATAGAAGAGTTTTATAATTATCCACTTAACATTTTTAAGAAACCCACTTAAGAAAGAAAGTATAACATTTCTAGCTTGAGAGAAAATACAGTTATCATACAAAATTGTGTCTGTTATATGCTAAAAAGCGCAAAGATAAAAGTATCTTTACGCTCTTCATCAAATCACATATTGTTCACCCATACGACTACTGAGTAATAGCATCGTATGGTTTTTACTTCTATCTTTTGATAGAAAACCATTATCTAACTCAATAATTCTAGAAGGTATTTTATCAAGAAATGATTGATCATGGGTTGCCATTATAACAGTAGTCCCACTCTGATTGATTTTATGCAGCAATTTGAGTATTCCGTATGCAGTGTGCGGATCTAAATTGCCCGTTGGTTCATCTGCTAGTAAAATTGTAGGGTTATGAACGATTGCTCTTGCTATGGCAATTCTTTGTTGTTCTCCACCTGAGCAGTTCCTAGGATAGTCAAATACTTTATGTTTTAACCCCACTGTTTCAAGCGCTTCAACCACCCTATGTCTTATTTCGTCAACTGGATGGTCGGTAACTTCGAGTACATAAGCAATATTTTCGTAGACTGTTTTGTATTGAAGTAATTGAAAATCTTGGAAAACAAATCCCATTTTTCGTCTTAATTCATGAATTCGATTATTTTTCATCAAAGTGACATCATATCCTGAAACAGCGACTTGCCCTCTGCTCACTTTTTCTTGACCGAAAAGAATCTTAAGTAACGTACTTTTACCCGAACCACTCTTACCTTTAAGATAAACAAACTCTCCAGACTCCACTTCTATGGAAACATTTTGAAGAGCTTTGGTACCATCTTTGTACTGTTTCGAAATCTTATCCAATAAAATCATTTTCTCACCATGACCTTTATCTCATCCATAACGACATCAACTGAACTGGTTGATCAACGAAAACATCTCATCTGTACTTCTGGTAACTTGAGCATTTAATGAATAGGCTCTTTGTGTCATCATCATATCTGTAAAAGATTGCGCTAAATCTACATTTGACCCCTCAATGAAGCCGGACTGAATTGAGCCAAAAGCTGCTGGGTTCTCTATAGAATTAATTACAGAACCTTCTAGATCAGGCGCAATTCTAAAACCATTCCCACCATCCGGAATCAAGGCTTGAGGATTATCCACATTATATAGAGGAATCGTTCCGACCGATGTCAGTCCCTGATTGCCATCTTGTACGAGTATCTCGCCCGTACTACTAATTTGAAAAGTTCCTTCTGGCCAAGCTTCCGGAGGAACCGTTAAGTTCACTTCGACAATCTGACCTCTACTATTCACGATTGCTTTATTTTCATCTAATGTGAATTGTCCATCTCTAGTTAAAATTCTTTCTCCGTTTTCGCCTGCAACACTGAAGAAGCCTTCTCCATTAATTGTCATAGATAGGTTACTTCCTGTTTCAATTAAAGAACCTCTTGAGAAATCTGTTCCAGTAGCGGAACTTTGTACGCCTCTATTCAAACCCATGTTCTGGACATTTCCAGAAGTTGGGACATCAACGGCAGTAATATCGTTGACGAGTAATTCTCTAAAGCTAACGGTCTTCTGTTTATAACCAACTGTATCTGAGTTCGCTATATTATGCGATACTGTATCTAATTTAGTTTGCTGAGCTTTAAGCCCACTTTTACTAATACTATACGGAATATTCATACTTTCCCCTTACGCCTTTCCGACTTCTTGAGTCGCTCGTCTAAGTGTTTCATCCATTGTTCGCAAGATTTTCTGATTTGCTTCAAATTCTCTTGAAATCTGCATCATATCACTCATTACATCAACCATATCGACATTTGACTGTTCAACATACCCTTGCATGGTCGTGAATCCATTCCCAATTGGGACACCATTTTCTCCTTGAAATAAAGTATCGCCTACACTTGTAAGGTCTGCCTGGTCTTGAAAACTTGTAATATAAAGAAATTGAGGTGCATTTTGTCCAGAAATGACAAATCCGTTCTGATCAATCGTGAATTCATCACCGCTAACAGTAATTGGTTCCGTTCCGCCACCATTTTGAATCCCTAATACAGTGTATCCTTCCTGTGTAACCAGTTGGTTCTGATCATTCACAGAAAAGTTACCATTTCGAGTATAGAACAATTCTCCACCAGGACCCTGAACGGTGAAATACCCTTCACCATTCAATGCCACGTCTGTCTGATTATTCGTCCCTTGTAGAGCGCCGCTATCCAAATTACGGTAAGCTTCGTCTAATTGGTTTCCGAAAACGATTTGTCCTGTTTCTCTTCGTAGGTTCAATTCAGGTCCTCTAGTATAATTATGTACATCAACAGCTTCAGTTGTACTCGTCACAAGGTTTTGAGATTTGAAACCAGGTGTCGTAACATTCGCTGTATTTGTCGCCAGATTTTTTTGTTTTTCTGACAACACGTTGAAATTCTTTGATAAAGCATCAATGCCTCTAATCATTAGCGTAATCACTCTCCAGATTTTCTCTTAACTTAAGTAATGTCTTGCCGTGAATCTGAGATACTCTTGGTATGCTGATATCAAAAATATAAGCAACTTCTTTCATAGATAACCGTTCTACATAAATCATTTGAAGCATTTGCTTTTCCCGTTCAGTTAAACGTTCTACGGCTTTAGTTAGATAAATGGACTGCTCTTTTTTTAGAATAGATTCATCTAAGGAAGGGGCACTATGATCATCAAGCGCATCTAAAATAGTCACTTCATTATCTGAATCTATATTGATCACTTCGTCCAGAGAAACATAAGCTAACTGATGCACTGTATCATGAATGCCTTCTAATTCTTTTTTAGTTAAACCAAGTTTCTGACAAACTTCTATCTCAGTCGCATTTCTTTTCAATTCCAATTCAAGTTCTTCTTTAGCCTTATAATACGTATTTAATTTAGCCATTCGCGAGCGAGGAACTCGTGAAGTTTTTCTAATCTCATCAATTATAGCACCTTTGATTCGAATATAAGCATAATTTTCAAAAGGAACTTTCTGGGTTTCATCATAGCGATCCAGAGCATCCATAAGGCCAATTACGCCAATGTTGACCATATCTTCATGATCATAATCCCGGTTTTTAATATTGATGGTATGAACGACCTTATGAACAAGTGGCATATACTGGATAACTGTCTGATTACGATCTTCTACTTTCAACTGACTTCTTCCTTTCTTCTTAGTGCTTAATTTTGAATCTCAACCATTCCAACGGTTTCTAGTGCACAGTCATTTGGAACTTCATTCAATGAAATAACGGATAATTCCGGGAAATTAAATGCGATCAGGTTCTTCATAGCTGGTCTGATTTTAGGTGCAGTCAGCAGAACATGTGGAACGCCTTGAGCATTCAATACGGTATGTTGCTGGTTGATACTATCAAATAGCTTGGTCACCATCTGCGGTTGAAGTACAGGTATTGATCCTGCAGATGACTTTTGAACGCTTGTACTTAAGATTTCTTCTGTTTCAGGATGAACCGTTAATATATTCAAAGTTCCTTGCTCATCAAGATGAGGTTTGATGACCGTTCTTCTAAGAGACTGTCTTACGTATTCCGTCAATGTTTCATGATCTTTAGTTGTCTGACCATAATCTGCTAACGTTTCTAATATTGTCACTAGATCGGTAATTGCAACGTCTTCTTGTAAAAGATTTTGCAAGACTTTCTGAACATCTCCTAATTGAAGAATATCCGGTATTAACTCATCTATAACCACATTGTATTGATCTTTGATCCCTTCAAGTAACTCTTTAACCTCTTGTCTTCCAAGTAACTCATGTGCATTCTTTTTGATAATTTCTTTTAAATGCGTGATCAAGACGGTCAATGGATCTACAACCGTAAAATCATGTAATTCAGCTAGTTCTTTGTTCTTATCTGTTACCCAAAGTGCATCCAAGCCAAATGCTGGTTCAATGGCTGGAATCCCTTCGAAATCAAATGACTCGTCCGCACCACCGGGTTCTACAACAAGGAATCGATCCGTGTACAGTTCGCCGGCTGCTATCTCATTGCCTTTGATTTTAATAACATATTCGTTCTGTCCCATTTGCAGATTATCTCTTATTCTAATAGGATTCAGTAAAATACCTTTTTCAAAAGATAACTGTTTTCGAACAGCAGCAATTTGATTCGTCAAATTGGATTCCTGATCCTCGTTTGCTAAAGGAATTAAGCCGTATCCAATCTCAATAGAGATTCTATCCACTTGGAAACTGGAAACTGAATCCTCTTCACGGACGACCGGCTGTTCACTTTCGCCCATTTGCTGCTGCTTAACAAGGTCTTCTGCGTCATTTTTTTGACCTTCGTTAACCAAGTATCCTGTTACACCTAAAGCCACTGAAAGCACAAGGAATGGAAATACTGGAAAACCAGGAATAATAGCAAATGCCACCATTAAAGCAGAAACAATATACATAACTTGAGGAACGTTAAATAACTCTCTACCAATTGTATCTCCGAAACCCTTTTGGTTGGACGTTCTGGTTACAAGGATACCTGATGCAACTGAAATTAACAGAGAAGGGATCTGACTGACTAATCCATCCCCAATGGTTAACTTACCGAACTGCTCAACCGCTTCAATAATTGTATAATTTCCCTGCATAGAATGAATCAAAATTCCACCAATTAAATTTATGATTGTAATAACGATACCGGCAATGGCATCCCCTTTAACAAACTTACTGGCTCCATCCATCGCACCGTAGAAATTTGCTTCTCTTTCTAAATTGGTTCTTCTAGTTTTTGCCTGTCCTTCATCTATAAGTCCAGAATTCAAATCTGCATCAATCGCCATTTGCTTACCCGGCATCGCGTCCAAAGTGAATCGTGCAGATACTTCAGCCACTCGGCTTGCACCGTTAGTTACAACTAGGACTTGCACAAGCACAATGATAATGAACAATATTGCTCCAACAATGTAGTTGTTACCTGCAACGAAATTAGCAAAGGTATCAATAACTTGTCCGGCATTCCCTTCACTTAATATTAATCGAGTTGAACTGATATTAAGCCCTAACCTAAACATAGTTGTAACTAACAACAATGTTGGGAAACTCAAGAAATCCAAGACGGAATGCGTGAATAGTGTCAGAACGAGTATTGTGATTGCCAACGAAATATTCACTACTAGTAGTAGATCCAATATAAAGGTGGGCATAGGTATCATAATGATTCCTATAATGGAAACAACAACGAATGCTATAAAAATATTCAAATAATTGCCTATACCCTCTTTTCTCGTTGTTGACGCTTGATTCATCACAATTCTCCTATTCTTTACGGTTAAATTTTATTTTTCTTAAGCTTTTCTGCTTGGAAAATCAAAGCAAGTATTTCTGCTATTGCTTGATATAATTCCATTGGAACTGGATCTCCCGGCTCAACATCTTTATATAATGCTCGAGCAAGCGGTCTGTTTTCAATCATAGGTACTTCATGTTCTTTAGCTCGTTCTTTCATACGCTGAGCCATAATATCTTGCCCTTTTGCCAATACAACAGGTACATCATCTTTTGTTTGATCATAGCGGATGGCAATAGCAAAGTGAGTTGGGTTCGTGATCACGACAGTTGCTTCATCAACATCACTGATCTTCCCACTCAACAGTTCACGATACCTTGCTTTACGCTGAGCTTTGACCTGAGGATCACCTTCCATATCTTTGAATTCATCCTTGATCTCCTGCATAGACATCATGAGTTCTTTTTTATGCGTATACCGTTGGAAGAGATAATCCCCTACGCCTAATACTGCTAAGAAAATAGCGAGTACAAAGGCTAGTCTAGATACCATACTAATCATAAAGGTGAATATTTTAGGTGTCCCTATCTGACTAGCGTTCATAATCATATTGGCTGAATCCTGAAGGGTCAATAAGGTAAATCCAATGACAATAAACAATTTGACTAAGTTTTTGATTAATCCAAATGCTGCTTTTTTCCCGAAAATGTTTTTGAATCCTGAAATTGGATTCAATTTCTTAAGACTAGGCTTCATAGGTTCAGCTGTAAACATAAATCCTACTTGGACTAGATTGCCAATCACACCGGTCAGAAAGGCAATGATTAAAAAAGGCGCTGACAATACTAGAAAATAAAGCATGGATTGTAATCCAATATTTCCTAATTCGTTCTGAATATTATCTACGTTGAATCCCATATGAAGCATATTATGTAAAAATACAAAAGAGCGCTGAAATACATAGGTAGATAACGCTGTAAAAGCTAATGCAAAACTACCAAAGGATAACGCAGAAGATAAATCCTGACTTTTAGGTACTTGTCCTTTTTTTCTGGCATCCCTTAGCTTTTTAGGGGTGGGCTTTTCTGTTTTACCATCTTTTTCTGACACAGCTCTTCACCTCTTTTGTATCTTGAATCAGTTTTTAACTTGACAAAGATTGCATAAATTCATTCATGTATTGAATCATTTCAGGAAATACGCCAGAAATATTTTCCATTAGCATAGGTAAGAAGAAAAACATAAATACCAGGCTTAAAAGAATTTTCATAGGTATGCCTAAAACGAGTACGTTTACTTGAGGAACCGTTCTTGAAATCAGAGCAAGGGTTAACTCAGATAGTAGTGCCACAATGACGAACGGAATGGCTAAATTGATTGCCACTTCAAAGACATGGCCAAATATTTTAACCATTCCTTCTACTCCAAACTGAGTAAAGGAAGTCTGATCAAGTGGTACATAGTCAAATGATTGTACAAGACTTCTGATAACATAGTGATGGATATTCGAGATAAAGAATATTCCAATCGAGATCCAGTAATAGATTCTTCCGAAGTTTGATGCACTCACACCCAGTGAAGGGTCATAGAGTTGCCCCATTGAAAACCCGACTTGAAAGTCTACAAGCGTTCCAGCGATATCGACAGCTGTAAAGAATAAAATGGTTACATATCCTAAAGCCATTCCAATAAAGAGTTCTTTTACACCAATGAATAAAAACATTCCTAATGTAAAAGGTACTGTAATAGGATCAATAACGCTCATCACCGTAAAGGTTAAAGCAAAAGATAGTCCTAACTTTGAAACGTTCGGGAAAGCTGAATTTGAGAATCCTGGGCTTAAGGTCATAAAAGTAGATATTCGAATTAGGATTAGTAGAAAATGCTGAACTTCTTCTATCATGATCGATCACAATCCAGCTATGATATCAAACATGCGCTCAGTAAAAGCCATCAATGTATTTAGCATAAATGTCCCTAAAAGAACTAACGTCAATAAAATGGCGAATAATTTTGGAACAAAACTTAAGGTCTGTTCCTGAATTTGAGTAGTAGCCTGAAGTATACTGACAACCAGACCGATAACAAGTGCAATCATCAATACTGGTGCGCCTACTCGCAGCATGACCAGAAACGCATCCTGCAATACATCCAAAACATTTTGTGTTGTCATTTAATCGGTCCTTTCCATGTCAGATCCTTAATAGAAACTGCTAATCAGTGATTCAACTACTAAATACCATCCATCTACCATCACAAACAGTAATAATTTAAATGGCAGAGAAATCATTACTGGAGATAACATAAACATCCCCATCGACATTAAAATACTAGCGACAACAACATCAATCACTAGAAATGGAATGAAAATTAGAAATCCAATTGTGAATGCTGTTCTTAATTCACTAATAGAGAACGCTGGAATTATGGTTGTTAACGGAAGATCCTGGGGTGTTTCTGGGTAATCATCACCCGATAATTCAACGAACAATTCCAAATCACTCGTTCTAGTCTGATCAAGCATAAAGTTTTTTATCGGAATTTCTGCCTCATAATAGGCTTCTTCCCGAGTCAGCTCGCCTTCCATCATGGGGGTTAATGCGACCTCATTCACTTCTTGATAAACGGGCCTCATTACGAACAAGGATAAGAACAAGGCTAATCCGACTAGTACTTGATTCGGCGGAGTCTGTTGTGTTCCTAATGCGTTTCTTGTAAAAGACAAGACAATAATCATTCTCGTGAAACTTGTCGTCAGAACTAAAAAGGAAGGAATTAATGCTACGATTACTAGAAGCAGGTACAAATCGATGACTTCTGAAGAATCACCCGTATTTGAAACTACGTCTACTAAATTATCAATCATCTATTCAATCCTTCCTTAATCCTTGTTAAAAGAATCATTGTACTTCGATTTAAGCTGTTCTAATAACTCTTTTAAATTCCCCGAGAACTTCTTTGTGTCAGCTACTTCTGTAATTACAGTATTCTTTTGAAAAATCCTTTGCTGTATATCTTCTTTTTCTTCTTGCGTGAATTCTTTGATAACTTCGCTACTTTGATCACTGAAACTCATTAAGAAATATTGAGAACCGACTTGAACGATACAGAGTGAGGAATTCTTTGACATGGGTACGCGCTCAATAATCTTGATTGCCTTACTTTTACCTTGATTGAGTCCATTCAATTTTTTAAGTAAGTAATTCGCAAGCACGATTATAAATAATAAAGCAACGACCATTTGTATAAATTGACTAGCTCCTGGCATTTCATTCTCCTTCTCTGTTTCACAGTACTCTTCTTAATTTTGAGTCAGTATATTGGTGATATAAACGTTATCGATTAAGTCACTACCAAATGACTGATTGATACGGTCTTTAATATCTCTCTTCAAAACAAATGAGTCATCTTCTCTTTCTAATAGAGAGTCAATACTCTCATTTGAAACGACATAAATCACTGAGTCTCGTACTTTTGCTATATCTTGATTGATTAGCACTTCTGCATCATCAGCAAAGCTACTGACGGAGACTTCTAATTTGACCATAGCGGTATTTCGACCACTGCCATCTTCAACATTAATCAAAAATTCCTCAAGTGGTACCTGTACTTCTACTGGTTCAGGCTCTTTCATCAAATTGCTGATGATCGGAATGTTTTCTGAATCTTTTAATAATATAAAGCCTACTACTCCAGCTAATGCTAGAACAACAGTGACTAGTATAATAATGATGAGTTTACTTTTACCACCTTTATTTTTACTATTCGTTTGTGTCGTTTGGTTCTCTGCCACTGTCTACTTCCTTTCTATCCTTGTGCATGATAATAATATTTACTCGTCGATTCAACGCTCTATTCTCTGCTGAATCGTTTGGAACTAAAGGCGCATATTCTCCGTAACCTTTCGCTGAAAGGCGACTTGGAGTCAATCCGCTTTCTTCACTTAAATATCTTAATACGGAGACTGCTCGTCCAGTAGATAGTTCCCAGTTACTTGGAAACTGTGCTGAATTCATCGGAACATCATCGGTGTAGCCTTCTATAATCATACTATTATCAAATAAGTCGAACAGCCCTGATAATGTCATCAATGTTTCTTCACCAGATGTTGTTATGTTTGAACTCCCTGATGTAAATAGAATGGACTCCTGAATATCAATATAGACGCCATCAGCATCTCTAGATATGGACAACTCTGACTCAATTCCTTGCTCCAACATATATTGATTAGCCGTTTCGTAAAGTTCTTGCACTTCTTGCGGTATTGCGCCAGAATCAGGTAAGGGTTCAACATCCGGTATTTCCACATCTGCTGCTGTAGCCTGATCGATATCTACCGTGTTTAAATCTGCAATTGAACTACCATCACTGGTTAGGATAGAATCATTCGCCCCGCCATCCAATGCCATTCTCAAGGAATCAGCTACGTTGCGAAATTTCTCCTCGCTAACTGCAGACATTGAGAACAAAATTACGAAAAAGGTCAGTAACAAAGACATTAAATCAGAATAAGTTGTCATCCAAGCAGGAGCGCCTCCTCCTTCACTTGGTTTTTTTGCTTTTCTAGCCATTTGATCCCTCTTTTAAACTCATTATCTTTCTGGAACTGCTACAGGTGCTTCAACCTCTTCAACTTTTTTTAGGTCTTTCATTGAAATAAAGCTTTGTAGTTTTTGTTCGATGACTCTAGGGTTCTCACCTTTTTGAAGAGACATAATACCTTCAAGAATCATCTCATTTGTCTTAAGCTCAATTGCCGTCTGCATCTGCAAATTTTTAGCTATCGGTAAGAAAACAATATTGGCTAAGAAACTACCGTAGAAAGTAGTTAATAAAGCAGTAGCCATTCCGGCACCAATCATTGAAGGATCTTGCAGATCTCCAAGCATGGCTATAAGGCCAACTAATGTACCAATCATTCCAAAAGCAGGTGCATATTCTCCCCACTTAAGAAAAACCTCGTGACCGACTGAGTGTCTTTCTTCTGTTTGTTCAAGTTGAACCGTTAGTAATTCTCTGATCGTTTCTTCATCAGAACCATCTACAACCATTTCTAACCCGTACTTAAGAAGTGGGTATTGGATTTCCTTGATATCTGCTTCAATTGCTAAAATACCTTCTACTCGAGATTTTTTTGTAATTTCAATAATTTTATCAATTAATGCTACTCGATCGTTATCTGGTGTCATTAATAACTTTTTCATTAATCCTGGAACTTTTTTCATTGTATCGATTGGAAAGCTGATCAATAATGCACAGAAAGATCCAAACAATGTAATAATTAACGAAGGGACATCGAAAAATCTCATCAATGACCCGCTAGAAGACATAGCGTATAAGATCAATCCTATACCTACAATCATTCCTAAAATTGGTACTAAACTTCTTTTCATTCTTGTACCTCCAGTGATTGAATATAAATCTGTCTTTTGTACTCAACAATTTTATTCTTAACTAGCTCTGGAGTTTCTTGAACCCATAAGGTTTTTTGATCTGTTAACGTAATGAGCGTATCGTATTCGCGTTCAATCTTGTATATCAAATCAGGATTTAGATAAAACTCTTTACCAATCAGAGACTTCAATAAAATCATAAGGTACCTTCTTTCTACAAGCTTAGTTAAGAGTTAATATTAACGTTTAAGGTTGATTAATTCTTGAAGCATTTCATCAGAAGTCGTAATACTACGTGAGTTAGCTTGATAAGCTCTGCTCGTTACAATCATTTCTGTGAATTCACTTGCTAAGTCAACGTTAGACATTTCGTTGAATCCTGAGCGAACAAGACCGTATCCATCTTCTCCTGGAGCACCTGCCAAAGGCGCACCTGAGTTACTTGTAGCATTGTACATATTGTTTCCTGTTTTTTCCAGACCATCTGGGTTAGTGAAGTTTGTCAAAGCTAGCCTTCCTAATACGTAAGTATTCCCATCACTGTATGTAGCTTTGATTGTTCCTGTGTTATCGATATTATAGTCTTGTAAAGTTAAGTCACCCATTGTTTGATTGATTCTAATTTCATCTTTTGGAGTATTTTCAAAATCTTCAATTTGATTATACGCAGCTTCGGTTGTATTAGCAGGTGCTACGTACCCCATTACTTTATAACCATTTGCCGTTGTTAAGTTACCACTATTATCTAAATAGAAGTTACCATCACGTGTATAATTCACTTGAGCGTCTCCAGAACGATTCCCATTTGCGTCTGTTGGTACGCCATTTTCACTAACCATAAAAAATGAATTATCTCCATTTTGAATTGCGAAATCTAGGCTACGACCTGAATATTGTAGCGATCCGCCTTGCATTAACATACCAGTAGATGCAACTTGTGTACCAAGACCAACTTGTTGCGCATTGATACCACCACGGCCATTTGCGTTTGGTCCTTGTGCAGAAGCGTTTGTCTGTGAAATCATATCTTGGAAGGTAACTTTCTGTGATTTGAATCCCATGGTATTCACGTTGGCAATGTTATTCGAGATAACATCCATTTTTGTTTGTTGACCTTTCATTCCTGTAATACCTGAGTACAATGACTTTAACATTTGAATTCCTCCTATTGTTTCTTGTGTTTTTATTTTGATTATGTGTCTGTCAGAAGTCTCCATATCAGTCGGTCAATGGAGCGCAGCCTCTTTTCAGTCCAGCTACTATATCTTCTCTTTCTTAACTTGGATGGCGCTATCTATATTGGTCACTTCGTTCATTTCATTCGACTTTAATGCTGTTATGACTTTACGGTTTTGAATACTTGCAATGAGTGCCATATCATCATATAAAATCAGTGACTGTTTGGAACCTTTATCGGCTAAAGTTTGAACGGCTTCATCCAGTCTAGTCATATCTTGTTCGTTCAAAGTGAAACCATGTTGATCTAGTCGTTTCTGAGCATGATTGGAAAAGGATACTCGAGTTTCTCCGTCAACCTTTTTCAAAGCATCTTCTATAAATGTCTCAAATTGTCGATTAATTGGTTGCGTTTTATGACTCAATTTATTTTCATTAAAATTATTTTGAATAGAATGCTTCGGTAACTTTTCAATCATCTTAAGCGCCTACTTCGATGATACTATTGAGTGAATACTGTGCACCATTGACTTGAATGGTTGCATAACCATTATCAAATCGAACTTTTTCGACTGCTCCAGATACAAGCTGGTCTGCATCCGTTTTTAGTGTCACTTCTTTCCCAACCATACTTAAAGCTTGCTGCTGCTGGGTCATCAACATCGTTGTTTGCATTGTTTCGGTGAGTTCTTGCATCTGGTTCAACATACCAAACTGGACCATCTGTCCTATATAGTCTGTTTCGTTGCCACCACCGCCGCCGCTACCGCCGTCAAGTGAAGGCATACTCATCGCTTTAGAGATAATCATTAAAAATTGTTCCATATCTAAATCTGAGTTCTGTTTCGTATCAGCTTCTGGTGTAATCTGGTTCAGTGAACCAATCGTCATTTGAGGAGGGACGATCATATTTTTCGCTCCTTTCTATATGTTAGGCCATTACGTTAAGTCGACCTGAACCATTTCGTTCTGAATCTAATATTTCTGTTCCTTCTAATTCCTGTTCCTCTTTAGCTGTATACCCTTTTTTGTTTTTCATGGGTTGGGCAAAATGAGAACTTTGTTGTTGATCTGAGAAATTGAAAGCTGCGTCAAACGCATTTTGGACGGGCATTACGGATACTTCTACTTTATCTAATTGCACCGCTTGACCAGGTTGGATTAGCGTTTGAGATTTCAATTGCTGTTCAACTAACAATTTAGCTTCACTTGTTGCAACAATCAATCGACCTACCAACTTATTATCGACCATTTCGATCTCAACAGTGACTTTTCCAAGCGTTTCCGGAGTTAGTATGATTGTAGATTTGAGGGTTTCAGATTTTCCAGGATTTTGAATCTTTTCTGTTACCATGCTTTTAATAACGTCCAGTTCTTTCTTCTCGATCACCGGTTTAGTTGTATTAGTCGCATCAAGTGGTTCAGGTACTAGGCGCGAGTATGAAATAGAGTGATTCATTGTTTCGACAACTGTTGCTTTTGTTTCAAGAGATGATTCAGGTTCATCGATATTATTCATTAACGTATTAAATACGGGACGTAAATTAGGTACAGGTTTATTTGTTGCATTAATACTCTCTGTACTTGTTTCAATAGAAAATTCAGATCTATCGAACTGATCCATCACTGGTTTAACTACTTCAGTTTCACCTAATTGCTCGACTAGTTGAGTAATCTGTGATAATGAATTTTCTTTTACCATCGTTTCAGAGTTTAGATTTGGAAGTACCTTTTCTAAAGTGAAAGTAGAATGATCGTTTAAGACCGACTGAGCTTTAGGCATCTCTTTAGATATTTCAGATGGTATTTCTGTTTGGAGCAACTTAGGATTTTCAATCAATTGCTTAGAAACTTTAAAGGTATTTCTATTCAGCTGATTTAAGTATCTCTCTAGATCTTTAAGTTCTTGCTCTGACACCCTTTGTTCTAAAAGCACTTCTGAATTTCCATGTTTATTGTCTAAAACTTGTTTCTGATAAAAAACAGGATTTTGAAGTTTTAAGTCACTATCCTTATCGCGGATTGAGTTTAAAATCTGAGCTTGTTCATCTGTGTCATGAGTTTTCAAGTGTTTGACTAATGCATCTATCACTTTCTGCTCTTTTGGAGACAATTCTTTGTTACCGTTAAGTACTTTGTTCATTGTGGCGTCTACCTCTTCAGTCGATAGACCTAATTTAGTAAAGATTTCTGTTTCTTGACTGATCATTTCTAGAACAAAAGGTCCTAAATTTACAGAAGTTTCTTCAACTGTATCTTCATCAGTAGACTGTTTGATTTCCGAAGAAGTTGACTCTTCTTTATCCGTTTTCTGATCACTTAATATTTCATCACTATTCTGTTGGTTATTAGGTTGTTGCTGATTCAACATGGATTCAAATAATTGACTATCAACTTGAACTATTTGACTTGATTGGGTCAATTCACTGTTTTGAATCGGTTGAACTTGAATTTGACCGTTCATAAGTTCACCTCCTCTCAATGGGTAATCTTAAATCCATTTGTCTGAATTTAAATGCTTAAATTCGGATTAAGAGCGAGGTTTCTACCAAATTGTAAAGTGGAAATTTCGTCCAATTGTTTTTGTTCTTCTTTTTTCTCGGCTTCTGTATGTACGAGACGTTCTTTTTCTTCCAGTTTGATCATCATTCTTTTATCTTTGTTTGCTGATTTCAATTTCTCTCTGACCGCTTCAAGTTCTATTTCAACTTGATGAATTCTATTTTTTTGTTGTATGATTTTATCATCCAACAAATCTTTATATAAACTATGTCTTTTAACAGAATCAATATCAGTTTTGAAAAGATTGTCACTTTTAATTTTACGACTATCTCTTAGTAAGGCTTCTAGCTGCTGCTGTTCTTTCATCAATTTTACTTCGACAGACTTAACGTCTTTTTGTGCAGCTTCTTCTAGATCTTCACGCCAGTCTAAAATCTTACTCATCGAAAATTGGTACGCTTGCATAGTCATTCTCCTTATCGTATCGAGTGAGCTGAGAATACTGAATTTAGCTCAGATAATGTTTCATCAAATGTATAAGACTCTTTTGTCTTTTGCTTTAAAAATTCTTTTATCGGTCTATTCAATCGAACGGCTTGATCGACTAAAGGGTTTGAGCCTTTCTGATATGCTCCAACATCGATTAAGTCTTTAGTATCTGTATAGCGAGTTAAGTTTTCTCGCAACTTCCCTGCTAATTCATCTTGTTCTGGACTAACCAATTCTTTCATTAAACGACTTAAGCTATTTGGAATATCGATTGCCGGGTAATGATTTTCTGAAGCGATTTTTCTTGAAAGAATGATATGTCCATCAAGAATACCTCGTACAGAATCGGCAATGGGTTCGTTCATATCGTCCCCTTCAACCAAAACAGTATAGAAGGCTGTTATAGAACCATTTTGAGACGTTCCACTTCGTTCAAGCAGTTTCGGTAATGTTGTGAACACAGAAGGTGTATACCCCTTACTCGTAGGGGGTTCGCCAGTTGCCAAACCAATCTCTCGTTGAGCCATAGCTACACGAGTAACGGAGTCCATCATCAAAACGACTTTCTTGCCTTGATCTCTGAAATATTCAGCAATTGCTGTTGCCACGTAAGCGCCTTTTAACCTAACCAGTGGTGGCATATCAGAAGTGGCACAGACAACAACGGACTTGGCGTACCCTTCTTCACCAAGTTCATTTTCAATAAATTCCATTACCTCTCGTCCACGCTCACCGATCAATCCAATAACAATGACATCCGCATCAGAATACTTGGCCATCATCCCAAGGAGTGTGGACTTTCCAACACCAGAACCTGCAAAGATCCCCATACGCTGACCTTCGCCAACTGTCAGCAAACCATCTATTGCTTTAACGCCAGTGGTCATAATATTCTCGATTTTTTTACGCTTAAAAGGATCTGGAGAAGATCGATTCACCTGATACATTTTACCTTCGGTTAATCGTGCTTCTGTTAGCGGACGACCCAAACCATCTAGGGTAGTACCTAGCATGTCATCAGACACTTCTACTTTAAGTGTTTTTCTGGTTGGTCGAACGAGACAGCCTGGTCCGATACCTTCAAGTTCATCAAGTGGCATTAATAGAACCGTTTCGTCTACAAATCCAACGACTTCGCTTAAAACGATTTTGTCTGTAGACTTGATATTAATCTCGCAGACTTCACCGATAAATGCATCCAGTCCATCTACTTTGATAATCAGACCAATAACCTGACTCACTTTACCTTGCTTTAAGGTGTGCATGTTTTTATCAATAGATTCATGATACTGTTTGAAAGGGATATCGATCATCAAACATTACGCTCCGTTTCTTTCATTTCTTTAAGCATAGATTCTAGTTGAGCCGTTATCTGCAAGTCGATCACTTTATGTGCACTTTCGACAATACATCCTATTGGTTCAATACTACTGTCTTGCAGTACGGCGAAACGCACACCAGTATACTGATTCTTCAAACTCGCTAAATTCGCTTGAATCTGATTTCTCACTGCCGGATTGACCGTGATAGAGATAAAATCTTCTTCACGGTCTAGTTGATGTAGTATGGGATGAATCAGAGATAAAATCCCTTCATCGTTATGATTGATTTGCTCATGAACAATCTTTTCTGCCATATGAACCGCTAACTTCAGCAATTCTTCTTTTTTGTCTTGACTATATTGCTCGACTTCAAGTTGCGCCTGAACAATCAAATCTCGACCTTCTTGCTTCAACGCTTCACTTTCTCGCTTCCCTTGTTCAAACCCTTCTTTCATGCCCAAGGTATAGCCTTCTTGATAACCAGCTTCCTGACCTTGCTGAAATGCTGTTTGGTAGGCTTGCTGCTTGATGGCTTCAGCTTCTTGTTTAGCTTGTTCAAGCAATTCTTCTTTTTTTGAGTAGGCATGATTCAAGATTCTCTTTTTTTCTAAAAGTACTTCTTGTGTCTCTTCTGAGGTATCTGATTCTTCTTCCGTATACTCATCAGTATCGGTTAAGACTGTATCGATAACCCAAGCGTCTTCTGCTTGTTGTATATTATGTTTAGATTTAATGATTCTACTCGACGATAGCATCTTGTTCGCCCCTCATGATGTAAACTTCCCCTTGTTCGTCTAAGCGACGAATAACGGTAACGATTTTCTGCTGTGCTTCCTCGACTGCAGACAATCTTGCGGGTCCAAGGAACTGCATATCTTCTTTGAGTGTATCCACTGCTCTAGCAGATAGATTATCAAAGATAAAGTCACGCAACTCGTCGGAAACACCTTTGAGTGCAAGAATAAGATCGTCTTGATTGACTTCTCGTAATACTTTTTGGACATCGCTCTTTTGAAGTGAAACGATATCTTCGAATGTGAACAGGCTGGCTTTGACTTCCTCGGCCAAAGAAGGTTGTCTTTCTTCTAGTTCCGCTACAATCGTCTTCTCGGTCGTACGTCCAACTTGGTTCAAAATATCAACCAAAGTATTGACGCCACCTACATTCTCTGTTTCATTTTCAACATAAGAAGAAAACTTACTCTCGATAACTTTTTCAATCTTTTCAATAATAGCCGGTGAGGTATTACTAATCGTACCGATTCGTTCGGCAATTTCTGTTTGCTTTTCTGGAGGAAACTGAACCAAAATTTGAGCGGCTTTATCTGGTTGCATGTAACAAAGGATCAAAGCAACTGTCTGAGATTGTTCACCTAACAATAGATTCGTCAGTTGCTGAGGATCAGCTTTTCTAGCGATATTAAATGGTCGCTCTCTTAATTGAATTTGGTTCAGCATGTCAATTACTTCTTTGGCACGTTGTGTTCCCAGGGCTTTATTCAATAAAGTTTTAGCGTAATCAATACCGCCATCAAGTATATATTCTCTTGCTTGAGACATTTCCAGAAATTCATCTACGATAGCTTCTCTATCTTCTCTACTTACGTGATCAATATTGGCAATTTCATAACTGACTTTCTGAATATAAGCATCAGGTAATTGTTTCATAATTTGTGCAGATGTCTCGGGGCCTAAAGCGATCATGAAAATAGCCGCTTTCTTAATTCCATCTAGTTGAACGGTCTTCTTATCATCAATAACCTCTGTCATTCTACCCCTCCTATTCTTTTAACCATATTTTCATTAATTCTGCAGCTAGTTCAGGATTCTGTTTCGCTTCTTCCCTTACTAGATCTTCTTTATCACTCATGACTTTATTCTGTTGTTTTTTACGTTCCATATTCAAATCGATTGGTTCTGGTTCAACAGGAAGTGGTTGAGCCGGTTGAGTTGGAGCCATTGGTTGAGGTTCGAAACTTGCTTCAAACTCATCAAATTCATCTTTTCGACCTTTACGTAGAATAGATAAAATCGCAATGCCTAACACAAGCAGTACAATACTTCCAATCATGAATGGCCAGTATCTTCTAAAGAAAATCATAATCTCTTCCATAATGTCTGTGTTGATTGTAGGTACCTCTTCATTACCCGCAAAAGCCATTGACTCTACCGTAACGTCTCCACGTATTGCACTATCTTGAGTGTCTAGTCCTAAAGCACGTCTGACAATCGGAACAATTTGATTCTGCGCAATGACTGCGTCACCGGTCTGGTTAATGATAATAGAAGCATCTACGGTTTCAATGACACCTGGTGCTCTAACATAACGTTCTGAGTTCTGATCTAATTCGTAGTTAATTGTGCGGTCAAGAGAGGTATTCTGCTCAGTTTCGCCATCGTCGGCTACAGGCAGTTCGCCTTCTTCTATTAGTCCACGCAGCATATCACTAGCTCCATTATAGTTCTCGGTCTGACTTCTAATCAGTCCTTCTCGGTCCGGAGCTTCTTCACTGTTTGGATCAACCATAGGTGCAGTATAAGTGACTGTTTCACCTTCAACTGCATCAAAATTCATTGAAGCATTGACGACTACACGAATATTATTAGGACCATAAACTGGCGCTAATAATTCATTGATTCGTTTTTCAAGATCTTGTTCATAGCTCTTTTGTACAGAGAGCTGCTGATTGGAAATATCTGTAGCACCAATCGCATTTTCTCCATCTTGTAAGAATCCACTTAATAGATTTCCGTTTGAGTCTACAATCTGTATGTTGCTTACAGGTAGTCCGTCAACTGCACCGGCAACTAAGGATGCAATTCCTTGAATGTTTTGAGTCGTTAACTGATTTGCTCCTCTAGTCTGAAGCACAATAGAAGCAGAAGCTTCACTCTTATATTCTGGATTTTGAAAGATACTGTCTTCAGGTATCGACAGCATCACCTTAGCTGCTTCTACTTGCTGTAATGAAGAAATAGATCGTTCTAACTCTCCTGTTACAGCTCTTTGGTACATGATCTCTCGGTCTTGATCTGTTGCCATCATACTTGTGTCATCGAAAATTTCGAATCCAGTAGAACTTTCAGGCATTAAGCCATTTGTTGCGATTTCAATACGATATTGATCGACCTGTTTTTCATCAATTAAAATCGTCGTTCCGCCGTTCTCCAATTTATAGAGAATTCCTTGTGTCTCAAGATCCTCAACAATCGCACCCGCATCTGCTTCTTCCATATTCGAAAATAGAACGGTGTATTGCTTTCTTTGAGACATATAAGCAACACCAGCAAGCACAATCACTGCAACTACAATTAACATGATCAGTCTTTTTCTTTTTGCAGCTTCAAGGTTCATCCAGCCACTTTTTAAGTTACCCCATATATCTTTTACCTTGTCCATAAACGCATACTCCCTTTAACAGCTGCTGGTTCTAACTTAGAACTGCATATTTTTGATTTCGTTATATGCTTCAAGTGCTCTATTTCTAAATTGAACAGCAACTTCTAAAGAAAGCTGTGCTTCCGTTGTTTTAATCATAACTGTATGCAAGTCGTCCGCTGTTCCATCAACGAGTGCTTCTACAGCTTGAGTAGATTCAACTTGTTTATTTTCTAAGGATTGTAAGGCATTAGAAAAGACGTTTGAAAAAGGATCGTTTTCTCCTTTTACCACGCCCCCTTTTTGATTAGTCCCTATTGTTCCATTCATTTCAGTTAATGCATTTGAGTATAATTGATTAATTCCATTCATTCCTGACATTCTGTGCTTCCTTTCAATCTGAATTATTTATTATTTTCCAATTTCTAGTGCACGTTTCAGTAAATCTTTATTGTTATTCATAGCTGTAACATTAGCATCGTAAGTTCTCATGGCCGTCATCATTTCCACCATTTCATCTGCCATGTCCACATTAGGATAGGCAACATAACCAAATTCATCCGCATCAGGATGTTCTGGCTCGAATACCATCTTGATATTATCTTGGTCTGCAGTAACACCTGTGACTCGGACACCAGCGCTACTTGTATTCACGTCACCAGTGAAACCAGATGTTTGTGTTCTGAGACTTTCTTCAAATTCTACTTGTTGTTTTATGTAAGGACCTTCGCCATTTTCTGTTCTTGTTGTATTTACATTGGCGATGTTTGTTGAGATTGTATCTAACTTGAATCGTTCAAGGGTTAACCCACTTGCGTTAATACGCATTCCATCAAAAATTGACACTGATAACTCCATCTCCTTTTATTATCTTAATACAGATCTAAGCATATTATATTGCGCACTTGTTTGAGATACGAGAGCCTGATAATGAATCGAGTTCGCAGCTAATTCTGCCATTTCTGTATCAATGGCTACATTATTGCCATTTTCTCCTACTCGATTACCTTCTTGTGCTCTTACCTTTGCTGTAACATCATTATGACCAGATACTCCAAAGTGACGCTCGTTGGTTTTTCTGAGTCCAGTACCGTCCATTGCTTGCTGAAGAACGGATTCAAATTCTACGCGCTTTGCTTTGTAACCTGGAGTATTAACATTCGCAATATTACTAGACACTGTTTCTTGTCTAAGATTTGTAGCATCTAATGCTCTGTTTAATAAAGAAATATTTTTGTAATCCACTAGAATTCCCCCATTACCTATTGCTGTATTTGATTTATGTATAAAATCAATATTCTGTTTAAATATTCATCAAACACAAGTGTAATTTAGTCATGAAAAAGTTTCAATCTTAATTTTTTTGAGATATTTTTATTTGATTCGTAATTGTGAACATTTGACTGAAATCATAAAATCAAGATAACACTTTTTTCAGCACTCCTAAAACCCGCTTGTTAGTTAATCCCTATAATATCAATGGTTATCTGAAACCAGATACACTAGATGAGTAATCAAGTAGTTAACTTGATGATAATGTCAACCACCAATATGGTGTTAAATTTGTCATTAAGTAAACAAATGACAGTTTTGTGAACAGGAATACTAAATCGGTTTCATTGCCTATAGATTGATATCGTTATCTTATAAATGATTTTTCTCAAAAATTATATAATGTCAGTAATGTAAAAAAACCATTTATAATAGGTAATATTATTGTTAATTTTTATACATTTTTCTTTAAAATTTAGAATACCCTAACACATAGAAAAAGACCAACAATTAAATGCTGGCCCACGCTTCTAGTAATTCGCTTAATATTGCTCTAGCTCCAGTCATTCTTTCAGAATCTTTTTTTAGATTTGCCTGGAGTAACTCATTTAGTAAATATTCATATAGAGTTTCAAGTTCACTAGCTATGTGGTTTTCTCCGCCTTGGTGATTCAAGGAATTTAATAACTCCGCTACAATATCTTGCGCTTTGATTAGATGACAATTGACCTTTTCATTATCTTTGTTTTCTAATGCTAGCTCAGCTAGTCGAATATTTTTGATCGCACCTTCATAAAGCAAAACAACTAGTTGCTTCGGAGAGGCTGTTTGAATCTGATTTGTTTTATAGACATTTGACGCATTACCATAACCCATGTTCATACTCCTTGTCTTCTATTAAGCCTGTCTGTCCAGAAACATTGACTGATTCTGGTCCATATACCCGTTGATCATCTGGTTTTTCTTGTTGACTTGATTCATTTGGTCTTTTACTGCCATGTTTTCATTCTCGATGAATTCAATCAATTTTCTTTGCTTGAAAATAATTTCTTCCCATACTTCGGTATAACTATCAGAAAATTCTTTTTTTTCCTTGTCTGTTAATTGTCTGTCTAGTTCATACATTTCTGAAATAATCTCTTCAATTTCATCAATGATCTGAGTTGCTGAACCAGTCGTGTTATTAAACGTTTCGTAAGCGTTAAATACATTTAAAAGTAATGCTTTCTTTTTTTGTACTGTCTGATTAGCTTGAACCATTATAGACCCTTCCCCTTAATGCTACTTATCATTTCCGCCTAATTGTCCCATCATAAATTGAATCTGAGATTCCGCCTGCATCATTGCCGTATCTAAAGCCGTAAATTGTTTAATGTATTGCTCACGCTTTGTCTCAATACGTTTGTTGAACGTTTCGATGCGCTGATTAACGTCTTTAATTAAACGGTCATATGTTTCTGACTTTGTTTTGATAATACCTGTTGTACTTGAAATATATTCATTAACTAATGACCGAGCTGCATTAGCAAATCCACTCAATTTTGTTGTTTTACTTCCTGATTCGTCTTCAACTTGTTCCGAACTATGAAAGAAATTAACAACTCCATCAGGATCTTCTTCTAATTTTTTGATTAGTTTGTCACTGTTAAAAGTTGCAGTCCCGTTACGATCAATCTGGACACCTAAATCTTGCAGGTTGTTGACTGACCCAGAAGCTGTTTCTATATTTCTTGTAAACATACTTCTCAAGTTAGTCTGTAATCTTGCTATTGAGCTATCACCCACTAAAGTACCTGTTACATTATTTTCTGCAGATGGGTCTCCTACTGAGGTTTGCTGCTTTATAAATGAATTCAAAGAGTTATACTGATCCACTAACTCTTTCATTGCGGTTGCGGCTTTTTCAGTATTATCTGAAATGGTCAAGGTATCTGACTTATTGTCTTCATGAACATTTTGTAGTTTAAATGTAACTCCTTCGATCACATCATCAATCGTATTACTATCTTTTGTAATCTCTAAACCATCAATAAAGAGTATAGCCGATTGACCTTTAACAGCTTCAACCGATACTAATTCTGAAGATTTAAAACCTAACGCTTGAACAGCATCTCCATCGACTGACAAAGTTTTATTTCCTAAATCTGAACGTGTTAAGATCAAACGATTATCAACAATACTAGCTTTAACTTTTGAATCACTAGAAGTTTCATTAATTAAATTTTTTATATCTTTTAAATCCATTTCAGTAGTAATATCAAATTCGAAGTCTGACTCACCATTATTGATTGTTAGTTTTGAATCCTCAGAAAGCAACCCTAAATCAGCTTGCGTGCCTGTCAAACGTGTAGCAGTAGCTAGTTGACTAACTTTAAGTTTGTACTCACCAGTGTCCGCATTACTAGTAGAAGAAACAGAAACAAATCCTTCATTTGATGTTTTCACTGTTTTTGAATTGAAAGTTTCCGGGTTTTTAAGTACTTCGAATTTTTTATATAAATTGTCTAAGCGACTATTTACATCTTTCCAAGCCGTCTGTTGTTTCTGATACGTCTCTTTTTGCTTTGTGAACTTAACGCCTCGAGAGGATTCTGCTTGAATTAGTTGTTCAACCGTACTCATATCAATACCAGAATATAGCCCCATAACATTCATTGCACTCATAGTATTACTCCATTCTATCTATAATTAATCCTGACCATTCCCAAATACCAGCGATGATATCTAGCATTTTTTCAGGTGGAATTTCACGCAGTACTTCACGCGAATCAATGTCTACTAACTCAACGAGCACCTTTCCTGTGCCTTCATGTTTTCTGAAAGTCAGTTGAGTGTTTACCCGTTGCATGACATCTTTCGCTTCTATAACCCATTGATCAATTTGTTCTTCAGAGGGGTTTCTTTTAAGTAAATCTGCAGTTTGGTCTGTTCTTTTAATTTCTCTTACAGGTTGTATCGGTTCTACATAAGAACTCCCTTGTAAGGATATCGTACTTTTGCTATGTTGTAAAACTCTATCGATATTTTTAATCGTATTATGTGTATTAATTCGCTGACTCATGTCCCAGCTCCTCTAATCAATTTGAAAACAGCAATTCCCATATTAACTAAAACAACCGGAACAACTGCATCAGAATATGTACAACAAAACCGAAGCTGATAAATCCAGCTTCGATATCGTTAGTTTTAATAAAATTTGGCTTATTGAGATTAACCCAATAATTGAAGAACGCCTTGAGGCATTTGGTTTGCTTGTGCAAGCATTGCTGTTGAAGCTTGAGAAAGGATGTTTGATTTCGTAAAGCTCATCATTTCTTCAGCCATGTCAACGTCACGAATACGTGAGTTTGCTTCTGAAAGGTTTTCTTTAGTCGTTGTTAAGTTATTGATTGTGTGGTCTAGACGGTTTTGGTTTGCACCTAAGTTTGAACGTTGTTCAGATACTTGTTTGATTGCTGCATCGATAACATCAATCGCTTCTTTATGATTTCCAGCAACTGCTGGGTTTGCTACAGGATCTGCACCTTCTGGAGTACCAACTACGTTAATAGCAGAAAGTTTTGTATCTTCTTTACCTAAATTAGCAGAATCCATTGCTGAAATATTTACAGTTAAACTATCGTTAGTACCTGTATTAGAACCAATTTGAAGTTTAAAAGTAGATTGTGAATCTGCATTTGTTGATACTGAACCATCTAGTAGTGTTTTTCCATTAAATTTTGTAGTATCAGCAATACGGTCAACTTCTTTTGTTAATTCATTTAACTCTGATTGTATAGCATTTAAATCATCCGTACTATTCGTCTCGTTTCCTGCTTGTACAGAAAGATCACGCATACGGTTTAAGATTGAATGGGTTTCATTCAATGCACCTTCTGCTGTTTGAATCAATGAAATACCATCTTGAGCATTACGAGTTGCTTGGTTTAAGCCAGAAATTTGATTTTTCATTTTTTCTGAAATTGACAGACCAGCTGCATCGTCTCCTGCTTTGTTGATTCTTAATCCAGATGATAATTTAGCTAATGAACCACTCTTTGCACTGTTTGCTTGAGACAAACGAGAATATGTATTCATCGCTGCTGTATTTGTATTAATACGCATAATTAATTTCCTCCAGTTAATTTAAATTAGGCTTGACGCCTTCTATCAATACTATCGACATCTATTTATAAAATTTAAGTAGATTGTATAAAAAAATCGAAACTGAAAATTTCCAGTTTCGATTTTAATGAATTTAGAATTATCCCAATAATTGAAGAACACCTTGTGGCATCTGGTTTGCTTGAGCAAGCATTGCAGTTGATGCTTGAGAAAGGATGTTAGATTTAGTAAAGCTCATCATTTCTTCAGCCATGTCTACATCACGGATACGTGAGTTCGCTTCTGAAAGGTTTTCTTTAGTAGTTGTTAAGTTGTTGATTGTATGATCCAAACGATTTTGATTAGCTCCTAAATTAGAACGCTGTTCAGAGACAGACTTGATAGCTTCATCAATTGAATCGATTGCTAATTGAGCACCGCTTTTACTATCGGCATCAGCTGCTTCCGCAGTAACATCTATAGCATCAGTTCCAGTAACATTAACTCCTAATGCAGTTGAATTCATTGCTTTGATATTTACTGTTAGTGTATCTGCATCAGCTGTATTCGCTCCAATTTGTAGACCAAATGATTTGGTTGATTCTACTGCACCAAGAGTTTCTCCATCAGCTGGAACTCCGTTTAATAATGTTTTACCATTAAACTGAGTTGTTGTTGCAATTCTGTCAATCTCAGATGACAATTCTTTGATTTCTGCTTGAATAGCATCTAGATCATCCCCACTATTTGTTTCATTACCTGCTTGTACAGAAAGATCACGCATACGGTTTAAGATTGAGTGTGTTTCGTTCAAAGCACCTTCTGCTGTTTGGATCAATGAAATACCATCTTGAGCATTACGAGTAGCTTGGTTTAATCCAGAGATCTGGTTTTTCATTTTTTCTGAAATTGAAAGACCTGCAGCGTCGTCTCCAGCTTTATTAATTCTTAGTCCTGATGATAGTTTAGCTAATGAGTTACTTTTCGCTCCGTTAGCTTGAGTCAAGCGAGAGTATGTATTCATCGCTGCTGTATTTGTATTTATGCGCATATTTATTTCCTCCATTATTTATAATTAAGTGAAGGCGTTTCGCCTTCTAGTAATACTATCGTCATGTATTTGAGAATTTTAAGTGAATATCTTTAAAAAAACTCGAAACTGAAAAATCCAATTTCGAGTTTAAATAATATTATTATTATCCTAATAACTGTAAAACACCTTGAGGCATTTGGTTCGCTTGAGCAAGCATTGCCGTTGAAGCTTGTGAAAGGATGTTAGACTTCGTAAAGCTCATCATTTCTTCAGCCATGTCAACGTCACGGATACGTGAGTTTGCCTCAGACAAATTTTCCTTAGTTGTTGTTAAATTATTGATTGTATGATCCAAACGGTTTTGGTTCGCACCTAAGTTTGAACGTTGTTCAGAAACTGATTTAATCGCAGCATCAATTGAATCGATAGCTTGTTGAGCGCCATTTTTTCCATCGACTTCAGCTCCATCTACGTCTAAAGAATCAATTGCTAAGGATTTAGAGCCCATTCCTTTAATACTGACCTCTAAAGTATCCTGACTACCTGTATTTGATCCGATTTGAAGAGTAAAAGAAGCATTTCCTGCCATTGCTGCTTCTATAGCATCCGAGTTTGCATCCTCAGCAGGTGTAGCTCCGTTCAAAAGAGATTTACCATTAAACTGAGTTGTAGAAGCAATTCTATCTATCTCGTTAGTTAATTCATCTAATTCTGATTGAATAGCGCTTAAATCATCGTCACTATTTGTTTCATTTCCTGCTTGAACAGAAAGATCACGCATACGGTTTAGGATTGAGTGAGTCTCATTCAATGCACCTTCTGCAGTTTGGATCAGTGAAATACCATCTTGAGCGTTTCGAGTAGCTTGGTTTAGTCCAGAGATTTGATTTTTCATTTTTTCTGAGATTGAAAGTCCTGCAGCATCGTCTCCTGCTTTGTTAATTCTTAATCCTGATGATAATTTAGCTAATGAATTACTTTTTGATCCGTTTGCTTGTGTCAAACGTGAGTATGTATTCATAGCAGCTGTGTTTGTATTTATACGCATGTTAAATTCCTCCATTTAATTATTATAGTAGGCTGTTCCGCCTTCTATTCATACTATCGTCACTTGTTGAAAAAATTTAAGGATATTTAATATAAAAAATCGAAACTGAAATTTCCAGTTTCGATTTTTTATATTGGTTGATTATCCCAAAAGTTGAAGAACGCCTTGAGGCATTTGATTTGCTTGTGCAAGCATTGCAGTTGATGCTTGTGAAAGAATATTAGATTTAGTAAACGACATCATTTCTTCAGCCATGTCAACGTCACGGATACGTGAGTTTGCTTCTGAAAGATTTTCTTTAGTTGTTGTTAAGTTGTTGATTGTGTGATCTAAACGGTTTTGATTAGCACCTAGGTTTGAACGTTGTTCAGAAACTTGTTTAATGGCATCATCAATTGCATTAATTGCGTCTGATGCTCCTTGTGTTGAAGTAACATTAATATCTTTCAATGTATCAGTTACAACGCCTTCTTCAACTTTCCCTAATCTATCTGAATTCATTGCTGAAATTTTAACTGTTAGTGTATCATTAGTTCCAGTATTTGAACCAATTTGTAATGTGAAGTTTGATTGATTATTAACCGCATTAGTATCGCCGTTTAATAATTTTTTTCCATTAAATTGAGTAGTAGAAGCAATTCTATCTATTTCATTTGTCAATTCGCCAATCTCTGACTGAATAGCAGCTAAATCGTCTTCGCTATTAGTTTCGTTACCCGCCTGAACAGAAAGATCACGCATACGGTTTAAGATTGAGTGAGTTTCGTTCAATGCACCTTCTGCTGTTTGGATCAATGAAATACCATCTTGAGCATTACGAGTAGCTTGGTTCAAACCTGAGATTTGGTTTTTCATTTTTTCAGAGATTGAAAGTCCCGCTGCATCGTCTCCTGCTTTATTGATTCTTAGTCCTGATGATAATTTAGCTAATGAGTTACTTTTCGCTCCGTTTGCTTGTGTCAAACGTGAGTATGTATTCATCGCTGCTGTATTTGTATTTATACGCATGTTTTTTTCCTCCAATTATACTTTGATAGTCCAACGAAGACCTTATAGTCTTCTAACTATATTATCGGACTAGACTAATATAATTTAAGTAAATTAAAAAATAAAAGTGTAGACCGGTTCTTACAGACAGATCTACACTAACATTTTATCTAATATAATCCAAAAGGTTATTCTGAAGAATTTTAGTTCCCATTTGTAAAGAAGCTTCGTAAGAAACCATCTCCATAGAGTATTTCATATAGGTTTCTGCTAAATCAATATCTTGAGTATTTGAATAAGTCGTTTTCAAATTTAAATACTCAGATTCATTGCGATCTTTTGCTGCGACTAATCGGTTCTGAGTTGCTCCAATATTGGTACGAAGATTCACAATATTATTCATTTGTTTGTCAACTCTATTAAGTAAGTCTCCACCTAGTTTCTCAGTATCATTTTCATCTAATGCTGTAAGTAATTCATTAAAGAATGATCCTAAGTCGTCAGCGTTTTCGTCAGCATTCATCAATTTACTACCATCTGTTTTCAAATCAACCGTTACACCACGTGCAATTTCTTTAGATGTATTATCTGATGTTCCTTTGTATGTTACTTTAGGCATTTCTCCGTCAACTAAAGCTTCTTTTACAAACGGTTTAGTTGTAGAGTTATTCCCTGCAAAAATATATTTCCCACCGAAACTGGTGTTAAGTGAGTCCATTAATGTATCGATTTCATTTTCTACTTCTGCTTTGATGGACTGTCTATCCTCGTGGTTATATGTTCCGTTAGCTGCCTGTTGAGTCAAAGTATAAATCCGTTGAATGGAAGTCGTTGCGTTTGCTAGAGCAGAATCTTGGACATTCGCAAAATCGATCGAGTCATTTATAGTGGACTTGTATTCATCGTTTTGTTTAATTTCGTTATTCAAATCAAGCATTTTTGATACTTTCAATGGATCGTCACTTGGACGACTAACTTGTTGCATAGTCGATAATTGTTCCTGATATTTATACACGTTCTTCATATTGTTATTTAAGTTACGCATAAAGTTTTTAGACATTAAAGAGTTGGTTACTCTCATCTATTACACCCCAGTTCGGTTAATTAAGGTATCTAACATATCTGATAAAGTTTGGAGAACTCTTGAGTTCGCTTGGAAAGCACTTGAGTACTTGATCATATCGACAACTTCATCATTGATGTCTACACCTGATACAGATTCGCGTCGTTGTTCTAGTAATGCCATCAATCCTTCTTGCGTATCCAGCATGTTATCTGATTGTTGTTTGATGATACCCATATTGGTTACCATACTGTTATATTTACTGAAAAGTGTGGAGTTACTTCCATTTCCCGGTTCAATCGTCATCGTATCTGATTTGAACCAGTCATTCCCACTAGGAATCGGTGTGTTTTTTAAACTAGAAATCAATTGAGCTCTAGAACCATCACCAGCAACTAAATTATCAGTCGATTTCCCTGTCACGACAAGATTGTTATCATTTCTAATTTCCTGATTTATCTGAATAGTTGAAGAAGCATTTTCTTCTGTAAGAGTGAAGAACTCTCTTCCTGTACCATTATCACTATGAATCATATTCACTGCATTCGCAAAACTAGAAACAAATTCATTTAAATCATTTTGCATATTATTAATGACGGAAAGGGCTTCTTGTGTTCCTTTCACTGCACCTGATTCTAAATTGATTGGACTAAAAGTTGCTGTAGCATCTGTGTTTGACTTCACTACAAATTGACCAACTTCAGCTTCCACTTCAAGTACTGTTCCATCAGATAACACAGGACGTCCTGCTTCATTCATACTTGTAATTGTTTGAATCTCTTTACGAGAACTTGCATCTAATAAATTTTGGCCGTCCATTGAAACAGCTACACGATTGTACTTATCTCTCTCAACTGTGATATTTCCTTGACTCGCCAATTTGTTCACAAGTTGATCTTGTGTATCTAGCAAATCATTTGGTGCGAATCCTCTAACAGAAGCTTGCCAGATTTGCTGGTTCAAGTCCTCCAATTGTTTTAAGGTAGAGTTTGCATCAACTGCTGATTTATCTAAGCCTTGAATCGTATCTCTTTTTAAAGCATCCATAGAGTTAGACATATGTTTAACAGTATCTACAAAGGTTTCACTTGTTTGAACGAGCATCGTTTTGGAAGCGGCTTGTTCCGGGTTAGATGCTAAATAAGTCCATGCATTAAATACTTCTGAAATTTGATTCGCAAGCCCTGTGGCAGATGGTTCATTGAAAGTTGCTTCTAGTTGGCCGATCGTATCAGACAGTGACTGATGTTTACCTGTAGTAGAATAGCCATTCATCAATTGAGTATTAATAAACTGATCTTGCATACGTGAAATACTACCGACTTGTACGCCTGTTCCAACTTGACCAACGCCGGCTACTTGTTGCGCAATGTTTGTCTGAAGATTCACGCGTTGTTTTGAATAACCTGGTGTATTCATGTTAGACACGTTGTGGCCAATGGTTTGTAATGCATTTTGCTGGGCTTTTAATCCACTTGTTGCGGTGTTTAGTGTACCGAATAATCCTGACATTTGTATGTACTCCTTATAAAGACTGGTCTAGAAATGCGGTCTGTCCTGATTTCTCGAATGTCCCTGTTTTTGAATAAGTATTTTTCTTTGTAACGTTATTTTGAATACTTGATATCAATTGCTCTGTGAAGCTCATTGACTGTTCTGTCAACATCAGATTTGTTTCTTGAAGTTCCTTGATTTCTCCGGTAATTGAACTTAACTGATCTAACTCAATTTCACTTTCATCAAAATCTGTTAAAGTTAACATGATCTCTTCTTTAGTTGAAATCAATTCAAGCAGTCTCTCGCCATCATTTTGGATCAAGACTGCTCGCTCTTCGATTAAAAGATTTTTTAGTTCAGTCATTTTCGCTAAAACTTGTTCTGTTTTAGACATGCTTTATTGCTCCTTTTGTGACTGAATCGTGCGCACTAGTTCTGAAGAAATTTTACTAGCATCTACTTCATAATCACCATTTTGAATAGCATCTTTAATTGCTTGTACTTTTTCAGAAAAAACGGTTTTGTCTGCATCATGTAAAGCTTGTGCTTCTTTAGAAATATTCACTTGCACTGGTGATTGGTTTTTAGGGGTTTCTTCAGATTTTGTTTGTTTAGCAGACTGTCCTGATTTTGTTTGATTGATTGAGTTTAAATAGCTTTTGTGTTGGTTATTGATTTTCATCATGATCGCCTCTTTTAGTTTATTTTTAAATAAAGAATATGTTTCGAGTTCATTACTCATATAGAGTTTTATACATTACTTATTATCGGAAGACAAAATAAATTATTAAGCCTAATTACTAAAATGTTTAACTTCAATAGTATATCTTAAAAGACGATCAGTTTAAAGTGGACAAAAAAAGACACGAAACAAGTCCGTGTCTTTGAATCTATTGATTAATTTAAATGAGTAATGCGTTGTTCTTTGCTTAAAATATTTGTAATTCTGATACCAAAGCTTTCGTTGATAACAACAACTTCGCCTTCTGCAATCAGTTTGCCATTTACATATATTTCTAGTGGCTCATCCGTCATCTTGTCTAGTTCAACAACTGAGCCTGTACCTAATGACAATATGTCTTTGATGGTCTTTTTACTTTTACCTAAGACAACACTGAAATCTAGTGGTACATCCATGATTAAATCAAGGTTCCTTGGAGAAGATTTTGCTCCAGTTTGTTCTAGATCTTGGAATTTAGGCTTTTGAACATTGACTGATTCCTGAGGTTTCGGCGCTTTAGGAACGGGGGCAACAGCTGGCGCTGGCGTTTCAGCGACCACTTCTTCTTGCTCACGACCTTGAACGACCTCAGCTTCATCACCAAGCATGATTTCAACGATTTCCTTCGCTGTTTCAAGAGGTAAAATCTGCATGATTTCACTTTCTAGTAATCCTTCCACACTTAGTTGGAAAGAAATCTTACAAATCGTACTTTCATCTGTAATGTTTTCCAAAGTGGCTTCTTCTGGGCTTTGCCATACTTCAACGTTTGGAGGCAAGATATCTATTGGTTTACTGAACATCGTCGCCATTGCCGTAGAAGCCGTCCCCATCATCTGGTTCATCGCTTCAGCAACTGCACTCAGTTCCAACTCAGTGAATTCTTTACCTTCTACACCTTTACCATCATTGCCCATCATAAGATCCGCAATAACGACAGCATCTTCAACATCAATCATTAAGACGTTGTTTCCGACTAATCCTTCTTTGAATCCAATCGTTGTAACGACTTTTGGTACTTCACATTCATCAATAATTTGTTTTAACGTAACACCAGAAACAACAGGTGTCGTGATTTTAATCGTACGATTTAACAATTGAGAAAGTGTCGTAGCAGCTTGAGACATAGAGATGTTTCCAACTTCTCCTAATATGTCTTTTGTTTCTTGTGGAATACTATGGTCAACAGAGGCTGTTTCTTCTTCCGCTACAGCCGTATCCACTGGACCTGTGCCATTTAACAATGCATCGATTTCTTCTTGTGACATTTGACCGCTACTCATCGGTACTCTCTCCTCCCATAAACTTCATAACTTCTACTGCCAGTTGATCCTCGATCATTCCTGGTTTCACTTTGTAATATGGCTTGTCTTCAACATACATCGTTAATGGTTTTGATGTCTTCTCATTCAACTGTATAATGTCGCCTTCTTCCATTTCAAGGAAATCAGAAATCGTCATGTGAGACTCACCTAGTAGGACTTCCAGATTCAACGGAACCTGTTCAAGGTTTTTAGAAATCTGACCTCTCTCAGAAGAATCGAATTCTTTACCTGAATGGAACCAGTTGCGGAAACTCAATTTGTCCAGCATGTCCTCAAAGAATATGTAAGGTACACACATATTGATAAAAGTCTTTTGTTCATCAAGTGTAACCGAGAATGTAACAAGTAAGACAGGTTCATTTGGAGACATTGTCTGTAGTAATTGCGGATTCGTTTCCGTATATTCTAATTCAACTTTTAGTTCTGTAATTTCTTTCCAGGCCGTTTCAAAAGAACGCAAGAATGAAGTCGTAACATCTTCTAAAATAGCTCTTTCGATATCTGTGAAACTATCTTTATCTGATGGTAAAATTTCATCTGATAATTCGCCGAATCCACAAAGGAGTTCGACCATTTGTAAACTGAACTGAGGATTGATTTCTATAATCTGCATCCCACTAAGTGGTTTGCTTTGAAAAATACCCATTAAGGTAAAACTTGGCACGGAATGAACGAATTCATCGAACGATACTTGCTCAATTGCCGCAATTTTTATATCTACGGGCTTTCTTAGTTGGGTAGACAACAAATTGACTGCAATTTTGGAAAAGTCTTCGAATACCATCGTAATTGTTGATAGATATTCTTTTGACAAACGAACAGGTCGACGAAAATCATACGGTTTTACTTTAGGGGAATCCAGTTCCTCTACCATTTGTTCTGTATCAATTTCGCCACTGTCCATTGCATCCAACAATGCATCAATTTCTTGTTGTGACAGGACTTGTTGGCTCATTATACTTCCTCTTTCTCCTTAAAGATCTGATCCAATTCAATAACGCTTACGATACTGTCGTAAACAGATAGATATCCAGAAATGACAGATTCTTCTTCCCCACTTAATTGAAATTCATTTTCTTCAACATCGGTTACACCAATCACTGGACCTACTTTTAATGCGATAGGGTTCTCTTCAGTATGTATGATGATGGTGTTTTTGTACCAGTCTTCTTCAGTAGAACTCGTTTCATTCAAAAGTTTATCAAGATCAACTAATGTCATGACTTGTCCTCTTAAGTTCACTAGACCCACAGTCCACTCTGGTGCATGTGGCACTTTAGTCGTTGAAAGAATTGTCGTAATTTCTTCTACTCTATCAGTGGAAAAGCCGTAAGTTCTTTCTCCTAGACGAAATACAATTACCTGCATGACTTCGTCCCTCCTTATTATACTTATTCTAGATACAATAAAACGGTGTAGGTGTGACAATTTTTTGAATGCACATCTTCACCGTTTTATGTGTTTACTGGCTAGCTTTATCTAAAGCTTTGATAACGCGTTCTGTATCAAAAGGTTTTACGATGAAATCAATAGCTCCTGCACGAATCGCATCCATAACCATAGACTGCTGACCCATTGCTGAACACATTAAAACAACTGCATTTGGATCAAGTTGTTTGATTTCTTTAAGTGCTTCAACGCCATCTTTTTCTGGCATAGTGATATCCATAGTCACTAAATCCGGTTGAGTTTCTTTGAATTTCTCAACAGCCTCAACACCATTTTGTGCTTCTGCTGCTACCTCATATCCATTTTTTTCTAAAATATCTTTTAGTTTGATACGCATGAATGCTGCGTCATCAACAATTAATACACGTTTAGCCATTTTTAAATTTCTCCCTTCAATCCTATACGCCTAATCGACGCAATAATAATTCTAACACACCAGGCTTGGGTACAAAATACAAACTTCCTTCAATTTTGTGTCCAAGACTATAAAATTCATTTTTTATGATAAAAATGTTGTCATCATACTGTTGTTGTTCCATATAGACACTACTTACAATCGAACCAAACATATCTTCCACCATAATCGGTACTGTAGAAATAATCATTGTATCGATTATCTTCATGACAGCCGTTATAAAAGAGTGAACTAATATGTTAACTAGCTCTGAAATAGAAGAATCGATTAATTCGTCCGTTAATTCGATTCCTTCTGGCATGATCATTTTAGCTAACTGATCAGCATCTTCAGGATCGACTACAAATAGGAAAATTCCGTATTCGTCTTCATCCCCGAGTGCATTCATCAATACCGCTTTAACCACTTCTTCTTCGCCACGAATTTTCTGATAAACGTCATCATAATTCATGACTTCAAGTGTTGGAACATCCATTTCAACTTTTCGTTCAATCAGTTTAGATAAACTTGTTGCAGCATTTCCTCCACCGATATTGACCATTTCTTGTAAAGCATCTAATCGAAGTAGTGATTCGTCAAGGCTCATTGTCTAACTTCCCTTCTTTCTTTACAGATTGAAGTGATATCAAGAATCAGACTAATACTCCCGTCTCCCATGATTGTTGCTCCGAGAAATTGTTTCATTTCACCGAGTTCTTTTCCGAGTTTTTTGATGACAATCTCTTTTTGCTGAACTAACTCATCTACAACCAATCCATGTTTTTCATCACCAATAGATACGATAATGATATGCGCATTACGATCATCTGTTTCTTCAAGATTCAAGGCTCTTGTCAGACGTGTAATCGGTATCGTCGTATCGTTGTAACGATATACCTCGTTTTGATGTACTTGAATCGCTTCTTCTTCCTCAAAACGATTCACCTTATCAATAATGGCTTGAGGCATTGCAAAGGTTTCTCCACCAGAGCGAACGAGAAGCGATTGAATGATTGAAAGAGTAAGCGGAAGAACAATTTTAAATGTAGTCCCTTTGCCCACTTCACTGATCGTTTCGATCGTTCCATTCAGACTAGAAATCTTTTCTTTAACAGCATCCATGCCTACTCCACGTCCAGAAATCCCCGTTACTTTCGCAGCGGTTGAAAATCCTGGATGGAAGATCAATTGTTGAAGGTCTTCATCAGAAAGTCCAGTTGTATCAATCCCTTTTCTTTCTGCACTTTCTTTAATCATTTGAGGGTTCAACCCTTTACCATCGTCTGAAAGGGTAACAACTACTCTATTACCTTCTGGATAAGCAGCTAGTTTAACTGTCCCAACTCTTGGTTTACCAAGTTTTTCTCTTTCATCTGGCATTTCGATACCGTGGTCAGCTGAATTTCTTAAAAGGTGGATGATCGGCTCGCCAATTTCAGAGATAACCGTTCTGTCTAGTTCAGTATCTTCCCCTTCAGTAACCAGTTGAATCTCTTTACCCAGTTCATTAGCCAAATCTCTAAGCATTCTTGGGAAACGCTGCAAGACGACATTGAACGGCTGCATCCGTAACTGTAAAACAAGTTCTTGAAGCTCTGTCGTAATCCGTCCAACTTCTGTTAGGGGTTCTGTTAATTCTTGAAGTTTTTCTTTTTCCGTTAGATCTTCAAGTCTCGTTCTATGGATAACCAGTTCAGAAACTAGGTTCATAAACTGATCTAGTCTGGATAGATCCACTCTAATCGTTTGTTTGGAAATAGATTTTTTCGGTGCAGCAGTTTTTGCTTCTGCTTCAGAAGGAACGATTGTTGTTTGAGCAGCAACTTCTTTGCTAGCTGGTTGAGCCTCTTCTTCAATGCTAGGTGCTTGCTCAAACGGTTTGATTAAGACTTCTTCAATTTCACTCGTTTCAAGAATTTGTTCTTTTAAAGTTGATTCCTCTTGCTTGCTTAAGAGTAGGAGTTTAAAATGTTCTTCAAACTCGCCTTCTTCGATTTTATCCGCGGAAGGCTCTGTGTGAATAATATCGCCTTCTTGTTCCAATTTATTGATGACCAGAAAGGCTCTGGCAGCTTTCATAAAGCTATCTTTATCCACTTTGACCGCAATAACGAATGCTTTGTAATCCGCTTGTTCTGCTTGCTCGATCACGGTTAGATCAGACGGATCTAATTTTTCTAAGATTAAATCCATTTTGTCTGACTGAGTTTCTTCAGTAGTCGATTCACTAGATACTTCTGATCCACTCGAGACAGCTTCAAGTCTTGCAACAAGTGCTGAAATATCTAACTCATCACTTTCACCAGCTCTTAAGGCTTCAACGATGTCTGTAAGCGTATCTAAACAATCGAAGATCAACGAAATAGTTCCTGTATCTACTTTAGCTGTTTTGGATTTAAATAATTCAAACACATTCTCAACAGAGTGAGTCAGCTTTGCCATTGTATTGTAGCCCATCGTTGCGGCCATACCTTTTAACGTATGGGCAGCGCGGAAGATTGAGTCAATGATTTCCGTATCTTCTGGGTTTTGTTCTAGTCTTAAGACTTCTTCGTTTAATATTTCTAAATTCGTATCTGTTTCTTCAAAGAACAGATCGCGGTAGGCGCTGTTATCTTCCATACTCATCTCCTCCTTCTTTCGTAAATTATTCTATTTTTTCATAGATAAATGATGCGATTTTTCTTAACTGATACTTTTCAGGCTGATAAATAGTTTCCGTTGCGCCAGTAAATAGTAATCCACCTGTAACAAGAGAGTCTGCCATGCGCATATAGATATCGTCTTTGACATCTGATTTAAAATAAATAGTCACATTTCTACAGATGATTGCGTGGAACCCTTTTTCATATTTATCTTGAACGAGATCATGCTGCTTGAACTGAACTTTTTGTTTGATCGCGTTCTGAATACAGTAGTAACCATCTTTTAAATCAAAGTACGTATTTTTATCTATTAATGAAACGTTTTTTAATTCGTTGTCTCTGTAATACCCTTTTGCAGCACGATCAAGTATCGTACGGTCAATATCTGTAGCAATGATTTTTTGTTTTAATTTGATATTATTTTTTTGTGCGATCATTGCTAGTGAATATGGTTCTGCTCCGATAGAACAAGCAGCACTCCAAATTTTCAGTTCTTTAAATTTAGGTGATAAGTGCGTATTGATCATTAATTCAAAGTTATCAAATAAGTCCTTATTTCTAAAAAACTCTGTAACGTTAATCGTTATATAATCCAGAAATTGTTTTTTAAGTATTTCATCTTTAGAGATATTTTTTGCATATTCTTCAAGAGTCGTTGCACCTGACTGTTTCATAATTGTACCGATTCTTCTTTGCAGTTGTTTCTCTTTATAGGCATTCAAGTTTATGTTCAAATTGCTCAAGACCCACTCATAGAAAAAGTCAAAATTTAATGTCGCCATATTTTATTGTCATCCAATCATATTTTTTAGGATATCACCGATATCGTACAGGCTTGCTACCTTATCAGAATAGCCTTTTTCCTCAACGTTTCTAGGCATACCGTAGATAACCGATGTCTCCTGATTCTGTGTAATTATATATCCGCCGTTTTCTTTAATTGCTTTGCTTCCTTTTGCACCATCATTACCCATCCCTGTCAAAACAACTCCGACAAGGTGATGGCCATATTTTATGGCAGCTGTTTCAAAAAGATAGTCAACTGCCGGCCTAACGCCATGTATTTTATCTTCTTCAGTCAACAATATCTTGTCACCATCTAACAACATATGTTTACCTCCAGGTGCTAGATAAACCGTATCTTTTTGTATTTTCTGTCCATCTTCTGCCTCTAAAACAGTTAAAGCAGCAATTGAATCCAGTCGATTAGCGAAAGAAGTTGTAAAGCCTTTTGGCATATGTTGGACAATAAATACTGGAATCTCAATTTTTGGTGGTAACATCTTTATAACTTCTACCAGTGCTTTGGGTCCACCAGTTGAAGCTCCTATAACAATGGCTTCTACAGGTAAAGTAAAGTTACTGGTTTTTTGTCTTATCTTTTTATTAGGTAGTTTATTTAGTTGATTTTTTGGTTTTGTAAACAACTGAATCTTTTTTTCTAAACGTTCTTGAAAGATTCCCCAGTCTCTATTTAGTTCCTGCGGTCTTTGAAGGTAATCAACTGCACCCATTTCTAGCGCTTTAAGGGTTGTTTCTTTTTTACTGTCTGATGAACTGATCATTACTGCTGGAATAGCGTGTTTTTGAATGAGTTTTTTGAGTTCGTTTGTTTCATTTAAATCAGGCACCTGGGCATCGATTGTAATCAGGTCAGGAAAAGGTTGTTTCAGTTTTTCAATTGCTTCTTTACCACAACTGACGAGGCTGTGTACTTCTACACCTTCAATCTCCTGAAGGGTATGACTCATTATCCTACGCATGAATGCCGAGTCATCAATGACCATTATTTTTATCGACATTTTCCAGCATCCTTTACTTGTTCCCTCTTGCGGTATTCGCAGGACTATAATATATGCAGTTCACGGTTGACCATCCGTACAGTCACTTCAAACGTTTCTAGATCAACAAACATTGAACGACCCATCTTTCCACCTGTGTGGTCTCCTAAAATGGGGATTTTTAGTTCATTCAAGGTCTTTTCAACTGCTAACGTATTTCTTTTTCCAATCTGCATTGTATCGTTTTGATTGTTAAATTTAAACATACTAGCGCCACCAGCAATTTTAGCGATTAGTTTCTTTTTGCCCGTTTCTTTTTGGATTTGTTCTACAACTCTTGGTATCGCCAAGTCTGCAAATTTTTCCCATTTTGTCGTATCTTTGAATCCTTCACTTTCAGGTAGCATGATATGAATCAATGCACCTTTTTTCGTAATCGGTTCGTGTAAAGCAATCCCTATGCATGAACCGAGTCCAATAGTCACTAAATGATTGGGCGGCTCAGAAATTTTATAATCTGAAATGCCTACCTTCACTTGTTCAGACATGGTCTTTTCCTCCGTTATTCTACTAAGCGATTACTTTAGCTTTGTATATGGTTAATGGCAAGTAACGCCTGCATTTCCTCTGCCTGATCAGCACTAAACAACGCGTGAGGATCTAAAATCGGTACGATCCCATCTTTAGTTTGTACAAAGGCAGAAATATAAGAGGTTGAAACACCATCTTTTTTCTCTCCTGTAGCTTCTTTTGTTGATATTTGATCTTCATTGAAGTCTTCAACAGCAAGGACTTCGTTTACTGTTAAGCCGATCTTTTCTTCTTTCCATTTCACGACCACTGTATCTGTTTGATCAAAATTCTCTAACCGTTGTTTAAAGAATCGCTCAGATAAATCAATCATAGGAACGATCGTACCTTCAATATCTTGCATGCCAATAATATAAGAGGATACATCCGGTACAATTGTGTAGTTCTCTATGTGGACGACTCTATCCGTTTCAGCTATAGAGATCGCATAGTTTTGTTCTCCAACTCTAAATAATATGTGTTTATTCATTACAGTTCCTCATTCCTCTTTTTCATGTTAAACGAGCTGCGGATTCAGATCTGTTTCATCTTCTTCCAAATTCACTGTTGCTTGTGATGATTTAATTTCAAAGCGTTTAGCTGATTCCTTCAAATGATCTGCAACACTTTCCAAATTCTTGATATGTGCTGAGAAGTCTTCCATCGTTGCAAGTATTTCTTCAGCATTCGCTGAAACTTCTTGTGTTCCAGCAGAATTTTCTTCTGCTGAAGCAGCAATATTCTCTAATTGTGAGACAACTTCATCTTTACGTTGATTAATTACAGAGGATGACTGCATGACGACAATCATACTCGCAACGAGTTGTTCAAGTGAGCTTGCAACATTTTCAGAAGCCGTTAATGCTTCGCCAATTTTCTCAGTTTGAACAGCACTTTCTTGATTCGTTTCTTCCAAGTGTTCAACCATGTTCGTAGATTTGCTTTGAACCATATGAATGATATTCTGAATGTCTTTAGAAGACTGTGCACTCTGTTCAGCAAGATTTCTAATTTCTTCAGCTACTACAGCGAACCCTCTACCGGCTTCACCAGCACGTGCTGCTTCTATGGAAGCATTCAGTGCAAGCAAGTTTGTTTTCTTAGCAATATTGGTAATCGCATTGACGATACCTTCAATATTTTGAATATCTCCATCCACTTCTTCAATTTGAACTTTCAATCCATTGATTGTAGACAAAGTTGTTTTCCAGTTTGCATCGACATCTTGTGTCGCAAAGGTATTGCTACCATTCAAGACCATTGTTGTATCTGCATGCTCGCCCATTTTACCAACAGCATCATTGATATCATTTAAAGCAACTGAAAGCTCATTCATCTGGTTTGCTGTTTCTTCAGTGTCTTGTGTCTGCGTACTTGTTGCTTCAGCAACACCCGAGATCGTTTGTGCAACCTCGGCAGTCGCTCGACTTGTTTGATCAGATAACTCGGTTAAAGAAGTCGCCATTTCAGAGACATTCAAGCTGTTTCCTTGGATCACTGCAATGGTTTCTTCAAATGTTTCCATCGTTTCATTGAACACAATCGCAATTTGATGTAGTTCATTTCCTTTTGGATCAAGGTCTGAATCTGCTGGATTTACTTGATCATCTTTAATTTTCGAATCTTTATTGGTAAATCTTGTAAAAGGATTTTGAATATGAACAAGTTCTTTGTATTTTAGGCGGTGTGTCAGTTTGCCATCCCGAATTTGACTGAAAGAGTTCATTAATGAACGTGCAATCGACATTAATATACTTGAGAAAAGATAAGCAATGACAGCTGCAAGGATAATCGTGAAAATTGTGATGAAAAGCATCATTTTATTTAGTGCACTGATTTCATTTTGCATTTCATCAGCGGTTACCATACCAAATATGTTCAATCCTAATGAGTTTAAGCTTTCATAATATATGCCAAATTTTTCATTGTTGACTGTTTTGTCTTGGATAAAACCTGTTGGGTTCTCAACGCTTGAGGCTTTAGCTGAAACAAAGAACGGGTCATTTCCAAAATTTTCACCAATAATAGATTCGTCAGGTGAAGCAATAGCAACTCCTTCATCGGTAAAAATCTGAATAGAACCTGTGTCAGCGATTTCTGCATTTTTAACGTCTGTTTTGATTGTCTCAAGATCTAAATCGACTGCTAGGACACCAATGACTTCTCTTCCAGCAATTAATGGTCTAGAAACCGTCATGCGCGTTTTATTGTTCAATTCATATGGAGCTGACCACATTAATCCCGCAGATTCCGATGCCGCTGTTAGCCAGGGTAGTGTTTGTGATAAAGCACCCGTTCCATTCAATGAAACCGTTGAGACATAATCCGGCTCTGCACCTGTAGCAATATAGTAAGCATCGGCAATATATCTATTCCCAGAAGATATGTATTGAAGACGTGAGTTAAGATCTGATTTTGCGCCATCAACACCAGAAGAAACTTGATTCAAAATTGAATCCATCGCGAGTCGTTCAACAGTTGACTCTGCTGCTATTGCTGCACTATTGATCGTACTAACAATATTGGTCGTGATTTGTCTTTCTTGTTCTTCAATACGCTCCGTTAAGATATTTGTTGTCTGTATGTATGTAAAAAGTAATGTTAATAATACGGGAATCAACATTACTATGGTCAAGATAAAAGTAATGGGCCATCGAACGCTCTTGTGGTCTGTTTTGCTTTGATTTTGTTTGGAAATCTTAAACTTTGACCAATCGATTTTACGGATATTCTGCTTTACTCTGTTCCATTGTTCATTCATTTTTTCCATTAATTCAACGAACTCCTTTAAATACGCTGTGCGCACAGATTTTATAATACTTTAAAGAATACTTAACTGACTTTAGTTACTATCGGTAAGTATTCTTAAAAGTTTATATTCAATTGGGTAAAATAATATACATTTTAGAGAACTGTCACAATTGACTACACAATGGTGTGCTAGTCGATCTTAGCAATCGTTCAAATATCATAATCTATTACTTGATTATGAACTGGCTGGTAGAGCTTTTTAAATCTACTGATAGATTCTTTAAATGATGAATAGTCGATAAAAATCCATCCATAGTAGCTAAGATTTCCTCAGTATTGGCAGAGACTTCTTCCGTACTAGAAGAGGTTTCCTCAGCCGTCTCAGCTATTTCAGAGATCGCCGAAACCACACTATCTTTCTTTTCCTCGATAATACCGGTGAATTCTATTGTTTTGTTTATGGAACTGACAAGAGGTTTGTCTTTTCAGCGATTTCTAAAATGACTTCTAAAATGGTTTCAATATTTTGAATATCCTGATCAACTGTGGAAATATTATGTTTCAACTGTTCAAGCGTATTTAACGTAGATACACAGTTAGAATGAACTTAGTCTAAACTATGGTCATTTCGAATAAAGGCATTGTTTGTGGCATCTGATTGTTCTGAAATGATCGTAATAAGTTTTGAAACCCAATCAACCGATTTCGAGAGTTCTTTCATCTATTAAATAGAGTCTTTTTTTCACTTTGAAGATTATGTTTGAACATCATAACTGGCTCACTCTTTCTAAGTATGATTTAATAACCTTCTTCATAATCGTATGGAGTTGAACCCAATTAAGCTTGTTATTTAAAACGAAACACTAAAATCACCTATAATTTACATAAATCAAATAATGCAATTTCTTTTGCGTAACTTACATTTGAAAATAAGAGCAAATGAGTGCAAGAAAGCTTAGAGAGTTGGATGATTTCCTAGCTCTCTAAGTTTTTTTATGCTATTTTGAATCATCTTCTGTGCCATAGTGAATCTGGACGTGCAAATCCCTCTACATGATACTTTTGCTTTTCCTCATCATAGTGTTGTTTTTTTATGATAGTTTCATTTCTGAGTTGCACTAGTAAGTCGCCTCGTGCATTAGAAATCTCAACTGAATAAGGTAGCATTTGTTCTTTGATACTCTTTTCAATCTGTTCAAACAAAACTGCAATATCATCTGGATCTTTCGCTGAAATAACGACATTTGGATAAAGACTCGGTTGGAAATGTTCATCCGCTAAATCTTTTTTATTATAGACCGTTAGACGGGGAATACTGTCCATTCCCAGTTCCTTAAGAAGGTCGAGTACAGTCTGCTCGTGACCTAAGATGTTCTCTTCAGCAGCATCCACTACATGAAGTAGCAAGTCCACTTCTTTTGATTCTTCTAGTGTAGACTGAAAAGATTCAATGAGTTGTGTAGGCAAGTCTTGAATAAAGCCGACCGTATCGGTCATCGTTGATTTAAGACCTGAAGGTAGTTCTACTTGTCTCGTTAAAGGATCCAAAGTAGCAAACAACTGATCTTTCTCATATGTTCCTGTATCCGTGGTCATATTCAAAATCGTTGATTTACCAGCATTTGTATACCCAATCAAACCAATTTGAAAGACATTACTTTGTTTTCTCTGTTCCCTACTACGTTCGCGGTGAGACTCAATTTTTTTTAGTTCTTGTTTAATATCCGTCACTTGATTCTGGATATGACGTCTGTCTGTCTCCAATTTCGTTTCTCCTGGTCCACGTGTTCCAATACCGGCACCTAAACGAGACATGTTCACTCCTTGTCCAGCTAACCTAGGTAATAGATAAGACAATTGCGCTAGTTGCACTTGCAGTCTACCTTCCTTACTTTGTGCTCTTAAAGCAAAGATATCCAAGATCACTTGTATTCTATCAATGACTTTGGCTTCCACTTCCTCTTGAATATTTCTAACATTTCTAGGAGAAAGTTCCTGGTTGAAAACGATCGTAGAAGCTTCAACTTCTTCACTTAAATGTTTTAACTCATTCAATTTCCCTTTACCGATAACAGTCTTAGCATCTTGACGATCTCTTTTTTGAGTCAAATCTCCGACAACTTTACCACCAGCATTTTCTACTAGTTGTTTTAATTCATCCAGAGAATATCTAAATTGATTATCTGTTTCTTTTGTCTGAATACCAACTACAACGACTTTTTCGTATTCTTCTTCCTGTTTCATCTACTCACATCCTAAAAATAGTTTAAGTTCCCTTTTAATCTGGTCCATTTTCTCTGGTTCTTCTACTAGATTCCACCAGCTATCAATTTTCATACGATTTCTAAACCACGTTAACTGACGTTTTGCATATCTTCTGGAGTTCTGCTGGATTGAGTCTATAACGTGTTCTAAAGTACACTTCTTCTGAAAGTAAGGGATCCATTCTTTATAGCCGATGCCCTTCACACTTTGCGCATCTTCAGGAACCGTTTGAATCAATTGTTCAGCTTCTTCCATCAAACCATTTTCTACCATTTCTTCCACTCTTTGATTGATTCTTTTATATAAGAGTGCCCGATCTGTTGTTAAACCGATGATATACGCATCGAAAAGAGGCTCTTTATCTGACTTTTCTTTTTGTAATGTAGAGAACAAGACACCTGTGGTCTGGTAAACCTCAAGTGCACGTATCACTCTTCTTAAATTATTTGGATGAATCATCTCTGCAGCTACTGGATCAATTGATTTCAACTTCTCCCAAACCGCTAGATTTCCCTCATTTAAAGCAAGCTGTTCCATTTTTTCTCGATAAGCAAGGTCTGGTGCTGCTTCTCCACCATGGGAGACATCATATAAAAGAGATTCTATATATAAACCTGTTCCACCAACTATAATAGGAACCTTATGTTTAGCTATGATGTCCTGAATATCTTTCGTAGCTTTTTCTTTGAAATCAGAAACTGTATAAGGTTTATCAGGTTCTACTTCGTCAATAAGGTAATGGTTCACTCTGTTTCTTTCTTCCTGCGTAGCTTTTGCTGTTCCGATATCTAGTGATTTATAAACTTGCATCGAGTCTCCACTAATGATTTCTCCATTAAAGGTTTCAGCAAGTTCCAAACTTAAACTTGTTTTTCCAACTGCAGTTGGTCCAACTATGATGATGATTTTTTCTTTCAAAATTTACCTCCAGTACGCTTGTCCTTATACACCAGTATACCACAGGAACAATTGTGAATTAACTGAATCGATTAAATCAAAAAGCAACAACCTCAGATGAAGTTGTTGCTCCTAAATTAGTCTTTTGAAATTTTATGACTTAATTGCGTTTCTATTGCTTCGTAAAATTGATTTCGATTCGTTACAACAAATACATGTTCCGTTCCCTGATTATCTCCAACGATGATTCTATTCGGAATCAGGCCTATTGAAACACCCTTTTTCAAGACATGAACATCTGTCAGCGGAATTCGCGTGATATCATAGGAGGACGCATTTTTTTGTGGATTAAAATAAAGGGCACCATTTGTAAGGATAATTGTACCACCAAGATACTTGAATCCATTTTTCTTTTTGTTGGCTTTTTTTTCAAGCATGATCGACTCTTCAGGTGGTAGCTCTAAAGCTATTGATTCATTTTTCACTTAACACACCTTCTTTTTGAGATCATTCTTAATGATTGATAAATGTATCTTATGCCGAATGATAAGGTTATACAACCAAATACACTCTCAAAGGCATAAAACTTTTTTAATCGTTCAACAAATTCAATACTTCGTCTTTTGACAGACTCGTAATCGTTTTTTCATTTCCGGTTTCAATGACATCATCAATTAACTCACGTTTTTTCGCTTGTAACTCATTGATTCTTTCTTCAATTGTACCCGTAGCAATTAAACGGATAACTTGAACAGCATTTTTCTGCCCATATCGATGTACACGATCCGCTGCTTGGTCTTCAATGGCTGGGTTCCACCATGAGTCATACAAGATAACCGTATCTCCACCAGTAAGGTTCAATCCAGTCCCGCCTGCTTTAAGTGAAATCAGGAATAAATCTTTTTCTCCCATATTAAATCGGGTCGTTAGTTTTAATCGGTCTTCATTTTTAGTCTGACCGTCAAGATAGTGATAATCCACTTCTTGCTTGTCCAATCGTTCTTTTATAATACTTAACATTGATGTGAATTGAGAGAATAAGACAACACGTTTTCCATTTAGTCTTGCTTCTTCAAGGTATTCTAGTAATCGCTCGAGCTTAGAACTATCTCCTTCAAAGTCTGAAGAAATCAGTGATGGATCACAACAGATCTGTCTTAACCTTGTCATCCCAGCAAGCACTCGAATTCTATTTCTTTCAAATGTATTCTCTTGAATCATCCCTTTGACTTCTTCACGTATCATCGTTAATTGAGACTGATAGATGCGTTTTTGTTCAGGTGATAATTCAATATATTCCGTTGTCTCTGTTTTAGCAGGTAAATCACTCAATACATCGCGTTTCAGTCGTCTTAATACGAAAGGACGAATTTTAGCTGCAATACGACTCTGCGTTGTCTGTTTATAAGCTTTCCTGTTTTTAAACAGTCCAGGTTGAACAATAGAAAATAGTGACCATAACTCTCCAAGGTTATTTTCGATCGGTGTTCCAGATAAAGCAAATTTTGTATCAGCTTTCAAATGCATCACAGCTTGAGTCGTTTTAGCTGAACTGTTCTTCACATTTTGAGATTCATCCAAAATAATCGTTTTGAAGTCATGATCTTTATACAAGATAAAATCTCTTTGAATCAATGGATAGCTCGTAATGAGCACTGGGATTTCTTCGTCAATCGATTGACGGATAGCGGCTTCTCGTTCTTCTATAGAACCTGCTACTAGAATCGTTTGGATACCTGGAGCGAATTTTTGAAACTCGTGCTGCCAGTTATACAAGACACTCGAAGGACAAATGATTAAATACTGTCCGCCAACTTCTTGTACTTTAGAAAGCAAGAATGTGATGGTTTGGAGTGTTTTCCCAAGTCCCATATCATCCGCTAGTACACCACCAAATCCATAATGGTCAAGTGATTTAAGCCAGTTGAATCCAGTTTTCTGGTACGGTCTAAGATCAGCTTGAAGCTCGTTAGGTAACTCGAAATTCAAACTCTGTGGTTCCAGCAATTGCTGCGTTAGCTTCCTGAATTGATTCCCTTGATTGATAATAGAGTCTTCGAGTACGGTTAACCCTTGGAACAAGGGTACGGTCATTTCCTCTTTAATATCTTCTGTATCAATATCCATCTTCTGAACGGTTTCGTTCAATTGCTTGAACTTCTCTTCTTTTAAATTCAAAATCTTGCCGTTCGATAAACGGTAGTAGTGTTTGTTGTTGTTGAGTTGTCTGATCAATTCTTTTAAATCATCCGCTTCAATATCTTCTGCTTCAAAGTTGATATCCAGAAGATTAGAGTTTCGATTTAATTCAATTGAAATAGAAGGCGCCGTTCTTGGCTCATAGACTAATTGCTTCGCATTCGTAGACATAAAGATTTCAAATTGTTCAGCTATGATGGGTAAACTTTCATAGAGAAACTCACTTAACTCATCTAATGAATCCAGCACCCAGCGTCCGTCTCTAACAACTGCGGTACTTAAACATTCATGTGCTAGTCTAAGCAGTCCGTCTTCTTTGATCAATTGTCTGATCACGACTTTTTCCATTGCTTCATCGATTGGCTGATCTTTGAGCGGGAAAATCGTTAGTTCTCCGTATTTAAAAACTGGACTAATTAGTAACTGGTCATCTAATGTATCGATATAACATTGTGCGACCAACTCTTCTCGGAAAACAGTTTGTTGCACTTCTTGATTGACTTCGATATCTAAAAACGAAGATAACTGCGATAGCACAGTAGAGGCGAATTCCGTTAGGTCTCTAGAGCGCATTACTAAAGGTGCATGTTGGTTTTTACTGAATACTTCCATTAAGTTGCTCAGTAATTTATATTGTTCCGAAGTCAGGAAGAAAAACTCATGATTCCATTCGACAATGTTTGCACCTCTGTGGAAGTTCATTTCAAGTTCCTCTACATCTTCTTCCATAATGGAGAAGTGATACAGCTGCTCTTTCTTCTCTAACTGGAATTTAAGTGGGAATCGCTCAAAAGAATCCGTGATCAGCACTTTGTCCAAATCACTTAGTTTCATCAGATGTTTTGGTGGTCGGCCGAATCTAACAAAGCCTCCATCCGTTCTTTCCAGAGCTTTTAGTACCATTTTAAGACTTCTTGAAGGTACTTCAATATCGCTCTTGTTCTGATAAGAATTGGCATAGCCTACAGGTGTCGCAGACCTTACTAAATGATAGACGTCATATAGGATCTCAAGCATTTTTCTGTCTGCCGGATTCAAACCATGTTTATAGGGATCATAGGTAAAGTTTTTACCAAATTCATACGAACGACCTTCTAAGATCTCTGAAATGACGTGTGGAATATTTTTAACTACGTATAATCTATCCAGACCGACTTTCATATATAGGTCGTACGCATAAGCATAACCCGTTCCACTAACATTTAGGATAAATTCAAATTTCAAAGATTGGTTTTTATAATCATTTGTTTGTCTAGAAATTTCTTGTTTTGAGACTTGAATTAGCTGCTTGAGTGCTTCTTCGCTTTTTTTGTAGGAAAACATCGGTTCCTTAAGGGCAGCTCCCGAAGCAGACTTCAATACTTTTTTCAGGTCATCTTGTTGTACTAAATTGGCTTGAAGCATACTTGCTACTACGTGCTTACAAGCTCCAGAATTTTTTTCAAAAGGAACACAGGTACAGTGGTACTTCTTAGCCACCCCATTTGGATAGAATCTAAGATTGACCTGCTCGCTTTTAGCATCTTCAACTGAAAATACCAAAGTGCTTTCCTTATCATTTACTGAAGTAAGCTTTACCGCTTGATCACCAGATAGTTTTAATCCTTCAGCAAATACGTTCGTATTCGACGCTAAGCTTTTTATCGTACTCTCAGGGAAAAATTGCTTTTTGAACATGCATGTCATCCTTTAATCAGTTTTAAACGTTACTTGTCGTCTTTTGTTGAACGATCAGTCAAAGTATTCATTATCTTATCATTATACCAAATATTATCCTTACTTGTAACAGATTAAAGAAAGAGATACACTAATTTTAATTAAATGACATAAGGAGTCCATTATAATGAAAAAAATTCTTCCTCCAAAACTTCCTCTGAATTTACCAGAAGCTGACTTTGAAGCGGTTCTTGATTACGAAGATCCCGTATTAGAACATGTACTGATTCAAGATTGCACAATTCATCTAGATTCACTGCGCAATGTAGAATTCAAGAATATGATATTTAAAAACGTGTTTTTTGAACAATTCAGTGTGCCGAATGCTTATTTCAAAGATGTCCTTTTTGATCACTGCCAATGTATTAACGCTCAAATTGATGAATCGGCTTTAAAAAGAGTCGAATTCAGACAATGCAGAATGAACGGTATATCTTTCGGAGAAAGCTTTCTAGAAGATGTTCAATTTAATCAAAGCATGTTAGATTTGTCTGGATTTGCTTATGCGAAACACAAAAATGTTCGGTTTACTTCTTGTCAGATGAAAGAAAGTGATTTCTACGAGAACCAACTGAAAAACATTCAATTTGATGAATGCGACATGTCCGGTATTCGTTTTTCCAACACTTCTTTGAACGGTGTCGATTTGAGAACATCCACTTTTGAAAAAATCGTCGTGAATACTCAAGATATTAAAGGCGCTATTGTGAATAGAGAACAAGCCCTTGGCTTTATGCAGTTACTTGGCCTTGTAATTGAAGACTAGCTTTTATGACACCCATAAGTAAAAGGCGTAACACTCCAAGTCTCTCACTTGGATTTGTTACGCCTTTTACTATAAATTATTTAGAGATTTTATAAAGTTTTACGTCGTGCGGTTGGATGGTTAATTTAGTGGGTTCTTGATAATCTTTCAATTCGTCTGACCAAACATCAATGACCGAACCTTTTGCTTCAAGAAGGGTTTCACTAAAATCGATTTCTATATTTTCTGCATAGTCATTTAAATTAAATACAGCTACCCATTCACAATCCAAACCCTGACTGTGCCAGATTGCAATATCGTCTTTTCTAGAGACTTCAAATCCGCCATTACTATGTTCGTTTAACCTTTATTGACTGGCTTCATTCAGATCTTACTTCTTAGATACCCAGACCATCATTTCACCAACTGAACGGTTAGCCCATAGATGATAAGGTATAAAGGTCAAATCTTTTTCTTCGTAAACAGGTTCTTTGTATGTTCTATATAATACGTTTTCCCACTCTTCATCAATGACTCTTTTTTCACCTTGTGCTTTAAGTGCAACATGGGATCCTAACACCGAGTCACTAACTTTTTCTGCACGAATATGATTTTTCAATCTCATTAAATGTAGGTCTGACTCGTTGTCCGTTTCTTCCATACAATAAACAAATGGGCCTCTTTGTAGCGCTACTTTTCCTAAATCATCTCTAACTTTAGGATGCGCCTGATGCATAAGCACTGAAACATCAAAACTAAGCGTTAAAACGATTTTTTCATTTACCGGAATCATCGCGTAGCCATCAGCTACTTCAAAATCTATTTCTGATCCATCTTGCTTAATTGAAAGATTACTTGCCCATGTTGGTATTCTGATACCGAGCGTAAAGGCCTTTGGAGCATCTACTGATAGCTCAAGCGAACCTTCATCTTCAAACGAAACCTTTTGTTCAATTTCAATTTCTTGATTGTTCAGAGAGATTTTACCTGAATGGTCCATAAATATATTCACGTATAGGGTATCTTCTTTTTCACTATATAAATATTTTTCAAGTGAAGTGAGCGTTCTTGCAATGTTCGGTGGACAACAAGCACACCCAAACCAAGATGGTCTTGTTGATTTCACATGACTTTTTCCAGGATCTTTTTGGCTGGCTTCTGGGTTGACTTCAAGTGGGTTAACATAGAAGAAATGTTTTCCATCCAGTGCCATTCCGCTGATAACAGAGTTATATAAGGCCCGTTCCATGACATGTGCATATTCCGCATCAACTTCATTTTTCATCATAGCTTTTGCAAAGAACATTAGGCCGATAGCAGCACACGTTTCACAGTACATCGTATCGTTCGGTAGGTCGAAATCAAATGTAAATGCTTCACCGTGAACTGTAGAACCGACTCCACCCGTGATGTACATTCTCTTTTTCACAATATTTTTCCAGATTCGCTTAGCCGCTTTGAAAAGTTTTTCATTTTTTGTGTGATAAGCCACATCAGCCATAGCAGCAGCCATGTAAACGAGTCTTACTGCATGACCCACTGCTTCTGTTTGTTCAGTCACTGGCTTGTGGGATTGATGATAGACATTATTAATCATAATTGGCGCACGATCGTCTAAGCCCAGTTCAATATTCTCTTCCATCTGTTTTCTGTAAAAGTCAGGATCTTGACCACGAACTTCAAGGAACCACTCACTTAATTTTAAATAAGATTCATCCTTTGTAACTTCGTACAGTTTAACAAGCGCCAGCTCAATTTCTTGATGACCGTCTGCACCATTGATTTTGTCTTCCTCAGGTCCAAAGTGAGTTTGAATACATTCTACGTATTTTTTTACAACTTCAATTAAGCGATCATCATCTGTTGCTTGGTAATGCGCAACGGCTGCTTCAATCAAATGGCCTGCACAGTAGAGCTCATGGCTTTCAAATAGCTTTCGAAATTTTAATTGAGGTGCATCTATTTGGTAAAAAGTACTAAGGTAACCATCATCTTCTTGAGTATCTTTAATCAGTTCAATCACTTCATCCATCATCTGTTTTAGCTGATCGTCTTTCGTAATTTTATAAACATTAGCCGCTGACTCTAACCACTTGTAAACATCAGAATCTTGGAATAACCAACCATAGTGATGTCCTTCTGAGCGACCTGCTGCAATTCTAAAGTTTTCTATAGCGTGACTTTTTTCAGATGGTATATTGGCGTCATCACGTTCTTTATCAATTTTGATGTCTTCCTGATCATGTAATACGTTCCACTGAAAAGGAATCATTTCAGTTTTTATCAAATCGATATACCGCTTCCAAAATTCATCTTTAATTGTGATGTTTGAATCTAACATGCTTGATTTCCTCCAATTACTATATTTTATCAGTTAAAACTAACAAGGTACGTATAACTTAAATCATTATATGATTTAAAGCATAATAACCAACTTCATTTGTACGTACCTTTTAATCAATAGTATAACACCCCACTTGATTAAGCAATCGTTTTCTTAGGTGTTCTCTACACAAAAAAGTCCCCGCAAGAAGAGTAAACACTCTATCTTACGAGGGCAAATATTACTTGTTGTATCATTCCATCTATTTATTTGTGATCTACATCTTCTTGTTTAATTTTATTCAAATCATCGACCTTGTCGACATTGAAACTCTCAAAATCTTCAGGTTTGGTTTCGTGTTCTTTGTTATTATCTACTTCTTCATTTTCTGCTTCATTTTCTTTTTTTCCAGTGTAGCGCTCAGCTTCTTCAGCCGCAGCTAAATGTGCTGGATGGTTTATGCTGTTAGGATTGGCATTTCCTTGTAATGGATCATTTTGCATGTTGACGCCTCCTCATTTAAGTTATAGACTTTACAGCAGTCTTCTCTACTTCTAACATCATTGTATACCTTTCCATGAATTCTTCAAAGTCATTTGATCCTGTTACTGAAGGTTCAACAGAATTAGGAGATTCAATAGAGAATACTTGGTTATTTAAGAAAGATTCCATTGATTGCCCAGCTTCTTTATTTATTAAATAAGAAGCTAGTAAAGCCATACCCCATGGACCACCTTCACCAGCAGTTTCCATTACGGATACTGGAACTTTAAGGGCGTCAGCCATCATTTTTTGTCCAACATACTTCGTTCTGAAGAAACCACCATGACCCAGTAGTTGATCAACTTGTACATTTTCTTTAGCAATCAATATATCCATTCCTATTTTCAAAGTCGCTAAAGCAGAATAAATTTGTGTACGCATAAAGTTTGGCAACGATAGAACACTATCTGGCATTTGAACAAATAGTGGTCGTCCTTCTTCTAATCCTGTAATCGGTTCACCAGAATAGTAATTACAACTCATTAATTTACCACCATCAGCATCTGCTTCTAAAGATTTTTCAAATAATGTTGTAAATAGCTGATCTTTATCAACGTTAAGCCCTAACACTTCAACCAGTTCACCGAATAATTTAGCCCATGCATTAATGTCCGTCGTAAAGTTATTACAATGTACCATAGCCGTAGGTTTGCCCGTTGGCGTTGTCACCATATCAATTTCCTCATAATAACTAGAAAGTGCTTCTTCTAGAACGATCATCGAAAATACAGACGTGCCCGCAGATACATTCCCAGTTCTTTCTGCTACAGCATTTGTTGCAACCATTCCTGTTCCTGCATCACCTTCTGGTGGACATAATGGAATACCTGGCATTAATTGTCCTGAAGGGTCTAATAGTCGAGCACCCTCCTCAGATAATACTCCCGCTACAGATCCAGCAGTAAGGACTTCTGGTAAGACCTGACTTAGTTTCCAATCGTATTCTTGAACATCTGAAAGAGCCTCGAATTCTTCAATCCTCTTTCTGTCATAATCAACCGTATGACTATCTATAGGAAACATTCCTGCTGCTTCTCCGACACCAATTACTTTTTGTCCAGTAAGTTTCCAATGAACAAAACCTGCTAATGTCGTTACATAATCAATTTGTTGAACATGTTCTTCTTTATTTAAAACAGCTTGATAAAGATGTGCAATACTCCATCTATGTGGAATATTGAATTCAAATAATTCTGTAAGCTTTTTAGAAGCAACATCTGTTGTCGTATTTCTCCAAGTTCTAAAAGGAACTAATAATTGTTCATCTTTATCAAATGCCAAATAGCCATGCATCATACCTGAAAAGCCAATAGATCCGATGTTTGTCAAAATTACATCATAATCATTTTTAACATTTTGAGAAAGTTCACTAAAAGCATGTTGCAGACCAGACCAAACCTCGTCCAAACTGTATGTCCAGTAGCCTTCAACCAGTTTATTTTCCCAGTCGTATGCGCCACTTGCAATTGGTGCAAATGTATCGTCTATTAAGACTGCCTTTACTCGAGTAGAACCAAACTCTATACCTAGTGATAAGGTATTTTGATCAAGTGTTAAATTATTTTTCATTTTAGCTGACATTATAAACCCTCATTTCAATCATCTATTTTATAAAAGAAAAGCTAACAAACGTAAACGTTTATTAGCTCACTTAGTTTTAATCAATTACAACTGTTTCAATATCTACAAGTTTTGCCCAGTCAAGAATGACGTCTAAGCTCAGCGCTAATGTAGCTACCGTATGGTGTCCTCCACCAGCTTGGATCCATTTTTTAATACCTGTTTTAAAGTCAGGATTCGGCTTCCAGATTACTCTTGCTACTGGCAGTTTTGGTGCTTCTTCTTTAGGTGTCTCAGCAGTGAACGTATTCACCATCAGACGGTAATGAGAACCCATGTCTAACATAGATACTGTCAAACCTTCTCCAGCTTTACCATCAAAGACAAGACGGGCTGGATCTTCTTTATCACCAATACCTAGTGGATTAACCACCACACGTGGTTTCGTTTCAGCAAAAGTAGGATCAACTTCTAACATGTGAGATTGAACGATATATTCATTTCCTTTAGTCATGTTATAAGTATAATCTTCCATAAAGCCAGTAGAGATATTGTTCGCCATAACTTTCATCAAACGGTCAAGTGCCGCTGTCTTCCAATCACCTTCACCTGCGAAACCATAACCTTCAGCATTCAGTCTTTGAACCGCCATACCCGGAAGTTGCTTCATACCGTGAAGGTCTTCAAAGTTCGTTGTGAATGCCGTATAGCCTCCACGTTCAAGGAATCTTCTTAAACCAATTTCGATTCTGATTTGTTCTTTGACGTGTTCGTCAAAGAACGCTTGATCATTATCGCGATATTCCATATCGTATAGTTCACCACATTCTTCAAATGTTTCTTGAATCTCTTCATCAGTAACATGACTCATTTCTTCTACAAGGTCACCAATTCCGTAATAATCAACAGTCCATCCAAATTGAATTGCAGCTTCGACTTTGTCTCCTTCAGTTACGCCAACGTTTCTCATGTTATCTCCAAAACGAGCAACTTTAATATTTTGAGATTCTACAAATCCAATCGCAGATAACATCCAGTCAGACATTTCTTTATGAACATCTGGATCTTGATAATGGCCTACAACGATTTTGTTGTTTAAGCGCAAGCGAGCGTTGATAAATCCATATTCTCTATCACCGTGAGCACTTTGATTCAAGTTCATGAAATCCATATCGATTGAATCCCATGGAATCTCTTTATGATATTGAGTAGCTAAGTGTAATAAAGGCTTTTGTAGTAATTTTGTTCCGGGAATCCATAATTTAGCTGGTGAGAATGTATGCATCCAAGTAACGACACCAGCTACTTTATCCTGATAGTTCACTTCTTTCATAACATTTTTAATTTCATCAGCAGTTGTTACTAATGCTTTGTATTCTAATGGATAAGGAAAAGAAGCTTCTTTGTTTAGTACTTCTACCATTTCTTTAGCATGATCTTCGACTTGTTCAAGTGTTTCTGAACCATATAGATGCTGACTACCTACAACCAACCAAAATACTTTTTCTTCTGTTTTTAACATTTAGAGCACATCCTCATTTATATTTTTATTTTTGACCGTAATAAGCGTTATCGCCATGTTTTCTCAAATAGTGCTTATCGAGAAGGTTTTGACTCATCTCTATTTTTTCAGGATTCAGTTGCAAACTGTGGTAAGTCATTTCAGCAACTTGTTCTAATACAACTGAATTATGCACAGCTTCTTCCGGAGACTCTCCCCAAGTGAAAGGTCCATGATCGTTAACCAATACACCAGGCACTTTGTCTGGATCAATACTTCTTTTCTGGAAAGTCTCAATAATTACTGAACCGGTTTTCAACTCGTAGTCTTTTGAAATTTCTTCTACGGTCATCTCTCTTGTGACCGGGATTGATCCATAGAAATAATCAGCTTGGGTCGTTCCCGCTGCTGGAATATCTCTTCCGGCTTGAGCATAACTAACAGCCCATGGAGAATGTGTATGAACGATTCCTCCTATATGCTGAAAATTTTTATATAATTCCAAATGAGTTGCTGTATCACTAGATGGATTCAGTTCTCCTTCAACGATATTGCCATCCAAGTCTACAATAACCATGTTCTCTGGTGAGAGATCTTCATAAGCCACTCCGCTAGGCTTAATCACTACTAAATTAGAGTCTCTATCGATTCCGCTAACATTACCCCATGTAAAGGTAATTAACTTATATTCTGGTAAATCCATATTAGCTTTGTAGACATGACTTCTTAATGCTTCAAGCAAGTTCTATCATTCCTTTCATTTGTACAACGTATTTTGTTCCTTTAAAAGGTCTATATTTAAATCTAAGTAATGTATAACGCTTACATATCTATTGTAAATTAAAGGTACGTACGTGTCAACTGTATAATAGAAAATTTCCTATTATTTTACGTTGCACACGAACGTACCTTGTAAACTACGAATGGGCTATTTCAATTTTAGTGTTTTCTCTCAAACGTTTAGTAGAATTTCGTACAATTAGTTCCGGATCGAATATATAAGATTCAAGTTTTGTTTCCTCTTCTATTGACTTGACGAGCATCATCGCTGCCTGTCTACCTAAGTTTTCTTTTGGATGTTCCACTGAAGTTAACTTTACAGAGGGTAAAGTTGTACTATAGAAGCTATTGTCGTGGGAAACAACTGAAAAATCATCTGGACATACTTTTCCAATTGCATTAATCTCTTTAATTAACATGACAGCTACTTCGTCGTTATAGCAGACGAAACTAGTCGGTACGTTTTCAGACAACAACAAATCACGAATCATTTCAGGAAGCGTTTCTTTTGTCTCTGTATCGTAACGTATAATGTAATTATTATCGAATGAAAGTTTTGCATCATATAACGCTCTAATATACCCTTTCAGACGATTTTTACCTTGTAAATCGTCTGCCTTAGTTATAATACCGATGTTAGTATGATTCAGATCAATTAAATGCTCAGTAGCTATTCGTCCCGCTTTGACATCATCTATTGCAACAACTGGGAAGTCTAATTCTTCATACGAAGCATTCAGCATAACCATAGGTATGGGTCTTTCTGATAGATTAAGATAGTAATTCAAGTTTGGATTCATTAAGTTGCTTTTTGTTGGTTCAACGATCAACCCATCTACATTCTGATCTATCATGCTTTCTAAAGATGTTCGCTCATTGTCTACATTGTTTCGTGTACTTGATAGCATTAAAGAGTAATCATGTTTAGAAAGCTCTTCTTCAATACCCCTAATGATTGAAGGGAAAATATAATCCGATAAATAAGTAGTGATTACACCTATCGTTCTTTTTGAAGAAGTAACAATTTCTTTTTTATATAGGTCACTGACAAACGTTCCTGAACCTTGCTGCTTCACTAAAAATCCTTCATTTACTAATTCGGATACCGCTTGTCTAATGGTATGTCTACTGACGTCAAACTGTTTTCGCAATTCTGCTTCAGAAGGAATTTTACTTCCTAATAAATAACTATTATTTTTAATTTTTTCTTGCAATTCTTTTTTTATCGTTATATACTTCGGCTCATTCAACATTGATCTCACTCCTTACGATTTGTCCGTACATAAATTGTACTATAAACGAGGGGTATAATTAAAGAAATATCGTTATTTGTATAGACAAATATTAAATATATATTATCTTTCGTTACCCTATACGTATTAAGAAAAGGATGCATCAGCATCCTTTTCTTAGTTCACTCACTTTTCACCATTTACCAACAGGACAGTTTTTATAGTTCAAACTCGCTCTAAACATAGCGTAACATCCACATTTCGTACAAGTATGGTTTCGAAAGAATGGACAAGTTTCACATACCGAAAGCCTTTTATCTTTTAATTTTTCTGATGCTAAGTCAACTTCCAAGCTTAATTGCTCTTCTATAGAAATCAATACATCTTCTCCAGCTAAAGCTTCAAGTCTTTCACATGTTTTGCAAGACATATTAATTCTCTTTAATCAATAAAGTTGTAACACTCATAGCTGGAAGCGTTAATGATACTGTACTACCATCAATCTTAAAATCTTCAAAAGATTTTTTTGATACAACTTCTGGATTTTCAAATGTATTATGTGCATCCATTTCATTAGCAGATACAATCCAAGCTTCAGCTGAATTAAATGAGTAATCAGGTAAATTGAATGAGACTGTTTCTTTACCTTGAAGACCATAATTACAAACTGAGATTGCCACTTTACCATCCTTTTTAGATACCGTATAGTCGATTGACTCTTGAGTCTCTCCATAAGTGTCAATTAATTCAGCGTCTTGGTGATGAGTATAAAGATCAAATACGTGGTAAGTTGGCGTTTTGATCATTTTTTCACCTTCTGTCAACAGCATTGCCTGCAAAACATTGACCATTTGAGCGATATTAGCCATTTGTACACGATCAGCATGCTTGTGGAAAATATTTAATGTAACACTGGCTACCATTGCATCACGAATTGTGTTTTGTTGGTACAAGAATCCTGGGTTAGTTCCATTTTCAACCGCTAACCATGAACCCCACTCATCAACGATTAATCCAACACGTTTTTCAGGATCATATTTATCCATAATCGTAGAATGTTTTGTAATCAGTTCATCCATTTTCTTAGCACTATCGATCAATGAGTGCCATTGTGCTTCTGGGAAATTAGTAGCTGGTCCTTTATCTTCCCATTCACCAGTTAATGCATAATGGTGTAGACTGATTCCGTCCATAAATGGTGCTGCGATTTTCATCACTTGTTCCATCCAGTTATAATCGTCAATGTTTGGTCCACAAGCAATTTTATAAACATGTTTATCTGTATAGTTTCTAACATAAGTTTGATAGCGACGGTAAAGGTCCGCGTAGTACTCTGGACGCATATTTCCACCGCATCCCCAGCTCTCGTTTCCAACACCAAAGAATTTCATTTCCCATGCAGACTCACTACCATTTTCTTTACGGAGGTTAGACATTGGGGACTCACCCTCGAAGGTAATGTACTCTACCCATTCTTGCATTTCCTGAACTGTGCCGCTTCCTACGTTACCGTTCACGTATGCTTCTGCACCTAACAGGTCTAATAGATGGAAGAATTCATGCGTACCGAAATGATTGTTTTCTACAACTCCACCCCAGTGTGTGTTGACAATGGTTTTACGTTCTGCTGGCGTTCCGATTCCATCTTTCCAGTGGTATTCATCTGCGAAGCATCCTCCAGGCCATCTTACAACCGGAACTTTGATTGCTTTAAGTGCTTCTACTACATCTAGACGAATACCTTCATTGTTAGGAATATCTGAGTCTTTTCCTACCCAAACGCCTTCATAGATACATCTACCTAAATGCTCGGCAAATTGTCCATAGATATACTTACTGATTGTAGGTCCTTTTTTGCTTGTTAATACTTCAACTGTCATTTTTACACTCCTTGTAGTTTTCTTTATGGTCTAATGCCCCAGATCATTTCGTTATTGTCACCAAAAGCTGAGAATACGATTCTTTCTTCTCCAAACTCATCTTGTTGCTTAGCAGCAATACCTTTATAAATTGCCTCATTAGTCGAAATAGTTAAAAAATTCTGATCAGATAAATTCCAAGTACCTTGAAGATCTCCAGATATTTCACCTTCTTCAGTAAGGTCAATCATAAGTGTCTCAATCATTTCTGAAGAATTTTCTGTTCCATGATTGATGAATTCAAAGCTGCCGCTTAATTCTTCCGAAGCTAATGAAGTAGTATCTACATACTCGCCTTTAAAGGCATAAGGCATTGGAACTAACCAATTATCTTCATTATGAATCATGTGGTGCGCTCTAACTTCGTGAGCTTCGGTACCTAGATTGAATCTGGAATGGAATACTAATAGCCATTCTCCATCTTGAGTTTTGACTACTGAATTATGGCCCGGAGCACGATACCCTTGTTCCAGACCGGTAAAGTCATAGTTTCCTAGAAGTTTGATTCCATAATTTGAATTCAAGCTACTAGAATCAAAAATGGCCGTATGTCCTTTAGCATCAACATAAGGACCATCAACTGTTTCAGATCTGAATACGCGCATGTTGTACCCACCATTTGCAGCTAAACCGCCATATGTCAGCCATAAATTATAATAACCCGTATCTTCATCATAGACGATATAAGGACCTTCACCAGATTGATGATACCCTCCAAAAAGCTTCGTACCGAAGTATCGATCAATTGTCCGACCGTCTTCAGTCATCCCGTCTTCGCTTGGATAAATAGGTTTTCCAGTCGCATCTTCTAGTTCAAGTAGATGAATACCACCAGACCAAGAACCATAGACTAGCCAAAACTTTCCATTTTCATCATAGAAAGGTGCAGGATCAATTGCATTTGGTGCATAGTCTGTATTGTATTCTCTACCACCCATTCTTACCCATTGGTCATTGAACTCTGAAATCTTGCCTTCTTCAATTAATTCAGGTAAATGTGTACCTTCATAATTGATGTTGCGCTCACTACCATCTGTAGAATCTTCAGAAGTAAAACCAGAATACATAATCGTGTCAACATACGTGTATGGTCCTTCGATACTTGGAGAAGCCATTAAGACGATAGCTGATCTTCTCCATGTAGAACTAGCAGAATAGTACATCAAGTAAGCACCTTTTTCACCAGTAGACCATTCGAAATGATCATTCCAGATGACGTCTGGAGCCCATAACCCATAACCACCATTACCAGAGTCTGCATCATCATGACCAGCCCACTCGAAAGTTTTTTTAAGATTTTCGTTTGTATTACCAAAGATAATATTATCTTTCATATTTTCGTATTCGGTCATATGCGGAACTTCCCAAGTCGAGAAGTCCTTTGTTTTAGCTTGTGCCACATGCGTTCCAAATAAGTAAAACGTTTCTTCACCATTTTCATCTATAACTGAACGAACAGCTGGATCATGTATAGATACACTGTTTCTTGTTTGAGTTGTCCACTCATTTGTATTAGGCCTTTTAATGCCGTTTGAATAAACCATAAAGCCACTCACTCCAATTAGAAAAATCACTGCAAAAAAAAGTCCGATTGCTGTCTTTCTCTTTTTAGTCATTTATGATTCCTTTCTTAATAAACGATTTATTGAAAATATTTGCCTCCCGGGACACCAAAATCAGGGAATCCTGATTCATCCCAATTGAATTTTTGAGCATTTGCATGACGGTTAGGGTTATCCAACGGATCACCTTCTTTGTTCTTTTCTGGTCTTGCGTGATAAATAAGTATGTCCTCTTGATCATCTTCAGATTTCGTAAAGGAGTTGTGACCAGGTCCATAAAGACTATTTTCTTCCGAAGATTTAAATACTGGGTTTTCAGATTTCTTCCAAGAATATCCATCTAATAAATCACTGTCCTCATCTGCTGATATTAAACCCATTACGTAGTTCTCATCAGTCGCACTCGCAGAATACGTAATAAAGATTTTTCCATTGCGTTTCAAAACAGCTGGACCCTCATTAACTAAAAATCCTACTTTTTCCCAGTCATATTCAGGAATCGTCAGTAATGTCGTATGTCCCTTTAATGTCCAAGGATTCTCCATTTTAGATATATATAAGTTGGAATTACCTGGAATTGCAGGGTCTTTCTGTGCCCAAACATAATAAAGATCGTCATTATGTTCAAATGCTGTTGCATCTAGACAGAAGCTATTAATATGCGTAATAACCTGTCCTTTTTCTTCCCATTTTCCGGTTAATGGGTTTTCATCCTTGCATTCTAGTGCGTACATACGGTGTTGATGAATATCATTTTTAGGGTTTTCGGATGGCGAAGCCGCAAAATAAATATACCAAGCACCTCTTATGAAATGAATTTCCGGAGCCCAGATTAGTTTACTCATTTCACCTTCGTCGTGAGCATGCCAAACACTCGCTCTTTCTCCGTCTTCAAGTTCATTTAATGTTTTTGCTCTTCTCACTTCAATTTCCTGATAACCAGGAACAGATCCAGTGAAGTAATAATAGCCATCTGTATGTTTGTATACCCATGGATCTGCTCTTTCCAGTACGATAGGGTTGTTATAAGATGTTTCACTTTTCATATAATTGCCTCCTGATTTACAATGAGATTAGTTTTTTTTGATTCATGTTTTAAACGTATTGCTTTATTTTTCGAACTATAAGTTACCAAAACGATCATATATAATAACGAACTAATAACATCAATTGTCAAGAATGATGCTAAACACATAACTACCATCCAAACTTGCCATTTTTTATTGATTTCATTATCTTTCATAAACTTAAGGCAATAAATATTGATTATGCCTACTAAAATGATAATTAGTCCATAGCTTGTCATGACAGTATATAAGATATCTACAAAACTACCACTACCACCTGCCATTTCAGGATAGATTTCCGTTATGGATAAATCACCACTATTCTTAAACCAAAGTCCAAAAACAAATATGGTCAATATTGCGTTGATAAAGTGCCATACTGATGCTGCAATGATTAGTTTTCTTTCTGTTTTTCTATCCATAACAGAATGCCTCCTTCTATATTATCCTTTAATCCCAGTATTTAAATTCAATGATTCAATGAAGTATTTCTGTGCGAAAATAAACAGTAATGATGTTGGAATCATTGCTAAGAACGCGGATGCCATCAATTGACCGATTACCATATAATTTCCGTAGATATCTTGTAGTAATTGAAGTCCTGCCGTAATCGTCAATTGATTAACATTATTCAGTACAATCGTTGGCCATAAAAAATCATTCCATGATCCAGTGAATGAGAAGATTGATGTTACGATAAGAACAGGCTTAATTAGTGGCAAGATAATTTTAAAGTAAATTGTAAAGTCGTTTGCACCATCCATTCGAGCAGATTCATCGTAAGACTTAGGTAGACCTTGCATAAACTGGCGAACCAAGAATACATTTCCTACTCCTCCAAGACCAGGCATAATAACCGCTAAAGGCGTATTAACCCAACCTAATCTGTGAACGATCATGTAGTTAGGAATGATGTTTACGACTGCAGGAAACATTGAAATTGCTAAAATTGTGAAGAACAACGCATCTCTATATTTAAAATCCATTCGTGCATACCCAAAGGCTGCTAATGAAACAAACACCATCATTAGTAACGTATGTGAAGTTGAGATGAATAAAGAGTTAAAGAACCATCTCACGATTGGAGCACTAGACGTATTTGATAAGACACGTACATAGTTATCCATGATCCATGAGGCTGGTAACAGTCTGAATCCTGTCTGCATAACATCTGATTGAGATTTAAATGAAGTAGTCAACGCATAAACAGCAGGTAATAACCAAATAAACGCTACTATAGTTAATAGAACATAACAAATCCATTTAGTGATTTGAAATGATTTTGAGTGTGCCATCTTAATTTGCTCCTTTCTATTTTGAACTCCGATACATAATTCTGAATTGGAAAGCTGCTATAACAACGATAACTAAGCCTAATAAGATTGACATCGCTGCAGCCATACCTGCGACAGATTGACCTTGACCAAAAGCAAGATTACGAATATACATCATTAAAACAAATGTTGACTGATCCGGACCTCCGCTTGTTACCATTAATGGCTGTGCATAAACATTAAAAGCTCCCGCAGTCGACATAACAATAGTATATAGTAAAGGGAATTTTATCGTAGGTATTGTTATTTTAAAGAATTTCACAAAACTCGTTGCACCATCAATTTCTGCTGCTTCATACAAGTCATTCGATATTCCACTCATTGCAGACCTGTAAATAACCATATTCCCTCCTATCGATCCCCAGAGAGTCATCATAAAAATAATGAGCCATGCATATGGCTGGTTTACCGCCCATGTAACGTTTGAACCTAACAAATTATTTACAGGGCCTAAACGTGGATTAAAAATCAATAGCCATACAAGTGCTGCGGCGGTCACTGAAATCAAACCTGGTATATAGAATATTGCTTGGAAAAAACCTTTTCCTTTTACACCTTTATGTTGAAGCATCACTGCTAGAACTAAAGGAATAATGACTTGAAGGGGAACAGTACCTGCTACAAAGATTAATGTATTCACTAAACCATTTCTAAATTGACTATAAAATGAGGAATCAGGATTCAGTAAGATTGCTTCATAGTTTTCCAAACCTACCCATCTTGGTGAACCTATTAAATTCCATCTTGTAAAAGATGCATATAGTCCGTAAAACATGGGGAATAGAATAAATACTAAGAAGAAAATAAAATGCGGACCGATAAATAGCCATTGTTTGAAATTGATGCCTTTTCCTTTAGATTGTTTAACGTTGTCATTGGATAATGCTTTTTCCATCTTTATTCTCCTTTCAACTTCAAAAAAGAAAAAGCGAGTTCTATATTACTACTAGATTCTCGCTTTAGTCTAAATTGATCAAGCTATTCTCTAATCAGTTTATTCTTCTTCAGCTTCAATATTGATATCCGCTCCGTGACCTTGAGCTACTAGATCTTCAACTTCATTTTGTGCAGCAGCTAAACCATCTTCTACTGTAATCCCACCGTATAGCATATCATTGATTACGGTATTGATCGCTGCCTCAACGTATCCATAGTATTCGTAATCGAAAATCAATAGTGAGTCTAATTGTTCTTGTGATTTAGTGAAGAATGATTGAGGATAAGTCTGGAATTCTTCAGATTCGTATACATCTCTACTTGCAACGATTTGTCCAGCTTCAGCCCATGTAATGGAGTTTTGATTCACCCATGCAAGGAAATCTGCTATACCTTGTTCTTTTTCATCAGAACGGCTTTCGCTCGTAAGCATTGAGAACAAGTGAGCAGATCCACGGTTATGGAAAGTTTCATTATCAAATGCATAGATGTTTGTAATTCCATAATTCAAATCTTCTACCATATCGTGTGCTAGGGAAGACCAAGTTCCATCAGAAGAGAATAAAACAGATTGTCCTTGGAACATTGCAAACCCATCTTCACCATTAGGTGTCATTAAACCAGCTTGTTCTACTTGGACAAGCGCTTCCATTGCTTCTTGCATTTCAGGAGTGTTAATTGTTGGATTACCATCAGCATCACTGATATCTCCACCTAAGTTCACTGTTTCAGCAAGCAATACCCATGAAATTAAAGCATTGTTGATAGCGTAAACGCCTTCATCTAATTGACCTTCAAGTGACATAATTTCATCAAAAGTTAAAACATCATCATCAAGGAAACTTTCAGCACCATATTGAGCTAACAAATCTTCATTGTAATAAAGCACATTGGAGTGGATATCTAAAGGAATTGTATACTGAGAGTCATTTACAGTTCCAGCATCCCATGCCTGATCGATATAGTTTTCTGAGCTAAGTACATCCTGAATCGACATTAATTCATCAAAGGGCTCAAGCATGTCTAATTCAACAAACCCTTGAACTCTGTCTGCATGTATGATTGAAAGATCGGGTGTTCCTTCACCTGTATTCATAACTGTATAGATTTGCGTGTATAAATCTGGAGTAATAACTTGAGACACTGGAAATTCTGGATCAGTATCATTGTACTCTTGAATCATTTCATCCATTACTTGTCCATCTTCGCCTGTTAAGGGTGTCCAAAGTACAATTTCGTTATCATTTCCGCATCCCGCTAGCAAACCAAGTGATAAAGAAGCAGTACCGAGTAACATCTTTTTATTCAATTTCATATTAATCCTCCTAAATTTTTTTAATTTCTAAATTGTTTTAACTCACATCTTTGGCAATCATACGTACTAATAAATTTCTTATATAGAAAATAAAGAGATTATTTAATAATGATTTCGCTTACATTAAATCTTAAAAAAAATCATCTATAACTTATAAGATTTTTTAGCTTTCGCTTTTAAGTAGTACGTACGTATCGCTTGAATAGAATATACCATGTTCGATACGTACGTGCAATAGTTTTTTTAAAATAGTTAATTAATTATAAACTAATGTCTAAGATTTAACGGGGACTGTGAATTTCACTGATAGTATCCCTTTAAGTCCCCACTTCATCCAGAGCACAACACTTATTGCAAAGGTGAAGAATATTAGCATGGTAGGTAATGCTAGCGAAAAATAGAACAAGATAAATAATGAAATCATTTGAATGAGTGTGATAGGTGTTTTTATAACACCTAAAATGAAGGCGTTACGTACTTGTTGTAATAGAGTGTTGTCTCTGTGAACATATAAAGGAAAAAACCAGATGATTGTTGTGATGAAGGAAAATAATACGATATAAAAAGCAATCGGAACAATTATTGGTAATGAGATTGCTGCGTTAGACATGATATCGTAATTCAGGTATAAGACTAATCCTGCTATCGTGAAAACAATACCGGCTCTGTTAGCTGACCAAAACTCTCTTTTGAAATGCATATAAAACTCTTTAACAGATACAGTATAATCTTTTGTTAAGAGCCACTTTCTGGAAATTATTAAAGCAGCAACTGTAGCAGGATAGATCCCTGCTACAACGACTCCTAATATTGTAAAAAAGATCCAGAGTATATTTAATTTACACAAGTTAACGATCAAGGTTAGTGTGAGGTCTAACTTTGTTTTTTTTGTATATTTACTTACTTTCATTTACTCTTTCACTCCTCCTGATGTAAGTCCTGCTACAAAGTATTTCTGGAAGAATAGGAAAAGGATCACGATTGGTATAATTGTTAAAACGGATCCTGCAATCAATACGTCATAATTATTCCCATAAGGCGTTAACAGCGTTGCTAGTCCAATAGGAAGGGTGAACATGTCGTTAGACCTCAATACAAGTAATGGCCATAAGAAGTTATTCCAAGCTGCCAATCCTTGCAAGATAGCCATTGCAGCTAAAGATGGTCCCATAAGTGGAAACATGATTTTAAAGAAGATTCCATATTCATTACTTCCATCTATCCTTGCAGCATCCATTAATTCAAGCGGTAATCCTTGTGCATACTGTCTGAAAAAGAATACGGCCACTGGCGCAACAACTAATGGAAGAACCACTGCAATATAAGTGTCTGTTAATCTTAAAGCTGCCATTAACTCATATAACGGTAACATCAGAATTTCAAATGGAATCATCATGATTAAGAGTACACAGACGAAAAACAAATTTTTCCCTTTGAATTCGTATACTGCTAGAGCGTAACCAACCATTGCTGAAAAGAATACTGAAGTTACGATGGTAATGACTGAGATGATCATGCTATTTGTATACCATGTCCAGTAATTATCCGCTTCAGTAAAAATAAAGCGATAATTGTCAAAACTGAATTGACTGAAATCAACCGAAAAGCTTAATCCTTGCCTCATCAGTACAGAGGAAGGTTGGAAAGAAGCTACGAGTAAAGCTATAATTGGAAATAATGCTGTCAAAGCAATAATCCCAAAAGCTACATTAGCTAAAATCATTAGTGTTTTCTTTTTACTCATTTTCCATTCCCCTTTCCAAATGTACCTGTTAGTCCTAAATAGATTGAACTTATAATGAAGATAATGATCATAAGAACTACTCCGATTGCTGCTCCAAACCCAAGGTCATTCTGGCCAACACCTTGCTGGTAGATGTATCCTACGATTGTTAGACCAATATTACCTGGTGATGTTGCTTCCCAGTAAACAAAACTTTCTTCGAACATCCTAAAACCATTGATAATTGTAATGGTACTTACGAATACTGTAATAGGTTTCAAATGAGGAATTGTAATTAATCTCAGCTTATCCCATGCAGAGGCTCCATCAATATCTGCTTGTTCATAAAGAGACTCAGATATATTTTGAAGAGCTGCAAGGTAATAAAGTAAGTTAACGCCTGTCCATCTCCAAAATGCGAGGACGACCATTAAAAACATTGCAGTCGCAGCTGAATATCTCCATTCTAGTGGTCCTAAACCAATTAGTGATATCAATTGATTTCCAATAGCAGTACTTGATTCACTGAACATCAATCTGAAAATCATTCCCCCTACAATCGTAGAAGTTAGTGCCGGAATGAATAAAGAGGCTCTGAAAATCGACTTAAGCTTGATTGTTTCAGAATTCAAGAAAATCGCTAATAACATCGGTGCGATTGTTAAAAGTATGGTAGTCCAGAATACGTATATTACTGTATTCCATAAAGCATCATAAAAGTTTAGATTAAAAACTCTTGAATAATTCTCGAATCCAACATTTTCAACTACACCTGGAAGGATTTGTCTGAAACTCATAATGATTCCATTAATTGCTGGATAAAGTGTCAATACACTGAACGACAGGAAAAAAGGAAGTACAAAGATATAAGGAACTACTTTTTTTGAAGTTAGAAACCTACCTATTTTACTACTTTTTCTAGTAGCTGGTACAGTTTGTGTATTATCGGCCATAATGTTTCATCCTTTCTATATAAACAGTTAGTTACTTTCTTTGAAGACTTCTCACTACTTCTGCTGATCTGTCTAATGCTTCTTTAGGGGTTTCATTTCTATTTCTCAATACATTAAAGGTTACGTGTGTGTGATACTCATTGATAACGTTTGGTGTATCCGATGTAACGTGTAATGTATTGATTTCATCCCTAACATCAAGTAGTACATCAAAAATGTTGTCTCCAAAGTATTCATAATAAACATTGTCTGTATTTCTAACTTCATCACTTTCCCAAGTATCGAATCTTGGCGGATCAAATCCAAGTATTGTCCAGAGGTTGATGTTTCCTTGTTCAGACATTTTAGCGTACGCTAGAAATTCTTTCGAAAGCTCAACATTATTTGCTGCTTGTGTTACAACGGTTCCAGTTCCTCCCATCCCTGCTGAACGATTGCCGCCTTCTTCCCAGGCTGGCATAGGTCTTATGGCTATCTTACCTTTGAGATCTGGCATATTATCGACAAATCTACCCATATACCACAATGGTGCGAGAATAGCTGCCGAGCCTCCATCTAAGTAATATCCGTAAAATTCTTCTGATTGATTCATTCCTCCTGGAGTTAGATCCGCTATCTCGTCAACGTATAAAGCGTCGTGAAGGAATTGTAAAGTTGCCACGTTTTCTTCATTATTGAAAATCACTTCTCCATCATCATCTATTGCATCGGAACCTCTTTGAGAAATCATCGGCCACATATCCATCAGCCAATCTTCGGTTCCAACATTCCACATTTTTGAATCCGTATTTTCAACGACTTGTTTACCTGCTTCAACAAAATCATCCCAAGTTACGATCTTGTCAATATCGACTCCTGCTTCATCCATAATTTCTGTATTATAATACATCACGGTAGCACCAACGTGTGTAGGTATACCATAATAGTTACCATCTCTTGCGTATAACTCATATCTAGATTCAACAACATTATCTAATATCGGCTCAACATACTCATTCATTGGTTCAAACTGGATAACACCTTCCATAAAATTTGGATATTGTCCTAATTCTATGTCCACAATGTCTGGTAGTCCGGTCCCTGACTGCACAGCTAGTAGCAGGTTATTATGCATCTGCTCAAACGGATAGGTCTCTGCTATGAGGTTGATTGGTCTATCTGGAAATTCCTCATTCCACCTTTCAGCAGCATCACCGTATAGATCAATGTGCTGTGGTGCAAACGTCCATAAGGATATGTCTTCTGCATTCTCAGAATTAGAACCTATTGTTTCTACTTCATCTGTTGAAGTTCCGGTTTCTCCTTCAGTTTGACATGCACTTACTAATAAAGATGATGAAGCTAAAAATACTAATAGATTTCGTTTCATCTTTTCGCCTCCTACATATTTTATATTTCTTTTAACCTCAATATCTTACCCTTTTAATGATATTGGTATTATACACAGATTAATAAAAGCCCTTTCAGAAATTTAGCAAGCAAGGTTGGATAATTAGTACGTACCACTTTCCTAAACTATACCAATAGTTTTTATAAGAAGCAAATATTTATACAACTTAATTTTACAAAATGTTAATTTTGTCTTGTTAATTGTATAAAAAAAGCTTTAACTCTCCTATTTCAAGGAAAATTAAAGCCTTTAAAAATTAGTAAGCTAGTCGTATCATATTCCAAGATAACGGTTTAAATGTCCCTGTAACTTCTAGATGATTTACACTGAAAGAATCATTAGGTTTGATTTCCATACCGTTGTGATCTTGCTCAGTTGTTTTCTTAATGTCATAACCAGCCAATTCAGTAGCTTCAACGATTCTCAAGTTCTCAAAACCATCTAAAACTGTCTCAAATGTCATTTCTTGATCTTGAGATCTATTAACTGCAAAGATAACAACTTCCTTGTTTTCTTCATTTAAAACAGCAGTTGTTTCAACAAATGGAACATTTTTATATTCGATAGAATCGTACGTATCACTTTTAACATCTAGTCTCAACACTTTTCCACGACCATAGTTAGAAGCTTGCATAAATGGATAGAAAATTGGTTGTTTCCATACTTCCCCATCTTTGATTGTCATAACAGGTGCAATAACATTTACGAGTTGAGCAAGACAAGCAATTTTAACTCTATCCGCGTTATTTAATAATGTAATCAAACCACACCCTACAAGTAAAGCATCTTCAAAGTTGTAGATATCTTCTAATAATGGAGGAGCGATATCCCAAGGTTCGCGTTTAGAGTCAGCATCTTTAGAATGATACCAGACATTCCACTCATCAAAAGAAAGATTGATTTGCTTGTCTGAACCTTTTTTCGCTTTAACAGCGTCACAGATTGCGACTACACCTTTAATAAACTTATCCATTTCCAATGACTTAGCTAGGTAATTCGCTGTATCATTTTCAAAGTTTTCCCAGTATAAGTGTAACGACAAAAAATCAATCTGGTCATATGCGTGTTCCAGAACGGTATATTCCCATTCACCAAAAGTTGGCATTTTGCTTGAAGAACTTCCACAGAGAACGAGTTCAATCGTATCATCAACCAGTTTCATAGCCTTAGCTGTTTCTTCGGCTAATCTACCATATTCGTCAGCTGTTTTTGCTCCAATTTGCCAAGGACCATCCATTTCATTTCCTAAGCACCATGTTTTAATATTGAAAGGTTCTTCTGCACCGTTTTGTTTACGAAGGTCACTGTAATACGTACCTTCTGGGTGATTACAATACTCTAGTAAATTTCTTGCTGCATCAATTCCTCTAGTACCAAGGTTAACTGCCATATTGACTTCTGTTTTTGCTAAGTCAGCCCACTTCATAAATTCGTGTAAACCCACTTCGTTTGTTTCTGTGGATCTCCAAGCTAACTCAAGGCGTTTAGGTCTGTCTTCAACCGGACCAATACCATCTTCCCAGTTGTATCCGGATACAAAATTTCCTCCTGGATAACGCACTAAAGGAACGTTCAACTCATTGATGACTTCAATAACATCTTCTCTGAAACCTAGGTCATTAGCTGATGGATGATTTGGTTCATAGATACCATCGTATACCGCTCTTCCTAAATGTTCTACAAATGAGCCATAAATTCTAGAATCAATATCAGCCAAGATTGTATCTTTGCTTAATTTAGCTGTTGCTTTCATCTTATTCCTCCTAGTAATTTGTACGTACCTTTGAAGACAATATACCATCACTCGGAACTCAATGCAAGCGTTCTCTTTATTAATTTTTTATTTGCTTTGTAAAGAATATTTCGTCTTGCGTCTAGATAGGAGTAGCAAAATCATACTTAAAGATATTATGATTACGGATAAGGCAATAATAAAGACCAATGTATAACTTTTAGTAAAGTCATAGGCGTATCCTACCAAAGTCACACCTGATGCCCCACCTATTCCCGTCATCAAAGAGAAAAAAGGATAAACTTTCATGTAACGCTCGCGACCATAAAAATGTATCGTCAACATTGGTAGTACTACAATTGGAAAACACATAATGGCACCAAAGAAAAATGAAGATAAAATCATTACACTTGGGACTTGGACCATTAACATGATTACGAGCGCAATAAAATTCAGGCCAATAACCATGAATGCTGTTTTGATTGAACCAACTCTATCACCCAGCGTACCGCCTAACAGTTTAAAAGCAATATTACCAAACATAGAAGCTGAAAGCATCCAGGCTCCAATGGTTGCACTAAAGCCTATTGTTTCAGCGTACCCCGGAAGATGATGTGGTAGTCCAGTAATTAATGAAAGTAATAGCCCAATACTAGCTAGCACAATAAATCTCACATCATTAACTTTTATGTTCTCAGTAATTGAATTTATTTTCACTGACTTAGATTCACTTTCTTGATCTTTACCATAAGCCTGAAGGCCTTCATCGTTTGGATGTAAAGAGAATTTATAAAGTAACGCTGGTAGACAGAGCATTAAAGAGAATAGTCCCATTACGACAAATCCTAATTGCCATGAATAGGTATGAATAATTAGACTGAATATCGGAGAAAGAAGTGCACCTGCAACTCCACTCGATCCAAATCCTAGGCTCATAGCTAAACCGTTCTTTTTCTCAAACCAGTTATTCACGAGTATGGTGAGTGGTACTGGAGAATAAAAGGATGCACCGATTCCTCTTATAGCTGCTAGTAAATAAAAAAGCCATAATGATTCAGTCATGGCCATGAGCAGTGTTGTCACTACAGATAAACCCACTCCAATTTGAATGCCTTTTTTTATATCAAACCTAGTAAGCAATCTAGGTATGGTCAATGCCATGAAAGACATCACTAGTGACATGATGGTTGTATGTAAGGCAAAACTACCTCTAAAAAATCCAAGGCTCTCAGATACAGGCGTATAGAATACACCAATGGTATTTAAATTAATGCCGATGGAACTTGCTGCCAGACCACTGACGCAAGCCAAAACCTTCCAATGTTTTGTAAGCTTCATAGTGTCTCCTTTGTCAGTTGAATCTTTTTAATTTACTCTCATAGAAAGTATACTCATATACTAAATAATATAGAAACCCAATCTATTTTGGAAGCGATTTACAATAAAGATTAAACATGAATAAACAAAAAGAACCAAGCTTTTCAACTTGGTTCTTTTCAGTACTAATTATTTAGAGAGTGTAGTGACTAAATACTGATTTAATATAGATTTAATTTCTTCTAATTCTCCTGACTCATTCTGGATATCTTCTAGCGTTAAAGCATAATCTTGAAGTTGTTTGAAATTTGTTTTACCTTCTCTGATTTCTTTACCGATCCCTTGGTTAAATGAACGGTAACGGTTATCGACAATTGACTCAAGTGCTCTATCTTCAATCAATCTATTTGCAACTTTTAAACCAAGTGCAAAGCTATCCATACCCACAACGTGCGCTTTGAATAAATCATCTGCATGGAATGAAGTTCTTCTGACTTTCGCATCAAAGTTCAGACCTCCAGAACCTAATCCGCCATTTTTAAGTATTTCATACATGGCTAATGTCGTAGCATACAGATCAGTTGGAAATTCATCCGTATCCCATCCAAGATGAGGATGCCCCTGGTTAGCATCAACAGATCCTAACATCCCATTAATTCTTGCGTATCTAAGTTCATGATCGAAACTATGTCCCGCCAAGGTCGCGTGGTTGGCTTCAATATTGAATTTGAATTTGTCTGCTAGACCGTATTTCTGTAAAAAGGCAAATCCATGTGCTACGTCGTAATCATATTGGTGAGAAGTCGGTTCCATTGGTTTTGGTTCAATCAAGAATTGAGCATCAAATCCAATTTCTTTTGAATAGTCTACAGCCATATGGAAGAATTTTGCTAAATTATCTAGTTCAAGTTCCATATTAGTGTTTAGAAGACTTTCATATCCTTCTCGACCACCCCAGAATACGTAATTTTCGGCTCCTAGTCGCTTACCGACCTCAAGCCCTTTTTTTACTTTTGCAGCTGCATAGGCAAAAACATCTGCATTATTCGATGTCGCTGCTCCGTGAACAAATCTCGGATGCGAAAAGTTATTCACTGTATTCCACAGAAGTTTAACTTTGCTATCTTTCATATAGTCTTCAAACATATCCACAATCGTATCTTGATTCGCAAGTGTTTCTTTTAAGGAATTTCCTTCGGGAGCAATATCGAAATCATGGAAGCAGAAGTAAGGTACGCCTAATTTTTCAAATAACTCAAAAGCAGCCTCTACTCTGGCTTTTGCTTTATCCATTGGATCTGAGTATTTATCCCAAGGTCTAAGTGCTGTTCCAGCCCCAAAAGGATCTGATAAATCTTCTGTGAACGTATGCCAGTAAGCAACACCAAATCTTAGAATTTCTTCCATTGTTTGGTCCCCTACTTTTTCAGTAGGATTATAGAATTTGAAAGCTAAGGGGTCTTTTGAATTAGCCCCTTCATATTGAATTTTATTGATGTTATCAAAATATGCCATTAATAAATCACTCCTAATTAGGTTGGTTAGTTTATTATACAAACTAACTATATCTAAAAATGTATGCGTTGTCAATTAAACTTTTCTATTTATTATATTTAGATAATTGACTGTTTAAAGCTGCAGTAGCCGCGTAAATTTGTCTATAGACTGTATAAAGATTTTCATACTTTTGAACGTTTTCTTCTATTGGATGATAGACATCTTTGTAGTGAACAAAGGCATCCGCACAATTTTTGAAGTCATCAAACCAGCCTGTACCCACTGCTGCAATCATTGCACTACCCATCGCAGGCCCTTGCTCAGTCTCAAGCGTTCGGATTGGTGTATCAAAAATATCCGCTTGCATTTGTAGCCAAACTTTATTTTTTGCCCCCCCTCCCACTGACACGATTGTCTTAAATGGATAGGCCGCGTGTGTACGCATAATTTGATATGAATCTTTTAATGAAAAAGTTATCCCTTCTAGTACCGCTCTCGTGAAATGGTCCCTAGTATGTCCAATATCCATTCCAATGAATGATCCTCGAATCGTACTATCTGTGTACGGCGTGCGCTCTCCCGATATATAAGGTGTAAACAACAAACCTTCTGATCCTGGTTCAATTGTATCAATAGACTCGAGTAGTGTTTCAAACGTTTCATGCTCAGCAAATGTTTTTTTGAACCAGCTTAAGCTATTTCCTGCTGCTAATGTAACGCCCATTGTATAAAATTGATCGGCAATAACATGATTAAAATAATGTAATTCTCCATTAAATGATTTATCTCCTCGTGTTTCATTGGAGAGAAAGACACCTGAAGTTCCGATACTAGCCATAGCCTGATCTGGTTCAACAATACCTGCACCCAGTGCAGCACAAGCATTATCTGCTCCACCTGAGAAGACTTTTACTGCTTTTTCAATACCTAATGCTTTAGAAATCTCTGGATCTAAAAATCCAATGCACTCATCTGAGCGGACAAGTTTTGGACAGATATATGGATTAATTGAAAAGGTATTCAGAATGGTTTCACTCCAACTTCTATTTTCAATATCCAACAGTAAAGTCCCTGCTGCATCTGAGAACTCCATTTGTTTATGACCAGTTAAACGAAATCCCAAATAATCTTTTGGTAGTAAAAATGTACTGATTTTATCGTATATCTCTGGTTCATGTTCTTTGACCCAAAGTAGTTTAGGAAGCGTAAACCCTTCAAGCGCTTTATTTTTAGTAATCTCCAGCAAACTTTCTTTTAATGTTTCAGTGATCAGCTCACATTGTTCTGTGGTTCTAACATCATTCCATAAGATTGCATTTTTTAACACCTTATCCTCTTGGTCAAGTAAGACCAGCGTATGCATTTGTCCAGAGAAACTAATACCTTTTAAATTCTGACTCATATCAGGTACTGATTCTTTAATACTTTGGAGTACTTTGAGTGCTGCCAGATACCATTCTTCAGGATCTTGCTCACTATAGCCTCTTTGCGGAGTTAACAGTGGATATTCATTCTCTGCTGATGCTACGATTCGACCTGTTCGATCTACTAGTATCCCTTTTAATCCACTCGTTCCTAAATCCATTCCTAATACATAACTCATTTTTCACGCTCCTCTTACTTTTTCGTTTCACTTAAAGAATAAATTTCATTCAAATAAGGATCAGATTATGGTACAGTATAACTAGTTAGTTTATATAATAAACAAACTATAGTTTAAAAGCACCAAAAAGTCAACCGCTTTCATTTAAATTAAATTTATTATCTAAATAGGAGAACTCTATGGAACTTAAACAGTCTTTTACAAGAAATAGCAATACGATTCTCGTCCTTTCAACTATTATGAATGGCCATCAAGTGTCTAGAGCAAAAATATCAGAGCTTACTGGTATGAATAAGGCCACTGTTTCGGAAATCGTCAGAAATTTGATTGAAGACCAATATGTCGTTGAAATTGGAGCTGGAGAAAGCTCATCTGCTGGTGGTAGAAAACCGATTTACCTTGAAATTAATAAAAAGGCAGGTGTTTCTTTTAGTATTGACCTACGTTCTGATCAAATTAGCTCATTAGCCACCTACCTCAACGGTGAGGTCATCGAAAAATATACTGAGCATTGCAACATTAACAAAGTAAATGTGATTGAACGACTGGTTAATCACGTTCAAGAATTTAACGCTAAGTATAAGGCTAAACCTTTTGGAATTGTTGGTATAGCGATTGCCATTCATGGGGTCGTAAATGAAAACAAAATCAGTTACACTCCTTATTTTGATATTGATGAGATTGATCTAGTGAAGGAACTTGAAGATCGGTTAAACATTCCAGTTTATATTGAAAATGAAGCCAATCTCTCTGCTTTAGCGGAAGCAGCATATGATTACGAACATACTCATTTAATTTCCTTCAGTGTTCATACAGGTATAGGTGCTGGAATTATCTTAGATCGACAATTGCTCCGAGGATTTAAAGGACGTAGCGGCGAAATCGGTCATACGATTTTGTATCCCGATGGCATTCAGTGTGCCTGTGGTAATAAGGGGTGCTTTGAACAATACGCTTCTTTAACAGCCTTGATTCGAAGGTTCCAAAATTTAAAAAAGGACGATCAATGTACTTTTGATGATCTAATAAAAGCTGTTGAGCAGAAAGATGCTGATACCATCGTGCTTATTGATCATTTTGCTAAAGATTTGTCCATCGGTTTAATGAATATCATGGGGACATATGATCCAGAAGTCATTTATGTAAATTCTGAGATATTCGATAAGTTACCAAACATCCTTTCCATCATCGATAACCATTTAGATCGATCTATTTATAAGAACATTCAACTATTTAAATCCAAATTAGGGAGTCAAGCTAGTCTTTATGGCGCTACCGTCTTGAATCTAAAAAACTTTTTTAATCTTGATGAAGTTAAATTCGATACAGGTTTTGCTTCTAAAGCCGCAGGATTTTATGATAAGTAACATTCTAAATAATCAAAAAAACGGGCACACACTCTAGAGATAGAATGTGGGTCCGTTTTATGTTGTCTAGTTATCTTGTTCTGATATGTGCAATACTTTCCAGTACTGTATCGATTTCTTCTAAAACATCTGTTGATAATTTTATTCCAGATGCCTTAACGTTTTCTTCGATTTGAGAAGGTCTACTTGCTCCAATGATTGCTGCAGAAACACCAGGTTGACGTAGGATCCAGGCTAATGAAAGCTGAACGAGACTTATATCTAATTGATCAGCAATATCATCTAGTTTCTGAACGGCTTCCAAGGTCTCATCGTCCATATAACGATTAACAAAGCTTCCAATTTCTTTGTTTGCCGCTCTAGAATCTTTCGGTATTTCAGCATTTGGTTTATATTTTCCAGTTAGGACCCCTTGAGCTAACGGAGAAAACACGATTTGACCCATTCCATAAGATTCCGAGACAGGTAAAACTTCGGATTCAATGTATCGTTGCAATAAATTATAAACTGGTTGATTGGAAATCATTTTGTGGTATCCCCTATGATCAATGATCCCCTGAGCCTTCTCAATTTGAGCTGCAGACCATTCGCTAACCCCCGTATACAAAACTTTTCCTTGTTTTACTAAGTCATCTAGCGCCATTAAAGTTTCTTCTAATGGTACCGTTGGGTCAAATCGGTGACATTGATATAGATCTACATAATCCATTCCTAGACGTTGAAGGCTCTTATCGCATTGTTCAATGATATGTTTTCTAGAAAGCCCTCTATCATTTGGTCCATCTCCCATAGGGAAGTATACTTTGGTTGCTACAACAACTTGATCTCTTTGGTAATCTTTTAATACTTTACCGAGTACTTTTTCAGCTTGACCTTGTTCATAAACATTTGCTGTATCGAAGAAGTTAATGCCTTTTTCATAGGCTAGTCGAATACAATCTTCTGCAGTCGTATCTTTTACTGTCTTTCCGTATGTAAGCCAACTACCTAGTGCAATTTCTGAAACTTTAAGTCCACTATTACCTAACTGTCTATACTCCATGATATCGCCTCCATAGTAAGTTCTTTCTATATTTTCGCAGAGTTAACAATCAAAAGCAACTGATAATAGAAATATGTACACGGTTTCGTGAACAAGTTTAAACCTTGTGTACAGCCTTGTTCCTTCTTGTAAACTATTTATAAAAACCCTTACAATATACTTATAAAAGAATAAAGGAGGAAGTTATTATGTCTAAAGATTTTTGGCAACGCCTTGGTAAAGCACTTATGACTCCCATCTCTTTGATTGCCGCTGCAGGTATTTTTTTAGGAATTAGTTCCGTCCTTCAAAATCCTGACATTGTGGGAGACACCTTCGTGTCCTTCACAATTGTGCAACATGTTATCGGGATCGTACGTGCACTTGCAGGAGCGATTTTTGGTAATTTACCAATTTTATTCGCTGTCGCAATATCCTTCGGGTTAGCGAAAAAAGAAAAAACAACAGCAGCCTTTTCAGGTATCATTGGATTTATACTTTTCCATATAACCATACAATATCTCTTAAGTATAAATGACATAACTGCAGCTACCTATTCAGTGGAAGCACTTATGGAATCTGGTTTATCTGAACTGGCAGCTACCCAGACAGCTTCGCAATATGAATCCGTGCTAGGAATATTCACTCTAAGAATGAACGTATTCGGTGGTATAATAACTGGTTTACTTGTCTCATTCTTACACAATCATTTTCATACTATTGATCTACCTATTGCAATAAGCTTTTTTGGAGGTAAACGATTCGTCCCCATCATAACAACGGTTGTGGTTCCTTTCCTTGCAATCTTAATGTATTTTATTTGGCCCTATTTCGGTACAGCTATCGAAAGTGTTGGTAGTTTGATAGCTGACGCTGGATTATTCGGTACATTTTTATTTGGATTCTTAGAGAGACTCTTAGTACCAACGGGGTTACATCATATATTAAATCAAATTGTAAGATTTACACCCATTGGTGGAATTGCTGAAATTGACGGTGAGCAAGTGGTAGGTGCGCTGAACATTTTTAATGCTTCACTTGCTCAAGATTCACCAGATCTTACAGTTATGTCAGAGGCTACAAGATTTTTAGCTCAAGGTAAAATTCCATTCATGGTATTCGGGTTACCTGCTGCAGCTTTTGCTATGGTGCAAGCTACATTAAAAGAGAAAAAACAAGAAGTTAAAGGATTAATGTCAGCATCAGGCTTAGCAAGTTTTACGACTGGAATCACTGAACCAATTGAATTTTCTTTTATCTTTGTTTCACCGATACTCTATATCTTCCATTCATTTATGGCAGGATTAAGTTTCATGTTAATGGATGCCTTTAATGTTGTTATTGGAAATGTTCAGGGTGGTGTGATCGATTTAACCGTATTCGGTATTCTACAAGGTACGCAAACAAATTGGTATTGGCCCGTTTTAGTTGGATTATTGTATGCCCCAATTTATTACTTTGTATTTAAACTAGTTATCGAGAAAAGAAATGTTCTAACTCCTGGGCGTGAAATTGAAGAAGATATTTCTTTAAGCGAAGATACTAAGACGAGTCTATCTGACGATGAACTAGGAATAAATATTGTAGAAGCTCTAGGAGGTAGTCAAAATATTAAAAGTATCGATAATTGTTTCACTAGACTTCGCCTAGTATTAAGTGATACCTCATTAGTAGATGAAGCTAAACTCAAGAAAACTGGCGCAGCAGGAACGGTAAAAATTGATGAAACAAATTATCAAGTCATTTATGGACTAAAGGTAGAAAATATTGCACCCAAGGTGAAAGGAGCAGCAAATTATCATGATGAATAAAAAAAGTAAAATTGTATTAGTCGGTGGAGGTTCCACATGGACTCCTGGAATTTTAAAAGCTATGACCACTCATTTAAGTACATTCCCTATTGAAAAAATCACATTGTATGACATTGATGCAGATCGTCAAAGTGTGATTGGAGAGTTTGCTAAGATTCTTTTCAAAGAAGAAGCGCCTGATGTAAAAGTCACATACACCACAGATGAGGAGGTTGCTTATACCGATGTAGACTTCGTTTTCTGTCAAATGAGAACTGGCGGATTCGAGATGCGTGAAAAAGACGAAAAAATTCCACTTAAACATGGCGTTATTGGTCAAGAGACTTGTGGCCCCGGTGGTTTTGCTTATGGACTCAGATCAATAGTAGATATGCAAAAAATGGTTAAAAAAGTCAGAAGTATTTCTCCAGATGCTTGGATTTTAAATTATACGAACCCCGCAGCTATTGTAGCGCTCGCATTGGACAAGTTATTCCCTGAAGAAGATAAAATTTTAAATATCTGTGATCAACCAGTCAACTTATTAAGATCCTTCGCAAGTTTGATCGATTTTGATGCCAACAAATTCGAGCCTGTTTATTTCGGTTTAAACCATTATGGGTGGTTTAAACATCTCTATGATGAGAATGGCAAAGACCGTATGCCAGAAATTAAGGAAATCATCCTCAATGGTGGCTTTAGACCAGTGGACGCAGAACAAAGAGATCAATCATGGTTAGATACGTATGCCATGGTTGAAGATATGTTAAAAGACTTCCCAGATTATTTACCAAACACATATCTTCAATACTATTTATACCCTGATTACAAATTATCTAAAATGGATCCCATTCGTACTAGGACAGATGAAGTTAGAGAAGGTCGTGAGAAGAAAGTATTTGAAGAATGCAGACGGATCGTAAAAAATGGTACGGCTAGAGATTCTTCTGTAGTTCATAACGATGCTCATGGTGATATGATGGTTGAAGTTGCCGCTTCTATTGCTCATAATTTAAGAAAAACCTATGTAGTGATGGTGCGTAATAATGGTGTTGTATCTAACCTTCCGGACGATAGTATGATTGAAGTCGCTGCATCTTTAGGTGCTAATGGTCCTCAACCTTATGCTGTTGGTAAAATTGATACTTTCTACAAAGGGTTGATTGAATCTCAGCATGCTTATGAAAAATTAACGGTTGAAGCTTTTATGGAAAATTCCTATACAAAGGCATTACAAGCCTTGACCATGAATAGAACTGTTGTAGATGCTAAAAAAGCTCGTCTTTTATTAGATGATCTTATTCAAGCAAATCAAAACTACTGGCCAGAATTAAACTAACCTAAATGAGTTCAAGACCTCTACCTTATACTAAAAAGTAAGGTAGAGGTCTCTTTTTTAAATCGAATATCGATCTACATAATCCTTAAATAATCGATTCAGTAGATAGTGCATGCCAAATCGATCCGATGCGTCTAAGCCCTCAATTTTGATTTCGGTACTATATACATATAGCTGTAAGTCGGTTATTTTAGAAAGTTCATTAGTTGAAAAACCCGTCAAACTAATCGTTTTTGCACCGGATATATTGGCACGATTCGTGGCAGAAAACACGTTAGATTTTTCTGAACCACTTAGACTGAGTGCAATCCCTAAATCTTTTTCTGTCATCTGTTTTGCATTGTGTTTCATAAGATGAGGATCAATAAAGGTTTGGCTCCTCTTCCCTAAAATCTTAAGACGTTCACTAAACTCTTCGGCTGGAAACCTAGATAATCCAACTGCAAAGAACAAAATTTGATCTGCCTCATTGATAGCTTGCAACACTTTTTCCATAATTTCATCATTTATAAATTGCTTTGTTTTTACAATCTTACTATCTAAATCGGTCAACTCTAAAATAGATTTCTCTTCTACTAACGTATCTTTTAAGGAATTTTTAAAATGAACAAAACCTTGAAATCCAAGCTTTTGACACATTCGTACGATGGTATTGGGAACGGTATAAAACTGTTGCGCTACTTCCCTTATCGTCCATTTTTCAACTTCATTTTTTTCTTTTATTAAGTAAGTCAAAATCTTTTCTTCCGTCTGATTTAGCTGGTTACGATTTTCTTCTAGAAATTTATAAAAGGACAATTGAAAGACTCCTTTGACAACATATTAACGCGATTTTTGGAAAAATAGTCTTTACTAATCTATCAAATACAGGAAGGATAAATTCAAACCACATAGTTTATCTAATTATTATATCATGTTAAACTAAATAGATAAAAGTAGAATTGAGGCAATGATTATGATAACAATCGGACTGACTGGTTGGAGCGATCACCCACTGATCACTTTGGATCAATCAAAAAAATTGGAAAACTACTCTAGTCATTTTCCAGTTGTAGAATTAGATACTAGTTTCTATGCTATCCCACCCGAAAAAAATATCAAAAGCTGGATTGAGAAAACACCAGCTGCATTTACTTTCATTCCAAAGGCTTATAAAGCTATGACGATGCATAAGGAATGGATTGAAGAGTTTACAAGTATTGAATCTATGTTTAAAGTTTACAAACAAACCTTTTCTCCAATGGTTGAAGTAGGGAAAGTTAAAGCGTTTCTTTTTCAGTTTCCGCCATACTTTGATTGTACCAAGCAAAATGTACAATATCTCAGACTCGTTCGAAAACTGATGGATGACTGGCCTTTAGCCATAGAGTTTAGAAGTCAAAGCTGGTTCAATGAAAATAACCAATCTAAAACCATTCATTTTTTGAAAGAGTTGGAAATGATTAATGTCATCGTTGATCAGCCTCAAACGCCAAATAACAGTGTTCCAACAGTCTCTGTGTCAACTCATCCTTCATTATCCATATATCGCCTTCATGGCCGAAATTATGAAGGTTGGTTAGGAGAAAATATACAGGACTGGCGTGCTGAAAGAACGTTATATGAATACAAAGAAAAAGAATTAGAATCTTTTGCAGAAACGGCCAGAACATTAGAAAAGGATTCAAATGAAGTATGTATCATCTTTAATAACAACTCAGGTGGTCATGCAGCACCTAATGCAAAAACCTTACAAAAGATTTTGGGGTTAGATTTTGAAAATCTTTCTCCTCGTCAACTGGATCTATTTTAAAAAGCACAATCGATTATGGATTAATCGATTGTGCTCTTTTGTATTTATGCTTTTAAATTCCAGAAAGCTTGCCAGATGCTTCTTTTACCCGATATCCAGTCTAATATTGAATAAAGAATGATGCCAATAAATGATCCAGTAGAATCAATGAGAACATCTGAAACTAATGCCGTTCTTCCAGGTACAAAACTTTGATGGAATTCATCTGTTGATGCATACACTGCGCAAATAACGAGTGCAATTAAAACAGCTTTGATCCCCTTAACATCTGAAGTCGATAGCGCGTTTTTCACTAATATGCCAAGAAACATATAGATAAAGAAATGAGCATTTTTCCTGATGAAATTATGCAACGTGTAATAATTCATGCCTCTAATGTCATTAATGCCTAGTCTTGGTCTAACAATCGTCAAAAGAAAGTAGATAGTTACACTACAAAATACAACAAATAAAATAAAAATTAGCACTTTACCCCACAACGGTGTACTTCTTCTTTTCAACCAAATGAGAAATAAATTAAAAAACAGTAAAAACCCTACCGCTCCAACAACTCTCCAATGATTGACAACTTGACTTCCGACTTCCATAGCACCAAAACTTAATTGCGCTGATTCACTTGCAGGCTGAGAAGAAAACCAGAAAATGATCGCCATCCAGACTAATACCGTTAGCCAAGCAAAAAATAAAGGGTATCTTGATTTTGACGCTCTCTTCATAGGCTTTCCTTCTTTCTTTTTCGAACGTTTCTTTTGTTCGAATAACTATTCATTTTAAAGATTATTCCTTAAATTTCCTTAAACAATCTGTCCTTTTTCCATGATTTTTTCTCCATCTAACCAAACAGTCGGACTTTGTACTACGCAGTCAATATGAACACCAGCTTCTGTTTGACCACCAAAAGGTTTGTTGCTTCCAAAGGCGATATGGATTGTTCCAAAAACTTTCTCGTCTTCAAGAACCACACCTGTTATACGAGCAGTTGGATTTGTACCGATACCAAACTCTGCTATTATTCTCCCTTTGTCTTCTCCTAATAGGTCCAATAATGCAGCACCTTGCTCTCCAGTAGCTTCTGTTAATCTTCCTTCTACAAGCGTTAACTTTATAGGCTTTTCTACTTTACCTAACTGAGCGATTGAACCATCTACGATTAATGAGCCATTTGCAGAATTTTCTATTGGAGCAATGTAAGCTTCCCCAGAAGGGATATTCCCTGCTTCTCCCTTATTCCAAAAGATACCTGTACTGGGAACGCCTTTTCTGCCAGAAATCGTAAATTCAAGAACTTCTCCGTCTTTTTCGATTTTGACTTCTGAACCTGTTTCTAGCTTTTCTGTGAACTGAGCAGTAAGGGTTTTGACAGTATCTGGATCAGCTTCTATCGCGCCTTTTTCTAACATCTCTAATGTAATTCCAGGCATTGTCCCAATTCTTGTGCCACCAGCAGCTGCTTCTTTTTTAGCGTTGGTGTGGGTTAAGCTTGCTGAAGTCACACATAGAGCAACATCTGCATGCTTCAGTGCCTCAGCAATTGCTTTGGGTGGTTCTTCTCCACTTTTATAAGTTGCTGGAAACTGGGTAAGCACAGCTTCGTTTCCATTAAGTTTAGCCGCTTCATAGAAGAAGTGAGCAATTTCGCTCATCTTATCGTCTGTTACGATTAAAACTGTTTCTTCTTTTTGTAAATTGAAATTATTATCAAATACTTTTTGTGCATTTTCCAAATATTGACTCATGTTCAACCATCCCTCGTTTAATCAGTATTTTTTCATTCTATCACATATCGTTTGTTCTTGCTTTTTTTAAGGTGTAGACTGTACCTATTAATGAATAGAAAGGAAGTTAAATTTGACAGAGCAAATGACTGCATATGGATTCGAACAATCTAAAGATCACAATGGTTCTATTCAATTTGAAAAAAGAGAGATTGATAAGCCGAAACCTATTGATAGACAAATATTAGTAGAAGTTAAAGCCGTAGCGTTGAATCCTACAGACGTCATGACTTGGAAAATGAAGAAACCAGATGATACGAGTTTCACTGTTTTAGGACGCGATGTTTCTGGTACCGTAGTTGAGGTTGGAGAAGACGTTACATTATTCGAAGTTGGCGATGACGTTTTTTATCCTGGAACCAGTAACGTTCAGGGTGCTCAAGCTGATTACCACTTAATTGATGAACGAATGGTTGCTATGAAGCCGAACAACTTAGACTTTGCAGAGGCAGCAGCACTTCCTCTTACAGCGCTAACGGCTTATGAAACGTTTTACGATCAACTCAATCTCCCTAAAAACAGTTCAACATCACCTATCCTTTTAATCATTGGAGCAGCTGGAGGTGTGGGGTCAATCGCTACCCAAATCGCTTTAAACGATGGGATTGATGTCATTGGAACAGCTTCTCGGGATGAATCCAGAGAACATTTGAAATCTCTGGGCGTGAAAAAAATCATCGACCACAAAAAACCTTTCGAACCCCAACTGAAAGAATTGGGGATCAACTCTGTAGATTATATCTTTTTAGCAGCCAACGCTGACGATAATATTAAAGAAGTTAGTAAGATTGTCAGCGCTAGAGGTAACGTTTGTTCTATACTTCCATTAAGCGAACCTCTGCCGATGACATTCTTTTCTAAAAGTGTTTCGTTCAATTATGAATTGATGTATACGAGATCTGTTTATAAAACAGAGGACTGGATTAAACAACATCATTATCTTGATGAATTGAGAAAAGAAGTTGAAGCCGGAAACATACACTCAACAATCAACCACAGATTTGAGAAAATAACTGAACAGACATTGAGTGAAGCTTATGATCAACTGATGACGGGGCATACTAGTGGAAAAATTGTCCTTGAACATACTGTATAAATGAAAAATGAGTGACTCTTTCTCAGAGTCACTCGTTTTTATTTACGTTCATTTAAGGGAATCGATAACTTGAATTGTAATATCTGTCCTTCGATAGCGGCTTCAAGTGTATATCCTAATGATTCAGCAATTTTTTTAGCGATAGATAAGCCTAGCCCTGTAGAACTAGACGTTCTTGGTTTGTCCCCTTTGTAGGTTCTATCAAAAAGTTTGTTTACGTCAAGAGCATTTGGATTTTCTACTTTGTTTTCAATATAAATCATTAGACTATCATCTGATAATTCATTGTAAACACAAAATCGCTCTGTTCCGTGAGAAAAGGCATTCTTAATGAGATTTCCTAAAAGTCTATTGAAATCCAATACACTTGTTTCAATACTAGTTGTCTCTTCCATCAATTGAATGGACACCGTATTGAAAGATTGTGATAATTCTTGATGATATAGCGCTAGTTGTTCTTGTAACAATAGAATTGGATACGCTTGTTCCATTTCAAAAGAAAGATCTTTAGATTCAAGTAGACTTAATCGATAGAATTCTTCTACCAACTCACTTAAAACATTTGTTCTTTCTTCAACTACTTTTAAATATTTGATTTCTTTATCACTTTCAGCAGATGTCTGAAGGATTTGAACATATCCTAGCATTGATGTAAGAGGTGTTCTAAAGTCATGTGATATTGAAGAAATCATTTGTTTGTTCTGATTAACAATCGTATTAAATTCGATTTGAATTTGTTTATGCCGTTTGATTAAACCATTAATTTCTTCAACCAGTACATCTTGAGAAACAGAAGAATGATTTTTTCTCAATTCACCTAAAGCATCCCCTTGTTCAATCCATTTAAGCTGGTTTGTGATACGCTGATTAAACTTTCTATTTTGGTAAAACTTAATCATGAATACCCCATTTAGAATTAAGCTGAGCAGCAAAATGATGCCCATAAAACACCTCCTATTTCACTATACTTAGATGAATAGCCTACTTGCCTTCTTTGATTTCAATTCGGTTCAGAATCAGAATTCCAACTATACTTGCAACGACAATATATAGTAACGTTACGCCCCAAGTAACTAAAGGCTCTGCATTTGATGGCATATCAGGTAAAAATCCAGCTATGATAGACTGGTTCGTATGGTTTATATAGTAAGACAAAGTGAACTTTCTCAAAAATTCTAATTTATCTGTTGCTAGACTAATTAAATTTAAGGCAGTTAAGCTGACATTTGAGATTAAGACTCCAAACGTAATTAAAGATACAGTAGTATTTTGACTGATAAAAGCAACCACATTCGCTACCGCTGCATAACCGATCATGCCTAAAAAGATCGTCGTTCCCACTACAGCAAGGTTGCTTAAGTTTCCGGTATCAAACTGTGCACCTGTACTTAGTGTTAGGAAAAAGAATAGCGCAAAGAATACAATGGCACCTATAAGGAAAGTTGTAAATAGATAGATTACAAAAGTGATGAATTTACCGATCACAAACTCGGTTTTAGATAATCCACTACTGAAGATATTTTGGTGTGAGCTCGATGATATATCGTTTATATATACAGTAGAGTACGCTTGTAAACCAAAAAATAATGGAAAGGCTTGAGATAATAGAAATACTCCCAGTTCTATATAAGCGTTAGAAATTCCTTCGCTCTCTGGAGAACTCGTCTGTAGTAGGATAACCGCTACAACAAAAAGAGAAAATAAGATACCATAAAATGCGTAATTCGATTTTTTATGCGCTAGTCTATATAAATCTGCCTGAATAAAATTAAACATGTTGTTCTCCTCCTTTAGCGAGCAAGTTCAGATAATAATCTTGAATAGAAATTTCTTGTGAGATTAGTTTATAGAGTTTCAGTTCATTATTGACAATTAATTGAGCAATTTCATCCACTCTATCTGTCATTTTCGAGATCACAATTTCTTGTCCGCTATTCACAGTGTAATCAATATTGTCAAATTGTTGTTCCAGAAGATAAGCTGTTTTTTCAACGTCATTAGTTCTGACTACCACTTTTTCTTCTGTTTTATTGCGTATGGTTTCTCTATCCAATTCTTCAATTAGTACGCCATCATGAATAAAGCCAAATCGAGTAGCCATCAGTTCCAATTCTCCTAAAATATGCGAAGAGATCAAAAAAGTGATTTGTTGCTCTTTGTTCAATTTTTGAACAATTTTTCTAAAGTCCGCTATCCCTTGTGGATCTAGTCCATTGATTGGCTCATCAAGAACAATAATATCTGGAGACCCCATCAATGCATTCGCGATACTTACACGCTGCTTCATACCCATTGAAAACGCCTTGAACTTTTTATTGACTTGATCCATTTCCACTAATTTAAGTACCCGGTCAACTTCCGAAGCGTCGCTGATCCCTTTCAATTTTCGGTAGTATTCTAAATTTTCTCTAGCTGTTAAGTAAGGGAAAAAGTTTGCACCCATCATAAATCCCATACGCTGGCGGGCATCATTCAACTCCGCACTCGAGCGCTCTCCAAACAATAAAATTTCACCTGAATACTCCGGTGCCAAACCCATTAGTGTTTTAAAAAAAGTAGATTTACCGGCACCGTTTTTACCTATTAACCCGTAAATTTCTCCTTGTCTTACATGAATCGAAACATCATTTAAAGCTAATTGTTTTTTGTAACGTTTTGTTAACCCAATAGTTTCAATCAGATTTTCCAATTTGAACACTCCTTTTTGTCTTTCTTACAAAACCAATATTAAAGCAGAAAGGTTTCAATAATCTGAAGTAAACCTTACAAAAGTCTTAATTCTACTATTCACTATCCTTAAGTTTAAAGCCGACTCCCCAAACCGTTTCAATAAGGTCTTCACCGCTGTATTCGGATAACTTTTTTCTCAATCTTGATATATGTACAGAGATCGTATTATCATCACCAAAATAGGCTTCTTTCCAAACAGTTTCGAAAAGATTCGCCTTAGTGAATACTTTTTTAGGATGTTCTACGAAGCATTTAAGTAATTCATATTCTTTTTGAGTAAGAGATACAACTGACTCTGATACTTTAACTTCTCTCGTCGTTTCGTCCATCTCTAAAGATCCGACTTTATGGATAGAATTACTATTCCGGTCATTTTGATGATCTCTCAATTGAGCTTTCACTCTAGAAAGAACTTCTACCGTATTAAATGGTTTAGCTATGTAATCATTCGCACCTATTTCTAGTACATTTGCTAGAACATTCATTTCTGCTTTTGCAGTAATCACTATAATCGGCACACTAGATTGTTCACGAAAGTTCGAAATGAATTCTTCTCCTGTTATGCCAGGTAGCATTAAATCTAACAAAATTAAATCTAATTTTTCTGTTTCAATTATTCTCAATGCTTCAGAACCAGCGAAAGCCTGGATCACTTCATACTGTTCACTTAACAAATCCGCTAGTAGTTCGTTAATCGTGTTATCATCTTCGACAATCATAATTTTATTCATTTGTACGCTCATCTCCAGTCAATGTATTGGGTACTCTTGATTTAGTTTACAGAAATATCCCCTAGTTTTCTAGCCCTCTTAACAGAATCAGACTCCAGCTAATGTGAAAAAAGACTTTATAAGAGCCTTTGCTCTTCTAAAGTCTTTGAATTGATATCACTATCTTTGCTTATTAAATTTGTGAAAATTTCTTTCAACTACTATTATGCTAATCAAAGCAGACAAACTCATACTAAAAAATATGGCTAATGTTGGCCATAAAAATAATAATCCAAATAATAAAGCAATTGCTAGGCTCAATCCTAGGTTACTCAGTATATATTTAAATACAAGATAGAAAGATAACAGCCATCTTTTTTCTGGTTTCATCTCAATCATAGTTTTCAAAGAAAGATAGTAGATTGAAAGTAATACGGCTAGTACGAATAAGACTGATATCGCTACAGTAAATAAATACATCCAGTCTGGAAGATCAGTTCTGTTTCTGATTATCATAAAATTAAATAGAAATAGTACATAAATAACCACTAAATACCCATCCTGTTTGAAATTTCTCCACCCATTTTCTTTGAAATGAGAAAGAAACAATTTTATCGGATGCTTTTCTTTTGCCTTATACAATTTATTGACCACATAAAATAAACTTTCAGAAGCCGGTATAATGGTTACGACTGGAATACAAAAAAGTAACCATATCATATTCAAAAGCGATAAATTCGCAAACCATTCTGTGAAGCGCACAATAACCGAGGTCTGTTTAGGTAGGTTTTTTTCTATTGCCATAAGTTATCCTTTCGTGCCACCAGTAAGATCCATTCCTTCGATAAAGTATTTTTGAGCAAAGAAGAAGAGTAATATACTAGGTATTAAAACTAAAGTTGCTCCTGCCATTAAATAATTCCATTGAGTCGTTGACTGGTTAGAAAATGACTGAAGACCTATTTGGAGCGTGTACATCTCTTCTTTAGTAATATACAGCAAGGGTCCTAAGAAATCATTCCAGGCTCCATTAAAGGACATAATCCCAACCGTAATGAGTGCCGGTTTCGTTAATGGCACCATTAAACGGCTCCATATATATAGGTGGTTAGCACCATCGATTTGTGCCGCTTCAATTAATTCATTGTTGATAGACATATAAAACTGTCTCAATAAAAAGATATTAAAGGCACTACCAAAAAATGCAGGAACAATGAGTGGTAAATACGTTCCTACCCAATTGATTCTCGTGAAAAGAATATATTGAGGAATCATTGTAACAAATCCTGGAACCATCATTGTAGCGAGCACAAGTGCAAATAAGATCTTTTTACCTGGAAAATCTATTTTAGCAAATCCGTAAGCTATAAATGAATTGGAAAAAACATTTCCGAGTACAACGAATGCAGTTATGAACAAAGTATTACCCATATATTTAAAAAACGGGAATGCCTGAATCGTATCCATATAGTTTTGCCACACAAATGTTTCTGGAAGAATTGTTGGTGGAAATCTAACAATCTCTGCCATAGGTTTCAACGAAGTACTTAACATCCAAACTAATGGCGCAAGTAAGACGAGACTGACAACTACCAGCAATAGATAGATGAGTATTTTCCCAGTTCGTTCTTGTCTCTTTTTACTTTTAAAATATTTTGACTGAGCTTTTGATGCACTCGAAGCATCGTCTTCCACGTATTTTGTTTCAGAAGATTCTATCATAGCCTCTCCTCACTCTCTAATTATTCAGTTATTTTGATTTATTTAGTAATGTACCCATCTAGGAGCCAGTTTCAAATTGATAAATGTTAATACAATAACGATTGCAAATAACACAAGTGACATCGCCATCGCGTATCCCATATCAAAAGCAACAAAGGCTTTATTCCACATATGAAGGTTGTAAAAAAGAAGCGAATTGGCTGGTCCGCCTGTACCATTTTCTGTCATTACATAAGCTTCTTGGAATATTTGAAAAGCACCAATGGTTGATGTAATCACATCATAAAAAATAATAGGTGTAATCAGTGGTAAGGTGATGTGTCTTAACTTTCTAAAAGGTCCGGCTCCATCAACTTCAGCTGATTCATATAACTGATTGGGTACGTTTTGCAGAGTAGCCAAATACAGAAGCATTGCCCCGCCGACACTCCACAAACGCATAAGAATCAATGCAGGTTTTGTCCAATTTGGATCAAACAACCATGAAGGACCGGCAATACCTACCCAAGATAATACTGTGTTTATCAGACCACTTGAGGGAGAAAGCAGCTGCATCCATAAGACGTATACGGCAACCCCCGATAAAATAGCTGGCAGATAAAAAATCGTTCTGAAAATTGTAATTCCTCTGATATTTCGATTCAATAGTACAGCAAGAAAAACCCCGCCCGCTGTCGTTAATGGAACATTTAATACAACATAGAATACAGTATTGTAAAGGGAGGTCAGGAATAATTGGTCATTCGTAAACATTCTTCTAAAATTGTCAAATCCAATGAAATCCATTCTAGATGTAATATTATAGTTTGTAAAACTACCAATAAAAGAAAAAACCATTGGTAAGAACATAAAGCCGATAAAGCCAATAATAAATGGAGAAACAAACAATAATCCCCACAAAGCTTCATTTCTTTTGCGCTTATTCCACTTAGGCTTATGAGTTTTTTTCTGGTTGTTAGTAGCATGCATTGCTTTCATTTATACACCGCCTTAAAAAATAGTGAGAAGGGAAATGATCTGCCCCTTCTCACTTACTATTGATCATTTATAATGAACGACTATTCAGTTCTTCAATTACTGAGCAAGATTCTCAACGGATTCTTGTGCATCATCCAGAGCTTCTTGAGCTGTTTTCTGACCTAGAAAGGCTGCATCGATTTCTGTATTTACAAGAGATGAAAAGTCCGGTGCATTAAGCGGTACCGGAGTGATCGTAGTCACTTCTAAATTGGAATCGGCAAGTTCGTAGATCATCTGACCCATTTCATCAAGATCTGGATGTTCTTTTAAGTTTTCATTGGCTTCAGCATTCGCCATAATGTCAAAACTGTTCATTCCAAACTCTTCTTGTACTTCTGTTGAAGAAAGATACTTCATGAAATCATAAGACTCTTCAGGATGGTCCGTATTAGTTGGAACTTCTAAAACAAATCCGCCACCCCATGACCAGTGTCCACTACCTTCTTCTTTTTCAGGTAAAGGCGCCACACCGAATTCGAAATCGTCTGGAGCATTCTCCATTAAGTTGGTGTAATAGTTGATATTTTGTCCTCGCATAGATACTAAACCGGAAATGAAGGGATCTGATACACCTGAACCAAATTCTGCTTCATATTGGTTGATGGTATCTCTACCATAATAATCTTGCCACTCAAGCATCCATTCTAGCGCTTCTACCTTTTCAGGAGTATTGATCGCAACTTCTCCGCTATTATCGAACCATGCATTTCCGCCATCTGCATTTAATGCCCACACATCAGCCCCAATATTCCAGCGTGGGTAAAATCCGATTTGTTCCCAGCTATCTCCACTTCCTTGATCTAATACTCTAGCCATTTCTTCCAGTTCGTCCCAAGTTGCTGGTGGTGTTTCTGGATCTAGCCCTGCTTCTTCAAAAGCGGTTTTATTGTAAAACAATACTTGTGTATCTGTGTTAAATGGTAATGCATAGGCTTCATCTTCATAAAGCACTGTGTCCCATAGCTGCGGATAAAAGTCTCCTGAAATATCATCTGCATCTAAGTATTCCTGTATATTTGTTGCTTGTTGCGCTTCTGCTCTTTGTTTCACACTATTTATATCTTGAACAATTACATCCGGTGCATTACCTCCGGCAATAGCTGCTAGAGACTTAGTCCAGATATCTCCCCATGGCTGATAGACATGTTCAACTGTGACGGCATCTTGAGACTCATTGTAATCTTCAATGATGGATTCAATCGTATCTCTTCTAGCTCCAGATCCCCAGAAAGACCAAAATTCCAGTGTTGTTCTACCGTCATTCCCATCAGAAGCAGACTCACCACTTGAATTATCGTCTCCGTTACCACATGCAGATAAAAGTAAAACTGTACTACCTAATAGTAAACTTTGTTTGATTAATTGATTTGAGCGTTTAGATTTCAATCGAAATCCCCCTTAAAATAATTAATATGAAAGAGTTTTAGATAATCTACTGATCCACAAACCTTTTCTACTTTAAACAATAAATGATGACATGAGAAGAAGCAAATATAAAGACTTTTCAGTGCTAAAATAATCAAAGAGAAGTAACTATTGATATCGTATAAGCAACCTCGCCAATAGATAAAACATTATTTTTATAACTATATTAATCTTACAACCTCGTTTGTTTTTTAAAAAGCACTACTACTTCTCGATAGGAGAACACATATACAAATACGCTTAAATTACTTTAATACAAAAAAATACTAAAAGTATAATCCTAATCAGATTACACCTTTAGTATTTAACCACTTTATTAATCTTCAATACCAAAAATAGATTCGATTGTACTTTGTAAAATTCCACCTATAGGAAAAATGATCCATGACCAAGCCCATGATCCAGAAAAATAACTCAAGGAAAAGTAGATTACTAGTAAAATTGGCCAGTATATATTTTCAAGTATATTCGTTATTTTTGTATTTCGCTTATACTTCTCCCGAACTTCATATACTTCTTCAACAGATTTGCCTTTAGCTAATAATTTTTGATAGCCCGTCCAAATCATTCCAGTATAGATAAACAATAAGACCCCGACTCCAGCTATCACGAACATCGTTCCACTACCCACGACTATAAATTCATCTATGGACGATAAAGCTGTAAACAAAACTGGAATTAGAGAAAATATGCATAATGCTACTCCGATTACGATACTAAATATGAAAGATTTTTTATAAGCATTCATCATTTCTTGAATCCTTCTTTTCGCTTCAGGCACAAGAATGAAAGGAAGCTCGTATTCTTTATAACTCGTCAATCGGTAACCTTGGATAATAAATAGTGAAATGCCAACGACTGCAAACAGGAACATCCATATCAAGCCTAAAATAATACCGTAGGACTCTAATGAGAATAATCCGAATAGACCGAGAAAACCACCAAGAGCAATACAACAAGCAAGAACACCTAGTCCGATACCTAATCCCGCTTTTCTTCGGGCTTCTATATACTCATAAGCATCTTCTATCTCTACTACCATCACATCATCTAGATCATTATTTGATTTTTGATACTCATTCAATCCCATCTCTTCTAGCACTTCTTCAATATTACCAAACTCCACAATTACTGTTCCAATCGCTTCGTTCTCAGAGGCCCCTTCTTCTTTTAATGCGATAAATCGATCCTCCATATTTGCTAGAATATCCACTTTTAATTGCTCAGTCTCCTGTGTTTTTACAACATGTTTAAACATTTTATCCACATACTCTTTTATTGTATTCATTATATTTCCCCTCCAAAAAATATGTCTACAACAGATTTTGTCAACTGCCATTCCTTTTGCTTTTCTAATAACAGTCCTTTTCCACCTACTGTAATCTTATAATACGTTCGTTTCCTTCCTTGCGTTTCTTTCCCTGGGTAAGATGTGATATATCCTTTAGACTTCAACCGAGTAAAGGCAGAATACAGCGTCGTTTCTTTCATTACATACTGACCATTTGTTCTTTCCCTAATTTGTTTAGAGATCTCGTATCCGTAGGAATCGCCTTCATTTAAAATAGATAAGATAAATGAGTCATTATATCCTCTACTTACGTCACTACTGATCACTCATCCCACCCCTTTATGTAAAGATTAACAGACAACGATTACTGCATCTGTCGTTGTAATCATTATACCAGAGCTACTTGATAATTACTACATCAGATGCAGTAAATATAAAAAATCAGACTTTAGTCCTAGTAGACTGAAGTCTGGTTCATTTAATGAATCGTATCTCTTTTTTTGAAACCGATTATTCCTACTAAAGAAAAAGATAAAGAAACAAGGTTTAAATATAGAAGAACAGTTGAACTGTTTTCTCCAACCAATCTTTCTGGGATGTGGTAAAACGGAGAAAGTCCTTTTATCCATTCGGGTATTTCAAATAAATTGGCAAAATATAGTATAAAGAAGCAATAACCTAGCACTAACCAAGTTAAGAATATTTTCTTCGGAAACCATCCGAATAGACAGATAGAGATACTCAAAATCACAGCCATAGCGGGCAAATAGACAAGACCACTTTCAAAAATTTCTCTGAAACTTAGAATACTCTGACCTAAACTTGCTGTAACTCCAAATGCAGCAATTTGTACTCCTTGAATCATTACCAAAGAAATCAAACTAACCTCTATAAAAGTCAATAAAATCTGACTTCTGCTTTTCGTTCCAACAAGTAAATGCTGTAAGCGTCCATGTTTTTCTTCTGAAGACAATCTAACGATGACTTGAATAGATGGTATAACAGCTGCTATAGCCAATACGCCCATAATAATGGAAATAAACTGTGTGACAATGGATTGAGAAGCATCACTACTGATCACTTGCTCAATCAATTCATTACCAGCTAGCAGACTTTCCACGTCTCCCATAACCGAACCGTAAGTAATCCCAAGTAGAACCAACCCTATAGTCCAAGCGATTAAAGGTGTTTTCATCAATCGGAAAACAAAGCCTATCGGTTGTTTCAAAAAAGAAGACGCTAAGTGTTTACCCGTTTTATCTGGCAATAGTCCAGCACCTAAATCTCTTTTTGTCTGGAAATAAAAGGCAAGTCCCAAAATAACAAAGGTTACAAGTAAGATTATTCCTACAGGCCACCAGTAATTGGAGACAAACGGTTCTGATTTGTATAGCAAACCTAGTGGAGAAAGAACATTCAAATATTCCTGACCGGTATCCCCGATGATTCTAATAATATAGGCAGCTCCTAACAGTGAAAAACAGGTCATCGTAGCACTTCTACTATTGCTGGATAATTGAGCTGCGAGTAAGGCGAGACTTCCGAAAAACAATCCGATTGCGCCATACATTGCTCCAGTAAGAAAAGATCCGTTCAAATCCATACTCGAATCCCCCATCAATAAGAGGAGCAATCCAGTCAGTAGTGCTAATGATATGTTGTAACCTATTAACAGTAATGAAGCAGACGTCGAATGTGCGAGTCTTCCTATAGGAAATGATTGAATTAATTCCATCATACCGTGTTCTTCTTCAGCTCTGGTATTTCTAATCATCATTAATATCGAAGCTACTGAAAAAAGTGACAATGTGAGGATAGTCATTGTATGTGAATACATTGCACCAATGGTATAGTTATCTCCTCCAATCAGTTTTCCGAAAAGGGCTTCCATAGCCGGATTAGACATTGCAACTGCCATAGCTGTGCGGTCAGTCGCAGAAGGATAAATGGTTACAAATGCAAAAACGCCCACAAAAACAAACATCAAGCAGCCAAGTGCCCAAAGTAATAAAACTTTCCATTCTTTTTTTAAGACAAAGCGAGTTAATAATTTAAATCCGGTTATAGATTTCATGATTCCCCCGCCTCTCCAGTCGTTTCATAATGGCGCATGAATAGATCTTCTAACTTAGGCGGAACACTTTCCAGTGATTGAACGTCCATTCCTTGTAAGGCCTGGATCAATTGATCCATTTTATTGGAGTCTATTTGAAAAACGGCTTGGTTTCCTTTTTGGACAAAGTGGTGAATCCAACTAACATCACTGAAATGGTTCAAAGATTTTTGTGTTTGTAACCTAATTTCTGTTCTGGTAAGGTGTCTAAGATCATTAAGTGTTCCTGCTTCCACAATGCTTCCGTTACGGATAATCGCAATCGTATCACATAGTTGTTCAACTTCAGATAAGATATGGCTAGATAACAAGACGCTAGCCCCACGCTTTTTAACGGTTGCCACTTGTTGTTGAAAAACACGTTCTTGTAGTGGATCTAAACCAGAAGTGGGTTCATCCAATATGTATAAGTCTGCATCAGAAGCAAATGCAGCGATCAACGCCACTTTTTGACGATTTCCTTTAGAATAACTTCTACATTTCTTTGTAGGATCAAAATCAAATGCTTTGATTAAAGAGGCTATCTTATCATAATCTACCTGTTGTCCTCTCATACTTAAGAAAAGGTCAATAACTTCTCCACCAGTTAGATTGGGCCAGAGATTGACATCTCCAGGAACATAAGCAACACGTTTGTGTATCTCCACAGAATCAGACCATACATCCTGGTCAAATATACGTACTTTTCCACTATCTGCTTTTAATAGTCCTAAAAGTACTCGAATGGTTGTCGATTTGCCTGAACCATTTGGTCCTATGAAGCCTAAAACTTCCCCTTTTTCCATGCTAAAGTTAACTTCTTTTAAAGCCTCTGTTTTACCAAAAGATTTAGATAACCCCTGTACTGAAACTAAACTCATATAACTCACTCCCTGACTATGATTTATAGTATGTTCTTTTTAATAAATCGATATAATCATTGTATTCTTGATAGTAATACTTGATCTCTTCTTCTGAAAAGACAGTTGAATTTCCTAAGGAGTTTGCTTTCTGCTCCAGTTCTTTACGGTATCCTTCAAGTCCCCATTTGATTAAGTTCAGTACTTTTTCCCTTGGCAAATCTTCTCTAAATTTACTGAAGTCGATATTTTCAGTCAAAACCTTTTCCCATACTTTTTCTGATTCTTCACGTTTCTCCTGTATAACATCCGACCATTCCATATCATCTGGAGTTAAAAGAAGTTTAGATAAGAAGCTCAATTCATTGGGATAAAGATTGCTTACTTTTTGTTTGAGATCAGTTATACTTTCTAAACGATCAAAATAATCTGTTTTATCGAAATTTATCTGCATTAAATATTCATCATAAGCAATGTTAAAAGAAGTCGTAATCAGATACTGATATAGTTTTTTCTTGTTTCCAAAATAATAAAACAAAGTCCCTTTGCCAATTCTAGCTTTAGCAGCAATTTTATTTGTAGAAGCCCTTTTAAAGCCATTTTCCTCAAACTCATTATAAGCCGCTTTAAGGATAGCAGACTTTTTTCCATCTGGTAATTTATTAAACGCTTCGTTCAATACTTACTCACCTCGATCATCCTCTATAAAAACTGACCGACCTGGTCATGGTGAGAGTTTACCACTACTGACCAGGTCGGTCAATGTTTTGTAGTTTTTATTTTATAATTGAGAATCACTCACTCTTTCCATCATATTGATGCCTATACTCATAAAGAATAAGCTCATCAATAGCAAAATTCCGACAGGCTGTATTGCTTCAAGGAAACTTTTATACTGAACAGTTGCTTCAATGATTCCGTATACAGCTTGTTTGATAGGCATCCATTCTGCTACAAATAATAAAAAACGATTATCAATCACTTGTAGCGGCCAAAAAGCCCCACCTAACATGGCTGTAGAAGTTGCGACAATGGGAATCAAGACCATTAATCCTGAAGAAGTTTTTGCCATGGCGATGAGTAATATCCCTAGAGATACAATACAAAGAATAAACGATAATGTGATTAGAATTGCTACGAGATAGTTGATATTTAAATCAAGTAAAAGCATCTGACTCAATAACGTTAATAGTACTGTGATTTGCAAAACTCCTAGGCTGAAATAAAAGAAAAGATGTCCAAGATAGATTTTAGCTCTTGAAATTGGAGAAAAGATCAGTCGGTTCCAAATACCATCTCTTTTGTCTTCAAATAAATCTGTCATAAGAAAAAGAATTGAAAATATCGTGAAGTAGAAGGTCATACCTAACATGACCGATAAATTCACAATGCTATTACCAGTATCAGACAACGAGCTTACGTTTAACAATAGGTGGTCCTTAACTTCGATGACTTGTTCTGGGTTTTGCTCTTGAATGCTTCTGAGCCGATTTTCTTCACTATAAACTCTACGAAGATATTGATCCACGACAGGTAACTGCTCCGTTTCTCTTCCTACAAGAATCTGATAATTATCTTCTTCAAGTACTAATGCAAACCCATACTTATCCATTTTGATATCTTCTTCTACTTGATCTTTTTCTTTTAAATGAATACTAATCGTATCACTTTGATTCAATCTATCTAATTTATATTGTATTTGATTCTCTGATAGATTATGACTATAAGCTGCTACTTCCAACTTTTGACCACCTTGGGTGCCAGCCACTACATTGACCATCAGTATGGTCAATCCAAAAAACAATATGAGCAATAACGGGCTCTTAAGGGTTCTTTTCCATTGCATAAGAAATACAGTTATCATCTAATCTAACCTCCTTTTCGGAAACAATAGAACAGCCACGGTCAAACTGACGATACTCATGCCGATCACTCTCGCTAAAAGAGGTAAAATTTCTTGTATTTCGAACCCCATTAGTAGTTGCAAGTATGATGTCAATGTTGCACCATTAGGCGTCCAATCCCCTATCGTCTTAATCAGATCAGAAAAGTTTTCTGTCGGTGTAAAGCTACCTCCAAGAAAAGCTAGTACAGCAGTGAAAGATCCAAAGAAATTTACAATTTTAATTTCGTTTCCATATAGTGATATAGAGGTAAGCAAGCTAGTTATACTTCCTATCAATAAAGAATAAATGGCTGTTATTAATGCAATATCTAACCAAAAGGAACTGGGTCGTCCTGAAAAAATTCCGAAAACTAAATTGGAAAGGCCAAATAACAAACTTAACTGCATAAAAGCAATAAGTGAACTGGAAACCATCTTACTCATCAGGTAACTTAAAGGTGATTGATTCGAAATCATAATTCTTGCAAATACATGTGTTTCTTTTTCCCTAAAGCTACGGTTTGCTATGATTGTACTAATGCTTAAAGCGTAAAACACACCCATTCCTAGCGTATAGTATTGAAAAGCGCTGATAGGCTCTTCAGTAGAAACTGTCAGAGTTTCACCATATCGTGAGGTATCATCAATTGTTGTATCTCCAGCGAATGGAACTATGGATGTCTGAAAATTATATTCGTTAATAAAACTATCTAAAACACTAGTCAGTGTAATGGATCTAATTTGATTCGGATCTTGTGTCATCACATTAAGTTCTGTTTTTAATTCTTCCCCAAATAAAGTCGAATTCAATACAGATAAACTGAATTGGTCTGGAACATGTATAATACCGCCAATTTCGTCATTTTCTAACGCTTTCTGAGCAGAATCGATTGATTCAAAAGCTTTTAAATGAAAGAGCTCTTTTATCTCTTCTTGTTCAAACAACTGTTTCAAATGAAAGACTGGGTCTAATTCAGACGATGCTTCTAATAACTGCTGGTACTCTAAATCAGTCACATTTTCCTCATCCAGTTTTGCTTCAAAATCCGCCTTAACTGTTTCATCGTTTTGATCGTTCACAAAACCAACGATAGTTGTCTCAATAGTGTTTTCTGCACTGTTGTTCATCAGATTACCAAGAGCAAATCCTAAAATACAAATCAATAGAAAAGGTGTGAGTAGTAGTTCGATCAATTCACTTTTATTTTTTGAAAGTAAAAGAAAATCTTTTTTTATCAACTCTTTCATCGAGAACACCTCCTAATCTCTAAGTTTCCTACCTGTTAAATGTAAAAACACATCTTCAAGAGTGGGTTCTTTGACTTGGATTCCGGTTACTGTTACTTCGTGAAGAGCGGCTTGACGAAAGATGTCTACAAGGAGTTCGTCCCTTTTAGACACTATCAATCTATAACCTTTAGTTGTTTCATATAGTTGATTGACATCAGGGTGTTTTTTCAATACCTCTGCAAATTCTACTTTTTTAGTTTTCACTTCAATTTCCACAGTCTCTTCATTTGATAACAAACTCTTCAACTCTTTATTTGTACCGGAAGCCACAATTTTTCCGTCATCCATAATATAGATTCGGTCACATAATTTTTCAACTTCATCCATATAATGACTGGTATAGAGTATGGTCAAGTTATGCTCAACGTTCAGTTTACGAATCGTATCCAATATATGATTTCTAGATTGCGGGTCAATCCCTACAGTAGGTTCATCCATAATCAGAACTTCAGGATCGTGAAGAAGCGCTACCGCTAAATTAATTCGTCTTTTCATGCCACCAGAATAATTTTTCACAGGTTCTTTTTGCCGCTCTGTTAAACCAACGAGCTTTAATACCTCATCCACCTTACTGTTTAGAGCAGTTCCTTTTAGCCCATATATCTTCCCAAAGAATCGCATATTCTCGTAAGCTGACAATTCTTCATATAGTGCAATCTCTTGCGGGACGACACCTAGTACAGGTCTGATCGTGCTTGCATTTTTTAAAATATTGATATTTTTGTATTCAATCGTTCCATTATCTGGAGGTAATAGTGTTGAAATCATAGAAATAGTCGTTGATTTACCTGCTCCATTAGGACCCAACAAACCAATAGATTCTCCTTTTTCTATATACATACTTAAATGATCGACTGCAACTGTTTTTTTAAATGATTTAGATATCTCTCGTACTTCTAGCATCTTGTTCACTCCTTTCTTTATTTGTCTTTAGTATAAATAAAAAGAGACAGCAAGGTTACTGTCTCTAGTCATTAGTTTAAATGACTTTAGTCACTATATTCAGTTTGTTAACTGGTGTTTTATAGCGTAAATCGCTATCTGCGTTCGATCTCTCAATTCTAACTTCAACAAAATAGTCGATATATGATTTTTGATTGTCCCAACTGAAAGAAAAAGCGATTCTGCTATTTCATGATTGTTCATACCTTCGCCGATTCTTTTTATAATGGCTATTTCCCGTTCAGTTAACGCTTCGTCCACTTCTAACCGTTCACTCTGATGCTTCAATAAGGAGGGGACTAATTTCGCAGCTACTTGATCTTCAATGGCCAATCCTCCATTCAAAGCACTTCTAACCGACTTGATCAGCTCATCCGCATCTCCATCTTTTAATAAATACCCATTGGCACGATTTTTCAAAGCTTCCAATGCATAGTCCTGATCATTAAATGTGGTCAGCATTAATATGGTAACATCTGGCCATTTATCACGAATTCTTTTCCCTGCTTCGAGCCCGGTCATTTTCGGCATTCGAATGTCAAGTAAGATTAAATCATATCGATTTTGATCACAAAGCTCTACTGCCTGAAGATCATTTTCTGCTTGTCCAGTCACTCTGAATTCTTTGTCCGTCTCGAGCATGATTTTTAACCCTTGTCTCACTATGGTTTGGTCTTCAGCTATCAAAATATCAATCATTTTGCTTCACCTCCAGTGGGAATTGGCCAATCACAATGAAGTGATTATCATTATTTTGAATAGACAACTTCCCATCGATTCTTTCCAGACGTTCTTTCATATTGGATAAACCAAAGCCTTCTTTTACGATCACTTTTTCAGATTGAATATGTTTTACTGAAAATTTCAATTCTCTTTCCGCGATGATTTCAAAAACGATTTCAGCACGTTTTCGGTCACTATGTTTCATCATATTGGTGAGGGCCTCCTGAATCGCTCGGTAAAGTGTAACCGATTGTTCATTGTTTAACCTACTGTTCAAAACACCAGACTTCAAGGTCATTGTAAGTCTCAAATGACTTTCAGTCTCTAATTTACGAATCAGAAAAATTACAGCTTGGAGACCAGATTGTTCTTGCGACTTTAATGTACTAACAGCCTTTCGCGTATCCGAAAGGCTCATCTGAGCTAATTTCTTGAGAGCATTGAATTGTTCAGCACTTTCTTTGTTTTTAGCTTGTAAACGAGCGACTTCTAGTTGCATCAGTAAAGCAGTTAATCTATGCCCCACTGCATCATGAATTTCTCTAGCAATCTGACTTCTTTCTTCCAGGCGAATACTCTCGTCATTGAGGAATTGCTGTCGCTTGATAGAAGATAACTCATTATACATTCTAGTATTATCCAAAGATATTTTAAATCGCTGTTTCTTTTGGTTATTTAGCTGACCAATCAATAGGATAGATAAACCTACGAGTATAAGTTGATACACGATCATCTTTGAATTTAGCGCGTTAAAAGCTGGAAATAGTATGATCAAGAAACTGAGAACGATCAGACAATAGAGTATGTAAGGTTTTAAAAGCTCATAGAATTGTGCCGCAAGAATAACCAGAATCAACCAGACAAAAGGATTCAACTCCACTGAAATAAAAGTTAAGACGGTACATAAAAGTAATCCGATAAAAAACACTTTTTTCAAAAAAAGAAAAACTAATGGTATAAGATTATATCCCGCAAAAAAAAGTACTGAATAAAATAATCCTAAAACTGAACTATCTTGAAAGAAAAGTGCAGATATCCAAGTCACAGTCAAAAGTATGAAGTAGATCCAATAATTGATCAATACAACTCCTCCTAACAATTATCATAAATTCTACTATTCAAAGTATAAATCATTTTCATAAAAGACAGCAAGTGACTTTTTTCCATAAAGAATCAAATAACGTTCAATAGATGAAAAATCGTTACAAAACGATAATGTTTAGAATTTCTTCCCTTAAAATAAGGCTTAAATCTTGAAGATAGTTCCTATTTTAGTTAATATAAAAATATGAAATGTTATTTAAAGATAACATTCCCTTTTATACCATGAATTTCATTTTACTTGATTGAGAGGAGGATTTAATATGGGATTCATGAATGCTATAAAAAAGTTTTGGAAGAAACAGTCTAATCAGTCACAGCAATTCATTAAAGAAATGCCCATACTGATAGAAAAGGCTCGTCTTCCATTATCGATTGAATATAAAATCCACTTAACCGCAAAAGAGTTAACTTCTAATCAAGATACTATAAATACAATTACATCTAAAATTATAGAAAACGATCCTAATAAAAGAAAGTATGCTGGTAAAAGCGCTCAAGAATTTAAAAAGTCTGCTAATAAAATCTTTAAATATGAGAGTTATCGCACTCAAAACGTTAAAATAGTGCCCAGTAACGCTGACAGATTAGACATCTATATAGATGATATATTTTTGGGTAAACTACCTATTGAATATACTAAAAATACGTTATCTTATTTGCAATCCACAATTGTTGCTAATTTTGCCTATATCAAAGGTGGACCTTATAAGTACTATAATTTTGAAAGTGAACAAATCATCAAAGATTATGAACCCTTTGATCTCAGTATCTATATCCAATTCAGTTAATCCTTTTCAAAAAGCCGACCAAAATGGTCGGTTTTTTTATGTTCTAATCTTAACCAAACAAAAAAGCTTCGAGCAATTCGCTCGAAGCTTTGATATTACTTAATTCTATCTGACATCATCGCTTTCATAAACATCCAGACACCGCTGTTTAATTTCAATTCTTCTCGTTCTTCTTCTGTAACGTTTAAACGAATCTGTTCATCTCTTCCACTTAAAGCTTTACTTGCCCAATGCGGATCAGATAATAACACTCTACCTAATGCGACAAATTCACTATGCTCCAATGCTTCTTTCGCGTCAGCGCTGTTTCGAATGTCTCCTACACTGATTAGAGGGACTCTTCCAGCAATTTTATCATGCATTTGTTGTAGAATCGTTTTTTCTCTAACTTCGTCAAATTTAGAAAATTGTCTGAAATCACCGAGTGAGATGTGTAGGTAATCTAATTTTTTGTCGGCTAAATGATCTACCAGATATAATGTGTCGTCAATGCGAATACCAGGGTTCTCGTATTCTTCAGGTGAAAATCTATAACCGACGATAAAAGGTTCTGTTGTTTCATTATCGACTGTCTCGATAATTTCATCTACAAGTCTATCTACAAAGTGGAATCTTTTCTCAAGACTTCCTCCCCATTTGTCATCACGTCTATTGGAATGCGGAGAAAAGAATTGTTGGATTAAATAAGTATTCGCTCCGTGGATCTCAATTCCGTCAAATCCAGCTCTAATTGCTCGAATAGCCGCTGCTTTGAAGTCTTCAATCACCTGAACCACTTCTTCATCAGACAGTGATCTTGGTTCAATAGCTTCTGGTCTCAGTGCTTTAACAGCACTTGCAGAGACGGGTTGTTCTCCTCTTAATGCAGAACTAGGAGACATTCTACCACCATGGAAAATCTGTAAAATAGCTTTTGTTCCAGATTTCTTTATAGAAGAAGCTAACTTGGCTAGTCCAGGTATGTGCTGATCATCGTGTACACCCAATTCTCCTTCCCAGCCTTTTCCAATAGCCTGAACATTGGCTGCAGCCGTGATTACAGCGCCTAATTCTCCACTTCGAAGTGCATAATAAGCCAATTCATTATCCGTTATTGTGCCATCAAAGAAGCTCATCATATTGGTCATTGGTGCCATAATTGCTCTATTTTTTAATGTAACGCCACGCTTAAGTTGTACTGAATCTCCTAAATTGTTCATAAAAACTTCCTCTCACTTTTTATTCTACTTACTTATTGTAACTGCTTGTACAAATAAACACAATAGTAGTGACTCATTAACTAATTCCAAAAAAAAGCTTGTTCCAATTTCAGAACAAGCTTTTTATAGTATTCGTTATCTATTGTTAAACTTTTTCAGGATAGACTTCTTGAACAGTCTTTTCAGGGTCAACGACGATGTATAACTTATCATTACTAGATACAAGACTAGATTGATATTCATTATCGTGCCCATCACTATCAACTGCTTTATAAGGGAAATAGATACGATCTTTCTCCGTACACAGTTCCTTTTGTCCATTGGAATTATCTCTGTATAAGATTTCCATCATTTCGATATCCTGAAATTTCTTAACACGGTCAAACATCCCTGCTTCTAGTCCGCCTAAATTAATATCTGAAGAATTAACCGCATCTGCTTCTCTATCGATCTCTATTTTCAATGATTCACAAGGATGAATTTCTTGAAAATCGTCTTTTCCGATTCTTCCATAACTTGTTGTAACTTGCTTGATCCATAAATCCCCAATATGTTTTCTTTCAATCGTCCATGTTTCACCATTTCTAAATACAAATTTCAACGCTGACATCATTTTTTTCATTTTTAATTCCTCCTCTTCTATTTGTGAATAGTTTAACAAATAATAATAAAAAAATAAAGCTTAATTATCTATTATATTTGAAATAATTATGGTTTTTTACATTTTTATGTATTTTTGTTCACAAATAAAGCGGAATAAAAAGACTGAAAACCACTTCAGCCTTTTTGTCTGTATTTTTAACGACCAACATTCCATCCACCGTCTATAACTAACGATGTACCTTGCATGTAATTTGACTCATCTGAGGCTAGGAAAGTAGCTGCAGACGCAATTTCTTCTGGTTTACCCGCTCTTTGGTCAGGAATATCTTTGAGTCTTTCGTCATCGATACCTTCTGTCATTGGTGTCACAACAAATCCTGGTGCTAACAAGTTAACTTTAACACCTTTGCGACCAAAGTCATAGGCCAACTGTTTAGTAAATCCTTCTAAAGCATGTTTAGATGTTACGTATGTTGATCCCCCAGGGCCTGCTACAAAGGTTGCTTGTGAGCCTACATTGATAATGGTACCTTGCCCTTTTTCAATAAAGATTGGTAGAACGGCTTTTGAAGCTAAATAAGGTCCTTTAACATTCACATCCATGATTTTATCATAATCAGATTCATCAGTATCCAGAATAGTTTTGTAGCTATCGTGGATTCCAGCGCCATTATAAAGAACATCAATTGTTCCGTAAATATCTAAAATTTCTTGAACAACTTTATTGATTTCGTTAAAATCTGTTGTATCTGTATGCTTGTAGATTGCTTCATTATTCTGTTCTTTTATTTCATTTACGATACGGTTTCCTTTATCCTCGTTTCTACCTCCGACGATTACTTTAGCCCCTTCTTTAGCAAATTTCTTTGCTGTGGCTTCACCGATTCCAGAAGTTCCTCCGATTACAAAAGCTACTTTATTTTCTAATTTCATTTTTTAGGTCTCCTTTGTTTTATTCTGAAATTAGCTTAACGATAATATTCTATAAAATCAAAGAAAACACTCTGCATGAAAAAGCACATACCTATAGAAAGATATGTGCTTTTTCCTATTCGTTTAATTCTGAATATTTCAATAATCTATTGATATGAACAGCAAGATACGTTAGTTCATCTTTTGGGATTGGTTTATGATGGACTTCTTGCATATATTCTTTGATTTTAAAAGAAATATTCATAGATTCCGGATACAACGTCGAAATTTGCTCAAATAACTCTTCAGCTGTCTCTTCCATCAATTTGTCTGACAAATATCGTTCTACGAAGAATTTAACGTGTGTGATAAATCGATTATAATGGATTGAATCTGTCTGAAGATTAGCTTTTAGATTATAGCGAACTAGATTCACAATACTTCCTAGCATTTTAGCCACTTTCATACTGTCTGCGTTTTCATTATCAGAACTTTGTGCATTAATCAGATGGAAAGCAATATTGGCTGATTCTTCTTTAGGCAATTCGACTTCAAGTTTTTCATTAATGAGTTTTCTAGCGTATTCACCGACTAGAAATTCTTTAGGATAGTAACTTTTCACTTCCCAATAAACACGATTTGATATATTCATACCTTTTTGAGCACGTTCCACTGCAAAATGCATATGATCCATTAGTGTAAAGTAAATACTTTGCTGTAATTCTGTATCTAAGTGAACTTTGGAATACTCAATGATCTCTTGAACCATATTTAAATAAACTTCAGGAATATTACTGAGCAATTCAAGCACTTGCTGCATACGAATATTTTCGGCTGAAAAGAATACTTGATCTACTTTTGATTGATCAACAGAGTCTCCCGGCTTCGCTCCAAATCCAATGCCTTTTCCAAATACAACAATTTCTTTTCCATCTTTTTCAATGAGTACGACACTCGTGTTCAATACCTTTTTTATTAATGCCAATCTAATCCCCCTTCCTCAGACAACTTCATTTTTTATTATAGTTGGCTACCATTCGTTTCAATTATGTCTTTATACCAGTAAAAAGAATCTTTTTTAATTCTATCATACGTCCCATTTCCTTCATCATCTGCATCAACATAAATGAAACCGTAACGCTTAGACATTTGAGAAGTACTTGCACTTACAATGTCGATTGCACCCCAACTTGTATAGGCAATAAGGTCAACACCTTCATTAATAGCATCTTTCATAGCTTTGAAGTGACTTTCAAAGTAAGCGATTCTATATGGATCATGGATTTCTCCATCTACTATTTCATCTTTTGCGCCCATACCGTTTTCTACAATCATCAATGGAACATTGTAGCGATCATATAATTCTAGTAATGAAATTTTCAGTCCTTGTGAATCAATTTGCCATCCCCAATCAGTTGATTCAAGGTAAGGATTCTTCACTCCTAAAACTGTATTACCAGGTGTACGTTCAGCATTCTTGTCACCAGACTCTGTCATAGACATATAGTAACTAAACGAAACGAAATCTACAGTGTGCTCTTTCATAACTTCCAGATCGCCTTCAGCAAACTCTAGTGAAATCCCTCTTAATTCAAGATCTCTCAAAATCAATTTAGGATATTCTCCGAAGACTTGTACATCTGCGTAGAAATTATTTTCCAAATTCTTTTTAAGTGTCAATTCAACATCTGTTGGATGACATGTTCTAGGATACGTTGTTAGTTTAGTGATCATACAACCTACTTGGCTATCTTTAATAATCTCGTGGCAATCTTTAGTCACCATAGCAGAAGCTACGAACTGATGATGTAGTGCTTGATACGTTTCTTGTTCTGCTTTCCCGGGTGCGCACTGGTCAACCAAAATTCCTGCGGTAGTGAAAGGGTGTCTATGAATACTATCGATTTCATTAAAGGTTAACCAGTATTTTACTAGATTTTTATATCTTTTAAAACAAACTTTTGAGAATCTAACAAAATCATCAACCACTCGTCTATCTACCCAACCATTATACTTCAAACTGAGAGATAACGGCATTTCGTAATGAGATAACGTAACGATTGGTTCAATGTTTAAACGTTTCATTTCAGTAAATAAATCGTCATAGAATTGAAGTCCCTTCTCGTTAGGCTCCAGTTCTTCTCCAGTTGGAAAAATTCTAGACCATGCAATGGATACTCTCAATGTTTTGAAACCCATTTCTGCAAATAATGCTAAATCCTCTTTATAGCGGTGATAGAAATCAATTCCTCTTCTTTTAGGGTAAACACTCTCCGATTTATCTGCAGCAGCTTTCTCCACTGTTTCAAGATTGATACTCATGTGTGCTGCGTAGTCTTTAACATCTACTTTCGGTTTATAGGTAGCAATATCTGCAACTGACAATCCTTTGCCATCAACATTCCATGCACCTTCTGCTTGATTGGCGGCAATTGCGCCACCCCACATAAACCCTTCTGGAAATCCTTTATTCATTTTCATTATCCTCCTATTGGTGATACTGTCATTACAGATTGTTGTGTTGATACTGATTCATTCGTAACATCTTGTGATACAGCGAAATCATCTTGATTTGTTACAACAGAGATAACCGTTGTATCGAATCCTGCTGCTTCTATAGCTTGAATATCAAAAGTAACCAGTAAGTCTCCTGCTGAAACATTCTCTCCTTTATTAACATGCGCTTCGAAATGGTTTCCATCTAGCTGAACTGTATCAATACCGATATGGAATAAAACTTCTGCACCATTAGTCATTTCCATTCCAACTGCATGTTTTGTTTCAAATACCATACTAATAGTGCCATCTGCTGGTGCTCTTAACTCGCCGATCGATGGCTTAACACCAAATCCTGCTCCGACCATTCCTTTAGAAAATACTTCATCATTAACTTCTGATAATGGAATAATTGTACCTTCTACAGGACTATTCATCATTTCTGATCTGCGTTGACCAGAGTTAAATATTTCTTTTTCTTCTTCAACTTGCTTAACTTCGTCTTTCCATAAAATCAATACTGCTATAAATGACAGACAAAGTGACAGTGCAAAAGTTACAAATGCCCAGGTAAGATTCATTGGATTATCTGGACTAGCAAACATTGTAATACTAGCTAAACCTGGTCCTACTAATGCGAATGCTTCAACGGCCATGATTCCGATAAACGACCCACTGATCAAACTACTAATGATAACACTATATAAGACACGTTTATGAAGGATCGTTACACCGTATAATGCCGGTTCAGTAATGCCGAAGAACGCGGAAATACCAGCAGAGATCGCAGTCGCTCTCAACTTTTCGTCTTTTGTTTTGATTGCTACTGCAAAGCAAGCGCCTGATTCTGAGATGTTATGAGCTAGAGAAGCTGGTAAATATAAGACTTCGCGCCCAATCCCACTCATTGAAGATACTGCATAAGGAATCATGGCTTTGTGCATTCCTGTAACAACCATAAAAGGTAATACTGCAGCTAATAGACCTGTTGCTACCCAACCTACATTACCGTAAATAAACAGAATTAAAGCTGATAATTGTTCACCAACTAAGTAACCTATCGGTCCTAGGAATAATAGCGTTACACTTACTGAAATCGCTAAAGACATTAATGGAACAAAGAAGATACGAATCGCTTTAGGCGAGATTTTTGTAAAGAATTTTTCTAGAACTGCATAAAATAGTACTAGTAAAAGTGCTGGAAATACTTGAGAAGAATACGCTATTTCTTGAATTGGTAATCCAAACAAACTTGTACCTTCACTAAGTAAGGTTGTCATACCTGGTAGTAATAATGCCCCTACCGCAGAAGCAGCGACTACTGGGTTAACTTTCAGCTTATTTGCTGCAGTTATCGCAACGATAACTGGTAAAAAGTAAAGAGGTGCTGATCCGATTGAGTCTAGTACTTGATAGGTTTGTGATTCTGGGTTCATCCAGCCAAACATGTTAAATAAAAGTAATAATGACTTGAGAACGCCCCCGCCGGCTACGGCTGGTATAGTTGGCTGAAAAACTCCAATAATAAAATCAAGAACTACTGCATTCCATTTTTGTTTTGGACCACCTTGCTTTTCTCCAGAGCTCGCTAAATCTCCAACAATTTCTTTAACCTTGTCGTAAACTTCTACTACTTCGTTACCAATTATGACTTGCATTTGAACATTTTTACGAACACCCATTACACCGTCAATTAATTCAAGTTTGTCCATATTCGCTTTACTATCATCTTTCAAAGTAAATCTCAATCTTGTCGAACAATGCTCTAAGTGAGCTATATTGTCTTTCCCACCAATATTCTCAACAACTTCACTAGCAGTTTTTTTGTAATCCATGTTGACATCTCCCTATTTTGAATTTTGTTTACCTGGCCTCGGTAAACAAAAAAGACAGGACATAATGATAGAATCCCCCTAAAGATAAACTTCGGGTATCTAGATCATTAGGTCCTGCCTGCATTACCAGTCACATGCCTGTTATTTAAACTTACTATATCATCAAGTTTTGGAAACGTCAACATTATTTTTATATTTTTTAAGAATGTCCTTTTCAGATACTCCTAATCTCTCACTTGCTTAGAGCATCCACTGCTAGTATAGCATTAGCAACTTGTTCCGCAGTAATTTGTGGATCAAGATTTTCCATTGTCTCACCATCGGCTGTTGCTAGCTTTCCAACCTCGATTAAGTCTTCAAATGAGGTATCTGTTAAATGCATATCTTCTAGTGTCGTCGGCATATCAATTTGATTATAGAAATCGATGTACTTTTTAATTTCTGATTCTGTTTTTCTTTCAAGAACGAGTTGAACAAGTGTACCATAAGCCACTTTTTCACCGTGTGTCAAATCGTGAATGTCTCCGTGTAAAGCAGTGAAACCATTATGAATGGCGTGTGCTCCTGCTAATCCACCATTTTCAAATCCTAGACCTGAAAGCAGTGTGTTTGCTTCTACAATAGCTTCGACTGCTGGTGTAACAATACCTTCTTTAGCAGCTTTGTAAGCACTCAATCCATGTTCAAATAAGGTTTTTTCTGCCATTTCCGCAATGGCCTGAGAAGCTAGTGTCGGTTTTCCACCGGCCATCGTATCCCCATTTCTTTTAAGTGTTGCTTTAACTTCGACTAATGTAGCCATCGCATCACAAATACCCGAAGCAAATAGACGGATAGGTGCATTCACGACAATTGCCGTATCAATGAGTACGAGTTCAGGATTTTTGTCGTAAAATTTATATCCTTCAAATACGCCGTCATCAGAATAAATAACGGAAAGTGCACTTGTCGGTGCATCCGTTGAGGCAGTTGTAGGTACAATTACTACAGGCACACCTAATTCATCAGAAACAGCTTTAACAGTATCTAATGTCTTTCCTCCACCTACACCAATAACTAGGTCAGCGGACTGTTCTTTACCCGCATCTGCTAAACGGTCAATCTCTTTTGTAGAAGCTTCGCCGTTAAACTGCTCAAAGTGATACTCCGACTCAGAGCCTTCAAAACTAGCTTCTATTGATTCTTGTGTAATATCCCAGACAACTTCATCTGCGATTAGTAAGGGTTGTTTACCAATTGCTTCTGTTTCCTTAGCCAGTTCTTCAATAACACCTGCGCCTTGGATATATCTGCTTGGTGATCTAAATACATACTTTGTCATATGATTACCCCTTTCAATTTTTATTGCAGTTTCACTTTAACAGAACAGAAATTGTATTCAAAGCAATAGCACCACGATTTTATTACTTTTTAAAAATCGCTAACATCGACACTTATTTTTTTAAAAAAACTTACCTCTAATTGAACTAAGGTAAGTCTTTCAAAATTAATCTACAGCCGTGATTTCAACCATTTTACTTTGGTAATCACCATGTAAATCGTGGTTAATATAAATCCCTCTATACATTAATTCATCACCATAATAGGTTTCTCCGTTATGACTCAGAAGGTATTTCTGGTCTGGTTTTAATCCCACTACCCTGATTTGATCAAATGAATCATTGGCTCTAGCCATTGTTTGATAGAAGAACAAGACCGCTTGTGTCTGTTCTTCATTTGTAAACATCCAAGCAGCTTTATGATTCTTATCAAACGGACTGATCAATCTAGAGAAGCGACCGTACTGAATCAATTTTCTATGTTTTTTGTACCACTCAATTTGATCTTTCACTTCAAACTTCTCATCAGAAGAAAGTTCTGTAAGGTCTAATTCATAGCCTAGATTTCCAGCCATAGCAGCATGCCCTCTCATTTCCATTGAAATTGAGCGACCTACTTGGTGATTAGGCGTAGCAGAAACATGAGCACCCATACTACTGATTGGCATGACTAAACTTGTACCATATTGAATATCCAGTCTAGAAGCAGCATCCGTGTTATCGCTCGTCCAAGTTTGTGGCATATAGTAAAGCATGCCTGGATCGTATCTTCCACCGCCTCCAGAACAACTTTCCCATAAAATGTCAGGGTGCTCAGTTGTTAGGGTTTCAAGCACCTCGTACAATCCAAGGATGTAGCGATGTAAAATTTCACCATCTCTTACAGAAGCATTTCTGGAACCAATCTCCGACATATTTCGATTGAAATCCCATTTAATATAATCGATCGGTACGTCGCTTAATACGGTTCTCATCTGATTCAATACATTTTCTCTGACTTCTGATCGACTAAAATCTAAGACATATTGATTTCTGCTGACTGATGATTGTCTGTTTTTAGCACCAAGAATCCAATCAGGATGTTCCCGGTACAGATCGCTATCTTCAGAAATCATTTCTGGTTCAAACCATAGACCAAATTTCAACCCTTTATTATGAGTATAATCAGATAAACCTTTTAAGCCATTTGGAAGTTTTTCTTTATACTCTTTCCAGTCACCAAGCGATGTCGTATCGTCATCTCTTTTACCGAACCAGCCATCATCTAAAACGAATAATTCCACACCTGATAAAGCTGCTTCATCAATTAAAGCATGCAACTTTTCTTCATTGAAATCAAAATAAGTAGCTTCCCAGTTGTTGATGAGTACTGGCCTTTCTTCTTTTTTGTACTTAGAGCGAATCAGTTGATTTTGATAAAAGCGGTGATACTCTTGACTCATTCCATTCAATCCATCTGCGCTATAAACCATCACTGTTTCAGGCGTTTGAAAAACTTCTCCTGATTTCACTTCCCAGTTAAAGTGTTCAGGATTAATACCCATTTGGACACGAGTCTGATTGTACTCATCTACTTCAATATTGCTGACGAATTCCCCCGTGTAAACAAGATGTACACCGAATACTTCCCCAGTATGTTCCGTAGTATCCGGATCTACTAAGGCCACAAATGGTTGATAATTGTGGCTAGTCGTTCCTCTCTTAGAGTCTGCCTTTGTTACGCCTCTATTTAATTTGTGACGAATGAGTTCTCTCTCTCTTGCCCAAGATCCGGATAATTGAATCAAATCAAATTTAGAATGTGAAAAGTCCATCGACATACTGAGTGCTTTATCCAAGAAGATACTTTCTGAGTTTAAGTTGACGAATTCAGTTGATCTGACAATAACGCCATAATCAGAAAAAATCGTATAATTTAAAATGATTTGAACTTTATTAGCAGCATCTTCTAATGTGATTTTCAACGTTTGCGCCTGTTCATCAGTTTCTGTGAACGATTGTGGCAATCCGTCAAGGTCTGGTTTTCCATCAATGATCTCATGGCCTTTATAATTAAACTGACTGACATAAGAACCGTCTGAAAAATTAATTTGATAACTGGATTCTCTGAAGTCACCGTTATCATTCCCGGAGTATTCTAGCAACTGATGATTCAAAGAAAATGCACGTTGCTCTGCATCTATCGGATTCGTTCCAAAAGCTCGACCGATGATTGGATAATCTCCTCTAAATGTATCCCCTCTTAGTTTCTTTCCAAAATACCGATGGGCTAAAAAGCGTTGTTCTTCAATTGAAATTTGATAACTAATATCTGCGTTCGATAAATTAAATACTCGATTTTTCTCATTAAAATGAATCATTAATTAAATCGCTCCTCTACTTAATAGATCCAATCATTCCAGCTACAAAGTATTTTTGTAGTAAGAAGAAAATCAGAGCTGTTGGGATAGTTGTAATTAAAATAGCTAGCATGATTGCGCCGTAATCTGGTGTATATCCTGATCCAAGAGCTGAAATAACTAATGGAACCGTGTAGTTTTTAGGGTTTTGTAAGATTACAAGAGGCCATAGATAATTGTTCCAAGAGTTCATAAAAGTAACAATACCAGCTGCTGCATAAGTGGTTTTCATTGTTGGCATAAAGACTCTAAGGAAAAGACCAAGCTCAGACAAGCCATCAATTCTTCCTGCTTCTAAAAGCTCTTTTGAAAACATTTTTGCGTTTTGTCTAAAGAAGAAAATCAGAAAAGCCGTTGAGAAGTATGGTAGCATAACCCCAGCCAGTGTATCGATACCGATACTTGGTGCAACATTAGAAATCATTCCAAAAAGTCTGAATAATGGAACCATCAACGCTGCAAAAGGAATCATCATTGATCCCAAAATCAACGTATAGACAATTTCTTTTCCTTTAGATGGGTGAACTTCAAATCCATAACCTGCTAGTGAAGAAATGAAGATCGCAATGAAAGTTTGACCAATAGCTACGAGAGAAGAATTTCCAATTGCATTCACAATATCTGTTGTTTCAAAAACTGTTCTTAAGTTTTCCATGAAATGAGTTCCTGGGAGCAACTGACCTCTTGTTACATCAATAGAAGGATTGGTGACACTGACCATTAGGAAGTAGAATGGAAAGAAAAACATAATACATGTGACGATAATAAAAGCATACATCAGAATTTTTTTCATTAAGATTTGATTTTTCATTTTTTCTCTCTCCCCAATCTGAATTGAATAATCGTTAAGACAATAACGAAGAATACGATACTATACGAAACAGCCGCTGCGTATCCAAAATTTGGTGTGTATTGGAAAGATAGATTATAAATATACTGAGAAATAGTTGTTGTGGCATTACCTGGTCCACCACCGGTTAAGTTCATTGGCTCATCGAATAATTGTAACGTACCAATTGTTGACGTAATAGAAGTAAACAGGATTACTGGACGTAACATCGGGATAGTAATTTTGAAGAACTGTTGGAATGAAGACGCACCATCGATTCTTGCTGCTTCATAAATACTAGGATCTACATTTTGTAAAGCAGATAAGTAGAAAATCATATTATATCCAGTCCATCTCCAAGTAATCGCAATGACAATTAACACTTTTGCCCAGAACGGATCTCCTAACCACAAGATTGGGTCATTAATCAGATTTAGAAACATCAACACTTGATTGACAATACCATTGTTTGCGAATAGATACTTGAAAATCAATGAATAAGCAACAAGAGAAGTGATCGAGGGCAAGAAGACCAGTGTTCTAAATAGCCCTTTAAATCGCAACGCCTTATTATTCAATACAACTGAAAAGATTAACGCCAAGAAAATCATTACTGGAATTTGAAAAATAAAGAAGATAAAGGTATTCTTCACTGCTGTTAGAAAGGCTTGATCGTTAAATAGTCTCTTATAGTTCTCTATACCAACAAACTCTAGACCAATACCTGCACCAGAATGAAGGGATAACCAGAGTGATTGTATCATTGGGTAGAAATAAAATACGACAATGAAAAAAGTAGGGATAATTACAAATGCCCAACTCATGATTTTACGTTTCTTTTCTAATTTACCTAATTTTTTCTTTTTAACTGGTGGTTGTTTCGTCATCGTTGTTCCTCCTCTAAAAAGATTCAGACCCCTTTCGTATCATGCATTGAAAGGAGTCTGTCTCTTAATAATCCTTGTGCTACAGTGAAGATTCAGCTTGTTGCTGCGCACTCTCCAACACGTCATTCAGATCTGCTCCATTAAGATAATCTTGTAACGCAACTGCTAGAATATCTTCAATCGCATAAGTATTTTCACCAAATTCCACTTCTGGAATTTCTTGTGTCCATTCAGCAAAATCACTATTAACCATTTGACCACCGAAAAATTCGCTTTCTACTTGATAAGCTTCACCTTCAGCAGCTGGTTCATAAGCAGCAATAGCATTAATCTCAGTTGCTAAATCTTGATAGAAGTCAACATCTGATCCAAATGTAGCACCAAGGAATTCTCCAGCTTGTTCGTTGTTATCGATATTCAACACATAAATGGAAGATCCACCTAAGTTTGAAGCGTTAACTGAACCTTCAATTGTTTGACGAGGAATCGGTGCAATAGCCCAGTCTCCAGATTGAGATTCTTCTGCTGTGATAGAAGGCGTGATCCAGTTACCTGTTGGAACAGTCGCTACTTCACCGTTATTAAAGGCTTGTAAAAACTGATCCCAGTCATTATGAACATTCATAGCGCCAGATTCAAATAACTCTTTATACGTTTCAAAACCTAATCTTAATGATTCATTTTCAGTAATGTATGGAGTTTGACCGTCTTCTTCTGTTAGCCATACCCCACTAGATTGCATCATGACACGAATGATTCCTAAATCATTGTGGTCATTTGTCATCCATTTGATACCTGTCTTTTCTGTTACATCTTTACCAATTTCAACATATTCGTCCCAAGTAATGTCTGTAACGTCTTCAAGTGTGTATCCTGCTTCTTCAAGAATATCTGTTCTAACGTATAATCCAGTTACTCCACTATCGAAAGGAACATTGTATACTTCATCTTCGTACGTTCCAGCTTTTGTTTTATAATCTGCAAAATCCTCAACATTATAATACTCTTCTAGAGGTACGAATGAACCAGGATAAGAGTTAAGGAAACTTTGTGCACGATAATCTTCAATAAAAACAATGTTTGGTAATCCTGTTTCTACTCCAGAACTTAAACTAGTATTCAATCTTTGGATAACATCATCTTGTGAGTTTTCAACAATATTCAATTCGAATTCTGGGTTATCTTCTTTGTAGTGCTCTTCAGCAATTTCAAGTGCACGAACGTTAAAGTTCGGATCCCAAGTCCATACGGTTAGTTGGTTTGGCTCTCCAGTAGCGCCTTCTAACTCATCGCCTTCTTCTGTATCGTTTCCGCCACCACAAGCTGTTAGGACTAGTAATGCTGAAGCACTCAATGTTAAAGCAGTTTTTTTATTAAACATGTGTATTCCTCCATTATTCTATTTTTTATATTGGACTAATTCTATAATTGTATTGGTAAGACTGATTGAATAATTGATAACGTCTTAGAACTCCTGGGCCACAACTTGCAGATCCAATACCGTTTAGCTGGTGATCGATATTTAATTCCAGTAAAGATTCTTTTTCAAGCTCTACATTATTGCGTTTTTCACCAAGTTGTTCAGTTGAATAAGCTCTCAAACTGAAATTGAATCGTTCTCCAGTAACTTTGATTCCATTCCCTCTATTATTTTTGATTTCAACCCATCTGATTTCTGATCGGTTTCCATTTTCTTGAGGCATGATATATGGAGTAAATAAGTCATCTACTGATTTTTCGTAGACGCCATTCTTTGCAGCTAACTGTACATCTGAATAAGATTCACCTGGACCATTCCCAAGCCATTTCACTTGATTGAACTGATCTGAAAGCTTCATTTGCATGCCGACTTTAGGCAATGTTTCACTCCCCTCGCCATATTTTGTAGCTTTAACCGAAACTTCAAACGAACCATCATTAGAAACACGATATGTTGTTAATACATTGAAACCCCAATTGTAAACAGCGGGTGCCAAATTAGACTGAACTTCTATGATTACTGGCAATTGCTGTTCTTTACTAACAATTTTCACTTCATTAATCCGTTCTTGAATTAAATCCACGCCAGCTTCTTTCCAAGTGTCAGCCACTGGAGATGTTCCAAATTCTTCGAGCCCTAAACGATCATTATCTGTAAGTGCTCTCCAATAATTATGTTTTGGTCCATTCTGTATAATGACTTCTCCAGAAACTTTATATTGACTGATTCGACCGGTCAACTTATCAAGTATCCATGCGAACTGATCTCCTGATACTGAGATTTTGCTTTCTTCATCGGCTAAAGTGACTGATTCTTTAGGACTAAGCATTACCTTTTTCGGTTCACGATTTCCTACTTCAAATTGTTCCCAAGCGATTTCGTGTCCCGCTTCTGCCCATTCCGTTGGATATTTTTGTAGAAACCTTATTGTGAGATGGCTATCTTTGTCAATTTCTTCTAAAGAGAAAGGAATGTCCACTGTTCTACTTGATGATGCACTAATAGTAGAAATGTCTAGTTCTCCTTTTGAAATGGTTTCGCCTTGAGTCTGAATTTCCCAAACGCCATAGACTGCTGAAAGATCAATAAAATCGTAACGATTCTCGATTTCAAATTGGCCATTTTCAAGATCAATAGCTCGAACATGAATCGGTTCAATGGCTTTTTTATAGTCTAATAGCGCTGGCGATGGTGTTCTATCGGGCATGACTAATCCGTCGATCACAAAATTAGAATCATGGGGTTTTTCACCAAAATCACCACCATAGGCATAGGCTTCTTTGCCATCCGGTCTATCGATCTTAATTCCGTGATCAATCCACTCCCATACAAATCCACCTTGAAGTCTTGGATACTTGTAAAATAACTCAACATACTCTTTAAAGGCTCCAGGACCGTTCCCCATCGCGTGTGCATATTCGCATAAAATATGTGGTTGAGCTAAGTCAGTTCGCTTCCCTAATTTCTCCATCGTATCTACATCGGTATACATTGTGGAAAACATATCTGCAGTTCTATTTAATTCCTGTGGCTCATTGTTCGTTCGTTCAAGTATGTCCCTTGTTTCTCCCTCGTAGTGTAAGAGCCGAGTAGGATCATTTTCTCTAACCCAGTCAGCCATCGCTTGATGATTGGAACCAAATCCAGATTCGTTACCTAATGACCAAATCACTACGGAAGCATGATTCTTATCTCTTTCGACCATTCGTCTAATTCTATCTACATAAGCTGCTTCCCAATATGCATCCTTACTCAGCTGACTCCAGTCGTCTATGAAAACAAATCCATGTGTTTCGATATCCGTCTCATCAATCACATAAAATCCATATTGATCACAGAGATCATAGAAAACTGGATGGCTGGGATAATGAGAAGTACGGATAGCATTGATATTATGCGCTTTCATCATATTTAAGTCTTCGATCATAGTTTCAACCGAAACTGCTCTTCCATGCTCAGGATGAAATTCATGACGATTAACACCTTTAAAGATAATGTGCTGTCCATTGATTAAAATTAAACCGTCTTTGAGCTCTATTTTCCTAAAGCCAACTCGATTGGGAATCAAATCAATGATATTTCCTTGATCATCTATTAATTCAATAAGCAAGTTGTACAAGTAAGGATCTTCCGCTGACCACTTACGGGGTTCTTTTATTTGTAAGATTTTTTTAAACGCTTTTACTGCTTTATCACTATCTGAAGCGATTACATTATTTTGCTGATCTAAAAGTGTATAACGAATCGTATAGGATTCAGGTTGATTTGTTAATCTGATGTCAATTGATAGTTCTGAGTCTATATACTTGTTGTCAAAATCTGTCTGGATTTTGATATCTTCTATAGAAAGAACAGGTTTGCGAATTAAGAGTACATCACGGAAGATTCCGCTTAACCACCACATATCTTGATCTTCAAGATATGTTTGTGCACTGAATTTGTAAACTTTAACCGCTAAAGTATTTTGACCTTCTACAAGATATTTTGAGATATTGAATTCAGAAGCCGTTCTACTACCGGTTCCGTACCCTACAAATTCTCCATTCACCCAAACGTGAAAAGCACTTTCCACTCCTTCAAAGCGAAGTGTCGTTCTTTCACTCAGCTCATCCTTTGAAAGGGTAATCATTTTTCTATATGCACCTGTTGGATTTATTGAAGGTATGTCTGGCGGAGCTACAGGAAATGGATACTGTACATTTGTGTAGTGCGGATGACCATATCCTTCCATTTGCCAATGTGATGGAACGGTAATGTAATCCCAGTCTGAATCATCAAAGGTTTCTTCATGGAATGATGATGGAATTCCATCAGGATATTCTGAGTAATTGAACTTCCATTTTCCATTCAGCAATTTAACTTTTGATGTATACTTCTTCTGGTAGGTTAATGCAGACTCCGTATTATCATATGAAAAAAAGTAAGCATGTTCCGGTTCTCGATTGATTTCAATCGTTTCTTGACTCTTAAAGTGTTCATACCTGTTCATTCATTACGCCTCAATTCTTTACTAAAATTTACCTATAACACTTAAAGTTCTTAATTGCTGGTAAATAAAGAATTTGCACAACTTCTTAAGAACACTTTATAACAATCAAAGAATAATTGCAAGCGCTTTAGGAAAACTTTTTACTTATTTACTAAAAATTTACTTCACCATTAATTTGTATGTCCACGAAAACGATTGTCAATTTAGGTCTTTTACATTATGATAACAGTATTCTTAGCTGTACTAAAATAAACGCGTTAAGGGAGTTTTATGATGAAATTCATGGAAAATAGTTTCTCCAAATTAGGCATTCTCAATCAATCACTCGTACGTTATCCAGTTTCTTTTTTATTTTTCCTTCTTTCAACAGTATTTATGATTAGAACGAATCATTCAAATTTCTCTGAAGTATATCAGAATCCGATTTTAGCTTATGCAATCGGAGGACTGCTTGCGGCAGTTAGTCAATCTTTTTATGAACGATTTTTCAGCGGAAAGCCATTCCTTCGAATAGGGCTATATATCATTTCTATCATTGTCACCATGATTTATTATATTTTCTTTCTTCGAAGTTATCCATATTACAGCTCTATCGTCGCCATAAGATCCAGCGCGCTTGTCGCCGCTGCCTTGACAGCTTATGTCTGGGTACCTACATTAAAGTCTATCGTGCCTTTTGACTTAGCCTTTACTGTTGCATTTAAAGCTTTTTTCACCAGTTTCCTATACTCTATGGTCTTAGTCATTGGTTCGTTTGCAATTGTTGGAACCTATGGATTTTTAATATCCGAAGTGAATTTTGAGATATTTGGAGACTTAGCTGCAATCATATTCGGTCTATTTGCGCCGATGTGTTTCTTATCCTATATTCCTAATTACAATCTTGTGAAAGGCTTGGAATCAAAGAAAGACCAAACTTCCCTATCTATTCCAAAGTTATTGAGTTTCTTAATTTCATACATCGTGATCCCTTTACTTACTGCCTATACATTAATTTTAGTATTATATATCGTTCCTAACCTTGCTGGGGAGTTCTGGTTCGATAATTTACTCGAGCCTTTATTAATCAGTTATGCCATCATTGGATTTATCACTTTGTTTATCTCACATACTATAGATAATAATAGTACAAATTACTTTAAATTGATTTTTCCCAAAGTCCTTTTGGTTATAGCAATTTTTCAAACAGTCGCTTCTCTGATCAAAATCCAACAACTTGGATTAACTCATGGACGGTATTACGTAATATTGTTCGGTCTATTCTCAATTATCTCCAGTCTGCTTTATAGTTTTTCTAAAAACAAAAAGCAATATGTCCCAGTAGTGTTTATCATTTTGACAATCCTATCAATTGTTCCACCCATTGATGCTATGACCCTTGGGATTAATGCACAGATATCAAAATTAGAGTCCTTACTTGAAAAGAATAATATGTTGGAAGATAACCGCATCATTGGTAAGTCAGATGTGAGTCTCGAAGACCGTGAAATCATTGTAGATAGTCTTCAATATTTATCTGATTATGACGCTTTGAATCGCATTGACTGGTTGCCTGATAACTTCGAGTTTTACGGAGAAAACTTTGAATCGGTATTCGGTTTTGACCAGTATCCGTCTCAATATGAAGATGACTCGACTATCGATGAAACTTACAATCCAGCCTATACGAGTTTACAATTGGATAAAAGGCAGACTATCTCCTTTAGTACTACTGACATCGATCAATTAATGATTGTTCCATTTTCGTATGATCAATATGTACAGCCAAGTGCTCAAGAGACAGCCTTTCAAATTGAAAACGATGAGTACAACTTGGTCGCGACAGCAGAAGAGGATGCTTTCGAACTTGATTTGAACACTACAGATAATGAAACCATATTAAACTTTGATTTATCCTTTATGTTAGAAGACAACTTTGAATTCTATGATACGATTCAAGATCTTTCAGCGTCTGATTTAACTTTTGTTGAAAATAATAATCAAGTTACCTTGACTGTTATCTTTGATAATATTGAGCTGTTAGACAATGAGTCCTATTCCGGTAGTTTGTATCTTTTAGTTAGCTTAAAGGATTAAAAAATAGCCTGCTATAGTAAGAGTTCCCTCTACTATAACAGGCTTATTTTTATTGTGTTTCATGTTTTAATTTCATTCTAGTTTTAATGATATAAATCAGCATGATACTGACTACTACAAACAATCCTACGATAATAAAGTACAGTGGCATCATATTATCAGGGTTCTGATTTGACGTATTCTCCACGATCACAACTGCTTGTTCGTTCGCTTCTTCTTCCTCTTCTTCAGTAATCGTGAATGCTTCACTGAAAGTCCATTCGCCTTGTTCACTTGAGGCTGTTAGTTCAACACTATAATCACCAGCTTCAATCGCATAATTCTCCCAATTGATTACGACATCCATAGAAGACTCAGGAGCGATTCTTACTTCTTCCATTGAAGCCGTTTTGACTAGCGTATCACCTTCATAAACTTCAGCAGTAATCGCAAGGTCTCTCAAGATCATAGGCTGCATATTTTTTAATGTTGCGATAACAGCCGTTCTACTATTAGATAAACCAGGTTCAACGTCTGTTAATTCAATCAGCGGTTCCAGCTCCGAATCATTTTGAGATAACTGCAATCCAATAACGTAGGCATATTCATTCAGGATTGCTACGCCTTCACTTTCTTCGTCATTAACGTTTCTTCTTTCCTGAAAACGAAGACCTCCAAGAACGACTCCATCAAAAGGTTCTTCTGGTACTGATATCGTCGCAAACACTGATTCTGTTTCTCCGGGCTGAACCGTTACTTCAGTTTGTTCCAACATTGCGAAATCGGTTAATGCATCTTCACGATAAACAACAGCTTCTGGGTCATCATAAATAATCACGCCGTTCCTATTTGTTGATGCGTCGTTTAGCGCGACATCAACAATAATTTCTTTATCGCTCCTATTCAATATCATCGTTACCACTTCTTGAACTTGTCCGGGCTCTACTCGTAAATCGAAGTAAGATTGATTCAAATCATGCTGGTTTTTAGGTATCACCGCTTTTACAGAAAAAGCTACGCCGTCTTCTGCATGAGCTACATTCGGAGCCCGAAAAAGTAATATGCGCCCGAGTATAAATACCCATTTGAATCCTCTTACAATGTTTATATTCCTAAGATGGTGTGTCATCTAATGACCAAGTAATTGTTGCAGTGTGAGTACCAGCTTCTCCAGCTCCAGCAGGTACAAATAGTTCTACATCTCCTTCAGTCGTCCAATCATAGAATGAACGTCCCATACCCGTTCCAGCCAATGCATTAATTGGTATAGCAGTAGCATCAGCACTAATTGTCATCCCACTTAATACTGGTGTAGTTTCAGCAATTGTACTGGTAGTATCAAAATCTGGTACAACAAAAGTAAGTGTGCTTCCTGGTAGTGAAGGTTCTCCGTCCTGTGTGAAACCTGTCATAGAAGCGACGATATGCCATCCTTCTTGATTTCCTCTTGAATCAGCTACTTCAAGAAATCCATTGTCATCCGCTGTAGCAACACTAGCACCTAGATAAGTTTCTTCATCAGCTGATAAATCAACCGTACCGAAAGTGATTGCTGTTGGAGCATCAACTAAGTCCAAAGCTCCACCTTCGAATGTTACAGTTGCTTCAGTCGTATCCGTGTCTACAACTGCAGCTTGAGCCACGATTGGTGAAATTGCTCCTAGTAATAATCCTAATCCTAAACCGCTAATCATTTTCTTCTTTAAATTCATTATTTTTCCTCCTCAAGGAATGTAGTTTTTATAGTTGAATCACAAGTTAAGGGACATCTGATAGTGTCCAGGTAATAGTTGTACTGTAAGTGTCTGCCATAGCTTCTGGTACTATTTGAAGCATCGGCCCTCTATTTGTTGGCCAGGATATATTCACTGGCTCCCTAGAGGTGGTCGTTCCGGAAAAAACCGTTAATGCTGAACTTGATAATGGCGTCACTTGATTATTTTGATCAACGAAAACTAACGCTTCAGGCAATTCGCTCTGCATCGTTCCGGCTCTTAGTGGGTGCGCCAAAGTAGCATCCAATCGCCAACGACTACCTGTCGCGCGAGTATCTTGAACTCCAATAGCCCAACTAGAATCATCCAAAGGCATTAACGAACCAACATTTTCTAAATTATGTGTACCAAAAGGCATAGTTTCAGGAACTGATACTAAAGATAGTGCACTTGCAAGCACGATCCCACCGCCTGGTAAACTGGAATGTTGCTGAGCGTTAATGGTCACAGCGGAAATTTGAGTACCTACCGCTCGAGCGGATTGAATATTAATTGCAAAAGTTCCATCGTTACCAACAGGACCTGAGTAAGATTGAGTTCCAATAGTCAGCAGAACTGTAGTGTAAGGGGGCGCTGTTCCTCTGACCACTGTATCTTGATCATAAATCTCTAGTAAATTCGGTGGATTTGGCCTTTGAATAACTGTAGTAGTGATTTCAGAACTCAATAAAACGTTTTCTCTAACTTGTATCCCACGTATAATAGTTCCCGCTTCACGAGCTCCAATATCTACTGAAAAAGTTCCATTAGCGGCCACTACTGAAGTGAAAGTTTGTCCTCCTACTGTAATCCTAGCTGTATAGCCTGGTACTCCAGTTCCACGAATCGTACCATCTGTTGAAAATATTGGTGTGGTGAAAGTTAGTGGTGGTACCGTCGGATTTGTTACTTGTAAAGTTGCGGTATCTCTGTTTTGACTAATCAAATCAAGGTCTAAAATAGAGCCTCCTGTAACTAAAGCTGCACTGAAGTTATAGGTTCCATTATTAACGAGTGGCAATCTATCATAGAACAGATTAATTGTATAAGTATAATGGCCACCTAAACTAAGATTAAGCAATGATGTCGACATCGTTATGAAGACTTGATCATTAACTGTATCTAAGCCAATTTGATTGGCATTATAATTCATATTTTGTGTTCCCAAATTCAGAAGTCTAGGAATTTCTGTTCTACCTGTTCTATTTACAATCCCATTCATAAGCTCTGGTGGAAGATTAAAAATAATTGTGGATGTTCTTAAAAGTGCAAGATCTAATACACCCGTACCATTTAAAGTGAGCGTAATTCTATCTTGATTGTTTATTCTAGTATTCGTCACTGATAGTGTCGAACCATTTAATATTCCTGCGTCAACCGCTGCTGCTCGGGATAGTGAAATAGGACTTTCTTCAATAACCCCTTCAGAAAATATTTCGTTTTCTTCTATAGCTTCTTGTTCTGATTCTTGCTCTGGTTCTTGCTCTGATGTTGGTTCTTCGACCTCATTACTTATCTGTTCGATTTCTTCTACTTCTACTTCACTGTCAACGACTTTGTCTCTAGTGTCTAATTCCTCAGACTCCATTAAGACTTCAGATTCATCATCCTGAATTTCTTCCGTTTCAGCATCACTTCGATTAAGCGTCTCCGCAATAACCGGTGAAACAAACTGGACTAGAAGTGTCAGAATAACTAAAAAATTAAAAATAATAATGATTTTTCTAAATTTAACTATTCTAACTACCCCCTGACTATCAGTGTGTTTTAGTTTAATTAAATAGGACAATAACCTTTTAAAGAAAAATGACCTAGTCAAATCTATTTATCATTTCCATCATACTATCATTAATATAACTATTCAAACAATTAAACTTGTGGACGTTTTATGACATTAATTGATTTAATAGCATAAATAACCTTATTTTAAAGCTTTATATCTAAATAAAACTCTCATAAATTAATTCTATTAAATAAATAGAATGTTAAATAAATACTATTCTATCCATTCCGATTTTGTCTATTGATTACAATTTCACTAACAACCGTAAAAGTGATCTTTAAAGTACAAATCTACTACTAACCGTTTCTACGGGGCACTAATATTAATTCTGTCGTAAATAGATAAATTTGATTTTCTATAAAACTTTAACTCACTTGTTAGTTTAGTTATAAACGCTCCTAATTCTATCTAAATTATTTTAAATTTAAGTCCTGAGCGTTACATTTTGAGACTATGCTCTCTGGGTTTATGATAGGTACATATTAAATTTAAGGGAGCGATTTTGAAAAATGAGTAATGAACAAAATGTCAATCCATTAGATCAATATTTCAACGGAGAATTTCCAAAGCAACCTCAGACACCTCCAGGTCTTCAAAAAGAGATGGATCCAGTACCTGACTGCGGAGAAACTTCATATGTAGGAAATGGACAATTAAAAGGCAAACGTATATTAGTTACCGGAGGAGATTCTGGTATCGGTCGTGCTGCAGCAATTGCATATGCGCGTGAAGGTGCAGATGTCGCAATCAACTATCTTCCAGAAGAACAACCAGATGCAGATGATGTTAAGCAATTAATTGAAGCAGAAGGTAAAAAAGCTGTTCTTATCCCAGGGGATTTAAGAAGCGAAGAATTCTCTAAAGGAATGGTTGAAAAAGCTGTTTCCGAATTAGGTGGACTTGATGTACTGGCTTTAGTCGCTGGTAAACAGCAAGCAGTGTCAAATATTGAGGATATTACAACAGAACAATTAACAAGTACTTTTGAAACGAATATTTATTCTATGTTCTGGTCAATTCAAGCAGCGATTCCTCACTTATCTGAAGGAGCTTCTATTATTACAACTTCTTCTGTACAAGGATACGATCCATCTGCAAACTTATTGGACTACGCTTCTACTAAGTATGCGATTAGAGGATTCACAATTGGTTTAGGTAAGCAACTTGCACCTAAAGGCATTCGTGTGAACTCAATTGCTCCTGGTCCAGTATGGACTGCACTTCAAGTTTCTGGAGGACAGCCGCAAGATACTATCCCAGAATTTGGTAAACAAGTTCCACTTAAAAGAGCGGGCCAACCTGCTGAATTAGCTGATATGTATGTTTATCTTGCTTCTGAAAAAGCTAACTACGTTACTGGTCAAATTTTCGGTATTACTGGTGGTACACCACTTTCATAAGCAAATTTAAAGTATTGCTTCAAGAATAATAAAAGTCCGCTAGTATCTAAATCAGATGCTAGCGGACTTTTATTTAGTTTTCTATTTACTTGCCATTATTTTTATTCAAGATCCATGCCACTAAAGGTTGAAAACCGATAATGACTATCATACCTGCTAGACTCCAGAAAAAAAGATTATTCATCCCAGTAAACAGATTAATCAACGCTGTCCAACTCAATAATATAAATAAAACTGTACTGGAGACAATCAGAACTCTTAAACGTTTGTGTAGCAACCCTGTACTTTCCGAATAACTTCTCACTACATACTGATTCACTGCATATATCCTAACTACTCTATTATCTATGCGCCCTTTTAAGATCAATATCATTGCATAGAGAATTAAACTCAATCCAATCGTAAAGCATGCAGATGCAAACCATTCCATTGTACTTTCTCCTTTTTAGTAAATATTTTGCTGACTGAGTTAAATGTAAAGACTTACATTTAACTTTACTGTAAAATAGTAACCGTAGTCAAAAATTGTAATGGAGGATTGTTTAATTTATGAATAATGCAAACTTTAAGTTCCATAATGATGTTGAAATACCAAAAATCGGTTTCGGTACTTGGCAAATCCCGAATGACGAAGCTTACGATTCAGTCACGATGGCATTGAAAAATGGCTATACACACATCGATACTGCACTAGCTTACCAAAATGAAGAAAATGTTGGAAAAGCAATCAAGGATTTCAATCTACCAAGAGAAGAAGTGTTTATTACAAGTAAACTGCCAGCTCAAATCAAAGGGTTCGAAGAAACTTTAAAAGCATTTGATGAAACTATTACAAATCTTGATGTTGATTATTTAGACTTATATTTAATCCATGCACCATGGCCTTGGGATGAAATCGGAAAAGACTGTACTGAAGGTAATATTCAATCTTGGAAAGCAATGGAACAGTTATACAATGAAGGTAAAATTAAAGCAATCGGCGTTTCTAACTTTGAGATAAAGGATATCCAAGCATTATTAGATAATTGCGATATCGTGCCGATGGTAAATCAAATTCCTTTTTATGTTGGACGAGACCAAGAAGATCTACTAGCATTCTGTAAAGAACACAATATTGTTGTTGAAGCCTATTCTCCACTAGCAACTGGCGAGCTTTTGAAAAATGATGACATCAAAGCATTAGCTGATAAATATGATGTTACTCCAGCTCAATTGCTTATCAGATACTGTCTAGAAAGAGATACGTTACCTTTACCAAAATCAACTCACGAAGAACGTATCATTCAAAACAAGGAAGTCGACTTTGAAATTTCAGAAGAAGACATGAAACAATTGATGCAAATGGACGACGTAAGAAAATAAAATACATGACGAATATCTTAAGGAGTTGCCTTTTAGTAGGCAACTCTTTTCTTTGATGAGTCATTTCAAGTTATAATATTTTGAGGAATGGCTAAATTTTACTATACTTATAGTAAAGGAGGTCTCTTTTTGAGTGAGCACACAGAAGACAATCTATTTTCTTATACTAAAAATCAAGATTTTATTATAGTTATTCCGTCGTTAGATCCAGACGAAAAACTAATTAAGCTTGTTCAGGACCTTCGAACTGAAGTTAGTGAGCGCTCTCCTATCATTTTAGTAAATGATGGAAGTGATGCTGATACTTTGGCTGTCTTTGATCAACTAGCAGTTGACCCAAATACTCATCTACTTACTCATGACGAAAATTTAGGCAAAGGTCAGGCATTAAGAACAGCCTTTAACTATGTAAGAAAAGAATTTCCTGAAATGTCAGCAGTTGTTACAGTAGACGGAGATGGTCAACATACACCATCAGATATTTCGAACTGCCTTCAAGAGTATTATTCAAATCATTGTTCTGTCATATTGGGTTGTAGAAATTTTGAAAAAGAATCTGTTCCATTTAGAAGCCGTTTTGGAAATGTTTTTTCGAGAGGAACGCTTAGACTTTTTCATGGAATCAACATCAGTGATACCCAAACAGGCTTGAGGGTTATACCGGTAGGAGTTCTTGGCGACCTATTGAAGGTTGAAGGAGATCGATACGAATATGAAATGAATATGCTTTTATTTTTCAAAGATCAGGATATTTCAATCGTAGAAACACCAATCTCTACCGTATATTTAAATAACAATGAATCTTCTCATTTTAATCCTATGATCGATTCAATAAAAATCTATAAAACTTTCTTTAAGTATAGTCTTTCAGCGATCTTTTCTTTCTTAATTGATATACTTTTATTTGCTATATTTGTTTTCTTATTATCTAATTGGATACAGAATTACTATATTATTTTAGCCACCATTTTTGCTCGTTTTGGATCGGCTTGTTTTAATTTTCTAACAAACAAATATTTAGTCTTTAAAAGTAAACAATCTTCTCGTTCCGTATATCGTTACACGGTTTTGTTTGTTGCTGAGATGATGACTTCCGCATTCTTGGTTCAAACAATAGTATCTGTTCTTTCTTTTGATTTAGAGTGGGTCATCAAAATTCCTGTAGATGCACTTATATTTTGTATAGGATTTTATATTCAAAAGAACTGGGTATTCAAAAAGCGCTCTTCACAAACACCTAACTATCTAAAAAACTCCTAGTACGTTCATGTGACATATATTCATAAACATATATATTAGCCATTCTCTTTAATTTCCAGTTTAAGAGACCAATCGTCTATTCATTTATTTTGTTATTTGCTCTGATCTGCAACTTGCCGAATCATCTTTAAAGTAACTATTTCAAAAAAAGCCGTCAAAATGAGGATATTAAATCCTTTATTTTGACGGTTTTCTTTCTTTCAATTTTTAAATTAATGTTCATTAAAGACTTTTACCAGTCTTTTTGCTATTCAGTTAATCCGTTATTTTGAATCACTTCTTGATAGAAATAGAAACTATCTTTTTTGATTCTTGCTAGGTCTTTTAAATCATGATCTTCTCTATTTACATAAACAAATCCGTAACGTTTTTTGAAACCTTGGTGAGAGCTGAGGATATCGATTGCAGCCCACGGACAATAACCGATTAATTCTACCCCATCAGCTATTGCATCGTTACAAGCAGCAATATGATCTCTGATGTAATCGATTCTATAATCATCATGTATTTTTCCATCTTCAGTCAATGTGTCCGGTGTTCCTAATCCATTTTCTGTGATGATCAAAGGCAGTCTGTAGCGATCATAATAATCATTTAAGACTAATCTTAAACCCATAGGATCTATTTGAGCGCCGTATTGACTGGATTCCAAATGAGGATTCTTCTCAATTTTGAAATATCCGTACAGATCATAATCTATCTCATTAAATTTAGTTCCAAAAGGATTCTCTTCTGTTTCAGGTAAATAAGAGGCTACTAATGTACGGTAATAATTCAATGCGATCAAATCAGGTTTGGCAGCTTTTAAGATTCCTTCGTCTTCGGGCTGTCTTACAGGTTCAATACCCGCTTTAGCAAGATACTCTTTGTAGTAACCAGGATAATCTCCATAACAGTACATATCTAAAGCATAGTTTGTTTTGAAGTTATCATTCATTTTTGCTGACCAGATATCCATTGGTTTGTTTGAGGCAGGATAAGTCACTGTCGATGAAACGGCAGGACCAATTTTACCGTCTTCTATTATCTCGTGGCAAGCATTCGTTGATAAGGCGTGAGCTACAAACATGTGATAATCCATTTGAGCACGCACACGTTCTGCATCTTCAGGAGCAACGTCATACATGTTCATTCTTTCATTGACTCGAATCATCAGATTCTGTTCATTATTCACTTGCCAGTTTTTCACTCGGTCTCCAAACGCTTCAAAACAGATTCTTGAAAACTTCTCAAAAGCATAAACACATGCCCGGTCTTCCCAGCCATTATATTTTTCTACTAATGCATAAGGTAAGTCAAAGTGATAAAGCGTGATAAAAGGCATAATATCTTGTTCAAGTAGAAAATCGATCACACGATTATAAAAATCGATTCCTTTTTGATTGATTTCTCCATCTCCATCAGGCAATATTCTAGCCCACGAAATAGAAAAACGATAGGTCTTTAAACCTAATTCTTTCATCAAAAGAATATCTTCTTTGTAGTGATGATAAAAGTCACTTGCTACTTTGGTATCTGCTTGCTTATCTGATTTTTTGAATGAATTGAAATCAGCAACGGTCATTCCTTTGCCGTCTTCATCCCAAGCACCTTCTATTTGAAACGCTGAAGATGAGGCACCCCACCAGAAATCTTTTTGAAAATGATTACGCATAACTTGTCCCCTTGTCTTTAATCAATAAAATATCTTCCAGTATTGAAATATTGGTCTTCGATACACTTTGAATCTCTTTGTATTCATTTGTATTCGTGACAACAATAGGAGTGATCGTGTCATACCCTTTGGCTCTTATAGTATCCAAGTCAAAAGAAAGCAGCTTATCTCCTTTTTTCAATCTATCTCCTATTGTAACAAAACTTTCGAAAAACTGACCATTTAATTTTACTGTATCTATTCCAATATGAATCAAGACTTCTAGTCCATTATCAAGCGTTAATCCAATAGCATGTAAAGTGGGAGCTAAAGCCGTAACCGTACAATTATCTGGTGCTACAACCTCTCCAGTCTCAGGAAGGATTGCAAATCCTTTCCCCATTGCTCCAGAGGCAAAAACTTCATCATTAACCTTGCTTAAAGAAACCAACGTACCTTTAACTGGCGTAGCAAGTACCTTATCTGCTTGTGAAGCCATAATTATTGGACTATTTTCTATGCTTGTAGAAGTCTTGAAATGATCGGTTACTGTTGCTACTTCCTCATTATCAGTAGGTATGTCTTTAAATCCTATGAATACAGTCATGGCACACGCCCCGAAGAACGCTACAGATATACCAATAAGATAAGCTAGAAAGGCGGTCGTTCCTGCTTCTGCATAAACCGGGATCGTCAATATACCCTGGTTAGCGAATGCATTCCCATAAGAACCACCCCAGCCCATAATGGCTCCACCTAAGGCACCACTGATAACCGCGTAAATCATTGGTGTTTTAAGTCTTAAGTTGGTTCCATAAATAGCTGGCTCTGTGATGCCGAATAGCGCAGTTACACATGCAGACAACGCCACTGTTTTAAGGGCTTTATTTTTCGTTCTAAAAAATACGCCTAGCGCAGCGCCTGCTTGAGAAAAGTTCGCCGCTCCTGCAAAGGCTAATAAGTTCTGACGTCCGTTTTGAGCAACGTCTTGTATCCCTATTGGGATAATGGCTCTATGTGCACCAAAAACAACTAACACACACCACATACCACCAATAAAGGCTCCCAGTAATATTGAACTAAAATCCATAATATAGTAATATACCCAGTTCACTGCATTCCCCATATAAATTCCGATTGGACCAAAAAGCAATAAGGTCGCCGGAATCATTACAAGTAAAGAAAAGGTAGGTACTACAATAATCTTGAGTACTTCCGGTATGATACGTTCAAAGAATCTCTGAACGTAAGACAAAATAAAGACAGCAATAATAATTGGGATAACAGAAGAAGCGTAATTTGCTTGCGTTACTCCCACTCCAAAGAACGTTACGGACAGATCTCCTGTCATTAATTCAATCAAAGTTGGATATACTAATGTCCCACCAATAACCATGGCAATAAACTCATTAGCTTTAAACACTTTTGCAGATGTATAGGCTAAAATAAGTGGCATAAAATAAAAGATAGCATCCGAAGCAGCACTCAAAATAACATACGTATTGAATTCTTTAATATCTAAATCATAGAAACGCATAGCGAACATAACCGCAATCGCAAGCAATCCTTTAATCATTCCAGAAGCTGCAATTGCTGGTATGATTGGTGTGAAAATGGCTGCGACTGTATTCAAAATCTTATTTCCTAAAGACTCGTTTTTATCCAGCTCTACATTACGATCTTTTTGATTATGATCAAGTAACGGTTCTATTTGTTCATAAACTTTAGCGACTTCATTACCAATAACCACTTGCGTCTGTCCACCATTAAACACCACAGACAAAATTTCATCCATATTATCCAATGTTGACTTATCTACTTTATTTTCATCTTTGAGTACAAATCTTAGTCTTGTAAAGCAATGTGTCAATTCTTGAACGTTTGATTTTCCACCGACATTTTCAAGAATCCTTTTTGCTATTTTATCATGATTCATCATTTTCCCTCGCTTAAATTATCCATCTGTTTCGTATGTTACTAAACCGAGGGATACTTATATAAAATTAGTGTTATTTAAAGTCAGAACTTAATCATAGACAAATATAAAACAAATATCAATTAGTTTGAACACAATTTCAGAAAAATTATGATGGTTTGAACAGAATAAGCTTTTTATCCATTAAAAAAGACAGTTTGCTGTTAATAGCAAACTGTCCGTAAATTTAAATTCTATCCAAATTCTTCATATTCATTCGGATGCTGTCCTTCTACACGGCCAGGCTCTCCTTTATCCAATCCATCAATAGTGTCAATATCTTCTTGTGACAATTCAAAATCGAATACATCAAGGTTTGCTTTTTGATGCTTGTACGAAGAAGATTTCACAATAGGCATAACCCCGTTTTGTAAATTCCATCTTAAAATCACTTGAGTAGGCGATTTATCGTACTTTTTAGCAATCTCAGTAATGGTTTCGTGCTCGATTACATCGTTGATTTCTCTACCAAATGGACTCCAAGCTTCAGTTAAAATGCCAAGCTTTTTGTTTGTTTCAACTAGTTCATTATTGTTGAAGTAAGGATGTCTTTCAATTTGGTTTGTAGCAGGTGTAACACCTGTTTTGTCGATTATCGTATTCAGGTGTTCTTCTAAGAAGTTTGAAACACCAATGGTTTTGATCAACCCAAATTTCTGTGCATCGACTAACGCTTGCCAAGCTTGATCATACTTACCTTGTTTTGGTAGCGGCCAGTGAATAAGATATTTATCAAAATAATCAATTCCTAATCTATATAGCGACTCTTGAATCATTTTGATGGCTTTATCATAATCATGTGCCATTCCAGGAAGCTTAGAACTAATAATCAATTCTTCTCTTGGAACAGAAGAACGTCGGATTGCTTCCCCAACCATTCCTTCGTTCATGTAGTTAGTTGAAGTATCAATGACGCGGTAACCTGCCTCAATAGCGGTCAAGATACTATTGACTCCAGTCGCGCCTTGAATGTTTACAGTACCCAATCCAATTTTTGGAATGCTTGATCCGTCATTTAATTCGTACGTTTCCATTTTCTTCATCTTAGAACATCCTTTCATTACTTTTGACAAAATTATTGTAACGCACTTACTTTTGTCGTTTCTAATGATATGCTCGAACGTGAGGATCTAACCTTAGTTTATCGAAAAATAAGAATGACGTCTCTTAATTATAGAGGCAACAACAAAAACCTCAGTGAGAGTCTTACAGGACTCTCGCTGAGGTTTATATTTATTAATATAATTTTTTAAAAGTTAGTTCATCTTTTTGCAAGCCCTAAATTAACCGTCGCCTTTTTCAAATGATGGGTACAAGGTCATACCGCCATCAACATAAAGTGTTGTCCCTGTGACGTAACTAGATTCACTCGATGCTAACCATGCCGCTGCGGCCGCTACTTCTTCAGGTTTACCAATATAATTCATCGGAATCATACTAATCGTTTTCTGTTTTGCTTCTTCATCTTCAAATTTCTCTGCATTGATATCTGTATTGATGGCACCTGGAGAAAGATTATTCACTCTAATACCCTTATGAGCATACTCTAAGGCAATGGTTTCCGTAAACATCTTCACACCACCTTTACTCGCAGCATAGTGTGCAAAGGTTGGCCATGGAATTTTATCATGTACAGAAGACATATTGATGATAGAACCTTTGATATTGTTTTCTACAAAATAATTTAAAGCCGCTTTTGAACCTAGAAATACGCCATCGAGATTCACACTCATAACTTTAGACCAGTCATCAAAACTTAATTCATGTGTTGGTGATTGATTCTCCATACCTGCATTATTGACCCATAGATCAAGTTTCCCAAAATGCTCAACTGCTGTATCCATTAATGTTTGGACACCCTCTTCAGAACCAACATCAGCTTGAACAGCGACTGCTTTTCCACCATGACTTTCAATGGCTTCAACAGATTCATTTGCGCCTTCTTCATCACTATGATAGTTGATCACAACCGACATTTTTTCTTTACCAAACCGAATGGCTACTTCTTGACCAATTCCTTTAGATCCTCCGGTTACGACTGCTACTTTCCCATCTAAATCTTTATACACAAACAGTTCCTCCTCAGACTATTGATTAAACGACTTCTTTCTTTTTAAATGTACCGTAGCTATAGGTTTTTCTCAAAAGATTTACCTTAAATGATCAGAATATTTGAAAACAAAAAGTCGATAGACTCCTCTACCGACTTTTTGCGTTACATTATGATTTTATTGACAAATTGTTCAGTGATCAATTGAGGACGTGTAATGGCACTGCCAACAACTACAGAATGTACACCTAACTCCAAACATCTTTTTGCTTTCTCCGGTGTATCAATATGTCCTTCCGCTATGACGGGTGTTTCAACAGATTCTAAAATGATTTTTAGTTTCTCAAAATCTTGATCTGCTATATTTAATCCTTTTGACTTTTCTGTATACCCCATCAATGTGGTCGAAAGAAGATCAAACCCTAGTTTCTCTGCTTCCATGACTTCTTCTATAGTTGAACTATCGGCCATCAATAGGACATCAGGATACTTTTCTCGAATGTGTTTTACAAAATCTTCAAGTGATTGTCCCTCTGGTCGTCTTTGATCGGTGGCATCGAGTGCAATAATCTCACAGCCTACTTCCATAAGTTCATCGATTTCTTTCATCGTTGCCGTAATATAAACGGAAGAATCATCGTAGTCTCTTTTGACGATCCCAATCAGTGGAAGTTCCGTTTGTTTCTTGATTTCTGTGATATCTTCCTTGGAATTGGCTCTAATGCCGATAGCACCACCTTGTTCTGCTGCAATCGCCATTCTTCCCATAATGAAAGAGCTATGAAGGGGTTCATCCAGTAAAGCTTGACACGACACGATTAGTCCACCTTTAATTTTTTCAAGAACTGACATCTATTTATCTCCTTTATAATTATTCTATACTTTTTTTGAAATAGTCACGGCTTTTTCTTTATCTAATAAAAATGGTCTTAGGTAAGGCAATGCATTTCCTAGAGGAAGTATATCCTCGTGAAGATCGATACCCAACTGATCCATGATAAAAGTTCTCCTCTTAATCATTCTGTCCCATATTTCTGGATAGTTTGACTTGATTTGTTCTTTTAGCATTTCATCTGCCAGTACAATGCCACCTTCTGCACTCGTTCCAGAGAACCCTTCAATCGAAGGAATGATATCTACTTGAAACAACATACCACTTTTCAATGTAACAGTAGAATCTTTGTATATGGGAGAAGCCATCCATTCTTCGTCTGCAACATAATGACCTGGATTCAAGTGCCAGCCATACTGTTTTTTAGGAAGAACCGTTTCAATTAGCTTATAAACTTCTTTTCCTTCCATACCTATATGAACATTCTCCAACCAAGTAGATATTGCTTTGAAATAAGGATAAACGACTTTTTCTAAATACTGCTCTTGTCCTTTAGGTAACTCTGTTGCATCGTGAACAGCAAATGCACTTCTACTTTGAAGGCCACCTTTATATCCAACGGTTAAAGACACAGGATCTCCTAAAGCAATTTTCTTGTGGCCTGGGTACAATCGTGCTTTTTCAAACCGTTTACCGGTTGCAGCGATTGTGACTACACTGTTTGGTTGGCCACTAGCATTCAAAATTTGTCCTAATTCCATTTCTGTTTTTCCTATTTCAACGGCATCTAACGTCTTAAGTATACTGGCAGACGCTAATGCAGCTCCAAATTCGTAATGCGCAATCTCATTGGCAGTGTTTGTGGTTCTGACTCCCTGGTCTCCGATAAATAGATCTGTAGCATTGAATACTTTATCTGAACCAATCTGTTTTGTGATCGTCTCTACAATATAATGAGGAAGGTCAAAGTTCTTTTTCGACTCGGCATGAGTTCCTGTAAACAGTTTCCAACCAACTAAACCAATTTGACCATCCACTTTAAATAAAGTTTGATCTAAGATTTCTGTAAGTGGCTTATCTTCAAATCTAGGCTGATTCGGTAGGGAGAATTGAGGCGCATGTATCACTTTCCCTTTTAAACGAGCATGTTTTTCAAGTTTCAGATTTTCATTCCCTAATACATAATAGACTGTTCCATCATCATGTATGATCAGTAATGCTTCTTCAAATCTTGTCAAAAAACCAGTAAGATATTCAAAATTTGAGCCATGTTCTAAATCTTCGTAAATAACGAGGGTGGAGTATCCTTCTGCTTTCATTGTCTTTAGTACACGTTCAAATCGTACTTCCATGGTCTCATCTGTTAGCGTAATAGGAACTAAATTTGTTTCGGGTAAAGGGGGGGCAACTTTTGCAAGCTGAATGCTTTTAGGTTCTAATGGCATGTTTATTCTCCTAACGTATACGTTCTTAACCTTATTGTATCATATCCTTTAAACTATGGTTGTGCCACTCATATGCGAAGTCTATACACTGAAAGAGGCTGGGACCTTTGTCCTAGCCTCTCAATAATCATTATGATTTAATTTGAATGCTTGCTCTTGAAATTATAAACAGCACCAATCAAATTAGCATCATTTTTATACGCACAAACATCTAGCACTGGTCTAAAAATGTCTAATCCAAGTTCTGTCATTAAGATTTCAATTTCCGCATTCAATTTTTTCAACAAATCCGGTCTACTGGATACGCCCCCACCAATTAAAATCACTTCAGGGTCAAACGCATAAGTGAGATTAAACAGTCCCATCGACAAGTATCTATAAAACTTATTAACTTCTTCTACTGCGACTTCATCCCCTCGTTCAGCTAAGTCAAAAACCGTTCTTCCGTCGACAGGCTTAGCGGTCATATCCATTCTCTCATTATATCGTTTAGCTAGTGCGACCGTTGTCCCCAGCTGACTGAACGTTTCTTTTTCATTCAGAAGCATGATTCCAAACTCCCCACCGAATAAATGAGCGCCATGCTGAACTTCTTTGTCAACTATTACAGAACCACCAATACCTGTTCCGACTACAACAAACAAGACATTCTTATTATCCTTTGCTGCGCCTTTCCAGACTTCAGCTAACGCTGCACAATTTGCATCATTTTCTATAGCTACAGGTAATCCAAAAAGCTCTTCAAGTTCATCATATATCGGAAAGTGATGTAAGTAAGGTAATGCACTAATACCTTCAATAGTTCGCGCTTCTTGATTTACAGCACCTGGAGAAGAAATAGCTACGCCATCCAGTTCGCATAATTCATCGAATCCTTCTTTTATTTCAACTAATAAATCTTTCATCTCATCCCATGTGGACGGTGATTTAAAAAAGTTTTTTTCTGTTAGTTCTTCATCTTGCCAAATAGCGTATTTTAATGATGTTCCACCAATATCAAATACTAATATAGCCATATCCATTCACTCAACCTTCGTTTTTCAGTTTTATACATCAAAATAAAAAATTCTATATTCATAGCATACCTTACCCGCTAATTGATTAATCGTTATCAATAATATTGAGCCAGTTAAAATCTGCATAACCAGTCTGCCGATGAGGAGAAACACAATAAATTCCATGCGTGCAGCCTACGAAACCACCGGCCTCTTCAGTACTTAAAAAGTGTGTATCGATCTGATCTGCTACTACATAATCTTGATTACCTACCGAAACGATCCCGGTCAGTTTTTGTCCGGTGCCTTTAATTTTCAAAATACACTCATTACTATCTAATGTCCTCGAACCAAGATAGGTTTCTTCTCCATTTTCAGTTAAAGCCATCTGTGCAATGAGTTGATCTTCCAGACGATAAATCGTCAGTCTTAACGAATTTAAGTGATCTAAAAATAGGAGTATCCCTGCTTCTTCGTCTGTCTTCAGATTAACTTGCACTCTCGTAGACAATTCATAATCAGTAGACCGTTGTCTGATGGCAAGATAAGTTGGTGACCCTATTTTTGAATCAATTTTCGTCTCGGATGGATATAATCTAATCCATCCTTCTCGACTATATCGGTCGTAGTAAGCAAGATCGGGATTTTTTAAATAAAGAAATGCTGGATCATCTTGATCCAATATATAAGAAGTTTTTTCTTCTGTAGGATAAAGAGGTAAACTATGTTGCTGTTCGATCAGTAATTTTCCTTCACCAAGATTTACAACTGGCCATCCATTCTCCCAATTAATTTTAGCCAGAAACGTTTCCCTTCCAAGATTACTCTTCCCTTCTAACATTCTGCTAGCCAAACAAACTAAAAACCATTTTCCGCTACTCGTTTCAACCATATCTCCGTGTCCAGCATTTTGAATGGGATAAAAACTGCCTAGATGTCTATGCGTCAAAATAGGATTATTGGGACAACTCATATACCATCCATCAATTTTTTCGCTACGTGCTATTGAAATAGAATGATGAAATTCTGTACCGCCTTCAGCAATCAAAAGGTAGTAAAAGCCTTCCCGTTTGTATAAATGGGGGCCTTCTGGCCATTTAGCTTCCTTGAATGCACCTTTATATATAGTCGTACTAACTCCAATAAGTTTCATTAGCTGAGGATCAAATTGCTGAATCCAAATTTCAGTATCACCGGGATACCGTTCGCCAGAAAGGTTCGATCTCATTCCTACATAATAACAAGTACCATCTTCATCGAAAAACAAACTAGGATCAATTCCTTGTGCGTCCGTCAAATAATAAGGATTTGACCAAGGTCCTGAAGGGGATTTTGCTGTTACAACAAAGTTTCCTCCATGGGGTAAATTCGTTGTAATCACATAAAATAGACATTCATGATAGCGAATTGTTGGAGCAAATACGCCTTCTGAGACCTCTACATCTTGAAGATCAAGTTGCTCTTTACGGTCTAGCACATTTCCAATTTGGGTCCAGTTAACTAAATCTTTACTATGATAAATTGGGATACCGGGAAAATAGGCAAAAGTAGAATTCACTAAATAGTAATCTTCCCCAACTGCACAGACTGATGGATCTGGAGCAAAACCTTTAATAACAGGATTCATAAACTGATTCATTCGCTTTCCCCTTTTCCAGAATAATAGACTTTCAACATGAGTCACTTCCATAAAAAGCTCGTTCATTATTCAATCCTAAAAATATCAACTTAGGTACAATAGTGTACAGGAGGTCGCCGTCACTTTTCGAACAGAACAACTAGAGTTTGCTATGAACTAGAAATATTTTTCAAAAAGTCGCAACTTTCAATGTAACCGCATTCCTACTTTTATAGTTTATCATATCTTTAAGTATAAATAGATACCAATCCATCTAAATCCAATAAAAAAGTCTCGCTTTATAATCAGCGAGACCTTCCAGATGTAAACAAATTGGTTACTATTCTAATATGGTGCTCTATCTGTTAGTTCAACAGAATCTTTTACCCTTCCTTCTGTTTCAAACACAACAATTTCATTGATACCTTGTCTTAGTAGTGGACCTGGTATATAAAGCTTGAACTGTGGTCCAACTTCCCAGAATCTTCCTAAGTTAAATCCGTTGATAAAGACAACGCCTTTACCCCAGCCGGTCATATCTACAAATGTATCTTGTGCTTCTTCAACAGTAAATTCAAATTGGCTAAAAGAAGGTTCTCCTTCAATTGCTGGCTGATCGTAGTCGACTTGTTCAATATTGTCTAATGGTAAACCATAATGTATCCAACCATTTCGGAAGGCTCCATTGACCAAGACACCATCAGCAATACCTTTTTGTTGGTGAATCATGTTTTTACCGTAATTTACACGCCCCATATTTTCAACTAAGATACTCATTTCATTTTCTTCTTCTTTTAAATCAAAGGAAACTTTTTGGCCAAGTTCTCTATCATATTGAGTCAGTTCGTGTTGACGATTAATAAAGACTTTTGCTCTATCATTCGCTTTAACGAGTTCGAACTCTTCAATTTTGCGCTTTTTACCCAAATTGTTTTGATACAAAACATATCCAAAATTTTGATCTATGTCTTCCATTGATAGCGTCGACATGTCTTCAATCGGTTTAGATAAGTTGTTCAGATTTTCGAATAAAGATGTTCTAGCTTTCAGAGAAACTTCTCCATACGCTTTCTTCTCTACTGGAGCAGGCATTTTTGGAAGTTCATAATCAACATGTTTCTCTATTACTGCTCTGAAAGCTTTGAACTTTTCAGTAACGTCTCCCCATTCGGTGATTGGCGCATCATAGTCATATGACGTAATATCTGGCGTCAATTGATCATAATAATTCGATCCATTTGTAAATCCAAAATTCGTTCCCCCATGGATCATATAGAAATTAATATGTCCTTCTGTAAGGATTGCATCGATTTCATCTACTTGTTCCTCATAAGAAGTATGCTTATAGGCTTCATCACCCCAAGCAGTGAATCAGCCATTCCAGAACTCCATAACCATTACGGGAGAGTCATTTTTGTGGAACGCTTTCAATTTATCGAAATGTTCTTTGCTTCCAGATCCAAAATTTGCAGTTGGTAAAGCTATTTCAGGGATGGTTCCGTTCTCTAGCATATCCATCCATGTTCCGTCACTTGTGACCAAAGGTACTTCTACTCCATATTTTTTCATCATATCGACTAGTGCATTTAGATATTTTTTATCGTTACCATAACTGCCATACTCATTTTCTACTTGCATCATAATGACTGGTCCTGACTTAGTCACTTGCAGCGAATCAATTTCTTTTAGTAGGTGGCTATAGTATCGGTCTACTTTCTCGATAAACGGTTCATAATAAGTTCTGAATTTCATGTTGCGGTCTTTTAAAAGCCAAGCCGGTAAGCCACCAAATTCCCATTCAGCACAAATATAAGGAGCTGGTCTGACAATAACATACAAATCTAGTGATTGGGCAATTTCAATATATTTTTTGATATCATATTGACCTTCAAAGTTGTACTGTCCTTCTTTAGGTTCATGCATATTCCAAGGGACGTATGTTTCAACTGTATTGCATCCCATTGCTTTAAGTTTATACAAACGATCTTCCCAGTATTCTGGTACGATTCTAAAATAATGTAACGCTCCGGATACAATTTTTATCGGACTTCCATTCATATAAAATGTTTCTTTGATTTCAAACATTTATCCACCGCCTCAATAATTAAGTAAAAGAAAGGCCTTTCAAGCCTTTCTTAAATTATGTCATGACTTAGTGAATAAGGCAAATGTTCTTTAGTAAATTTCCTAATATTTAGTAAATATTTTAACGCAATTCTAACTTTCATCATATTATCAAATATGATTGATATGTTCTTTTTTACTATTTAGTGTACAAAAAAATCCTTCTGTCTCTTTTTTATGAGATTAGAAGGATTTTTTAACCTATTATGTTTTATTTAGTTCAAAACTTCAATATGACTAATGGAAAGATAAAGGTCTTCTGATTTGCTCATTGATTTAACTAGCTCTTCTTTGGCTGGGTCTACTGGGATCAACAGTAGAATCGAGGCATTTTCAGGTAATGTATTCATGTCAGATTCTCTGTAGTTAATGCCCTGGTTTTCTACGATTGGTTGCCCTTCATATGCCCAACTAAATCTGAAATCCATATCATTGATCATCATCCCGGTTCGATTTGTTAAAAGAAATACGCCATATAATTGATCTTCCTCTTCGTACCATTGTCCTGAATAACTCACATTCAATAGACCTTCTTCGCCAACATTCGGATTAGCTGCCAAAAAATCTTCTGCTAGTTGCACAAGTGGATTGTTTTCCGCTGTTGCACTTGCTTCTTCGTAAGCTTTTGAAAGAACCAATTCACCTGTTACACTTTCGCCAGTTTCTTCTTCTGTTTCGTTCATATTTACTGATGAGCCATCTGTTTCAGAAGTATCTGTTAATTCTGTTTCCTCAGTTTCAGTTGCATCAGTGTCTGCTGTTTCTGCTTCCTCCACTGTATCCATTTCTGTTTGAGTTGATTCTCCACTATCATTCCCAGAACAACCTGCCAACATACCCGATAATACGACTGCTGACATCATCCATTTCCAACTTTTCATATGCTTACCCCTTTTCTCATTGAAAAATAAGTACAAGAACTACTGCTTATATCATGGTTATCATATACCATTCTTTCTCCTAAGTAGCTATAATAAGCCTCAGGTACCATGTGTTTTTTCTAGTTGAGTGATAAACTGATAGTACTAAATAGCATTTTGAGAAAAGAGGACGACAAATGGCTAAATACTTATATGAAACGACGGGAGATTTTAATGCTTTTGTTGGTGTTGTGCATGAGTTAGCACAACACATCAGCTCAACAACAATTTACGAGGATGGTTACCGATTCGGTGAACAAAGTGCAATGATGGTCTATGAGCGCTATAGTATCGTCGGCTCAAGCAGAGTATCCTTAAGCGTTATGATTACAGAGTTTGAAGGTAAGATCCAACTTGTTGCTATCCCCTCTGGTGGTAGCCAAGCCATTGCACTCAAAATCAATAATTGGGGCGAAGGTGCATTTTTAAAGGAATTCAAACAGTCTCTAGAGGGAACAGACAAAACTTGGTTACGGTAAAAGAAAAACCTACCACTCAAATGATTGAGTGATAGGTTTTATTTATGCTATGACTGATTTCCCACATCTAAATCCAGCATTGCCAGAGGAACTATCGGGCGTGTTGGACGTTCTCGCTGATACTCTATCTAAACCAAAATCATTTGGAGGAAGGGCTTTAACTGGTAAGGTTATACAGTGAATAAGTCAGTATATTTCCATTCCAGTAGAGTCCAACTTTTTCCAATAAGTTTAAATAAAGCTGGATTTTATAATGAAGTTAGCCACTTAGGCTAACCTACAAAAAACGCCATGTGAATTTCATGTTATATTGAAGTTACCGCTAACTCTCAATAGACAGGATGAATTCACATGACGCACTCTAACGATAACACATCAGCACGTAAGGGAAAACACTTATCTTATTCAGAACGGTCTCAAATTGCTATTTTAAAAACTGAGAACTACTCCAATCGTCAAATTGCGAATGCACTGGGACGTGTCCCGCAAACCATCAATAGTGAAATCCATCGTGGAACTATCACTCAACTTAAACGCCAAAAGCAAAACGGCAAAGTTTATGATTACTATACGACTATCTACGATCCCGATACCGGACAAGCAGCTTACGATAGGCTTCGATTGAACTGTGGCCGTCGGCCAAAATGGGCTGACACGGATGCATTTATTGAGTGGGCAGATGATAAATTGATACTAGAAAAGTGGTCTCCGGACGTGGTCATTGGTTTTGCTAAAACACATGACTTGTTTGACTCTTCTATTATTCCTTGTACAACGACTCTTTATGGATGGATTGACAAAGGTATCATGAGAACCAAGAATATGGATCTACTTGAAAAACTATCACGAAAACCAAAAGACACTTCTTATAGAGGACGAACAAACAAACGGATTTTAGGCCAATCTATTGAACAAAGACCTCCAGAAATTGATAATAGACAGACTTTTGGACACTGGGAAATCGATACAGTTGTCGGAAATAAAGTGAAAACCGATTCGGTTTTATTGACGTTAGTTGAACGTCAAACACGCTTTGAAATCATCCTTAAGCTCAGAGGTAAAGATAAAGAATCCGTTGATCAGGCAATCCAACAATTACGGCTTAAAGCCGGCGATACCTTTTCTAAAGTATTTAAGACCATCACCTCGGATAATGGATCTGAGTTTGCAGGGCTTCACGAAGCGCTGAAAGAGACACTTGAAGTGTATTTTAGTCATCCGTATGCTTCGTGGGAAAGAGGCACAAGCGAGAACCAGCATAAATTTATCCGCCGATTTATTCCAAAAGGTAAAGCTATCAGTCATTTTAGTGAAACTCAGTGCTTGAGAATACAACAATGGATGAATGACTATCCTCGGAAAATACTTGGCTATAAAACCCCTCATGACTGTTTTGCCAATGCTCTACGCTTGTTGTCCCAAGTGGTCTAAGCACGTTAGTGCTAAAGAAATGACGACTATATCCTTCAACAACCTACTAACAATTAAGGTCAAATATCTTTTTTAACTAGGTGACTAACTTAAACTTGAAATTTACGAAGTTTAAATAAACTCCAAAACCACAAACATTATGTAAAACGGTACTGCAAATAGTAAAACGAATTTAGAATACTTCAACGTATCAAGCGTTCTACCTGCACGGCTACTGATATTCGCGCGCATTCTGTCTCCACTCACTGCTGTCCCGGATAAAATGATGGCTAGTACAGTTAAGCCAAACGTCATATAGTTGACTAGGACGGCAAACTCGAACTGTATAGACATGGTGATCACATAGCTAAGCAAAAGCAATAACGCCCCCGCAATAATCCACTTTATACTTGCCGGTATTGATTTGACCCAATTTATAACACTCACCTCCTCTATAAGAGGAGTTTATCAGAACAGGTTCAAATTATCTTAATTATTTTCAGTCATTCTTTCTAGTTCAATCAATTCAACTACAGACGCATCTTCTCCAACATCCACACTGACCACTTCAGCCTCATCCAGTAAATCCTGAGTATAAACACTAACACCATCGACGACTTCTACTTCAGACATTGTTGTTTCCCAACGGTAAGGAACCTTGTAAACATTGATTGTACCGTTTCCGTTACTTGAATAGGTCACAGATCCGTCAACAAGTCGACTTCCAGATAACTGTACAACATCGTCTGGGTAGACTGCGCTATTTTCGTCATTTGGATTCACCAGTGTTCCAGCTGGAAAGCGTTGCACATACAATTCACTGATTTCTTGATTTGGTCCGAGCTGTAACCAGATACGAGCGTATTCAATTTCGTCATTAGAGTACTTTGCTAAAATGTCTTTTGACTCTTCTGGTTCTTCCTGATCTTCTTCAAACTCTGAATAGGTTTTTCCTTCTGAAGCCTTTGAATCATCTGACTCTGCTTGTTCCGCAACATTTGGTTGGGTGGTTTTTTCATCCGTTGAATCTGCGCAACCGGTTGTGCTCAAGAGCATTAAAACCGTTCCAGCTAAAGTTAAAAAGGTTTTTTTATCTATCATAGCGTGACCACTCCTTCTATTTAAGTGTATTAAAAAACCAACCCTTTTACCAGATATTTTATCCGGATTCAGGGTTGGTAATACTTATTTTTGGATGACGTATCTTGAAGAAATAACTTCTAGATAGGTCTGGAAGTAGCTGAAGATGCTGCAAATCAGCCAGTAAATGAGGGCGACCATAATGTACATGGTCATGTAATCGAATTCTCTGCCTCCGACAATGCGAGCGTTCTGGAAGATTTCATTGACGGTGATCATCGCCGCTAGAGAGGTTCCTTTAATCACATCGATCAACACGTTACCAAGTGGTGGCAGAGCGATTCGCGTTGCTTGCGGGATAATGATTGCCCGAAATGTGATGCCTTTTCCTAAACCTAGCGCTTTTGCGGCTTCCCATTGGCCGTGATCAACGGAGGATACAGCGGATCTCAAAATTTCAGAAATATAGGCCGCTGAGTTCAAGCTGAAGCAGATAATCGCAGCTGTCATGGCTTCAAACTGGATATTGACGAATGGTAGTCCAAAATAAATCAGAAAAAGAAAGACGAGCGCTGGGGTTCCGCGCATAAATGAAACGTACACCTTAGCCAGAAAGTTTAATAGTTTCATCTCCGACAGACGCATAACCGTCAATCCTAATCCGATAATCAGCCCTAAAAACGTACTAATAATCGCGATAATTAACGTATTTGGGATACCACTGATCAAGAAAGGTAGAGATTCCCAAGCAAGCTCAGGATCAAAAATGTATTGCCATTCGATGTTTCCCATACTTACTCCTCAATCTCGTACGTAGGTATATCCATATCAACTTCTACAGATACGTCTTCCCCTTGATAAAATTCTTCAGACAATGCACTTAGAGTCCCATCAGAATGCATTTCTTCTAAAGCTTTATCTACTTCTTCGGTTAACGTGTCTTTTCCAAGTTTCATCGAAAAGTTGGTATAACTTGGATTAAAGAATAAGTTTTCTTGAATCTTGATTGGAATTTCTGGAAAAGCAGTTAATGCCATTGTCTGACCATAATAATCGTTGATGATTAAATCCGTCCGTCCATTCGCTACGTCATTAAGATACTGATCGTTTGTCGCATTGTCGTAAATGACCAGTTCTGCGCCGAACTGTTCAGCAATTTTCATATAAGAAGTCGTAGCCGCTCCGGCAGCTCGCTTACCTTCAAGGTCTTCCATCGTTTCGATACCTGAATTATCATCTTCTCTAACGATCATCGACATATAAGTGTATTTATACGGTTCTGAATAATTGAATTTGTCCGCATTTTCTCCAGCATGACTGATGCTCAAAGCCGCAATATCGATTTGTTCACTATTTAGTGACGTTAGCATACCGTCAACACCCATCTCAGTGAATTCCACCTCAACGTCTAGTCGCTCACCGATTTCTCGCAATATTTCTACCTCAAAGCCCGTCAAGACATTCGTGCCTTCTTCGTGATAGGAATTCGGGAAATACGTTCCGGAAGTCGCTGCTTTCAAAACGCCAGCTTCTTGGATATCACTCCAAGAAGTATCTTCAGTTGTTGTAGTCGCTGTTTCTTCAGTTGAGTCATTCGAGCAAGCTGCTAGTAGTAGACTGCTACCTAGTGATAAGGTTAATAGTGATTGAATGGTTCGTTTCATGTCATTCTTCCTCTCAAATTAAGTCTTATAGAGTGTAACAAGCTTACGTATGGAGAGTCAAAAAAATCATGAATAAAATAAGTGAAAACTTTCTTTCTCATTTCTACATTACAACAATCACTTGATACAAAGCGATTTTATTCAAAAACATAAAATACAAAGTTGTTTTTAAAGAATGGGTACTCTGGCATTTAGCGTTTCATCATCCAAACCATCAGTCACACTATTATGTCTAGGGCCAGAAACGTCATTTTCCATATCCTTAGATAGTATTGGATTAGTCTCACTTTTAACGAATGAACCTATTGGACTTTCTGAAACAGCGTATCCTAAAGCATAGTCTTTACTCGCGTAGAAATTAGCAGAAAACATCAGATAATAAATTTAATTAATATTCGTTTTATATGATAGTTCGGTATCGAGATATATTAATTCTATGCGTCTTTTGTTACGAATTCATATTAAAAAGGTAAATTTTGTAAATTTAACAATATTTTTACTTGTCCTAATGTATACTAACTTTATCAAAATTAAAACAGGCTAAATCATTCGTTCCATTTAATGATAGCGGTCTCAATAGAAAGGGTTTGTGTAGATGCGTCAAACACAAAAAGCATTTGAAAAGATAGGAAAAGTATTGAATAATGATTACGGTCAAACGCCACATCTGGTTAACGAAGATTTTTCATATTACCAAGCTACTTATTCACCACATGCTATTAGTAAAGACTCTATCATGACTTACATAGACGAAGCACTCCCCAGAAAGAAAATATGGATCAATGATGATTCTTATTACTTATACGATCTCTCCAAACATCCTGATACGCCTTATAATAGTTTGATTTTTCAAACTAATGGTGCTGTCTTCAAATCAGAAGAAACCACTACAAAAATTATCAAACGATACTTCAAATTGAATACTTCCTATGACATTATTAGTATTCTAGGAAAGATGATTGGCATTAAAAAGAAAGTTCCATATGTACTAGGCAATATTCAGTTTGGACCAGAAAAAGGTCCCTCAAAAGACCACGTTAACTGGATCGGCCTCCACCATATTTATAATATGGAAACCGTTGGAGATCAAACGTACATTCATATTCATCCTGACCATGAATTGATTATCGAAATGAAAGTTGGCCCCATTAAAAATATGATGGATAATGCGGCAGCGATGGTCTATATCCAGCAACAGCTTGCCATAGATATGCAGCGAATGTTTGGTTCATCAACTGATCTCAATCCGAATAGTATGATTTCGAGAATCGTTGAAAAAAATACATATAAGTTCAAACGGATCTACCCACTCCCTTGGTTCCTTAAAATGATTTATACAGTATCCAAGAATATTGCAATGAGTGCTTTAGGGATAGAAGAGGATGTACTTGAAGAACATGAAATGGACTATTTATATATTAAAGATTTAGAAGACGAAGAAGATGAAGTCCACGAATAAATCAATAGCCAGCTCTCACAAATATTAGAGTGAGAGCTGGCTTATTCTTAACTGACTTTTACATACTTAGGATGCGCCGTAATATAGAAGGTTTCTCCTTTGGAATTCTCTACTTTAAATTGTTCACCTTTACCCACAGTTATTTTTTCAATCACTTTAGGAAAGCCTTGACCGATCTCGAGGTATCCAAAGACATCCGCATCTTTCCAGCTTGGTTGATTATAAAACCGAAGCTTTCCGTCATAAATGCTTTCTAATTTCATTTGCTGTGAACGATTTTTTGGCTTTTTTACAGATTCTTCGTCTGGTTCTTGGTATGGAATACCAATTTTCTGACAAACACTTGCGATCACCGCTTCAGCTGCTGTATAAAACTGTTTTTGATTTTTGTAGTAAGCATGATCCATTGGATGATCAATAAAGCCGTATTCAATAATCACCGTCTCTGTTCTGCCGGTCAGTCTATGCAGAAAATAGTAATCCACACCTGGGTTGATGGCTCTACTAAAAACTCTTCTGAGCGGCAACTGAGTGTAACTCGCTAACCGATCAGCCAAGTCTTTCGCAAATGTCGATTTCGCCTTGACCGAATGAATGGTTTCAATTCCCCTTGCACTACCATCAAACGCGTTCCAGTGGTTTGATAGGCAAACGTCATACTGATTTTTGATTCTTGCAACGCGCTCTGTAGGTGTCAAAGTGGTATCTTCTTTTCTCGTCAGCGCTACTTTCGCCCCTAAGGCTTTTAAACGACGGAACTGGTAGCGGCTCATTTCTAATGCCCAGTCTTTTTCCTTTTCATTGAATCCAATGGCTCCCGGATCTTTTCCACCGTGTCCTGCATCAATGATAATTGATTTGCTCATTTTCATTCTCCTTATCTATTTTTTAATACTGACTCGTAATGAGCCAGTTTTTTTGCGACTTGTTTTTTCCATACATAGACTGTTTTTCTGCTTACGCCATATTTCGCAGCAATCTCTGTGATTGACAGTTGGTTGAATACGAGATCTTTTAAGTACCGCTGCTCTTTCTTTGTTAGACATCTCAACATAGAATAAAACAACTGCCAGATCACGACATCCTGATCAAAAATTTGATATTCATCCGTTCCCCATTCTTCAAAGGATTCGGGTAGCCCGTCTTCTCTTTCATTAATCCGTTGATCTTTTCTAATTTGATCCATCAGTCCCCAGTAAACTTTCCGGTAAGCATAACCTGTGAATTGATAAAAATAAGCTTCTTCATGTAAGTCTTTTGGGAATTCCTGATAAGCATTCACTAACTTTATTCGACCAATCTGTACAAAATCATCGTAATTTGTATGATCGTAGCGAATTCCGATTTTCTTTATCGCTCCGAACACGATCGAGTCATGTACAAAGAAAAAATCGTGTTCTACCTTTTCTTCTAGCACTCGTTTCATCTTCTCCTCCTATTACCGAAGATCTTCTTTAGAACTATACAAGGCCTTGTATGACCTTACTTTACTAAGTTACGAGCTCTCATTCAAAGAGACAAAAACCAGTCAAACCCTGCCAAAATAGTGAGTAATTAAATAATGGATCAAAATCCCTACTAATCGTTTAGTCATTCAACTGAATTTCATTAATTTCTTATTTTAATTGCTCTATTTTTTGTAATTCGTTAAGTAGGCTTTATTTTCACTTGATTAAAATGAAATTTTACCCCTGAGGGTAAAATCTTCTTCTTATTATTTGAACACACTAGATAATTTGAATTGAGTTACGACAATAAGGGTCTTATTGCTTAGACTCCCAAGCTTACTTGATTCGAGTTACGACAATACGCGACTTATTGGTTAGACTCGCTGACTTACTTGATTTGAGTTACGACAATGCATGTCTTATTGTGGTCATTTAGTCACTATATCGGCTCGAGTCGAGCTATACCGATTGAATGTCGCCTTAACTCTAATTCAATAGGCGCAGGAACCATTATTTATATTGAAAATAAAAATAGAACAAAAACCTCAGCGGTAAAGGCATTTCAATAGTCTTTAGACTTTTCTTTGAATGATCCTTTGTTCTCTTAATGTTTTTCGAAAGAGTCCGATGGTAAGAAGTAGTTAACGATTGGAGGCAATAATGATGTATGAACAATTGACAAATGAGGAAAAGATGGTTGTGAATTCTGAGGTGGCCAATAGTAAGAAGAGTACGGGTATGGCTTATCTACTTTGGTTTTTTCTAGGGGTATTTGGGATACATAGGTTTTATTTGAATAGAAAAGGTTCTGCTATTGCTTTATTGGCATTATTTGTTACGGGATGGATTACTTCTGTGATTTTAATTGGATTTTTATTCTTGTTTATAGGCGGCATTTGGTTATTTGTCGATTTATTCTTGGTCGCAGGAATGGTTCGAGTTGAAAATGAAAAGTTGACAACGTCATTCTCACAGAAAATATACAATAGACGAAATGGCATGGAGTTTTAAAGGCAGGATTAATATACGATACCAAAAGACCCGATAAGCAGGATAAGCTTATCGGGTCTTTATGTTGACTAAAGTTCTTTATAGATGTTCACAATATTCTCTGCAGTGAATCCGTAAGATTCCACTACTTTTGTGCCTTCTCCACTTTGACCAAAGCGGTCTATGGTTAAGCTTGTTCCTTGTGTTCCTGTATAGCGATCCCAGCCAAATGGTGAGCCCATTTCAATTGCTACTCTTTTCGTGACAGCTGCTGGAAGAACGGAATCTTTGTACGCTTGATCTTGTTTTTCAAACAGATCCATACTTGGCATCGAAACGACGGATACATCTGTACCAGATTCTTTTAATTGTTTTTGAGCTTCAATTGCGAGTGCTACTTCCGATCCAGTCGCAATCAAAATCCCTTCTTGCGTTTCATCCACAGATGGCGAAATCACATACGCACCTTTGCGCACATTCTCTCTTGCATGCGTTTCTGTACCAGGTAAAACGGGTAAGTCTTGTCGAGTCAAAACGAGCATCGTCGGTGTTTTTGTAGATTCAACGGCTAATTCCCAAGCGGCAACAACCTCGTTCCCATCTGCTGGACGGATAACAGATACATTGTGCATACCTCGGAAACTCGACAATTGTTCCACCGGTTCATGCGTTGGGCCATCTTCTCCAACCGCAATCGAATCATGTGTCATCACATAAATAGCTGGAATTTCGGATAGTGCAGCTAAACGAACAGCTGGGCGCAAGTAATCTGAAAATACAAAGAATGTACTGACATAAGACTGCGTTCCTCCGTGTAGTAAAATGCCATTTAAGGCAGCGGCCATAGCGAACTCTCTCACACCATACCAAATATTACGTCCATCATATTGATCCGCTGAAAAGTCAACTTGACCATCGATCATGGATTTGTTTGATCCAGACAAGTCGGCAGATCCACCCCAGAAAGTCGGTACGGCTCCGGCAATTGCGTTCAGTACTTCTCCACTCGATACGCGCGTTGCTTTTGTCCCGTTTTCTTCCGTGTAAACCGGTAACTGGTTTTGCCAGCCTTCAGGTAGTTGTCCATCCATCATAGCTTGGAAATCTTCTGATAACTCCGGATAGGCGTTTTTGTAGTCTTCCACTAATTGCTTCCAATCAGATTCTGCTTTTTGACCCTCTTTGATCATCGTTTCATTGAATCGTTCTTGAACGGGTTCAGGAACATAAAAGTCTTCCCCTTCCCACAAGTAAGCTTTCTTAGAAGCTAAAATCCCTTCAGCTCCAAGTGGCGCTCCATGAACAGCCGAGGTTCCGGCATTTGGTGCACCGAATCCAATCGTTGTTTTCACTTCAATTATAGTTGGTTGATCAAGATTTGTTTTTGCTTTTTCAATCGCTTCATTAATAGTACTTAGGTCATTTCCATTTTCTACGCGAATATGTTCCCATCCGTACGCTTCAAAGCGTTTCCCAACGTTCTCTGTGAAAGCTTTCTCGATGGGTCCATCTAATTGGATATCATTTGAATCATACAAAATCACAAGCTTTCCAAGTTTCAAATGCCCTGCTAAGGAAGCCGCTTCTTGAGAAACACCTTCCTGAAGATCACCATCTCCACATAATGCATAGGTGAAATGATCCACTACATTAAACTGATCTTTATTGAAACGTGCGGCAAGATGCGCTTCTGCCATGGCAAAGCCAACGGCATTCGCAATTCCTTGTCCAAGGGGACCCGTCGTCGCTTCAACGCCATCTGTCATATGCACTTCTGGATGGCCCGGTGTTTTGCTTCCGATTTGGCGGAAATTTTTCACGTCTTCAATAGAAACATCATATCCTGAAACATGTAATAAACTATAGAGTAACGCTGATCCATGACCCGCAGAAAGAATAAAGCGATCTCGGTCGAACCATTTCGAATGTTTTGGATTGACTTTCATCTGTTTTGTCCACAAAGTATAAGCCATTGGTGCAGCCCCCATTGGCAAACCTGGATGACCAGAGTTTGCCTTTTGAACGGCATCAATACTGAGTGTTCTTAATGTGTTTACAGCTAATTCATCTATTTTGTCAAACAATTATTTTACCTCCAAGGCCTTATTTACTAAATGATTTCTCTGTCATTTCTTCGTAATCTTTGACCATCGTTTCCCAAGACGAATCAATGTCTTCTGTTAGGCCGAATAAACCGCTTCTTCCAACGATATAAATATCTGGTCCAGCTGCATCGATTTTCTTGAATGTCTTGCGATTGGATGATCCATCCATTTCAATCTGGTAGTTATAGCCTTTTTCTTCTCTTAACGCTCTTAGAGCAACAATTTTATCTAATGTGTTATCGATGAATCGTTGTCCGGCAAATCCTGGATCGACGGTCATAATCGTGATTTTATCCAACAAATCGATATACGGGAAAATCGTTTCGATGGGTGTTTCTGGATTTAATACGACACCGGCTTTTAACCCAGCGTTATGAATATCATCGATCAATCTGAAGGCTAAGCCATCCAATACTTCTGCATGCATACAGATCCATTCACATTTCAAGTCAATCAATTGCGGTACCCAGAAACTTGGTTCAGTTACCATCAAGTGTACTGACATCGGTAAGTCGCTGATTTTACGCACTTCTTCAATAAACCATGGCGATAGTGTGATGTTCGGAACATAGTGTCCATCCATAATATCAATATGATAAGAATCCGCGTGATCATTTAAAAACGTGATTTGTTCTTTGAATTTATCTAAATCCATTGTCATCAGTGAGGGTGAAATTTCTACATTATTCATTTTAAAACCATCCTTCTTCAATCTTTTTTAGCTAATTTGAATATCGCCTAAGTCGATATCTTCTTCTTCAGCGTCTAGTTGCGCATTGATTGATTCTTCGGTCACATTTTTCTTAACCAGCGCCAATACAACAGCTGTTACCACAATATTTGCCAGTAAGGCTAAAATGCCGGCCATGGGTCTAGACATCGTAGGAATCATTAAGACGCCACCGAACGGTACGGTCGCATCTGCACCAAGTGCCATAGATACCGCTCCCCCAACAGCGCCTCCGACTGCAGTAGCGAATACGCCACGGAAAATATCATTCATAACGATTGGGATAACGCCTTCCACGATATTAACGACACCCATCGGTACAGCTGTTTTCAACGTTTCAATTTCCACTGGAGAATAGATCGTTTTACCGAATAATTTTGCCACAAAGAATGCTAGCCCAAAACCAATAGGTGTTGCCGTATTAACCAGTTGTAGTGCCGTAATCGGTCCATTTAAGCCTTCAGCTTGTAGTGTCAAAACAAAAGCGAAAACGGTCTTGTTGATTGGACCACCATAATCGACTCCACTTAAAAGTCCAACGACTCCTCCGAAAAGTAGTAATGAAGAAGAACCTAAACCGTTCAGTAAGTTTGTTAAAGTATCTGTGAACAAGGAAATTGGCGTACCGATCACGTAAATCATGATCAAACCACCAAGGAAAGTAGATACCAATGGAATAATTAAAGTAGGCATCAATCCTTTTGCCCAAGCAGGTACTTTCAAGAATCTTAAAATACCAATTACTAAGTATCCGGCTACAAAACCACCTAAGATACCACCAATAAATCCTGCTTCAATCGATCTTGCTAGTAGACCAATGATAAAACCTGGTGCAATACCTGGCTTCTCAGCGATCGAATACGCAATTCCGGTTGAGATAACAACGGGTAACATACCCAGTCCAAGTCCACCGATAACGGCTAGTACGTCCCAGATCGAATAACTACCTGCTAGTAAATCTGTTCCTGGTTCTCCACCAAACGCCATCCCGATAGCGATCATAAATCCTGCCCCACAAACGATTGGGATCAGATAAGAAATTGCGGTTAATAAATGACCTTTTAAATTTAACTGTTTAATCTTTTGCATGATTTACCCCCATTTTTAAATGTTTATACCCTTTTTACGAAAAAGCTTGAATAACTTCCTCTGGACTCGTCGATTTCAGTAGTTCTTCTACGACTTCATCATTGCCCAGTTTGCGTGCGAATAGCGATAACAATTTCAAGTGCTGATTCGCATCTTCATTATCATTTCCAACTGCGAATAGAATAATCCCTTTAACACCGCGGTCATCTAGTGACTCCCACGGAATCTCTGTATCATTAATTCCAATCGCTACACCAATATTATCCACATGTGCACTTTTCCCATGAGGAATGGCAATAAAGTTTCCAATACCCGTTTTCCCTTCTTGTTCACGTGCGTAGACATCTTTTTTGAATCCTTCAATATCTGAAATATAGCCATTATCTAGTAACTCTTGGCATAAAGCGTTCAGTGCTTCTTCTTTTGTTTCGACCTTCATATCTGACTTGATCAGATTGACATCTAAAATCTCTTTTACTTCCATCTGCTGCATGCTCCTTTATTTTTTATTTGGCTTCAACAACTTCTGTTACTTTTTGAATCAATTTATTTGGTGATTTGACCGCCACTTCCGTTGGTACTTGTATGACTCTTTTCCCTTCGAAACGCTCTCGACCAGAAATTTTCACGTCAACGGCTAAAATTACCGCATCCGCGGCATCGATTTGTTCTTGTGATAATTTATTTTCGATCCCAATAGTTCCTTGTGTTTCAACATGAATTTCATGTCCCGCTTTTTTTGCTGCATTCTCTAGTTTTTCTTGTGCGATATATGTGTGTGCGATTCCTACTGTACAAGCTGCTACTCCAACGATTTTCATAAATAATTTCTCCTCTTAGTTTTAGTTTTTTTAAATTTCTAGTTGATCGGTTTGCATTAAATACTCTAAGAATGCATCATCCGCCAGTTTTCTTGTAAACTGACCAATGTCTCTTTTCACATCATCTGATTCATCTTTACGTAGAAGAATCATGATGACGAGTTTGACATGTTTGATTTTTTCGTCCCAGTTCATTTTGTTTTCTGGTCGAACAATAAAAATCTGGCTTTTGTCCAACACATCACTTTCTACATGTGGTAAGACGATTCCTTCAGCGATTTCTACACTACCGTTCACTTCACGCTCGGCCATCAAACTAGCCAAGTCAAGTTGTTCTCCGTCCATCAATGTATTTGATACATATTGAAACAACTCAGCCCGCGAATGAATCGGTACATCCAGCTTCACGACAAATCGGTTAGCGTCCATTGTAGATCTCCTTAATTTTGTTCTGAAGTCTATTCTTGTCATCTTCAGTGAACATAGCACTGACTAACAACGTTTTTACCGGTACATCTTCTTCAATTCTTAATGTTGTGATAATGAGTTCAGTACCAGGATAATTTTGAGAAACCTCTCTCAAATCTCGGTACGCAATAACATCAACGATTTCTAGTTCCGGGAATTTTTTATCGATTTTCACCTTCAATAATTCTGAAGTCCCAACACCGGTCGTACACATAATGATTGTTCGAATCGGTAACTGATTCGTTTCTATAATGCGCGCAAAGTATAATGTTAGAAATCCATTCTCATCGTCATTAATAGTTGGTAAAGAAAAGGTCTCACTGACTTCCTTAGAAACTTCAACGACTTCGTTGTAAATGGACTGATAGGTCAACTGTATTTGATCCAGTAAACTATTCTTGACTCTTATACCGTGTCTCAAACGATTCAGCATCGGCTTAATATGATTTGCTAAATCTAGAAAAATAGATTCGCTTTGAATGGTAATATTTAGTCGCTTACTCATTTCATTCAAGTACAGCTGTGTGAGTTCTGTAACGGCACTTGAAAAGGTTGCAATGGTCGTCGAACTGCCCATTCTTGAAGACATTAGATACTGATAAAGATAGATGATTTCTGATTCCGGTAATTCTACTGTCAAGTAATTCGATAGGTTTTGAATCGTTGACTCAGCAGCCTGATAAAGCGCTTGGTCATTTTGTTGAATTTTATTTTCAATAGATTCTGCATCCAACTCTCTAGCCGTAATATGTTTTAACCCTACTTTTCTTATTCGACTGATCAAGATATATAAATGAGAAAAAATATTGATGTCATATGGATAATGGATGGTAATATCTAGTTTCTTTTCAATCGTTTTGATTTGATCTAAAATGTAAAGAACATCGTAATGATTAAAGTTCAATTCTTTATTGTTCTTCAAATCATTCACATTCACAATGTTCATTCGCTGAATCCGGTCCGTAATGGCTCTTCGGATATCTTCTTCCTCTCCCAAAATCGAAACGGTTCTACTTTTTCTAACCAGTTTTAAATCGTATTGCTTTAAAGCATCAGCGATGATTTGTTCATCATTAAAGATCACTGTCTCACTGATAAAATAGTCAGCGTATAATTCGCTTACATTTCGAGCTTTAGGAGAATAGAGAAGCAACTCTTCCATAATTCGACCGCGACGTTCTGCCGGGGTAAAATCACTCGTGATTCGAGAGACTTCTTTGTTTGATTGAATGTATTTCTCGTAATCTAACGTGTATCCTCTCCCTTTCTCGGATAAAATGAGTTCCCCTTCTGGTGTTCCCTCATTGATGTCTTTGATTGTTCGGTATACAGTTTTTCTAGAAATAGCTAATTGACTGGCTAACTCTTCTGAAGTTGTATATCCGGGGTTCTCTGAGAGAAATAGCAACAGTTTTTGTTCACGTATTTTCTTTGAACTCACCGTTATCTCCTCCTTTGTTATCTATAGTGTACCGGACATTCAAGAAAACGCTTTACGTACAAATGTCCACTGCAACGGACAATTTTATGATAAGGCTTTCTTTTCCAACGGTCTATATCTGTCTTCTAGAAAAGCAATACCATTCTTTGAAACTAAACTCTTTCACCTAAGTCGTTCGTTTAGTTTGTATGAAAGCTGTTTTTAACTTTAGACTAAAATTGTATCGGAATCTTTTCTTATACACAATTTTAAAATTAAAGATGATTTTGTGGTTGATATTAACACAATGAATTGTAGAATCAAAAAGGGACATTTATTGATATTCGTTATTAAATAGTGTATAAATAAAGTATAGATAGCAACCGCTTTCAAATAAAGTGCCTACTATCTATTTCAAAACTTGCTACTCATTTAACTTAAAGGGAGAGATGTCTTATGAAAACGATCATGTTAGTTTGTACAGCTGGTGTAAGCACAAGTATGTTGGTATCGAATATGCAGAAAGCTGCAGAAAAAAAAGGTTTAGAAGCAGATATTTTCGCAGTATCCCCTAACGAAGCAGACGGTTACTTATCCGCTAAAGAGATCGATGTTTTACTACTCGGACCTCAGGTTAAATTTTTAAAAGATCAACTACAAGAGAAAGTTGCCAGTAAGAATGTTCCTGTTGAAATCATTGATATGCGTGACTTTGAACAGATGGATGGCGAAGCTGTACTGGATACAGCATTAGGCTTGGTGAAATAAGTTTAATAAGTAGACATTAAAAATGAAACAGTTAACTATCGAACATAAAAAGGATTCAATCACCCGATATGGATGATTGAATCCTTTTAAATTGGTTTATTTTAAATTATACCGATTTTTATACCATCACGCTCTTTTTCCCAGCGCAGAAGTATTTCTTTTTCTTGAGGATTTCTAGGACGTTTACGCCTAGAATCAGTTGAAATTTTTGAATTGATTCTTTTGGCTAACATAGACATTTCTAGTTCACTGATACTATTTTCTATAGTTTTATTGCTCGTATCAATCTTAATTTTTTTCATTTTCTAGGCCTCCTTTTATTCATTATAACACAGATTCTATCAATCTACTTATTCGCTATCCTCTATTAAACTTATAAATTCAATCAGTTCATTGATTTTCTTAATCTCACTAACTTTAATCTGCTTTAAGAATTTCACTAATTCATTGAACTCCATCGGTTCTTCTTTGGCGGGGACAAAATATTCTTCAACATCATGCTCATAATGATAGATCATATTGAACGGAAAGAGAGATATACCGTAATAACTATCTCCAGTTGCCAAGGATATAATGGTCTTATTTATAAGAGTATAGGGTATTTCTTGTTCATCGAGAAATTGAATAAACTTAAACTGCGATAACTTATTCCTGTTCACTTCCCGGGCTATTATTAGAAATTCTTTAAAATAGAGTAATGCTCTAATACGATCTTTGATTATGTCTTCAATACCGATTATAGATAACGCAAAACCATCTTGTGTATCCATTGTTTTAATATATTTTGAATTTGAATCTTTTAAAACTGAGTCGGGTATCTCTACATAAATTTTTAATTCTTCATGAATACTATCTTTTCCATGAGATATAAACCCTAAATCTTTTAGAGCAGTAGTAACTTTCTCATGACCAACACCTACGAAGTCTATATCTTGAGTAGTGTAACCTCCATCCGTATAAATCTCAACTGACAATCCTCCAACGACAATTAATTCAATTTCGTATTTCAATCTGACATATTCCGAGATGACACCTGCAGTGCGTATTTGTTTTTCTCTAAAAGGTCTATGTTTTAATGAGTTAATATTTCTTTGTAGTTTTCAAGTTCCATTAGCCGATCACCTCTAAAAAAATCCATATTTCTTAGTCTAGATCTATTCTACTACCTCTTTACCATGATAGAGGAATTCAGATCAACCAACATCACCTGATTAATACTTTTCGATCAATCCTCTATACTCTTTATCCGTTATCTTGATAACGCCTCCATGCCGTTTTCGGGTTTCTCCCATATCATATTCATCCGCTTTCAAGACGGCCATTTCAGTATTTTCTAAATCTTGAATGATAATCGGCAGATATCCTAGACCTTTATTGAACTGATCCGCAATCAGACACAACTTTCCATTTGGAAGCTGATAACATTCTGGCCCTTCCAGTCCATATAATGCATCTAAAATAGGTGTTTCAACTTTTTCAAAAGCGTCTTTTTCTAGAGATAAGCCCCCCTCCCTCATGATCGTTTTTGTGGTTTCATCTTTTGAAAATCGATAATAGATGCCGTTTTGTTCAACGATGTTAGTATCAATAATATGATTTTCTCTTTCTATGTATATTTCAGTTCTTTCTATTGTCTTGAAATCTTTTGTATAGCTTGCGTAGATCTTCTGTTTTGGAGCTGAATCACTTAATTCCTGTACCATTGAAGCAAAAAATACTAAAAAGGCTTCTTTCTTAGCATCGTAAATCGCTTCCGGCGCCCAAACACACCCAGCAGCATCTATCCCTACTTTGACTGCTCGCTCTTCTGACCATTTCAGTAAGTCTTTAATTTCCCAAACGATGATACTCTGACTACCTTCAAATTCAGCCTTTCTCCAGTCTTTTTTGGTTTCCATTTTTAAGTCTGTTGCAATCAAATAATACTTCTCCTGTTTTTCATCTTTGACGATAAAGGGATCACGAACGCCTTTTTCACCAATCTTTGATTCTAAAACAGGTTGACCTTCATTTAAATCATTCCAGTGTAAGCCATCTTCGCTGACACTAAAGAATACTTGCTCCTGATTGTTCTGTTCTCCTACAAAATGAACAAATAAATATCGATCCATGTTTAACCTCTTTTCTTATTTGAAATAATATGTATAGGATTTACAATATCATACCATGATAACCCTTTCAAAAACAATCTTTTCAATAAAACAAAAGAACACATAAGCATACTTTGTGAGTACACTTATGTGTTAATCTCTAGCAATCATTAAAACAATCCAAAGAATTTCTTTTTCGAAACACTCGTAGGCGTTGCTGGAATAATAACATCTCCATTGATCAAGTCTTTTGTGGTTTGATGGAACTCGTGCCATTTACGACGACCATAATCTTTGATGATTAAGTCATGGGCTTCTTTCATATGGAAAGCTCTGTTACCTGTGTTATGCGCATCTGATGCTACAAAGTGTACAAGATTGGCATCAATCAATTGTTTACTCAGCTTCTTGATTTCTTTACCGAATCCACCGGTGTAGCTAGCAGCAGTCAGTTGTGCTAATGCTCCGTGTTCTACCAATTCTTTCAACTTATCCGGATCTTCTAAAATCATCCGGTTTCGTTCCGGGTGAACAATGACCGGCGTTTTTCCGTTTGACTGCAAGTCATAAAATAAACGCTCTGTATAGGTTGGAATCGAAGAAGTCGGAAATTCAATCAGCATGTATTGTTGCAGTTCATCCGTGAATAATAACTGATCTTTTTCAACATCATCCAAGATATCACCATAAATACGAATTTCTTGTCCAGGGAACAACGTCAATGGTATACCTTCACGGTCAATCTCTTCTTGTAATTCTTTGACCATTTTCAATACTTTACTCTTTTCATTCATCCAGTCGCGGTTCATGTGATGAGGTGTTGCCAGTAAGTGAGTGATTCCCTCTTCAACAGCTAAACGGGCCATATCCAGAGACTCTTCTATGTTTTTAGCTCCATCATCTATTCCAGGTAAAATGTGGCTGTGTAAATCAATCATCTAATCACTTCTTTCTAAAGTTAGATTACCTATAAGTATAGTAAACAATACCTGTTTAAGTATAGTTTACTATACTCTTATCAAATTAAGAAAAGATTAACGCTTAAATGAATTCACTTCATTTTTAAATCTGTTCGTCATGAATCTCTTTCATCACGTCTTCAACTTCTACTAACCGGTCAAATGTTTTTAATTTGATATTGGTTTTCTTACAAAAATCTTCAATAATCCATTCAATACTATTTTTTCTTACTATAACTTCTTTTGGTTTTCCTTTAGAACAGATATCCATTAAACTTTTCTGTACAATTTGCTTCGTTTCGCTTGCATTGGAAAACGGTTTGACGTCTAAAACCAGTCCACTACTTCTTTCAATCCCAATAACTAACATCGGATAAAAAGGTCTTTCATGAGGATGTTCTTGGATCACTGATTTTGTGTAGGCAACGTCCATTACAATTGTGTTTTTAGCCTTCGGCGCTCGCTTGATTCTATGAATGGCAATTTCATTTCTGAATAGCTCTTTTTCTTTAACTTCTTTGATTTGTTCCCATTCAAGTAAATTGTGTTCCTTAGTGATCCATTGGTTTTCTTCTTGTTGACGACCCATTACGTGACCACTTGTAACACTTGGTAACGGTTGACCTTCAGACTCATTGAGTACGGTTAATAGCTGCTCAATCACATCAGTCGTCCACTGTGCTTCTTCGTCTGAAAGAATCCCCCATGGAATAAATCCAGGTGTATGTTTCATCACTTCAGGAATCAGTGAACCGTTCGACTGCAATCGATCCATTTTTTCCAGACGATCTGCATTATCTTGATCCAAGTCTTCTTCCTGGTCCAAGAATGAAATAATAATACCGTCTTGCTTCGTGTGCGACAGATAATCCGGAAGATCATTTTCTTGATCATAGATGGTATATAAGCTATTTAATCCGGCACGACCGGTAAACAAACCAATCCCTTTGAAGCTACCATCATTCCCCATAATCGTACAGTATGTCCACTCTTTGGTTTCTGGATGTTGTACCGCAATCCATTCATAATCCGAGTAACTTTCCCACGGCTTCACTTTAGATACTTGATCGATTTCATCATAAAGCTTACTCCAGTGGTCCTGTGAAGGATCGTTTAGCGCCGGAATCCATTGCTCGTTGAACTTGTCACTAAAATCACTAAAGGTATGATTATTAGAGCGTTCTACCCAGGCATCGAACCAGTTTTCTAGTGGTATTGAAACTTCACCGTCTTTAATGCGAGGCACTTCGCTCAATTCTTCAGATAAAGCAGCTGTATCAATCTCACTCACATTCAACTCTTTGATACGCACATTAGTATCGCTTGTAACGGCGCTCAATGGTCCGAGTTTCGCACGACTGATGGATTTTGTTACTGTAGGGTTGTCAACACTTCTTAAATAGGTTTGAATCTCTGCGTCTTCGAAATGTTGTTTTTGCATCATTGTTTGTAGTTGCTTTTTAAACAGATCAAAACTATCTAAAACGTCTTCTAAAGACAGTGGTCCAATGATGACCGGTAATTGCGTAAGATCGTTTACGAAGTTTACAATATAGTCTTCTTCTACTTCAATCATTGAAGCATGCCAGTCAAAAAGCTCGTTCAGTATTGTTGTATCTGTTTCAACCGGTTCAATTGAAAAACCATCTTTGCCGCTTAATTTTGCACTCTTTTTAAGTGTTGCTAATAATTTATTTGTTCCGTGAAATCTCATGTACTGCCATCCTTTTCCAGTTAAATCAATTGTACATCGTTCATTCTAGTCTGCGTGACTATTCGAACATACTGCACGATTTTTCTATTTTTCTCTAGAATCTTTCTATTCCTTAGTTTACACTAGTATAAAGCCTGTTACAAAACAAAATTGCAATCTTCTAACCGACTATTTAAGTTTAGAAAGGACATCAAAAAATGATCGACCCCTCTTTGGATATACTGACCGTTTCAGAGTTGTCTTCTATAAAAACACTGACGATTCAATCTGTTCTGGATGATTTCAAACTGAAAGCGACTCCTCATAATCCAAATCTTAAAAGTCTGTTAATGTGTTACCGAAAAGAAGCTTTAATAAAATTAGCTGATCTGAATTTCGTTGAGGTAAAGAAAAGCTGGACGAAAAACCAAATTACCGATACTTTATCGAATCACATTGTACATTCAATCGAAGATCGTTTGCTTTCTTTTCAAAAAGAATCACTCGAAGCCTTCGTTAAATTTGCTCATCGCGACCCTTCTATTATATCTTAAGGTACGAAGGCCAATCAGCTATTCTTTATCACCGTCTTTCCTATAGCAGTGCAACTTGGACTTATGTATGTACACGAAGAGAAAAATTATATTAATATTGCCATCCCTACAGAGGTTATGTCCGTCATCAACTCCGAATCTTATCTTGAAAATAAAGCACTAACACAAACCATTGCTTCAATTAAAAATGTCATTAAAGCCGGTGTGCATCTATACGGAATCGTCAGTTATCAGACTTTCGTCCATTTATATAGGATAGAACATCCTGAGTTAGAGTTAAATCACTTAACTTTAAATAAACTACTCTCCTACTTTTCAACGATTTCAATCGGTCTAGACTTTTATATACTAGATTTTTTAAGAATCGCAAGTAGGCGCTTCGAAAATATACAACATGCAAAGCTGTATGCTGATACTTTAGGCTTTGTTTCTTATAATAATCAATTTCACCCTACGGTCAAGGAACTGTCTTTTTACGCCAATAATGATTTTGACCATCGACTTGCTCCTTACAAAAAATTGATTAAGATTATCAAAAACTGTTCTTATGATCCAGGTTATGTTATGGAAACAATTGAAAAACATGCCCTGATGGGATCTAAAATGTCTATCTTAATGGACGAATTAAACGAAGATGACAGTCTAATCATTCATTCTGAAAAAGAAGGCAAAACCATTTTCAAATTCTATCATGATTTACTTGGTCACACCAGACAATGGAAACAAAATGGATTCACCGTGAAAGAATGTTCTATTAGACGAAAAACGCTTGATCCTGTTCTGAGTAAGAATTCTCTGCATCAAGAACCAGGAGTCCCCCCAGTATTACCTTTGTTTTCAGATACTCAAGAAACTACGCCCCGTCAAACAGTGAAAGTTGGTCGTAATGAACCTTGTCCTTGTGGTAGTGGATTGAAATACAAAAAATGCTGCGGCAGATGATAACTTAGGTAATCTATAGTCTACATTAAATATTATAGAACCGTAAAAAAGACCACCCTCGCCCTATAAAGTATAGGGAAAAGATAGCCTTAATAGTTTCTGCTTTTCTAATATTATAATCAAAGCAGGCTGCTTTATTTTTTATATTTAATCGTACTCATTTAAAAGATAAGCTTTTACAAGTTGGAATTGTTTAACTGTTCTGCCTGATTAAAACATGTATTGGTTAAACATATACTCATTAAACATATATGGTAACATGTCGATCATCATTTCCATTCCAATTCTTACAATGATAGCCAGTATAATCAAAACTACAGCATTCGCTAACACAGTAACGTAAAAGTTATCTAGCTTAGAATTATTTTGACCATTTAATAAATACATGTTAAAAGCAATTATGTTTACGATTCCTATTAAGATCGAACCAATTAAGATAATCGATATCATTGCTATAGGAGAAATTAGTGAACTAACTAGTATAATTGATAGTAAAACGATATTTAAAGATTGCAATCCTCCATATTGAGAAGCAACGACATTAAATGGTGCATTAACTTTCTGGACCAAGTTCTTGAAAACAAATAATATCCCAATTTCAGCTATACTGATAAAAAGTTGCACAAAAAATAATCTGAAGAATATACCAAATCCTGTTTCTGAACCAGGTATACTCGCTAATATAGAAACGAAAACTAAACTATTTAAAACCGCGAGTAAAATAAATTGTATCCATCCATTTGTTCTGTCAGTAACTGCAAAACTGGTAGAAGGTTTTTTCAGGGTCATCATTAAGTAGCTCCAGTAACCCTGAGCAATTTTGCTATACTCTACAGATTTGACTGCTTCTGTGATATTAGATTGTACTGCTTGGAATGCTTCAGAAGTATTGCTTTCTGTTTGTTCAGTGCTATTCGTATTTTCAGGAGTAACTGTATTAGTTACTTGAACATGTTCTGTAGTCTCAACTGCATTAAAAGCTACACCACAATTCGTACAGAACTTTGCATCTTCATTCATCATTTGACCACAATCGTTACATTTTTTCATTTTAACTCTCCTCTATTCCTATGAAAATAATTTTGGACTTTTTTCGCATAATACAAATGTAAACAATAACGTATCGACCTAATTTTCTATTATCATAAATAATAGAAACCCCTCAATTATACTAGTTAATTATTACTATCATAAATCATCTCTTCGTTTGCGAACCCATTTATAAACAACTCTTCGTCTGAATAGTTCCAGTTATTTCTTATAGCCTTATCTGATATAAGAGAGACATTATAAGTAAACGTCCGTATACGGTTATCTGGCGCGTTGTAGTCATTAGCTTCAGTACCTTGGAAATATGACGTATAATCAACTTCTAAATCTGCTGAATATTCCTTTAGTCCTGTTTGTTCGAAATTACTTACAGTAACATCATAATTCACGCTCATTACTTGTTCATCATCTCGTTGTCTTTCTGCATATTCAAGATAAAAGGGTCTTAGTTCATCATATGCCACGCCTTCATAGAAGTATTCTCCGTAAGCTTTTTCATCTTCCGTTAAACTATATTGGTATTCACTCGTTAAGGAAGATAAAGTATCATACATTCCTTGAAGCGCGTACTGAGCATCATCTTCTGTCATAGCATCCGCAAAGTCTAGTTGATAATAGGTATAATCATTGTCACTTAATTCAATAGATTCAGTTTTCAACTCTCCAAAATCTTTTTCCTGTCTTAATTCCAGGTTTCCACCGTTTAAACTTCCAAAAGGTCCAAATTCCCCTGATCCACCACTTAGTTGACCAACATTCTTGTCATTCAAATAAACTGAAGCATCGTTTATATTACTACTTACTTCAAAATAAACACCTTGGATAGGTAAGGATACATATGGATCATGTTGTCCTGGCCAAACATTCATCGTTTCCTCTGTCACCATTTCTTGACCATCTAGTTCTGTCTTTGCATAAAATGTATGCATTCCAGGCATCACAGTTTTAATGTCGACTGAGTAGTCATCTTTATCAGCAGTAGCTACTTCTTCTTCTTCGATAAATAATTTAGTGTTGGCAAGGTTAGTTGTTAAGGTAACCATCGCCGGTAATAATTCCAATTCGTAACGATCAAAGAACACAAAGTTTGACCCATTTTTCTTTAATAAAAGCGTATCGGTAGATCTTGAAGAAATCAATTCATATCTAATGGTACCCCAGTCCGCATCATATAATATAGAGTCCACATAAGGTGCAATTGTATCTTCTGAAATTTCAAAATTTTCATTAGAAGTAGTCAGTACAGCAGCAATTTCACTATAATTTCTTGATTGAAGTGTCTCAATATATCTATCAATTTGGTTATTCAAGCTATAGTATTCTTTCCCTTTTTGATAACCAAATACACTCCCAGTAATCAATAAAACTATAATAACAAGACCAGCAATGATTGGTTTAGGCACGGGGTTATGATTATTTGGCTTGGTTAGCGTATTTTGCTTGTTTTTCTGTAAAGGTTCTTGATTATGAGCAGTCACATTTGTCTGATCAGTTTTATCTAAACCAGAAGTTGATTCCGATGACTTGTTCTCTATCTCCACTGGTTTCACTTTCGCTCCACATTTTTCACAGAATTTTTGATTTCCCTCAAGTTTATGTCCACAATTTTCACAAAATTTCATTATATGCTCCTATCTATTATATTGTTCAACAGTTCCATCGAAACCTTCTTAAAATAATATTTTTCGCGGTATTCATTATTATTGTCATCTTCATTTTTTTGATATTTACTTTGTAGTCTTCCTAACTATAATAATCTTCTTCAGAAGATTGCCATTGTCCAAGCGAAGCCTTCAACACGGTGGAGAAGAACACACGTCCTATGAATAATATAGCCGTAGCTGCATTTAACAATGCCATTTTTTTATTGGAAGATATGTATCGCTTTATAATATTTACGTCATCTTTTTTCGTTTCTGATGTTTGTAGGTGTAGCCTTCACTATTGCTGACCTTTTAAATATTTACATATTTAAGACCACAAAAAAATTCTAATTCTCAACTGGATTTTTCGTCCCCCACTTTCTACAAAACTCTTTTTTCATGTTCTATTTCCTCTTTCGATTATTTTCGTTAAACCTTCTTCGTTGTCCTCCAACAACTTATCTTTATTCCTCCTATACTGTTATTTACTAATGCTTAGAAGACTGTTTACAACGAAGCCTCATATTGACCAAGGCAAAATATTCCATTCTACCATTTTAATGATGCACGGCATCCACCCTACTATCGGCTTAATTTATATAATATTAATATTCAACTAAAAAAGAATTGAATTTAAAAGATCCCTTTCATATAAATGTAATATCAACTTTTAGTATTTATAAACTGAATTTGAATAAAAATTTCCGATGCAGAAATAAATATATAAACGTTAAGAAGACTGATTTAAGAAATTAATAAATTTTTCTTGAATCAGTCTTCTTATTTTATTCATTTCGATTTATGTTCTTAATCTATATTACAGGCAATTAGACCTATTCTTATTCATTATTATGATTCCCATAAACTGTATCATCATCTATTAGATCATCCCAATCTCCGCCAGATATCGTCCAAATCTCACCATAACTCCAGTACTGCATAGTCCCTCCACCTAAATCTTTCTCGTAGGTGAATTCTCCTGTTTTTACCCAACCATCGGATGTACTTGGTGGCGTAAGTTTAGAAGTATAATTTTCATGTTCTTCTAACTGTGTTTCTATTCTAGATGAAACTGAAACAGGACCTCCCAAAATTGTGATATTTTTGAATCTGCTTGAGTATAAATACTCTTTTTGCTCATAACTTAACTGAGGGTTTCTGGTTAATAAAATTCCAGTAGATTGTCTTGAAGCCACTGTAGATCCTGTTAAAGCATCTGCAAAACTCATTCCTGTAGCTACAATTAAATTGCCGTTTCGACTACCAAAGTATTCGAGTACTTTTAAATTTGTCTGAAATCGATTTGCACCCGCTATACGAGTTGGAGTGTTTAACTGCTTCTCTACATTTTTTGATACAGCTGTTTCGCCACCAATAATATATGTCTTGTAATATTTTTTTAGACTTTTTTCGTTCGGTAACTTATCTGGTCTAGTGAGGTATATCGGCATATTTTCCCATGTAGCAAAAGGAGCTATGGATAGTGCATCAGCAAAGTTATATCCATCTACTACTACCGCTGTCGAACCATTGCTATTAGCATCAATTCGATCTGCTATAATTTGTGATGTTTCAAAACGTGTTTCTCCTGCCAATCGCTCAATACTTAATCCAAGATTCTTCAATTCATTTTCAATTGACTTAGAAATAGCCGCTTCTCCACCTAAAATGACTGCTTTTTTAGCACCTAATCTTGTGATTTCTTTCGTTGTTTCAGCTCTTAGACTATTTCCATGAGCTAATAAAATAGGTGCCTCACTTTGGTAAGCTAATGGGCCACCAGATAAAGCATCAGCGAAATTCATTGCGTTTGCAATAAAAACGGTTTGAGCTCTATCATATACATTTTGACTTATATTTGTAGCTGTTTGGTACCGTGTCTCACCGCTTATTCTAGTAACTGAAACTTCTGAGGCAATTACATTTTGCTCTTGAGAAATTGTAGAAACAGCGCCTAAAGATAAAGCTGCAATAGATATGTACTTCACTAGTCTTTTATTCATTCTATTCCTCCATCAATATAAAGTTTTAAATATTATTATAATCGGTAGAAACTTCCATTAGTTAAGATATTTATTAAGCAAAAACTTTCGCAAATAAAAAAGAACGCTCTCTTACTGGTTGAGTGTTCTACATACTAATAAAAATTATCGACTACTGTCAGCACCGTTAGAATAACTACCCTAAAGAGAGGTACGCTTCCCCCGTCATTATGTACACATAGTGTCTCTAGTTCCTATTGGGTTTTACCATAACCTTTTATTTTCAAATATTGATTAAACACCGCACCAGTTAACTTGCCGTTTGGTACCGTATGTCCTTTGTAGTATGAACAAACATAAAACCAACATTATCTACGCTTTTTTTAATTTAGTTTGACTAATACGAGTACCTTTTTCCTACCAAGTTTCTCCGCTAATTTAAACGATTTAAGTTTATTCGGTCATTATCTTTTAATTTTGGCTCATGCTCAATTCCTGTAACGGTTTTCAAGACGATTAAATTTAAGTATTTCACAATGTTTTACGTCTGCATTCTCCTCTATTTTCAATCTTGTTGTGTGTGGCAGAATAAATATGTAGAATAGTGCAGGAAAAAATCCATAACTCGGGCCAAATAAAATAGCCCATTGCTTCCACCCATACCATTCGCCTAAAATGGAGTTTGACTAAGAACTTCAGAAAGGCGTGGTAAAGGATGCTCACAATGGACCAAATCTATTCTATCAAAAAAATGAGAAATGAAGAAGGCTATTCTTTAAATAAAATTGTCACGGAAACAGGTTATGATTGGCGCACAGTCAGAAAATACGCAGATCACGATGTTCTTCCGAAAGAAAAAAACAATAGAAAACGTGGAATGATGTATACGAAAGGGTTTGGAGGACAAACCTTTGGAGAAATCGTTGATCATCTATTATTCGAAGATAGTAAAGAAAAGAAAAAAGATAGACGATTGAATAAAGGAATCCACCGGATTCTAAAGGAAAAGTACAAGTTTGAAGGTAGTTATCGTCTCGTCTGTCAGTATATTAAAGATACTCACAATGAAGTAAAAGAATATAAACAGTACGAACGCTTGGAACACCCACCAGGTGAAGGTCAGCTTGATTTCGGGAATTACCGCGTATCATACAAAGGTAAAATTAAGAACATCAAACTACTCGTTCTTACCTTCCCTTATTCTAATAGAGCCTTTGCGGTAGCTCTTCCTAGAGAAAATAAAGAGTGTTTCTTAAGTGGTCTAAAGTCTTTATTTGAACGAGCTGGAGCGGTTCCTAAAACACTTCGGATAGATAATCTGGCCGCAGCGGTTGTCCAATCTCGAGGAAGAGGAAAAGAAGCCATCTTCACGGATGACTTCAATCAATTCTCTACCCATTATCGCTTTGAACCCATTGCCTGTAATCCTTTTTCTGGACACGAAAAAGGATCTGTAGAAAACAAGGTCGGTTATATAAGGTATAACTTTTTTGATGATATTCCTGATTTTCTATCTTACGTACCCTTCAATGGTTGGTTGAATCAAAAACTTGAAGAAGATAGTGCGCGCATGCACTATCAAGAGAACTTTTTGATTAGTGAGTTATGGGAAGAAGAACGAACGCAGTTACTTGCTTTACCTGAAACAGCTTATCCCGTATTTAAATACAAAGAAGTCAAAACAAATAAATACGGAGAAATCAGATTAGATGATCAATCTATTCATATACCAAGAATCGGGCGTAACCGAAAGGTTATCTTACAACTGTTCTGGGACCAATTCAAATGTGTTGATCGAATGGGAGAGATTATTTTTTTAGGACCCCGTCCTTATATGGAAGAATCTCAAGAAATTGATTGGATTGAACTTTTCAAAACCTATCGCCAGAAGCCGAGATTAATTATCCATTCTAAGTATCAAAAGTTTATCCCTCAAAAAATCAAAAGCTATCTGTTAGAGACCAGCTTAAATGAAAGAAAGACGCGTACAGAACAAATGCTTTCCTTACTTGAGCTTTATTCCCTATCCGAGATTGAAGAAAAATTTGTGGAGGTCGTTCTACAAGCAACAGAATACGTTGAAAAAGACGAGTCCTCTTCTCTCATGATCTACGATGCTTTGTCTCCGAAAGTGAGGGCCAAATGATGGAAAACGAATTGAAACAACTGTGTAAACGTATACGCCTTGCGTACGTTTATGATTACGTTACTGAAGAAAATAGATCAGAAGGTTTTTACGAAGAGCTATTGAACTGCTTGAAGTATGAACAGCGAGAACGGGAATATGCAAAAGCCGATCGGCTTATTCATAAAGCAGGATTCAAATCAACTAAACCCATCAGTCAATATGAATGGCATGACCAGATAGGGATTCCGTCCTCAACGAGTCGTGAGGAGCTCGTTACCCTAGATTTTTTACACCGTAGAGAAAACTTGATTTTAGTAGGAACTCCAGGGACAGGAAAAACAACGCTAGCTACAGCGCTCGGCATTGAAGCTTGTCGAAATGGAAAAGATGTTCAGTTTTATCGTGTAATGGATTTAGTCGATAAATTACAAAAAGCGTCCCATCGAGGGACGCTAGCACGAACAAGGAAAACAATCCTCAAATGTGACCTACTCATTTTAGATGAACTAGGCTACTTACCTTTTGATAAAGAAGGCGCAGAGTTACTATTTCATTTAATATCGGATTTTTACGAAGAGAAAAGTTTGATTATTACAACGAACTTGGAATTTAGTTCTTGGAGTAAAGTGTTTCAAGATTCAAGATTGACTAGCGCACTAGTGGATCGTTTGATTCATCATGCCCATATCTTTACTTTTGCGGGCACCAGTTATCGGTATACCAATGCTTTATCTCAATTAAGAAATTAACTAAATGGGAACTGCAAAGTTATGGATAAAGTTTCTGCACTTTTATGGATTCTATTCTTGCAAAATACAGACGTCAACAAGCTATACTTGATCGACTTCTCCATCGAGTAGAAGTTATACAAATGAATGAAGAGAGTTACAGAATGAAACACCGAGAAAATATCTTTGACTAAACAGGTGCAGAAACTTATCTAGCAATAACTGCAGAAAACTAACAAGCAGAAATTGTTGTTTTCTACTTGACGTCAACAGTACCAAGCTATTCATCGCTTACTGACAGTTACATAGTAAGCGATGAATAGCTTGGTACCTGTGAAACCTAACGGCCTCCTGTTAAACTTAAGATATCTTAAGTACGCAGGAGGTTTTTAATTTGGAAAAGAGTAAACAGTCTATCGTTCCTGTAATATTACAGGACAATCAAACCCATCGTCGAACTGTGGAGAACTCCTCAGCACAAAAAGTAGTGGCCCATTTGAAAAATGGTCAAACAGAGCTGTTTATATATGAAGGGATCAAACCCTCGACGCTGAGAGTTCTCCTTTCGGAGATGACGATCAATGAAGCTCGTTAATTTTACTCAAGTAGAGAATATTTTTATTGTGTGCGGGAAGACGGATATGCGACGCCAAATTGATGGCTTAGCCGCAACAATCACTGAAGAATATGATATGGATGTTTACAACGACGCTCTCTTTCTCTTCTGTGGTGGAAATAAAGATCGGTTTAAAGCTCTTTATTGGGAAGGCGACGGCTTCCTGCTCTTATATAAACGTCTAGAGAATGGTAAATTGAATTGGCCGCGTAACCAGAACGAGGTTCAACAATTGACGACACAACAGTTACGTTGGCTCTTAGAAGGACTATCAATTAACCAAAAAGTCTCTGTTAAACCTGCGGTTAAAGGGAGTATAGCCTGAAGTAGGAGAGAGAAATTGATAAATAAATCAATGACTCTCTCGTTTTCTTTTCCTTATTATAGTAAAATTTAAGTACTATTTATGTGAGGAGAAGCAACCAACATGTCTATCAAGAGCGAAAAACAGTTTGAAGTGATTATTGAAAAGTTAGATCAGCTTTTAGAAGAAAACAAACAACTGAAGACCCTTATCGCTCAAAAAGATGATGAGCTCTCTTTACAGAAAGAACAAATCGAATTCTTAACTCAGAAATTGTACGGCCCAAAGAAGGAAACATTGAAGAATGATCCTAATCAAGGCAACCTTTTCAATGATCGCCTTTTTAGCGAACCAGAGCAGACTGGTGATCAAAGCGACGAAGATGAAGTCATTATCACAACAGAACGTCGCCGCAAGAAACGTAAGGGATTAAAAAACCAGCAGTTATCGTCTCTTCCTACCGTTGACTATATTCATGAAATCGAATCTTGTACGTGTCCAACGTGTCAATCAGCTATGAAAGAGGTCAGCACACAACTCATCCGTCAGGAAGTGAGATTTATCCCGGCGAGAGTTGAAAACCACAGACATTTCCAGAAAACATATGCCTGCGCGAACTGTGAGAAGAGCGGAACGCGGACGCCTTTTGCGAAAGCTGAAATCCCCCGATTTCCTTTAAATAATACAGCCGCTTCTGCGTCATTGATAGCGGAAACCATGTATCAAAAATTCGAGCAAAAAGTCCCGGGCTATCGCCAAGAGGCTTATTGGAATCTGCTTGGCTATCCGATCCCTCGGCATACCATTGCGAACTGGCACATTAAAACGTCCCAGTATTATCTCGAAGCGCTGGTGGCTGTCATGCGACAAGAACTGTTGAACCAGAAGGTTCTACACGCCGACGAAACGACATTCAAAGTACTGAATGATAAAGACCGACAAAAGTCTTATATGTGGTTATTCAGTACCGGTAAATACAGCGAACGTGCCATATATATCTACAAGCTTGGTCCATCACGCAGCGGATCTGTCCCTAGAGATTTCTTAGAGGAGTACACTGGGTATCTGCATAGCGATGGATTCTCCGGGTACAACAATCTTCCGGAGATGACGATGATTGCCTGTCTGGCGCATATCAGACGGAAGTTCTATGACGCACGACCAAAGAACTATTCCAGTAAGAGTGTCGCTCATAAGGGAGTCACGCTGTGTAACGAGTTATTTGCGCTGGATAAGTCCCTCAAGGACTTAACTGTTAGCGAAAGGTATGATCAGCGATTAAAACTATTGAGGCCGAAGCTTGAGGCCTTTTTTGACTGGTGTGAATCCCTGACTGCGCATGGGAAACTTGGTACAGCGATCAATTATGCGCTGAACCAAAAAGAACGCATGATGAACGTCCTAGAAGATGGCCGTCTTGTGCTTTCCAATAATTTAGCCGAGCGTGGAATCAAGTCGCTTGTCATGGGCAGAAAAAACTGGCTTTTCTCTAAATCGTTTGATGGTGCACATGCCGTCGCGACTATTTTAAGTCTCGTTGAAACAGCTAAATCCAATGGATTACATCCACGAAAGTATCTCGATTACTTACTAACTCACTTGCCAAACCTGTATTTTGCAAGAATAGAATCCATAAAAGTGCAGAAACTTTATCCATAACTTTGCAGTTCCCATTTAGTTAATTTCTTAATTGAGATAAAGCATTGGTATACCGATAACTGGTGCCCGCAAAAGTAAAGATATGGGCATGATGAATCAAACGATCCACTAGTGCGCTAGTCAATCTTGAATCTTGAAATACTTTACTCCAAGAGCTGAATTCCAAGTTCGTTGTAATAATCAAACTTTTCTCTTCATAAAAATCTGATATTAGATGAAATAATAATTCTGCACCTTCTTTATCAAAGGGTAAGTAGCCTAGCTCGTCTAAAATGAGTAAGTCACATTTGAGGATCATTTTCCTTGTTCGTGCTAGCGTCCCTCGATGGGACGCTTTTTGTAATTTATCGACTAAGTCCATTACGCGATAAAACTGAACATCTTTTCCATTTCGACAAGCTTCAATGCCGAGTGCTGTAGCCAAAGTTGTTTTTCCTGTCCCTGGAGTCCCTACTAAGATCAAGTTCTCTCTGCGGTGTAAAAAATCTAAGGTAACGAGTTCCTCACGACTTGTTGAGGACGGAATCCCTATCTGATCATGCCACTCATATTGGCTGATGGGTTTAGTCGATTTAAATCCTGCTTTACGAATAAGCCGATCGGCTTTTGCATGTTCCCGTTCTCGCTGTTCATACTTCAAACAGTTTAATAGCTCTTCATATAACACTTCTGATTTGTTTTCTTGAGTAACGTAGTCATACACATACGCAAGTCGCATACGTTTACACAGTTGCTTTAATTCATCTTCCATCATTTAGTCCCCACTTTCGGAGATAAGGCATCATAAATCATGAGAGAAGAGGATACGTCTTTTTCAACGAATTCTGTTGTTTGTAGGACGATTTCCACAAATTTTTCTTCAACCTCGGATAGGGAATAAATTTCAAGTAAGGATAGAATTTGATCTATACGCGTCTTTCTTTCATTTAAGCTGGTTTCTAACAAATAGCTTTTGATTTTTTGAGGGATAAACTTTTGATACTTAGAATGGATAATTAATCTCGGCTTTTGACGATAGATCTTGAAGACTTCGATCCAATCAATTTCCTGAGATTCGTCCATATAAGGACGAGGTCCTTCATAGATTATTTCTCCCATTCGATCAACACATTTGAATCGGTCCCAGAACAGTTGTAAGATAACCTTTCGGTTACGACCGATTCTTGGTATATGAATGGATTGATCGTCTAATCTGATTTCTCCGTATTTATTTGTTTTAACTTCTTTATACTTAAATACGGGATAAGCCGTTTCAGGTAAAGCAAGCAACTGAGTTCGCTCCTCTTCCCATAACTCACTAATCAAAAAGTTTTCTTGATAGTGAATACGAGCACTATCTTCTTCGAGTTTTTGATTCAACCAACCATTAAAAGGTACATAAGAGAGAAAGTCAGGAATATCATCAAAAAAGTTATACCTTATATAACCGATCTTGTTCTCTACAGATCCTTTTTCGTGTCCAGAAAAAGGATTACAGGCAATGGGTTCAAAGCGATAATGAGTAGAGAATTGATTGAAGTCATCCGTAAAGATGGCTTCTTTTCCTCTTCCTCGAGATTGAACAACCGCTGCGGCCAGGTTATCTATCCGAAGTGTTTTAGGAACCGCTCCAGCTCGTTCAAATAAAGACTTTAGACCACTTAAGAAACACTCTTTATTTTCTCTAGGAAGAGCTACCGCAAAGGCTCTATTAGAATAAGGGAAGGTAAGAACGAGTAGTTTGATGTTCTTTATTTTACCTTTGTATGATACACGGTAATTCCCGAAATCGAGCTGACCTTCACCTGGTGGGTGTTCCAAGCGTTCGTACTGTTTATATTCTTTCACTTCATTGTGAGTGTCTTTAATATACTGGCAGACGAGACGATAACTACCTTCAAACTTGTACTTTTCCTTTAGAATCCGGTGGATTCCTTTATTTAATCGGCGATCTTTTTTCTTTTCCTTACTATCTTCGAATAAGAGATGATCAACGATTTCTCCAAAGGTTTGTCCTTCAAACCCTTTCGTATACATCATTCCGCGTTTTCTACTGTTTTTTTCTTTTGGAAGGACATCATGATCTGCGTATTTTCTGACTGTACGCCAATCGTAACCTGTTTCCGTGACAATTTTATTTAAAGAATAGCCTTCTTCATTTCTCATTTTTTTGATAGAATAGATTTGGTCCATTGTGAGCATCCTTTCCCACGCCTTTCTGAAGTTCTTAGTCAAACTCCATTTTAGGCGAATGGTATGGGTGGAAGCAATGGGCTATTTTATTTGGCCCGAGTTATGGATTTTTTCCTGCACTATTCTACATATTTATTCTGCCATACACAAAACCGACAAAATACACCTTTGGAGGCTTATTTGCCATGGAATCCAAAGGTACAGATAGAATGTCGCTAGACATTCACCCTGCAAATAAAAATCGGACATCTCTCAGTATAGAGGTGTCCGATTTTTATTTGTAGGTGCTCAGCTATTCATCGCTTACGTTACATATTTGGTATGTCAACACTTTTTTGATCCATAAAAATTTCATTTCTCGCAAAAAAAGATAGTGTTAGCTAAGTTCCACTAACACTATCTTCTTTAATTAGTATATTCTAAAATTTCGTATTACATATTAAGTTTTTAATGCCTTATTTGACCTGAACAGCTTCTCTGTGTCCATCTCGTAAAAGATCATTAACCGTCTTAACCGGATTAAAGGTAGATGACGGTACTTCTACGAATAAGGTATTCCAATGATGCATTGCCCCGTTCCAAAGACCAGGGTGTTCTAAAGCTTTTAAGTTTCTTCCATTATGTGTCTTTTCAGTAATGAAATATCGGTCTTCATTTACAAATTCCGTTAAATCATATTTATCACCTTTATGGTTTTTGACAAAGCAAACTAAGTCGACTGGATTAAAGTATTGAGAAGCTTTTAGGATTTCAAGTTTTTCTTCATCGTTTAAATCAATTTCTGAAGTTTCACAGATTTGTAGATCTAGATAGCTCCCATTGTCTACTATAAATGGACCACCACCAGGCTCCCCAGAGTTTTCAACGACTCCACATACTCTAAAAGGTCTATCTAAAAAATGTAATGCCTTTTCTTTCGTCCACTCACTTTTTAAAGTAATATTCAGAGTGTCCTTCAAAAATGTTTTAATTTCTTCAAGATTATAATCATCTGTCAACAAACTCTCAATATACTGATTAATTTGTTTTTTTGTATCTAGTCCAATACTTGCTAATTGCTTTTTAGAGTCAATAGTTTCTTTTATACGGCTTCTATGACACACATTATCAATATTCTTGATAAAGATGATATCTGCTTCTAAGTCATTCAAATTCTCTATCAAAGAGCCGTGTCCACCAGGACGGTATAATATTTCCCCATTTTCCAAAAGGAAAGGCTTATTATCCATATCTACAGCTATCGTATTCGTTTCTGGTTTTTGAAACGAATAGGTTATATTAATATTCTTTTGATCCTTAATTGCTTCTTCCACATATTCGTTAAACAACTCTTCATGTTCTTCTGAAATTGTAAAATGCAATTTTACGTTTTCATCGTTGAGATACTGTTCACCTTCATAAATATGCTCATCGATTGGAGTAGTAACAAATGTTCCGTAGTCATGCATTTTAATAAGCGCTTTAGGTAGGCTACTGAGCTGTAATTTTTCATTTATAATATTATCGATAATTGATCTTTCTTTATCTGTGTATTTATTATTTTCCTTTAAAAAAAACTCAACCTTATCGATGTCTTTAACAAAAGGATATGACTCTATATTTTCTAAAAAATAATTTACGAACTCAGTCTTTTCGTGATTTACTAAAAAACTATGTAAATCTTTAAACATCCTAGTAGCAGCCCCGCTAGCAGGTACAAACTTCATAACCTGTTGATTTTTGTAATCGTTATTTCCATTTTTTAACTCGGTAAGTTCTTTTTGGGTAACTACTTCTTTGATATTGACAAATTTAGTACCTACTTCAAATTTTTGAACTGACATTTAAATTAATTCTCCTTAGTTTCAACTACTACGCTATTTTGCTTTCCATCAGTCAAGTCCAGACTTCTGTGTAAAATGTACAATACTTTGTTTTTAGTCTGATTAGTTTGATTCAAACTGGATATATTTTCTCGGAGAACTGATCCAGTTTTCATGAACGTCCATCAGGACGGCTCCAATTAAGCGATTAGCTGAAGCAGTATTGGGGAAAATACGGATCACTTTTTCTCTCCGTCTGACTTCCTCATTCAATCGTTCAAGTAAATTTGTGCTCTTCAATCGGTTATGGCTTTTGCCTAAAACAGTGTACTGGAAGGCATCTTCGAAGCCTTCATCTAGTGTTCTACAGGCCTTTTGATACTTTACTTGATCAGCGTATTCTTCAAGCAAGGCCTGCTTAGCCTTACGGGCTAAATGAATATCTGAGAATTTGAAGATCGCTTTGACTGCTTCTCGAAAGGGTTTAGAACCTTTCTTAGGAACCGTACTTAAAATGTTTCGCATAAAGTGAACCTGACATCTCTGCCATGAAGCGTGCGTGAAGGAAGTTTGAACAGCTGACACAAGTCCTTTATGCGCATCAGAAATCACGAGCTTGATTCCAGATAGTCCTCTGTTTTTCAGATAGTTGAAAAAATTCGCCCAGGTTTCATGACTTTCTTCATTTTGAAGCATAAAGCCAATGATCTGGCGATCGCCTTCTTCTGTAATCCCTATAGCGATATGGCAGCTTTGAGAGAGGACACGCTGTTCTACTCGTGCTTTTATATAGAGAACGTCTACCATGAGGTAAGGGAACTTCGTTCCTGTCAGTGTTCGATTCTGCCATTCTTTAACGATAGGATCTAGCTGAGTGGTCAGAGAAGAAACAAAAGACTTAGAGACCGATTTTCCACACAATTCTTCTACGATCTGAGAGACTTTACGAGTAGAGACACCTGATACATACATCTCTAGCATAGAAGTTAATAATGCTTTTTCATTCCGTTGATACCGCTCAAAAACAGTCGGAGAAAAGACACCGTCTCTTGTCCTTGGAACCTTAAGTTCTAACGTTCCTACGCGTGTTGTCAAGGCTCTTTCGTAGTAGCCATTTCGCTGTCCCGTTCGATTCTCGGATCGTTCGTAACCCTCAGCTGAATAAATTCCGTTCGTTGGTGCTCCATTAATTGGTTAAAGACGGTCGTTAAAATCAGCTTTGAAGCATCGTCTTTCACACTACTCTCAATTAATGCTTGTATCTGTTTGGGTTCTAGGTTAATCTGTAGATGTTGGGTCATATGATTGCCTCCAGGTATGTTTTTAGTGGTTAAAAACATTGTACCGTACAGGCGATCATATGGCCTTTCTTTTTACACAATTATATGGACTTTATCTTTCCATCCTAAAGTTTAAGTAGTTGCCTATTAAATACCCAATAAGTTAATATTATTTAACTTATTGGAATTTAATTTGGTAGTAATCATGATTTATTTAATTTCATTTAAAAAATCGAATAATGCATCTTTCCATGTTGGAATCTCAAAACCAGTAGCTTTGGCTTTTGAAAGATCCATTACAGAGTACTTGGGTCTGGTTGCTTTTTGTGGAAATTGAGAAGAATCGACTGGTTCGACCACAACATTTTCGTCTTTTAAAATTTCTTTTGCAAATTCATACCAAGAACATGATTCATCATTCGATAAGTGATAAATTCCAAATTCAATTTCATTATCAGTTGCATACATCATAAACTCAGCTAATGTTCTTGTCCAAGTAGGACGTCCAAACTGATCATCTACAACTGTCAATTTAGGTCTATCTTCAGCAAGTTTTTTCATCGTAAATACAAAATTTTTACCAAATTTACCAAATACCCAAGAAGTTCTAATAATGTAATAGTTTGAAACGATTTCTTTAACAGCTTCTTCTCCTGCTAACTTTGCTTTTCCGTATTCATTTTTAGGATTAACTTCATGATCTACTTGATACATTTCTTGATTTTCACCATCGAACACATAATCAGTACTGATATAGATTACTTTAGCGCCTACTTTCTCAGAAGCTTCAGCGATATTACGAGTACCATCAACGTTGACTAACCAGTTCAATTCTTTACCTTCATCCTCTGCTGGATCAACCGCAGTGTAAGCAGCACAATGATAAACAATTGTTGGCTTATTTTTTTCAAAAAATATATCTACATCATCTTTATCCGTAATATCTAATTCATCTCTATCAATACCAATAAATGATAAGTTTTTTTCATTCAAAAGAGCAGATAGTTCTCTTCCTAATTGCCCTTTGGCACCTGTAATTAAAATCATTAGTAATCCTCCCATATAAAAAAGATAAGACTTACTCTATCTTACCTTTTTGATGTCAAGCAATTAATTGGTCTAACCATAACTTATTGACCTTTTTTTGCATAATTTGTTTCTACAGCTTTTTTATCAGCCATCCACCAGTTTTCATTATCAGTGTACCAGCTTATTGTTTCTTTTAAACCTTCTCGGAAATTTGTAAATTGAGGTGTCCAACCTAATTCTTGTCGAAGCTTTGAAGAATCAATTGCATAGCGTAAGTCGTGACCAGCGCGATCATTAACATGATCGTATGCCTCTTTAGGCTGATCCATCAATTCTAAAATTAATTCCAAAACATCTTTATTGTTCTCTTCACCATCAGCACCAATCAAATAAGTTTCTCCGATTCTACCTTTGGTCAATATTGCCCAAACTGCTGAAGAGTGATCATCGGTATGAATCCAGTCTCTCACATTTTTACCTTCTCCATACAGTTTAGGACGAATTCCCGATAATATATTTGTAATTTGACGGGGTATAAATTTCTCAATATGTTGGTAAGGACCATAGTTGTTTGAACAATTAGAAATTGTTGCTTTTAAGTTAAATGAACGTGTCCAAGCTTTTACTAATAAATCAGATCCCGCTTTAGTCGCAGAGTAAGGACTAGATGGATTGTACGGCGTTTCTGCAGTAAATTTTTCCCCAGGTCCCTCTCCTTTCCCTGGTAGATCTTCGCGTAAAGCCAAATCCCCATAGACTTCATCTGTTGAGACATGGTGATAACGTACATCATATTTACGACATGATTCTAATAGATTATAAGTACCAACAATGTTTGTCTGAAGAAACGGGAAAGGATCGTTTAGAGAATTGTCATTGTGAGATTCTGCAGCATAATGAACAACTGCATCTACATCTTGAACAAGTTGATCCACTAATTCTGCATTAGCTATATCTCCTACAACTAACTTAACTCTCTCTTTTGGCAATCCAGCCAAATTTTGTTCGTTTCCAGCATATGTTAGTTTATCTAGTACCGTAACTTGAATATGTGGATGATTATTTACTACGTAATGAACAAAGTTAGAACCAATAAAACCAGCTCCACCAGTTACAATAATATTTTTCATTATTATTCTCCTAAATTTCGTCATATATAAAGGGATTTTCAAATTCACTTAATGTTGGATGTTTTGTATCTTTTTCAGAAATGACCAATTTATCCAAAGGCATAGGCCACTTAATACCAATTTCATCATCATCGAACGCAATACCACCATCATGTTCTTTAGAATAAAGTTCATCAACTTTATATTGAACATTACAATTAGGAGTTAAAGTAACAAATCCATGAGCAAACCCTTTTGGAACAAGCAATTGTCTATGGTTGAACTCACTAAGAATATACCCTTCCCACTTACCATAAGAAGGTGAACCTACACGTAAATCTACAAGTACATCATAAATAACTCCAGTAGTAGCTCTAACTAATTTTGTTTGAGCTTTTTCTGGGGTTTGAAAATGCATTCCTCTTAAAACACCAGGTGCCACTGATAATGAATGGTTGTCTTGTATGAAATTGTGTTCAATACCTGATTGATTAAATTTCTCTAGACTATAACTTTCTGTGAAAAAGCCTCTGTGATCTCCAAATACATCTGTTTCAATAATTTTTACATCTTGTAATGCAGTCATTAATATATTCATTATTGCAAATCCTCCTGAATATTCGAGTTAGCAATTCTTAATAGATATTGACCGTACCCATTTTTCTTTAAAGGTTGCGCTAGTTCATTTAGATTTTCTTTAGAAATATAACCCATGCGATAAGCAATTTCTTCCAAGCATGCTACTTTCAAATTTTGACGTTTTTCAATAGTTTCAATAAACATACTAGCTTCTAAAAGAGACTCATGTGTACCTGTATCTAGCCAAGCATAACCTCTACCCATAACTTCTACATTTAACTCATTTCTATCGAGATACTTTTGATTAATATCTGTTATTTCTAATTCTCCCCTAAGAGAAGGGACAATACTTTTAGCAATATCTACTACATCATTATCATAAAAATATAAACCTGTAATTGCATATTCGCTTTTAGGATTAGTTGGTTTTTCTTCGACTGAAGTAGCTTTCATATTTTCATCGAATTCAACAACGCCAAAACGTTCAGGATCATGTACATGATATCCAAAAACAGTAGCTCCTCTTGGGTTACAAGCAGCTTTTTGAAGCATATTTGAAAACCCACTACCGTAATAGATGTTATCTCCAAGGACCAAACAAACAGAATCTTTACCTATAAATTCTTCACCAATTATGAATGCTTCTGCCAAACCATTGGGTTCTTCTTGTATAGCATACGATAATTTAATACCAATATGTGAACCATCCCCAAATAATTGCTCAAATCTTGGAGTATCTTGCGGTGTTGAGATAATTAAAATCTCTCTTATACCTGCTAACATCAAAGTAGACATTGGATAATAGATCATTGGCTTATCGTAAATTGGCATTAGTTGTTTCGAAGTTGCTTGAGTTAAAGGGTATAATCTTGTACCACTTCCACCAGCTAATATAATACCTTTCATTAAATAACATCCTTTTTAATTTTTTTATAAATAAATGAAAATTTTACTAAATAAAAAAATAGTATTAATAGTTAAAATTTCCGAGATTTTATTAACATTTTAAATGGGGTAAGCAAATTTTTATTCGAAATTAATATAATTAGAAATAAAACTATTTGTACTAAAATTTCAAAGCTATTTTCTATCGGCAACATTAAAACGACTATTTGAATGGTTATTATAGTAATATTAGTTATAAATTTCTTCCAATCTATTTGTATGTTTACAAATTGTTTTGTATCAAAATATCGAATTAAAAACATTACAAAGAAACTGACCAACGAAGACATTCCAGCCCCTTCAATACCCCAAAGAGGAACTAAAATTATATTCAGAATTATACTAACAACCCCCCCGTATATAGAGGTTTTAAAAACTCCTGAAGTTTTTTTTGAAGTAACATAATTTGTTCCTAAAAATCCAGAAAAAGTTGAAAAAACAGTTCCAAGCACTAAAAACGGAACGGCTCTCCAAGCATCATAGTATGCATCTGCAAATAATAAACTAAACAAAAATTTCAATGTCACAAATATTATCGAAGACCCCACAAACATTACTGAAGAAAGATAACTAAAGACTATAGTATGAAATTTGGTTTTATTATTATTATCATATTCTTCAATTGCAGAGATTTGCCAAGCTTGTATAAAGATTTGATTAATTATATTAAGTAAAGAAGGAATTTTACTAGAAATAGCAAATAGTCCATTAGCGCCCGTGCCGATAAAAAAAACAATAAAATATCTACTTGAAGCATTTATAGTCCACCACATGATTGAATTAGGTACCATAGGTATAGAAAAGGATAATAATTCTTTAACTGTCATTTTATTAAGTAGTTTTAGATCTATATCTTTTAAGGCCTGAGTTGTTGTGATTAAAAATAGAATTGACAATATATGGGCTATGATAATCGAAAAAAAGTACCCTGAGATACCGAGGTTTAAATAAATAAGGAGTAAAATATTTAATGTTCCATTAGCTAATGCTAATAAGATACCATTTAATGCAAATATTCTTATTCGATTAGTAGCTCGAGCATATTGGGAAAAAATCACTTCAAAAATTTGAACAATTAAAATCAAGTAGAGGTACACTAAGTTTTTTCCAAAAACTTGAAAGTAATTTAATACGGGAAACATTAATATTAATAAAAATATCCCACCCATACAAATTACTACAGAATTCGAAAGTATATTTTTCTTATCCTGATCTTTATCTAAAATAAATCTCAATATTGCTTCGAATACACTTGCTGTCACTATTGGCATAAGCAAACTTGCTGTCACTATTATCAAGTCAACAGTCCCGTATTCAGATGTGGTTAGATAGTATGTGTAAAGCGGCACTAATAAGAAAGTAATTAATTTACTTCCCAAATTGCCAATAGCAAAAACAAGAGAATTACTAACAAGCTTTTTATACAAATTAATTATTCCCACCTTTTCTAATTACTATAGATTCCTATGAAATTACATATTGAGAGATAATCTTTTTAAGTCAATATGTATTGACAAAAGCATCTAAATCTTTGAATTGAACTTCCGATTTTTCTTTCAAGCTCTGTAGAGTAGCTTTTTCTATTAAATATTGACTTTTATCAATTTCTTTAGCACTCATATCAGTAAACTCACTAATGCTTAAGACCTGCTGATTAATATTTAAATAATCTACTGTTTGTTTAGTTTTATCACTATATCCTATTACTATAGTAGAAGATTCAAAAATCCAGCCAAGAATCATAGCGTGAAACCTACTAGCAATTACTAAACTTGCATTTTTTAAAACTTCTAAAGACTTATTAATATTATTATGCGAAAATATCTCTATTTTTTCTTTAAATTCAATATTATTAACATTGTCGTAAATAAAGTTGCATGTATTCAAGTCTCCTTCATTGTCACAAAATGACATCAAGATTACTTTATCATAATCATTAGTCAGATAATAATTAACCAACTCCACCAATTTGTTATTGTATTCTTTGTTGAATTTAATTAAATCCTCACTTCCAGGTGATTTGGATTTCACTTCTAAATCAATAACAGATATTACAACAGTCTTTTCTTTTTTTAAGAAATTTGTATTTTCATTGTACAAATTAAATATGACATCTGGTGCAACATTTACATTCGACAATTCAGAAAACATGTTATATGACTTTAAATCCCTAAAATTCACACTAATCAATTTAGAAAAAAAGTTTCTGTACTCTTCAATTTGTTCATGAAAAAAGAATGGACCAAAGTTGCTACCTATTACGAAGTAATTTTTATTATTTTCAACTATATATTTTCTTCTTTTTAGCCATAAATCAACTTGGTTTAACTTATTAGGTAAAATAAATATCGAACCGCCAATTTCAATATATCCGGAATAATTTAATCCTATTTTGTCATAAGGATTTAATAATCCAAGTTTTGAAAATCCTTTATTCATAATTTTAGTTAAAATGTTATTTTTTTGTTCAATAATATCTAAATTATCTATTGCTGCAAATATTTTAGTATTCTTTTTCTTTCCACTTATTGAAAAGTGCGTTGATGGATATTTATTACATAAAATATATAAAAATAAATCATCACCTAAGTTTTTCTCCCAATAACCTTGAACAAATAAATTCAATTCCAAAAATGTACCTCCTAAGTATTAGTATAATGTAATATTTTTTTTGCTACTTTGTCCCAAGAATATTCTTGTAGATACATTTCTTTTTGTTTCTGAACATTTTGCTTAATCTGATTATTTGTTAATAATTCATATATTTTCAAAGATAGTTCTTGTATATTATCGTTTTTGATCAACATACCATTTTTCCCATCTTTAATGAAATTTCTCATTTCAAAACTATCTCTAGCGATGCAAGGCATACCATAAACTAGAGCCTCTATAAAAACTAGACCATATGCTTCAAATCGTGACGGCATACAAAAAATATCACACTCTTTATAGTATTTAGATAATGCAACATTATCTAAATCTCCAAGGAAAAATATACCTTCGCCATAAAATTTTTTTTCTAATTTTTTTGGTCCTGCAATATACAATTCTACTTTAAGATCAGTAACTCTTCTTAAGTTCTTGTACGCATTTACTACCAAGTCTCCACCTTTTCTATAAAAATCTCTACCTACAAATAATATTTTAAATTTCTCGTCATTTTCCGGTATTTCACTGAATTCTGGTATTTCAAGATTAATCCCTCCTCCAACGTGAATGACCTTATTACTCGGAAAGCCTTCTATATCTACAAGAAAATCTCTTAACCAATTCGACATTGTAAAAATATACCTTGCATTGCTATATCTTTCCATCTGAAGCATGTATCTCTGTGTTAATTTTTTTTCTGATATTTTATGAAAACCACTATAATTAAAAGAAATAGGATCATATTTCTTTAAATGAATTAAAGATCCAATAGACAAATCCTGATAAATGCTTGACTCAGGTATAGAAGCTAGATCTCCAATCTGCAAAATGTTTTCATTATTATTGCTAGATTTTAGGAGATCCAGCACTTTTTTTTCTTGATCACCTAGAAATTTTGAATTGAAATTCATATTTCTCGAAAAGATTTGATTGGATAAAAAATTTTCGATTAAGTACTGGGACTTTGTAGCTGCATTAGGTGTGTTTAAATTGATTTCTTGAACTTTTGTTAATTTCTTAAGTGAGTTTTGCAAAGACAATGTCGTACCAGACCAAGTTTTACTTTTTTCTTTTTCCCATTCAGCAATATACTTCATTGCTACACTTTCCTTTCTGATACGTTATTTCTTTTTTTTATTAGAAACGCTATCAGTAATAACACCGAGATTTTAGTTGGAACAGCAAATAAACCAGTAATAACAAATGAAGATACAATATAAATAAGTGAAATGCATATTAGAATAACTTCATTAAATGTTTTTTTGCTCAAAAGACCTTTAAAAATAATTTTTAAGAAAAAGTATAAATAAAAACATAATCCAACTATTCCAGATTTAACTAGAATATGGTAATATCCGTTGTGTAAAATTGTAATTCCTCCGTCAGTAACGGGAACACCCACCAAATTAGAAAATTGAACTGGTATTAATTTTCCAAATCCAAATCCGAATATTCTGTTATAATAAGTTCCATTTGAGATGAGGCTATTAGCAACGTTTACTTCGTATCCTCTCCAATTAGATACAATATCTGAAAGACTACTCCAATTGTTTTGACTATCAACCTCATTTATTGTATTAAGAAATTTTTGAACTAGTATCTCTATAATCTCTTTTGGAATTAAAAAAAATATAACAAGTGTTACCACTAACAAAATAATTAATCCAAAGTTCAGTTTAATTTTTATTTTATTTCTTTTTAATTTAAAGATTTGAAATACTAATAAGCCAATTACTAAGTTAACAATTCCAGTTCTCGAAATAGATAATAATAGAAAAGAAGAGTTTAATATTAATAATATCAAATCAACCCTTTTACTAATCAAATAATTCGAGGAGAAACTTTTATAAAAAAGTAATATGATTATTGTAATAGGTAAAGTTATTTCTATTCCTCGAGCTTCATCTCTAATCAAGTTGAATAAGTCTAAATTACTATAGTTAGAAAAAAGTAGATTAAAAAATCTGTACATAATGTTTAATGAAACAGAAAAAATAAATACTTTTATAAAATCTATACTATTCTTTTCCATTATTTTAATATTAAATAGTCCAATAGTAATCACTACTATAACTGTAATAAAATATATAGAATCTCTAAAAAAGTTAAAAGTTTGATAATTGAATATTATACCATTAATAAACCCTATTAATGTGATCATTATGAGTGGTACTAAAAAAACAATATTAGGTACTTTAAATTTATTAAGTATTAAGAAGCAAGTTACAACTATTAAACCTAACAAGAATTGAATAAATAACTCATCAATAAAAGTTTCAACAATAAACAATATGACTGCAAATAATAATTCTTTCTTTTTCAAAACACCATCTCTTTTTCATTATTTTTTTACCATGTCTTTATAGCTTATTACGTTCCCACCATAAAAGATTCTATAGTAAACGTTATATAGAAATATATCGAGATTGATTACATTATCAAAGCTAAATTTAGATGTTGATTCAAGTAGTTTTCCTTTATAAGACGTTCTTCTTTCTAATAATTTAATTTTATTTGAATTATAGTTTACTTCTTTTAAAATTGATAATAACTCATTCATTGATTTTTCCATATTTTTCAAATTAAATGAAAGGTTTACTCCTGAGTCAATATGAGTATAAACGTAATCCTCATTAAACGAGATTTTTTTTCTCTCATCTAACATAAGTAACCATAATAAATAGTCATCCGTTCCATTTAATTTTAATATATTATCTTTCCAAGCTAAAGGTATTGAATCTTTTCTTATTATCACTTGTCCAGGAGAAACTATCAAATCTCTTACATATATATAAGGCTTTTCGCGTCGTAATGATCTCATCATCAATTTATTCTTGTAAATAGGTTTAATGTCCCCGTTAGGAAAGCAAAAATAGCCATTACCTACACATATATCGCTTGATTCTATTGAATATAATTGTGATTTAAGAGCGTTAGGAGTAAGAGTATCATCTTGATCTAAGAAAATTATAAATTCACCTTTAGCATGTTTTAATCCATTTACTCTAGACTGATGAATTCCCTGGTTTTCGTTATTGTTTACCACTCTTAAGTTATAAGATAATTTTTCTGGTAACTTAACATCATACTCTGGACTATCGTTAACAATTATATGTTCGACTAACTTTTTATCTTTGAGCTGATCAATTGCTTTTTGAATACTCTCAGTTAATAAAAAAATAAAATCATTTCCCTTGTAAAAGGGAGTAATTATCGATATATCCATAATTCTTACCTCTTTCTTATTTAAAAGTTATTCTTTAGGCGTTGAAATATTTTATAACCTTTTTTTTATTTCTTTTGCAGGAACTCCTCCAATAACAGTATTATTTTCAAACTTTTTCGTCACAACTGAACCTGCTGCTATTACGCATCCATCAGCAACGTCGCTTCCATCCAAAAACACTACTCCTGCACCTATCCATACATTATTTCCAATTTTTATACCTTCTCTCTTTACACCTTGCAAACGAATCAATTCATTGACGTCATTAAATAAATGATTCTCGGCATGAAAGCGTACATTTTGTCCAGCAATCACATCTTTTCCTATTTCAATACCGCCAGCTGCTCCAAAAAATGCATTTTCAGCAAAGCTGGTGTCATTACCAATATATAGCCCCTTACCTAGGTTTGAAAGAGCCCCAGTACATTGTATCCTACTATTTGCTCCTATCTTAACTCGATTTCCAAAATGCACTCCTTCAATTGATAAACAATCTATTGAGACATTGTCTTCAATTCTTACAAAATCTCCTACTGAGAATTTTTTTTTGACCAGTATTTTAACATTTTTACCTAAAAAAACTCTTTTTCCGCTTCTATTAGTACCAATAAACTTAAACGTACCTCTTATAATTCCTAATAAATAAAATATACCTTTATGTATTATATAAGAAAAAGGAACTTCATTTGAAAGTGAAAACTCCTTTTTACCGAGTAATTTTTTTACAACACTCTCAATTTTCATTACAGCTATCGCCTACTTCAATATAGAATAATAATATTTCTTTAGTATGAGTGTTCATATTTTTAACTTGAAAATCAAATTTTTCTTTTTTTATAGTATTTAACTTTAATAGCTTCACTATCTCATTTAAGCTTGAGAATACAAAATGGTTAGGAACTAAATCTTTAGCTCCTACATTATTACTTACTAACACAGGAGTACACGTACTTAAAGCTTCTAATACGATTAAACCAAAAGTTTCTTTCCACCTACTAGGAACAATTAGTATATCAATATTTCTATAAATACTGTTTAACTCACTATTTTTATATCTACCATGTTGAATAACGTTGGTTATTTCCGAAACAGACTCATATCCATAAGTATGAAATTCATAATCTTTCAAGTCAGTCCTTTTAGATAATTCAATAAAATCGAAAAAACCTTTATAGTCTTTATCAGGGCCAATATATGCAAGTCTAGTTTTGTTATTTTTAGTTTTGTTCTCATAAGTAAAATTTGAAATATTTGAATTGGTAATCGATATTACTTTATTAAAGGTACCAATGTCAATGTTATTTGAATAAACCTCTCTACTAAGACTACTATTAAAGTGATATCCATCAATCATTGATAGAACATTTTTATAGTAGCTTATTAATGCCAAAAAATCTTCAACAGAACTATTACTGGATTTGATTTTAACACCTTTATTTTTCAATGAAAAAAACTTCGAAGTACTGTTTTTAGTTTTTATAAAGGTCACAATTGATTTTATAATTGGATATATACTAAACTGGAAAATTCTTAATTGGTTAGTGCTTAGAGCACCTTCAGAGGCTAATATCCAATTCTCTACTACATTTTTTTGATCATACGACTTATTGTCAAAATAAAAATTTGGCTCAGGTGCTAAGCCGTAATAGTCATGTGTTGTAAAGACAATAGGAATATTTAAATTCTTAGCAGCTGTAAAAAACTCTTTATGGATACCCATTAATGTATGAACATGAATAACATCAGGGTTAGTTTTTTTCAATAAATTTATATATATTCCAATTGGAACCTCTCTCATAAAGTCTATTGGAGAACTAATCCCTCCAAAAATAGCTAATGGAAGACTATTAACTATTTGGTAGAGTTTAAAATTATCACTCTTACCACTTTTAATGTATGTTTTTTTTGAAAATAATTTAATTTTACCAGGGTATAACGCAATCACTTCGTGACCTTGTTCAAACTGTTCTTTCATTAAATCGGTAGCGTATTTTACTAATCCTCCACTTCTGTGTGGAGGAAACCCTAATGTATAGTGTAGTATTATCATATTGTTTCCTCAGTGAATTTATTTTCATACTTGCTAACAATTAATTCCCAATTAAAAGCCTCTTTTACTCTAGCTATTGATTTTTTTTCGAAATCATTAATTTTAGAAACTGATAATTCTTCACACTTATTAATTACTTTGGATAAGTCGTTCTTTTGCCAATAAATTGCGCTATCTACTCCGACTTCACGATTAAAACCAACATCAAGTAATAAGTTCAGTTTGGAAGATGATAAAGACTCAAGTAATGAAGGGTTAGTTCCTCCAACTTCATGCCCATGTACGTATGCAAATGCATTTTCTCTAATGTATTTTAATAAATCTTGATTATAAACTGTGCCTACAAATTTAATTCGTTGATCACTATCAAAATTGGTTTCTTTTTTTAATTTTTCATAAAATTTATTTTGTTTAACATCTGTAATAAAAATTAAATCTTTCTTTGTAGAAGATTTCATAAATTCTTTGATCATTGTTGCATAATTATTTTCAGGTACGAACCTTCCAACGACCAGATAGTAGCTATTTTCTTTTACTTGTTTTTGCTTATACCAAGATAAAACTAGATCACTATTATGATGCAGTGTTGATTTGGCTATATCAGTACCATAAGCAATATACATTGTATTCGGATGATATTTTTTATAGTCATTTTGAATATATTTCTCAATGTTTTGACTATCACAAATCATTAAATCTGAACTTTTCACCATTAATCTCTCAGAAAGTTTCCAGTACTTCCTAACTGGTAAGCTCCATTTTTCACGCAACCATTCATGACCATCTGGGTTTATAAACAATTTTCCGCCAATCTCATCTATTTCTTTTTTTAATATAGTAATAAATGGACCAATCCTACAAGCCAGTACATAAAAAATAGGCTTTATGTTATCATTTCTTTTAGCTAATTTAATCGAGTATTTCAAAGCAGCAACATCGTAATAGATAGCTTTAGCTGCGCCAATACTAGGAACCTCAATATTAAAACAGTCAGCCCCATTATGTACAAAGTGTTTCTCGGTTATTCCATTTTTTTCTGAATTTTCTTTCATGCATGCTATGTGGTACTGTAATACTTGATTTTTTTTATTTTCTGTTAACTTTTCTACAAATGTTTCAAAGCCTCCATAGTTGGCTGGTATTCCTTTTGACCCTATAATATATACATGTTGCTTTTCCATACTTAACCTCTCTTAATATGCTCCATTTGGCTTTATCATAATCAAAACAGTCTTTAAGATGATTTTAACATCCATTAAAATATTCCTAGTATTAATGTAATCCAAATCTATTTGAACCATTTCCTCAAAACTAATATTATTTCTCCCACTAACTTGCCATGGACCAGTACAACCAGGTTTGATTAGTAATCTTTGTTTTTCATAAGTACTATAAATATCAACTTCTTTTTCTAATGGAGGTCTAGGTCCAACAAGACTCATATCCCCTTTCAAAACATTCCATAGCTGTGGTAGTTCATCCAAACTAGTCTTACGAATAAACTTTCCAACTCTAGTAACTCTTGGATCTTCTTTTATTTTAAACATGGCACCTTCAACTTCATTTAATTGAATTAAATCTAGAAGTTTTATTTCAGCATCTGTACTCATAGATCTAAATTTAAATATCTTAAATTTTTTTCCGTTTTTACCTATACGAGTTTGAACAAATAGTACAGGTCCTTTTGGATCTTCTAATTTGATAAAAATAGCTATAATAAAAAAAATCGGCAAAAGAATTAATGATCCTAAAAAGCTACCAATAACATCAGTTACTCTCTTTATAAATTGATATAAATAATTTTTATTTATTTGTTCTAAACTTATAAGTTCTTCTTCCGAATTAATATTATCGCTTAAAAACTGCTGCTCACTTTCCAAGTTCTCATGCTCCTTCATTTTAATCCTCCGATTCAGCTGTTAATATTTACGAAGTTACTAATTACTAACTAAATTTCTAAATGATTTATTATATATTTAAATTCAATTAAAATAATTTTAATTATAAAATATTAATTGGATTTCAAACTTTGATAGCTCTCGAAAAACAACTAATTAATGTAATTTATAATTAAAGCATTAAAAATATCAGTAAATCTTAACCAAATCACTTTTTAAACCTTAATTCTTCATTACTGATATTAATTTTCGTAATAGTAAAAATAGCTATCTTCTGTTTTATCAACTTTATTAAGTATTGAACCTAATACATTAGCTTGTACATTTTCAAGCAATTCTTTTGATTTTAAAACTTGATCTTTCGTTACTTCATTTTTAGGAATAACAAATAGTACGCCGTCAACTTTCGATGCCATTATTTGTGCATCTGTAACAGCAAGAACAGGAGGCATATCAAATATTACAATATCAAAATTTTTATACATTTCCTTACATACAGACTTCATTCTGTTTGAAGAAAGTAATTCTGAAGGGTTAGGTGGGATAGCTCCGCTAGTTATTAAATAAAGTCCCTCATGTCCAGAATGATGAATTACATCCATTATACCTGTAGCTTTATCAGTTAATAAATTTGTCAATCCATTATCATTTTTTATTTTAAAAGTTTTATGAACAGTCGGTTTTCTTAAGTCAGCATCTATTAACAAGACCTTTTGGTCTCCTGAAGCGAAGGTTGCCGCCAAATTTGCTGAAATAAGAGATTTTCCCGATGCTGGACCAGCAGAAGTCACCACTATTGATTTGATAGTCTCGTCAATCATTGAGAATTGGATGTTTGTACGTATTGTTCTGAATTGCTCAGATACGACTGATGATGGTTTGTTAATTACTACTAATCCACCTCTTTCATCAGTAGCTTGTTTTACTCTTTTTTTAAAAATCATAATTATTCTCCTTTAAACCCTCGATCGTGTTGTACGTGTCACGTTTTTTTCTTGCAATCCATTCAAACGCTTATCAAGTTTTAATTCTTCTGAAGTCATAATTGATATATGACCCAAATTACTCCAACCCAAATCATCAGTTATAAATTTACCGTCTTTAACAGAAGTATCTAAAAACTCAGATATAAATACTACTCCTAGACCTAGCAAGCCTCCTAACAAAACGCCAATTACTATATTAACAATTTTATTGGGTGAGACAGGATTTGTATTAGCAACTGCATCTGATATAACTGTGACATTATCTATATTCATAATGGTATTTAATTTTTCTTGGAATACGCTCGCGGTTGTATTGGCAATCGCTGCTGCATTATAAGGACTATTATCAGTTACTTGAACCGCAAAAACCTGTGAATTGTTCTCAGTAGTAATGCTAATTTGGTTCCTTAAGTTATCTGTTGTAGAATTTAAATTCAGCTCTTCTATAACTGCATCAAGTATAACTGGATTTCTAATAATATCCGAATACGTATTGATTAGTTGAACATTCGTATCAATATCAGCTCTTTGAATCATTTCAGTGTCTTGTGTACGATTTACTAACAACTGAGTGTTTGCACTATAGCTAGGTGTTAAAATAAAAAAGGTATATATTGATGAAAAAACAACTCCCAATAACACCATATTAATGATTATACCCATTCTTTTTTTAAGAATCTTAACAACCTCAACCAAATTAATTTCTTCTTCCATCTTATCCTCCTACTAAAAATTAAAATAAACAATATTTTTTGTATGTCAACACTTTTTTGAACAAAAATTATAAGGTGTAAATGTTGTTTGAATTTACTTTATTTGAGCCTCTTTAACTGAATGTAAGGCTAATTTTGACCGGCTGATGGACAACGGACTTACGGACTTTAATTTCAGACTGTTCCTGTTCCCAACTTTTTTCGATAATCGATAGGAGATTCGTAGTCCAATGATCCATGTGAACGAAAATGATTCCACCAATGGACGTAGTCCATAAGTTGAACTTACGTTCATAGAGTGTATAGAATGTTTTGTCGTAGACAAATTCAAACTTAAATGATTTATACGTGGACGACGAGTAGACATGATAGATTCCTCCTGTGTGTTGTGTTTAGTATAAACACCTTATCTTTTCTGTCCAATTCAGTGTAACCTATCCATTTTTATAATAATAAAAAATTGTTAACACCTACTTTACAACTATAAAATCGCCTCTTACTCGATTAGTCATAATTATTATCACTTTTAAATTAACCTTATTTCCGATTTGTATATCAATAACTTCTCTAAATTAAACTTAATTTATAATATCTGAGCCTACTTTCAGCAGTAAGAATTGAATCTATTTATTAAAACTTTAACTACTAGCTAGGGCAGATACACATTCCTGATATACTATTTCCTAGACGTTAGTCTCTATAGTGTTATTGCTCAAGTTTAAAACCTATACTCTCCATTCATTCTACCATTATATGCATTCTGTAGACCGGAAAAATTTCAAGATTTTTAAATTTTTCACCAATTCAGAATATAATTAAAGTGAATATATGAAAAACCTCTGTTTTTTTTAAAAACTTTAGCTCAATTAATTTCAAGTTCCGTTTTTAATATGGAGCTTACTCTTTCTACTTCTTCATCAGGTATAAACTCATAATACCCACCATCTACTTTTCTACCGGAACCTGTCAGTTGAACTTGTTCAATGTTGTTAGCAGAATTACTATATTTAGAAAACACATCAACTATATCATCAAATGATAGATTGGTTTGCATATTACTACTTAGAGAATCTAGCACAGTTCGATAGTTCAAGATTGAATCTAAAGTCGCAAATTTTTTAATAGTTGTTTCAAGTACTTCTCTCTGTCTTTCTTGTCTACCATAATCCCCTCTAGGATCGTCGTATCTCATACGAGAATAGGCAAGAGCTCTAGCACCATCCATATGTGTCTGCTGACCTTTAACAAAATCAAAATCTGTATGAGTAAATGTTAGAGGAGGGGTAATTTCTATACCACCTATAGAATCTATGATTTCTTGTATAGCTTCCATGTTTACAGAAACATAATAATCAACAGGGAAATTAAATAAGTTTTGAACTGTATTGATTGTCATAGGTACACCTCCAAACGCATAAGCATGGTTGATTTTATCTTCTGTACCTCGACCTATTATTTCTGTATAGGTATCTCTAGGAACACTAATCATAGTAGCTTGATCCGTGTTTGGGTTTACTGTCATAATCATAATAGAATCAGATCTACCTTGTTCTTCTCTTCCAAATTCACCTGTGTCTAATCCTAGTAGTAATATTGAAAAAGGGTCCTCTCCACTATCTACATCAACCGATTGTTCTCTTCTCTGATCTTGTCCTTCTACTTCTTCATACATATCGTCAGTAGAACTACGAATATCACTATAGACTCTCCACATCACAAAAACTCCCGCGGCTACTATAACAGCTAAAAAGCCAAGTATACTAAGTAATACCTTTTTAAATCGAGAATTTTTTCTTCTTCGTTTTCTATTTTCTTCCATATTGCATTGCGCCTTCTTCCGATTTTATAAAATTATGTATAATTAACTATCTTATTGTAGCATCTTTCTAGACACTTACAACAAGATAGTTGTGAACTTTACGTTAACTAGTAAATTATATACATTTATATAGTAAAAAAATTTTTTTTGGCTATAAATTAATCTAGATTATATAAATCTCTTGTATAAACTTTTTCTTTAACATCTTCTATGTCATCAGTTAATCGGTTTGCTACTATCACATCTACACTGGACTTAAACTCTTCTAAGTCCTTATATACTTTAGAGTTGTAGAACAGTTTTTCTTCTAAAACCGGTTCGTAAACGACTACTTCGATTCCTTTAGCTTTTAGTCTTTTCATAATTCCCTGAATCGAGCTCTGTCTGAAGTTGTCAGATCCAGCTTTCATAACTAACCGGTAGATACCAACTCTTTTAGGGTTTTTAGCTAAAATTTGATCAGCGACAAAGTCTTTTCTAGTTCTATTGGCATCCACAATAGCGCCAATAATATTATTAGGAACTTTATCATAATTAGCTAATAATTGCTTAGTATCTTTAGGTAAGCAATATCCACCATAACCAAACGATGGATTATTGTAGTGATCTCCAATCCTAGGATCTAAACTAACACCATCAATAATGGATTTTGTATCTAATCCATGTACTTCAGCATAAGTGTCTAATTCATTAAAGTATGCTACCCGCAATGCCAAGTAGGTGTTCGCAAATAATTTGACTGCTTCTGCTTCAGTCGAATTCATCAATAGAACCGATATGTCTTCTTTTATTGCGCCTTCTACTAAAAGATCTGCAAATTTTTGTGCACGGCTTGATTCTTCTCCAATGATGATTCTACTTGGATATAGGTTATCGTATAACGCTTTACCTTCGCGAAGAAATTCAGGTGAGAAAATAATATTGTCTGTATTAAATTTTTCTTTAACTGATGCAGTATATCCAACAGGTATAGTAGATTTAATAATGATCGTTGCTTCAGGAACATACTCTAAAACATCTTCGATAACTACTTCAACTAAAGAAGTATCAAAATAATTGTTTTTGTCATCATAATTCGTGGGAGCAGCAATTACTACATATTCTGGATTATGTCCATAAGCAATAGATTTATCTGAAGTTGCTTCCAAATTTAATTCTTTAGTTGACAAATATTTTTCAATTTCTTTATCTATTATTGGAGATTTTTTATTATTAATCATTTCAACTTTTTCTTCAATTACTTCTAAAGCTTTGACCTGATTGTTTTGAGCTAAAAGAATGGCATTGGATAAACCTACATATCCCATTCCTACTACAGTAATATTCATTTTTTTATTTCCTTTCATAAATAAATCTAGTTTATTCCAAGCTCTTGCTTAAGTATATTACTAACTCTTTGAATTTCTTCATTTGGAATAAATTCATAATAAATTCCATCTTGTAGTCTACCAGTTCCAGATAGTTGTTCTTGATCAATCGTATTAATTGCTGAATTGTATTTTGTAAAAGTATCGACCATATCATTGAAAGTTAGATTAGTTTTCATATTCGCGCTTAAAGAATTAAGGACAGTTTTATAATTCATTACAGATTCCACTGAAGCCATTTTTCTTATCGTAGCTTGTACTACTTCTCTTTGTCTTTCTTGACGACCATAATCTCCGTTAGGATCTTGCTTACGCATTCTTGAGTATTCAAGAGCCATTTTTCCATTCATATTAGATTGTTGACCATTTACAAAATTGTAACCACTTTGTTCAAACGTCAGATGAGGAGTAATAGTAATCCCGCCCACTGCATCAACAATCTGTTGTAAGCCTTCCATGTCCACGGATATATAGTAATCAATTGGTATATCGAACAAATTTTGTACTGTATTGACTGACATTGAAGTACCACCAAATGCATATGCATGATTGATTTTGTCCATTGTACCTCTACCAACAATTTCTGTATATGTGTCTCTAGGAATACTGACTATTGTAGTTTTCTCAGTATTAGGATTAACAGTCATCACCATCATCGTATCAGATCTACCTTGTTCAACTCTTCCATCGTCTCCAGTATCAATCCCTAATAGTAAAACAGAAAATGCGTCAGTCCCTTCGTCTACAACTACTGGATTATCTCGTTTTTGATCATGATCGGAAGGTGTATACATTTCGTCTGTAGATGCTTGTATATCTTTATAAACTTGCCAACCTACAAATAGCCCAATCGCAGTAAAAATTCCTAAAAAAATTAACAGACCTAGTAGTATTTTTTTCTTCTTCTTTTTGTACGTTGTTCATTTTCCACTAAATGTTCCTTCTTTCACATATGTATAATTATCACTTATACAGTTTACCAATAAAATTACAGATTACAATATAATAATTGTGTTTAACCTTTAACGGTGGTAATAATCTTTATACCAAGTCACAAACTCTTTAAGCCCTTTTTCAATATTAATTTTTGGTTCAAAGCTGAAATCTCTTTTCAAGTTGTCAATGTTAGCATAAGTTGACTTAACATCTCCTCGTTGCATTGGCAAAAATTCTTTATATGCCTTAATTCCAAGAAGATTTTCCAGTGTTTCTACAAAACTTAGTAACTTTACAGGTTTGTTATTTCCAATATTATAAAGTTTATAAATCTCTTTTTCGTTACTTTTTTTGGAGCCTATCATTACTTTGTAAATTCCTTCAACGATATCATCTATAAAAGTAAAGTCTCGCATCATATCCCCATTATTAAAAAGTTTGATTGATTCTCCATTAATAATTCTTTTAGTGAAAGAAAAATATGCCATATCCGGTCTACCATATGGTCCGTAGACAGTAAAAAATCTTAATCCTGTAGTTTTTAAATTAAATAAATGACTATACGTATGCGCAATCAATTCGTTGGATTTTTTTGTAGCGGCATACATACTAATTGGATGATCAACATTATCTTCTGTTGAAAATGGTATAGTCTTACTCATTCCGTATACTGAACTAGATGATGCATAAAGGAAATGTTGAACATTATGATTTTTAGACAACTCTATCACGTTGGAAAACCCTACAATATTGGATTGGATATACAAACTAGGATTACTTATAGAATGTCTGACTCCTGCTTGTGCTGCCAAATGTACTACGATTTCAATTTTGAACTTTTCAAATAATTTAGTTAAAGCATCGTTATCTTCTAAATTTCCTTTGATAAATGTAAAATTATCATAACGTGTCAACTGTTCAAGCCTATCATTCTTCAATTGAACATCATAGTAATCGTTCAAATTATCAAATCCTACTACCTTATGTCCTTCTTTTAATAATTTCTCAGATAAATGCATACCGATAAAACCAGCTGCACCTGTTACTAGTATAGTCATTTAATCTATCCAATACTTATAAGTTTTTTATTCGCTACTTTTTCATAGTTAATAATGAACGTGCTGTTTAATTTTATTACAGAGCTCAAAGTTTTACAACATTATTTTCACTTTATACTTACTTTTATTTCCGATAGCATCTCTTTCGGGATAAAATTGTCACTTTTTGTTTTGATAGTATTTATTTATTCTATATGAATTGATAAAACAATTTTGGCTAAGGTAAGTACGTGTAATTAAGTGAGTAACAATATAGAAATAAAGAGCCAACTATGCACCTCTTAAATGCAACCAGTTGACTCTTCATAAATATTCAATTTTCTATTATAATTTTAATTCCCAAAATACCGATTGACCCCATCTGTGATAGACGTTGTAATCGTCTCTTGATAGGAGTTTGTACGAACTTTTTTAAGTTCATTTGCATCACTCATAAAACCAAGTTCTACTAAGATTGCTGGCATTTGAGTTTTTCTGAGTACGTTTAAGTTAAGACCTTTAACGCCTCTGTTAGTCATTCCTGTTCTTTGAACCATAAGGTTTTGAACACTGTCTGCAAGATCTCTACTTTTTCTAATCCTTGAATCAGAAATATTTAGATTCTCTCGTCTAGTTTGTTGAGGATAGCTATTGTGATGAACAAAGGTCTCTAGCCCCTTAGAACCTCTAGATCCTGCATTATAATGAACACTAATAAAAATATCTGCGTTCAAATTGTTCGCTAAGCGCGATCTATAATCCAAATCAGCAGCTAGAGCTGTTGCAAAGTGCTTATCTGTGTCTCTTGTCATAACGACTTCGTACTTACCTGTTCTTTGTAATTTATCTCTTAATCTCTTAGAAGTATCTAAGTTTAGAGTTTTTTCGGCAATTCCATATACAGCACCAAAGAAGTTTCCACCATGTCCTGGATCAATAACGATGACTGGCTTTCTACCTCCTAAACGTTCGTATTTAAACAAATCAACTACCTTAGAAGGTAAAACGGCTTCTCCACCAAATAAGGTATAGCTTCTAATTTTATTGTTGCGTGTAAAGCTCATGGCTTTTGTCATGTTAGCATCTACTTCATTGACTAGCACAACACCAGTATTGTTTTTACCTGCTAATACGGATCCTGTCAATGCATCCACAAAATCTCTACCAGTTGCCACATAAGCACTATTTTGAATGCCAAAGAAATCTAAAACGTTGATATTGGTTTCGTAACGACTACTACCAGGAATACGTTTTTGCGATCTAGCTCCTGAATTGTGTAAGGTATCTGTTGAAGATTTACTAATGGCGTCCACTCCACCGATGACATACCACATGTTGATTTGCTTAGCCATTTTCTTAGGTTGGTCTGCTAAAGCTTTGCTTCTAGTCAAGTAAATAGGTGCACCACGACGTCCTGCAATTGCAGCAACACTCATGGCATCCGCAAAGTCTTCTCCACTAACTAAAAAGGCTTCGCTAGATTTTGTACGGCTTCTAATTTCATTCGCAATAACTTCCGCTGTATCATAACGGGTTTTTCCAGAGAATCTTTTATTAGAGAGTCCAAGTTGAGACAATCTATTTTCTACTGATTTAGAAATAGCTGCTTCTCCACCAAGGATAATCGCTTGTTTCGCACCTAGTCGTTGAATTTCTTTGATGGTTGCATCTTCTAATTTGTCTGTTCTAGTCAGTAAAATCGGTACATTCATATTTACAGCTAATGGCACACCAGCTAAGGCATCCGCAAAGTTATGCGAATTCGCAATGATAACAGTTTGAGATGTTCTCCAGCCATTTTTACTGATTTCTGCAGCTGTATGGAAACGGGTGCTTCCACTAAGTCTGTTAACTGAATTCATAACGGTACTACTAGTCGATACATCATTACTGAATACACTGAATTGGTCCGTATCAAGTTCTGGCGTCAGTGCTTCGAATTCTTCTACAAAAGATTGATCAACTGACTCTTTATGGTCTGCCATAAAGCTAACGAGCGAGCTTAATTCAGCGTCTGTAAAGTTCAAGACATTAAACATTTCCAATTGAGAATTAACTGTTTGTTCCGCATCTAAAAAGAGTAAGAACTCATTGATATAGCCTTGGATTTCTGATTCTGATAATGAGTCAAAGTTTGCAAGAAACTGCTTGAAGGCAGCTGTTATTTCTTCTTCGGAAGTAAAGTCTATGTTTAGCTCTATTGACGCCGCTTCAAGATCTTCTTCTGATACTGCTTCGTTTTCTTGTTCAGGTGTTTCTGTGATTTCTTCTTCTGTTACGTCACTATTTTCTGTTTCTGCATAAACTGTGCTGAACTTTAATACTGTAAACACGAGAGCAAAACTTAACATAGCTGCGATAATAAATTTAAAACCTGTATTCTTTTGAAGATGTTTAAACATGATACGCTCCTTTTCAATCCTTTAACAATACTTACAACAACTGTCTACCTACTGACCTTTTGTACTATAGTTTTTCAATGAATCTGCAATTTTATTTGGCAGTACTTTTTCTCCACCAAGGAAATTGAATTGATTGATATTTTGTCGACTAACAAATTGGATATTTCGATTTAAAATATCTTGTCTGTTTTCTGTTAGCATGATTCCTGTATTTTTCTGAGCCGCTAGTACTGCACCCGTTAAGGCATCGATATAATCTCTACCGGTCGATACATAAACCTGACTATTGCTCGTACCGTAATACTTGATCACATTTTGATTGGTTTCATAGCGGTCTGAACCGGAAATTCTTGTCGCACTGGCACCAAGTTTTTGTAGTTCAGCTTCTGTACTCGCTTGAACAACACTTGAACCTCCGATGATCTGCCAATTTTTAATCGTTTTAGTGGCTTCTTTAATATCATCCGTTAATCGATCTTGTCTTGTTAAATAAATAGGTCTATTATTTTGAGCAGCGAATGATGCGACACTCATAGCGTCCACAAAGTTATCTCCACTTACAATAACCGCTTCTTTTACACCCGGAGATTGTCTATTTAGTTCTTTCGCTATTAAACCAGCCGTCTGGTATCTTGTTTCTCCTGCGAGTCTATTAACGGAAATCACTTTTTGTGCTAAAGTTTTTTCTACATTAGCAGAAATCGCTTGTTCTCCACCTAAGATCACAACGTTTTGAGCACCTAATCTGTTTAGCTCGTTCAAGGTAGCTGATTCTAGCTCACCTGTTCTAGTGAGTAAAATTGGTGCTTTCATTGCTCCGGCTAGTGGAACACCTGCTAAAGCATCTGCAAAGTTATGAGAATTTGCCAGTACGACCGTACTAGTTTTATCCCAACCTTGTTTACTGATATTAACGGCTGTCTCAAAACGGGTCTCTCCACTGATACGTGACACTTTACGGTCATATTGTGTCAGGTTGTATTGATTGATTTTGTCTTTGATTTTACTCACATAAACGCCATCTGTAGCGTAGCCTTTCAAACCACCGTTATCCAAGACATCCCAAACTGATTTTGAATTACTTACCCAAGTACCAGAATAGAAATTGCTATCCCAGCCTGGACCATACCTTAAGCGGTCTGCATAGCCTTGTACTGCAGCCGGATAAGAACTAAAAGACTGGAATTCAGCAAGCACTTGAATTTTCTCAGTTTTGTCGCCGACTTTAACTTCTTCCCATGTCCAGTCTAAAATGCTCGTAACACTACCTCTTGCTTTAAGTCCCATCAATACATGGTATGGCGCTCTAGACTTGTCACTCATCCCGACGCTTCTTTCCACTCCCGTTTCATGAATGGCTTGCGCAAGCATTAGTGAAGGCCACAGTTTTTCTTCTCCGCTTTGATTCGCAATTTCAACTGCGACGGGTGCTAGTGATTGAATCATTTCTTCTGCTGAATTGTATGTAAGTGGCTTACCGTATTCAATCAATTTTGCTTTCTGTGATGAAGGCAGATTCGCTTCTACACCTTGTTTTGTGACTGCTAGTTTTGTACCGATATCTAAATGACTCGGTATAGAAGAAAGATTGTTCCATACACGAAGTTGCGTTTGCGTTAGGCCGAAAGACTGACTAATCGAATAAAAAGTATCGCCTTTCACGACTGTATAGATGCCATTTTTATGGGTTCTGTTAACAGAAGACGTTCTTACTTCAGTCAGATCAATAATTTCTGCATCTAAATCAAGGCTCTCTTCACTGATTAATTCATCATTATTTAAATGCGAAAGAATATTTTCTACTTCCACACCATTCAACTCATCAGCGCTTACCTGATGATCTAATAAACTAAATCCCAATGCCAATGGAATCAGCGTTGTTACGATATGTTTCTTTGTACTCTTTTTCATCTTATCCTCCTTTTATTTAAAGAACAGGTTTCAGTTAACTATTTTGATTTTAAGTGATCTACTAATTTACTTGGAAACAGTCGCTTCGCTACATTTTTGAATTCAGTCAAAACTTTGTGCTTTGAACTGACAGTCTCAACTTTAGAAATAAAGGGACGTCTAAATTTTAGAGATAAAGGATAACCATTTGATAAATTGTAGAGGTACTTTATTCGACCTTCGACAAAATCAAGTTTGAAATCCATATACGTCTTCTCTTTTAGCATTAATTCTAGTACCCTAATGATTTTATAGTAAGAGATGTAAGCATACTTCAACTGTTCTATTGAGCGGTTTGTCGTGATTGAATTCAATCGATATCTTCGGTAATACAGATCTTCATTCAAGTAAAGCATACTTTTAGCTTCTAAAAATAATTGAGTAGAAAACAACTGATCTTCATGAATGATATTTTCTTCGAACAGTATTCCATTATCGATGACAAGTGACTTCTTGAAAATGTACAAGCATGGACTTGCTTTAAAGCTATCCAAGTTCGCTTTAAGAGACTTTCCTGTATAGAGTTTCTCTTCTTTTAGAAACTCGCTAAGATCGTAATTTACGACGGTATAATCTAGTGCGACGCCTTCTTCATAAAAAGGTGTTGCATTGAATCTCACCATATCAGGCTCATATCGTTCGACGAGTGGCAAAAGTTGACTAATGGTATCTTCTCTCCAGTAATCGTCTGAATCAATAAACACCATATATTCTCCTACCGCTTCAGACATGCCTTTATTTCTTGCTACAGACACACCTGAGTTCTTCTGCGCAATCACAGTGAAATCCGTATCTTTTTGAAGATTATAAATCACTTCTAAGCTCTGATCTGTGCTTCCATCGTCTACAACAATCAGTTCTGTATCATTTGTTATTTGCTTGAGCACTGACTGGATACATTCTGCAATATAATCCTCTACGTTATAAACTGGAATAATGATTGAGAGTTTTTTGTTCAAAAGCTAACCTCCTAACGTATTAATACATTTTTATTAATTTATGTAAATATAATAACAATTTAGATTGAATCTAATTTATTATATTATAAACACTCTCACTTCCCAATTCTATTATATGACTTCCGACATTACAACTGCTTATGGGTAAAAATTACTTTTTTTTGTAGTCATTTCAATAATTTAGACAACTATTTGATACATTTTTTGAATAAAATAGGTCCTTTCTCGAATATTTCACAAAATAAAGGGCTTTAAATCCTATAAACATACTGTTCATAAGAGTTAAGCCCTTTTTGAAAATATTTTTTAATTTACGACAAGATCTTTCAATTCTTTGAATTGTTTTGTAACCAGTACACCAACTAGCAAACCGATCACAAAGATTATTCCTTTGTATACTAAATTGAAGAAGATAATAGAAGTGATATCTGGCAACCAGAAGAATAGTAAAAACTGAATTAGTCCCATTACTAATGGTTTCGATAAAGCAACCAGTACTTCTTTGTATGTCGATTCAAAAACTTTATACATTAATAAGTAATTATTTATGACAAAGTTAATCGTAAAGGATATAACAACCATCATGGCTACTGATTCGATTGTACCAAGATAAACTCCATAGCAGATTGCAATGACGTTAAAGATGGTAGATTGTATACCTGAGAATAGCAGCAAATCTGTACGGTTCGCTGACTGATAAAAGGCACCGGTACTAGATGCAATCATTTGAACCCAAATCGATATGGCTAATATTTGGAATACGGGTATACTGGCTTCCCACTGTGAACCGGAAAGCAAGAGAATAATATCCCGAGCTGCAAAGAAACAAAAAACTGATACGGCAATACCGATATCTCCTAGTAGACGAATAACTTTCAAATAAACGTCTTTAATTACATGCTTCTGATCTTGATAGTCAGACATAATCGGTTGAATAACGGGAGTCAGTACCCCACTTAAGATTGTATTTGGATAGACAGATAACTGGTAAGATCTATTATAGAATGCAAGTGGAGATGACCCCATAAACCGACCAATCAAGATATTATCCAGATTTCTAGAGAAATAATTGATGAAGTTAAACATAAACTGGTTTCTTGCGAAGGCCCATATTTTTAAAATAGGCTCTTTTCTCAACTTAGCTCTGTAATTAATTTTCGTACGACTAAAATAGAAGGCAAACATTGTTAATACCTTTATCAATCGACCAATAATAATTGAATAATAACTGAAGCCGAGCAACGCTAAAGCAATGGCAACTATACCAAAAAGTATATTCGATACAACTTCTAATACATTTACAGATTTGAAGTCTTTTCTTTTGAGTAATAAAGCCCTAGGAATAATCATGAGTCCATAAAAGAAAATCTCGAATCCCATAATGATGAATATAGGTACATAGACCGTTTGATCATAAAAGTTATTCGCAGGCTGTCCCAGTAAGGCAAATACAAGCCCTAAAATAAAAGAGACAATGACTGAAAATTTAAAAATGGATCCTGTATCTTCGTCATCTAATGTTTGATTTTGGATAATGGCTGGTCCAAACCCCATGTCCGCTAGCATATCAAAAAATACTAGAAACACTTGCACGATGGTTACGATACCATATTCTTCAGGTGTCAATAGTCTAGCCAAGACTGCATTGATCAAAATATTAATGATCATATTCGAATATTTTCCTATAGCACTGAATATAATCCCTGTCTTAAAATCGCTTTTCGACATTGCGTTAATTCCTTCTTTCTTACAAATACGTTTTTTAAACTCATTAAATCAAAGTGTACAGTACTTAACTAAAATTTATATTAAGTATTTACTTTAAAGCATCTTTATAAATTTCACGAATTTTATCTGCATAATCACTTGGATCATGATGTTCTTTAACATAACTAATTGTCTTCTCAGCTTTGGTTCTTACTTGATCTCTATTTTGAAAGATATCCAGCACAATTTTTTCTAGTTGATCCATGATCACCTGACTCAATTCTGTTCGCTGTTCTTCGGTCACATATAGCCCTTCACCAAACTCATTTTTTGGTACATCGATCACCCAACCGTGCTGATTACTATTGATTTCAGATAGTGCTCTAATATCTGTTGTAATCACTGGGCAACCGCTCGCTTGCAATTCTAATACTGAATATCCATACGTATCTGCCCAAGTCGGTAATAAGCCGATCTGATGGGATTTCATTAAGTCTAGTACTTGAGTGTTCGGAAGACTCTTGTGATGGGTAATCCATGTTTGATTTCTTTCAATAATGGAAACAGCTTCGTCAATTTCTTTCTGTCCGGCTTTTGTAGCATAGTCATAGGCATCCAGCTTACTGACGATCGTCAGTTGTAGCTGAATGTTCTGCTGATTCACAAGTTTTTCAAACGTTCTAAGTATTTCTAGTCCACCTTTACGGAAAAAATCTCCTCCGACGATAATGAACGATAAAGCATCCGATTCTTTGATCATTTTATCTTCATAACGTTCTACCAGAAGTTTCTGTGGAGGATGGATTACGACCATTTTTTGCTCGATACGCTCTTTGTACTCTGGATAGTGATTCAATAATGTCGTTTCAAAGTTCGCTGTACACTCTGAAATCGCTAGGATTTTTTTACAAGTATCTCCTGCCAGAGCCTTTAAAGCTTTTTCCAGTTGTTTGTTTTGTTTTGGAATGCCTTTTGTTTGATGATCCAGTAAAGGAGAAAATCTTGGAATAAAGGTTTCAAACGTAGAGACCCAAGGCGTTTTACCGTAGCTAATATTATTAAAGAAATGCAGTAAATCGACTTTGTTCAAACCAAAGTCATTGAATGCATGTTTCACATCGGCAAAGTTGTGTTCTGCATTCGGTAATTTTAGTTTCTTAGGTACATAAGCTACATAACTTAGAAATTTATAGTAATCAAAGATTTTTTGGTACTCTACACCATCAACGATATCAATAATACTGCGTGTATTTGGGTATGAATCCCAGACGTAACCTACTTTAATCTGACTCATGATTGATCTGTCCTAACCTTATTTTGTATGGTAATCTTTTTCGTTAGCATATTCTTTTAAATAAAATTTTACTTTGTTCAGCACAAACATTGGATTAATGTATTTTCCTTTTATTAAAGTAACTCGGTTTGAAGTTAAGAGATAAAGTGCTTTTAAAATCGCTTTTGAAGGTAGTTTGTATTTGATTGCTGTAATGATTGAAGTCAAGCCACTTAAATCCAACAGCGCAAATGAATCTTTATCTAGATTGGTTTTAAGGAATTTGTAGTAAGTAATAAAGACTTTCAGTCTAGTGAAGTAAGAAGCTTCACTTACTGTCGTAATCAAGCTCCCAGCACTTTTAGTCACACAATAAATCACTTCATCACTCACATGATAATTTTGAAGCCAATACCCAACGAGTGTTGAAAACATGACGTCGTTTGAACTCATCACTTCTTCAAACTTGATTTGATGTTCTTCAATGAATTCACGACTGATTAGTTTGGACCATGGCACCATATATTTGTATCTAAGGTTTAAATCATTGAGCTTGGATGGGTCTTTTAGTGCTTGTTTCGTTAGTTTTGCATACTCTTCGTGACGCTCTGTCAACTCACCCGTTTCAAGTTCCATACTGGTGGGCGTGAAGAAAACTACTTCTAAATTCGTTTCAAAGTATTGAGAGACTTTATCGTAAAAGTTCTCAGTGAAAAAATCATCGTCATCTGCAAATAATAACCATTTACCTTCTGCTAAATCTAGCCCCGTGTTTCGGCATCCACCTGCACCTTTACCATGGCGGTTTTCTACAAAAAGAACGTTTTCGTTTTGGTATTCTGATGCCAGTTGTTGAAATGAAGCTTTAGTTTTAATGGAATGATCATCTATTACGATCACTTGAATATCTTCTGAACTAGGAATCGTGTGCAGCAGATTCTTTAAAGTCTCTACAGATTCATAGTGGGGAATAATAACCGTTAAATTGTACATATAATCTCCTTAACTCTTCTCTGATCTTACACAAACTACTATTTGCTCATAGACTAAAGTATACCCTCTAAAATGGCAAATTAAAAGAGGGGTCTCCCCCTCTTTCTAGTATTGTACGATTGTGACAGGTGCATCCAGTTTTTCAATCTGAATTCTTTGGTTTTTGTACCAGTCTTTATCGGTTTGATTTTGTTTCACTAGAATCACAACTTCGTCATAAGTGTACGCTGGATTCGTATTAGATACTTCGTCAGCAATTGTTAATTTTGTTTGTTGTCCTGAAACGGCTTTTTGAGACAACTTTTTGCTTAATTCCGTAGGTAATACTTGTTGGCTCAAAACAAGTTTCTTTTTAGAAGTCGGATTTTCAATCGCAAAAGCTAGATTATTTAAATATTGTTCTTCTGAAACAGAAGCTAGTTTAGTTAAATAAACCACTTTATCTTTAGCATCTTTTTCTAATTTATAAGAAATGGGTACTTTTTTCTGGAATACGGATTTTAAAATAGCAATCAGTACAGCCACAATAATTGAAAGTATGATTCCACCAACAATGGCTACAGTGATAGCAGTAGTAGAAAGCTCTGCTAATTGAGTTCCAGCAAGATCGAACCAAGATTGTTCCTCTTCTAGAAACGGCTCGTCGTCCATTGCGTAGACTGTTTTATCTTCAAGAAAAGGTAATTCTTGATTTGTAATAAGATCATAATACGCATTCGCAATTTTTTCGTTGTCCGCTACATCAGCTGTTCCGATTACAACACGTAAAATATCGTTTTCGCTAGCTACCCCAATCGAATGAATCGCTTCAGGTTCAATTGCAACACCTGATCTCTCTTCAATCATCGATACGACATCTTCACTAATCATAATATTTGTAAGTACTGCTTGATTGTTCATAAACTCCTGAGACTCTTTTTCTACCAATACTTTGAATGTATATCGGTCATGACCGAGCGCTTCTTTAACTTGATCTAGTTCACTTACAGATACATCTTCTGGTTCTCTTTCTAAAATCTCAACAACTTCTTCTTGTGATAGATACTCTGGTTCTAATATTTCAGAATCCGAGCTTAGCAAGTTATAACCAAACAAAGCTAAAAACACAACTAGAAATCCAGCTATCGAAATCCCTATAAGCTTTTTATTGACTTTGAAAAATGATTTAATTTCGTTCCATGTGGGTATAAGATTCACTTTAGTTCCTCCAATTTAAATATATATCTTCCATCATTCGAGCCGTATGTCTCATGTCATATGCTTCCAGTTCCTTGAGTGCCTCGTTCCCTAGTGGTTCTGAGAGCACTTTTTCAGCCCAATAGTCTTTTGGCTTATCTAGTGGAACAAACGTGACATTCTCTGACAGTTTTGTTTCTTTGGAAATTGTATCTGCAAGTACCAATTTATTCCCTGATGCCTGTGCTTCTACAGCAGAAATCGGTAATCCTTCGTAAAGAGAAGGCATCAAGAAGACATCAAATGCTTTTAACAGTTCCGGTATATCTTCTCTTACGCCTAGAAAAGACACTTTTTCGTTTATTCCAAGCGATGCTACCTTTTCTTTGATACTTTCCTCAAGAGAACCTTCTCCTAATAGTAACAAATGACTATCTGGTTGTTTCTCAAGGATTGCTTGAAAGATTTCAACCAACAAGGCATGATTCTTTTGTTCTTCAAAACGCCCAATATGTCCAACAACGAAAGTTTTATCATCAATAGACAGTTGTGCTTTGATTTCTGTTTTAGATAGTGGAACAGAACGATATTTTTCTAAGTCAATTCCATTAGGAACAAATACAAAGTCGTGATCATTGCCAAATAATGCTCTTCCAGCATCATAAGAACAAGCTAGATAGTCAGTCGCATACTTGAACATCAACTGGTCAAGGACCTTTCTAATCGTTTTAAATACGATACTTTGACCTTGCTCATGAGCTGTTGCGTGACTATGGACAATTCTTTTTTTGATTCCAGCTTGATTTGCTAGCCAGAGATTTAATCCACCACCGAAAAAGACTTGGCTATGAACAATATCAAAAGATTCTTTTTTCAGCAATTGTTTCACTTCTTTGATGTAATTAAAAATATTTTTCTTAGGATTGGTCACATAAAAGATACGACCACCCAGTGATTCAATTTCTTTATGATAAGGCTGAACATCTTTGAATTCGTCGTAGATCAGAAAATCGAACTGAATCTTTGTACGGTCGAGATTTCTGTACGTATTCATCATAAAGGTTTCTGCGCCTCCTCTTCCCATTCGACCTTGGAAATGGAGAACTCTTAAAGGCTTAGACATTGATGATTTCCTCAGCTTTCTGATCAGAATTAGAAATTCCCTTTTAACTTTTCAATCACTTTTGGAGAAGTATTGCTCACAATATACATTACTCTTGAGGCGATATAGACAAGTCTTTTACTTTTTGATTTAAAGAGCAAACTCATCGCTCTTCTCATCAGCCCCTCTTTACTAGAAAGTTTTGTAGCTTGGACAACTTCTGGATGATGCAAAATGGTTTTAATATAACTTAATTTTTGTTTGAACGTGAATGGACATTCTGGACTATGCACAGGGATGATACAAGACATGACGCCTTTAAGGAATAAAGCACTCGATCCATCTAAATGATTTAACGTCAGTTTCTTTAATTCAACATAAAATTCCACGAATGTATCAAACTTGTTCATCAGGAATTTATTTGTCAGGCTATGGCGCCCTTCGAATGAATAGCGGTATAACACATCCGAAACCACTTTAACTTTCTCGACGTGTTTATAATACCGGATATTGAATAGTCGATCTTCACAACTACTATAAGGTGGAAACTGAATCTGATTCTCCTGGATAATGTTCAATCTGTAAACTTTATTCCAAATCACATACATCAATTGCTGATTCATCAATGGATAAAGATGTTGAAGAAAAGCTTCATTACTTTCAATCAATTGATTTTCTGCAATGACTTCTCTAGTCTCAGCGACTTCACCTTTGTCCATCACATTCAGTGCATAAGAAGACACAATTAAATCCGGCCTACTTTCCTCAAGAATCGCCGCATAGATCTTAAGAGCACCTTTTGGTAAACCATCATCTGCATCCATCAAATAAAGATACTGTCCGGTAGCCTGCTGGATTCCAATGTTTCTGGCATTTCCCGGTCCCCCATTAGGAATCGTTTTTAGAGAGATCCTAGAGTCTGTATAAGTAAGATTCTGTACAACTTGTTCAGTGGCATCTGTAGAACCGTCATTCACAATGATCAGCTCAAAATCTGTCCACTTTTGCGTCAGAATACTGTTTACTGTTTGTTCAATACTTTTTGCAGCATTATATGCAGGCATGATAATACTAAAATAGGGCTGCCTCATAGTGATCTCCTTTTCTTTGTATCAGCTTAAAATATTGTCTGATAAGGAATATATTGATTATACATACCAGAAATAATAAATATCAAAATAAAGACAACTGTTGAAAAACCAACGAAGCCAATAATATTAATCATTTTATATCTCGTAATGTTCTGGAATAGATAAGGGACTAATAAGATTTCAGTAGTTGCGAATAGCGTACTAACTCTACCTCCAACTGTTTCTAGTCTACCTGTAGCAAGCAGTGCCAAGATTGCAATTAAGTAGGCCGTTGCTAGTATATTATACCATCCTTTTTCACTCGATTGATCTTTTCTAATGAAATAGACGGCACCAGTGAAAATCAAAATCTGCATCCATAAAATTGGATACTCAAGCCAAGCACCGCTCGCGTGTGACGGACTGGTAAAGTAGTTTTTGTAGCCTTCGGGAATCAAGGTGATAAACAGCGAAGGATTTTGAATGACAAATCCCATCAATGTAGCCAAAGCCATTAAGAAAAAAGCTTTTTTGAAATTGATCTCTTGCATAAAGTAATGAAGCATATAAATACCTATAAAGAGAATAGCTGAATAGTGAATCATTGATGCTAAGAAAATAATTCCTAAAAATTTGAGTGGTTCCTTTTTTTGAATATATGGGATTGCGAACAAGACGATAATAGCGACCAGGGAAGCTCTGACTTGTCCCATATCTCTTGCTAGGAAGTAGCGTGCATAGTAATAGACCATAACAAAAGAGGGATAACTGACATATTTGTATAAGAATATCGTTAATAAAATTAGAGATATCAACGAGAAGAACAAGACAAAAGTATAGTAGTTGAACCCAAGTGTTCTGAATAAAGCAACTAGAAACAGATATCCCGGTTCCAAGCGAATACTGCCGTCGAATAATTGACTAAAACTGTGTACTTCATCAAAGTACTGCTCATAGGAAGTGAAATCGTATCCTGTATAGTGTCTGAGACCAGCCATCAAACCAAGCAGTGATCCTGATATAAAAACAACTTTCTTATTATCTGTCAATGCTTCTAAGATTCCTAAACCGATCAGCATTAAGAATACAGCGATATAAAATACCATGTCTAACCTCCTACTTTGTAATTACTTGAATTGTAAATTTTAAATTGATGTTTTGAATATTCAGATCCTGTATGATTCATGAATACGAGGACACATAAGACCATTAGCCAGTAAGCTGGTCCCAAATAGCCACCTTTGGAAACATTCAGTAAAACAAACAGGACGCCTAACGCAAAGTTGTGTTTCATGATCGAAATAGTTAGTGCGAGCGCTGCGACTGTTCCAAGAATGCCTAAATCAGATTGGAAATAAGCAAATGTATTGGTAATGACTGGCGTATGCCCAATACCATTCCCAAACAGTATGGTGTTTCTTTGAATATAATGCCAGCTTTCGATCAAACGCATTTGAGCAGAGGTATCTTCTCCGCTAAATAAAGCCAAGGTTCTTTGCACTAAGGTCACTTCTATGAATTCCCAGAAAACAACCGTTAGCACAACGAGTCCAATAATCAATACCCAGTAACTGGAATGCCACTTCATTTCTTTGTCGATAATCTTTTTAGTGATTTTCATCCCAAAATACAGACCCATGATTCCAATCATACTATAAGAAAAGGTACTGAAAATGATCAAAGTCAGTAAGAAATTAAATAGCCACTGCTTCTCAAATTTTATTCGAGAAAATAAGTTGAATGCTAATACCAAATTCAAAAAGTAGCCAAAGTGTGCTGGTTCTGAAAACAGACTTCTCGTTCTGATGATTGCCGGATTAGATTCGAAAAAGTAACTATAAATGTCGTATCTGGTGAATTCCCAGAAGAATCTATACGGCAATTGCCCATCTGAATAGAGTGCAATCGTAATATAGATTCCAATCACCCCGAGAATCAGTGCCGCCCAGTTTAAAATCAATAAAAACTTCTTTTCAAAGCTTCTCTCTTTTATGTAGTTAAACAGACTTGTAATCACGACTAAATAAAAAGCAATTTTTATAAAGCTAGCGATGCCTAATCGAATATTGAAACTGTAATTTGTAAAAAACTGATACCCGTTATTGATGAGTATTATCGCTAATGGCAACCCTATCCATTTAACCTGTGTTGTTTTAACTTTGAATGCTCCAATAACGATCAGCGTTGCAAGCACAAACCCTAATGTGATATCCGCAAAGGTTACAATACTAATCAACCAGTCAGATAGAAAGAAAGAGAGGCTGACCATGCTTAGCAAGATCAAGCTCCAGATAGAAGCCTGCTGATGATTCCAGCTGTTCCATCTAGACCACATTGATTGTTTTTGCATCTCAACTTCTCCTTCCTTCATACTGTTTGATTGTTTATTTCAATACTTGAACTTTTTCTGGAATCTCCATCAATACGAGTTCTTCTTCAACACCTTGAGAAGAAACTTTGTCAAATAATATTTTGATTGTTTGTAACATGATTTTCACGTCCATAATCAGTGAATACTTTTTGATATACAGCAAATCGAAATTCAGTTTACTATTAAAGTCTGTCGCATATTTACCATATACTTGTGCATATCCGGTGATACCGGCACGAATATTGTGTCTTAAATAATAATAAGGATTTTCTTTTTCAAATTGTTCAACGAAGAATGGTCTTTCTGGTCTTGGTCCGACTAGTGCCATCTCGCCTTTTAGTACATTAATCAATTGCGGTAATTCATCAATTCTAAGTGCTCTGAAATATTTCCCTACCGGTGTAACTCTGACATCATTAGCGGTAGATAATACTGGTCCAGAATCTTGTTCAGCAGTTGCACCCATTGTTCTGAATTTCAAAATACTGAATTCTGTCTGATCTTTAGTAATTCTAGTTTGTTTATAGAATACAGGTCCTTTAGACGTTGCTTTCACTAAGATCGCTGCGATAAGCAAGATTGGCGAAGTAATGACCAAAAGAGCTAGCGAAACCACGAAATCAATCGTTCTTTTAACCAAATCATTTTCAGGAGAGATTCTGAAGTTTGAAGCTTCTATCACACTTTCGTCTTCAATACTCATGATGTTCGGATTGACTAGAACTAGGTTTTCAAAGTTTGTATTTAAAAAGAGCTTTTTGTCATTTCGAATCAATACTTCATAAATTTTCCTTTTTTCATCATCATCAATTTGATCTGCTAGATAAACTATATCAACTGAATCCATGTGCGCTTTGACATTTTCAAAATAGTGATCTACGTTTGCTTTTGTAATAATGTGGCGACTATTTTTCGAGTGCTCAAAGTTGTGGATGGCTTTTTTGCAGGCTTCTTTTGATCCCACAACCATGACTTTTTTTGTTCCATCAATACGTTCATACAGTTTGAATACCAATACTCTCCATAAGAAGAGCGCAATTGTACTGACAATAAAAATAATTGCTATAACACTTCTTGGGAAAGTAAACCATCTTCCAAAAAAGGTTGTTGCCATAATGATGAAAGACATCAGCAATTGTATAATGACGGTCAGATATAAGAAATCTGCTCGCGATTTATTATAGAGTATATAAACCCCAAACAAAATATTCAAAAATACAAATACAGCGAAAATGTAAAACATAGCACTTTCATATGACATGTAGTTGTAGTAAGGAATCTCCCATCCATATCTCACTAAAAAGGAGAACACAACAGATAAATGGAATATCACAACATCTGCTAATGCGATTAAAATCTTTTTTGTTCTATCAAATCCAACACTTTGTCCCATGAGGGAGCCTCCTAACATTACTCGTTGTCTCTATTGATTAGCCGATCTATCCGTTTTTCAATGCATTCATCATATAAATGATCATTTTCCAGGAATACGGTCTAATTTTTGTTTTAAAAGATAAAGTTTTCCATCTAACTTTCAGTTCTTTTATTCGCTCTTTTTTAGTTAACTGACTATCTTCTGCGATACTCAGCATAACGTAATTCAAAATAAAACTATCATACCCTTGACTACTAAAAACCGCTTTATGGTCTGCACCCCATTGTTCAGTGAAACGCCATCTGTTAATATACCCTATTCTGGTATCTTTGGGAACATCAGAATGATAGATAATCTGTGGTTCAGTATCTTGGATAATCGTCAAATTTTGTTCCTTATCCAGTTTCAGTAGCCAATCCCAATCTTGATGCTTTGGCAAACCAACCGTAAACGGTGTTTCTATCGCCATCCATTTCGGTACAAGTACGGTAGACGTTTGAATAAAACCGATATTTCTTAAGCCTTCTGTTTCAAACAAATAGTCAGCAATTTTACTTTTTCCACTTTCCTCATAGTTCACATTTGGTAAGGGGGTATACGTTTCTTGGTCTTTCTCTTTGTATCTTAATAATGTTGTAAAACAAAGAAAAGCTGTATCCGTAGTTAGATTTTTCTGTTTCAGTAAGGCTATCTGTGAAGTTAGTTTATTTTCAAACCATTCATCGTCATCATCCAGTAAGGCAATCAACTCACCTGTTGCAGCTCTAATTCCAATGTTTCGTGCTTCACTACCGCCCACTTTTTCTTCTGTTTGAATCAAGGTAATTTTGGTCGTTGACTTAGCTTTAATTTCATCTACTAATTGCTCAGTCGCGTTTGATACGCCATCAACGACCACTATAATTTCAACATTTTGATACGTTTGTTTTAAAACACTTTCCATCGCTCTTTTGAGAAAAGAAGGTCTATTAAATGTAGGGATCACTACACTGATCTGATTTTCGTTCATTTAATGTTCTATCCTTTCTCGTCTAATTCAAAATACCGTTTTAATGCTATAGCAATTTTCTGACTAGCTGTACCATCTCCATAAGGATTCAACGCTTGTGCCATTGCCAGATAAGCTTCTTTGTCATTCAACAAGGTTGTCATTTCAGTGTACACACGTTCCTGATTCGTACCAATCACTTTGAGCGTCCCAGCTTTTTGGCCTTCTGGTCTTTCAGTTTTGTCTCTTAATACTAAAACAGGAATATTTAATGCCGGCGCCTCCTCTTGCAAACCACCAGAATCTGTCAAGATCAGATATGATTTACTCATGACTTTATGGAACGCATCCACTTCCAATGGATCTACCAGTAGTATTCGCTCATGTCCTGCTAGAACCTCTTCAACTATTTCCTGCACGACGGGACTCATATGAACCGGCATAACCACCGCAACATCTGCGTTCTGATCAACAATTCTTCTTATGGCCTGGAAAACTTCTTTCATAGGTTCACCGTGATTTTCTCTACGGTGCATGGTAAGCAAAACCCATTTTTTATCCGTTGTCATCTGACTGAATAGATCATGCTCTACTTTTGAATCTTTTGTATATTGAATCGCATCGATTGCTGTATTACCCGTCACGATGATCTGACTTTTGGGTTTATGTTCATTCAACAAATTGTTTTTTGTCAATTCCGTTGGAACGAAAAATAAATCTGCTAAATTATCAATCAATTGGCGGTTTGCTTCTTCTGGGAAAGGAAAATACTTGTCGTATGTTCTAAGTCCCGCTTCCACATGACCAATCGGTATCTTTTGGTAATAAGCAGCAAGTGCCGCTGCAAAACTAGTGGTTGTATCCCCATGCACCAATACCATATCAGGTCGCTCTGTGATAAATCGTTCTTCTAAACCTTTCATGACATTGATCGTTATGTCTGAAAGGGTCTGATTTTTTTTCATAATATTTAAATCGTGATTTGGTTTGATCTCGAAAACTTTTAATACTTGGTCAAGCATTTCACGATGTTGCGCTGTGACAATGACCGTTACTTGAAAGACATTTGGATGCTTTTCAAGTTCTTTGATGACGGGTGCCATTTTTATCGCTTCTGGACGAGTACCAAAAACTAACGCGATTTTTTTCTTGTTCATTAGTTGTAGCCCTCAATTCACTAGCTTCAAAATTAATTCAGCTATTAGTTTATCATAGATTTGTTTAAGAAGTTATGAAGATTCTTTATCTTATTATACTGTTAAATAATGATCATTAAGAATCATTATCTGATTGCTTCTTCGTAAATTTTTTGTAAGCGTTCTGCGCTGGTCTCACTATTGAACCCTTTCATTTGGATGATCTTACACCTTTCTTCAATAGAAGGCTTTGTGTATTCCTCTGAAAGTAGTTGTTTCATGGTCTCTACCCAATCCTCTGGTTGATTTAAATCTAGAAACCTTAAAATCCCTAACCCTAAATCCACTTCACTTGGAATTGTATTTGAAGCCAGTGATCGAATACCAGCAGCTTGTGCTTCGATTAAAGAAATGCCTAGTCCCTCAAATAATGATGGAAATAAGAATAAGTCCAAGTCTATCAGCAGTTCGGCGATTTCTTCGCGATTTCCAAGGAAGTGTACTTTCCTATTGATCCCTAGTGTTTCAGCATACTCTTTCATCTTTTGAAGTTCTTCGCCGTCACCAATCAAAATCAAATGAGCATTCTGGTTTTGCAAGCTATATTCATGAAAGACTTCTAAAAGAAACGGATGATTCTTTATCTGTTTGAAACTCCCTACATGTCCGATTAATAAACTATCAGAAGATAAACCCAGTTCTTTTCTCAAACTTTGTTCACTGACTTTCAAGAAACTTTCTAACTCAATTCCGTTTGGTAAAAACTCCGCTTCTTCTTTTGTTCCAAAAACAAATTTATTTGCTGCGTAAGAGGCACCTAGTACATGCGTACTTGCTCTTTTTATCTGCCGACGCATTAAGTGAGTGTAGGCCTTTCTAGGTACCGAAAGGTTTTTACGTTCTTTGGAAGTGTGCGCATGCGCAATTCTAACCGGTACTTGAGCAGCTTTTGCAATCGGTAGAATGACACCGCTGAATAAATTCTGATGACAATGAACGATCTGGTAGTTTTGTTCTTTTAGTGTGAGTTTAAAAGCGTTTCTGAATTTCAAAAAATGTTTGTTGGGATAAGGTAGATAAAAAAAGCGGCTACCCATTGACTGAAATGTTTGAATCATATACGCATCATCTTTTGAGGTATCAGGACCATACAAACAGAAATCAAATCGAATATTTTTTGTTTTTAAAATACGATATTGATTCAATAAAAACTGTTCGACCCCGCCACGTTGTATGTTTTTCAAGATGTGTAGGACTTTGATTGGCTGATTATGCTCCATGTTATCCCCTTATTTATAGGTTTTCTCAAGATGAAGATTCTGTTTCAGTTTGAATCTAAGTACGTAATCTATCAAACTAATTGGGTAGACGATGCCGGCCAGCATTTTTCCTTTAATTGTATTAACTGGATCTCTTCTTTTAGCTAGTATAGCCGCTGAATTATAAGCAATCGCTGACACAAGTGCAACCTTATTCGTAGGCGCTAATTCAAGTAATTGTTTTTTAAATAGCATATAGCCGATAGGATTATTGATAATCAGTTGGTTTCGTTTTTTAGTCATACCTTCATTTTGATATTCAATAAACATCAACGGTTCTCTCACAACTAAAAAATCATACTCTTTGGACAAGCGGTCGTGCATATAACTGAGCGGAAAATATGTTTCCCCAGCTATTTCTGGGTATAAAAAATTTTTGATAATATTCGTTTTATAGACCTCTAAATATTCCGGTTCGATTCCAAGCTCATATCTAAGATGATGATAATTGATCATATCGTAGGATTCAGGAATTTTTTTGTTTTGCATTTGTTGTCCACTAGGTAGTCTACGTAAGCCAATCATTCCACAAGCATTCGGCTGATCGACCATCTTTTTATCATACCGTTCAATTACTTTAACAGCTTCTTCATGAAGCCAGTCATCTGAATCAAGACACATCCATAATGCTGTTTTCGATGCTTTGATTCCTTTATTCATTGATTTTGTTTTACCTTGGTTTTGTTGTTTTTCGTAAGAGATAGAAATAATATTTTGATCTCTCCATGCTTCGACCATCATTTCTGTTTCATCTTCAGACCCATCATCCAGTATATTCCAGACAAAGTTGTTAGACGTCTGAACGATTAAACTCGCATAAACTCTTTTCAGCTCTTGCGCCCGATTAAATGTCGGTGTAAATATGGTCAGCAATGGTTTTTTCGACACAATTCTATCTCCTTTTTTAAAGTTTCGGTGGCTTCAATGACTTGATATAGCGTGCTGGGTTTCCAGCATATAGAGCATTTGGTTCTGTTAGATTTTTTGTAACGACTGACCCAGCTCCTACAATGCTGCCTTCTGCAATTGTAATGCCTTTTAATACAGTCGTGTTGGCCCCAATCCAGCAGTCTCGTTCTATTTTGATTGGATCACTTTCATGATGTTTATGCTTTTTGTTTTCCATCCAATCACTCGTGCGGTATCCGGAAGAAATCAGAGAAACATTATAGGAAAGTGATACGCCATCTTCAATCACGATTCCGCCTCTTCCATAGAGGTAGACATTTTCATTTATCGTACTATTTTTTCCAATAGTAATCTTATCTCTATGAACAAGTTTCGGTATACCGTATACGATAACGCCTTGTTTATATAACGTACGATTCAATGATTTATGCATACTGATTCTGACCTTCATCCAAGCTCTGGAAATCCATTCAATCATGTTGCACCTCTTATTTCTGTACTCTGAGATATTTACTAGACACACTTTTCAGAAGCCACATTGGCGAAATAAACATAAACATCTGGCTGGAAGCTACGTAAAACAGATCTGAAATCCCGCAATTTCCTTGCTTGAAGATTCTGTAGTGTGCTTTGATGGTATCGATACAAGATCTCCAACTTTTTCTTCGTTTAAAGTTTTCTTCATTTGAACGAAAAAGGAGTAAAGATTCATTTAAATTGCGTGCTTTATAACCTTTATTGATCATTCTTGAAAACAAATCAATATCTTGTCTTCGTTTCAATGAACCGTACCCACCACTATCTATAACTGCAGATTTCTTGAACATAACAGTCGGGTGATTAAAGGCATTTCTTCTTTTGATGAATTGTTTGATTTCTTCTGTTTCGGTAGGAACCACTCTTGAAGAAACAATTCTATTAGGATCATCAATAAATTCATCTATCATGGTTCCGACGATCGCTAGTTCTGGATCTTTATGAAACGCTTCTATTTGATGCGCACATCTTTCTTTTAAAGAAATATCATCTGTATCCATTCGAGCAACCAGTTCGTTCTGGCAATTACTCAGACCGATATCTAATGCTCTTCCTAGTCCAACATTCTGCTCAAGAGGAATGATCTGTAAAACCCCTGGATACTGAGCATTATACTCCTCAAGTATCTGTTCAAGTTCTAAAGTCAATGGTCCATCTTTAACGATGACGATTTCCTCAGGAAAAGCCGTTTGTAGAAACATGCTATCTAAGCTTTGTTTCAAATAATTTGGTTGTTCCTTGATATACAGTGACATCAAGACGCTATACTTTTCTCTCAAACCATTATCCTCTTTCTATCTATCATTATATGTATTGTTGTTCTCAATAGAATTTATTATACAACAAAACCTCCAGTCAAAAAAGACAGTTGTCTAATGTATTGGGTTTTAAGGAGAAATTCTAATCATACTCTACTAAAAGCATAAAAAATCCCTAAAGACTGCTATTTAATCTAATCTTTAGGGAAAAATTTTATATTTTGTATCCAATTGTGGATCCTCAATCATATTAGCACATAATCCCATAACTCTTATAACCGGTTAATTGGATAATAGTTGAGTTCCGTTGACCCTATTTCGATCAATATATAGTCCAACTCCGAGAAAGTTATACGAGGGTCTGACCATATTTTCATAATGTCCTGGACTTTCTCTCCAAAGTTCATAAATGTTTTGAGCATACTCTAAACTTTGGTTTTCTAAATTAATTGAAGGAACACCAATATAAGCAATGTTTTCTCCAGCTCCATTAGTTGAATAATTAATTTCATCAAAGATAGTCCCAAAATTACTTCCATCAGGTCTAGTATGAGAAAACAGTTCTGTTAGTTCTCTAGAGCGAATACGAGCCCCTTTTCGTAATAAAGGCTGTTGTTCTAATGAGCTTAAGCTGTTTGTTCGTCTTAATTCGTTCGTACGCATGAATATATGATCTTCCATTTCCGATACAACAGCTTGATCCAGCATTACATCGTATGTTTCTCTATTTACAACAGCTTCTCCTCCGAATAATGTGAATCTAGACCATGGTGAAACTGAAATATAACTTCTGATACGAGTAGGTTCGTTTTGATTTGTTAACACAATTGGACTTCCCTCTTTTGCTGCTAATACAGATCCCGTTAGTGAATCTGGAAATTGTCTCCCAGTAGCAACGTAAATATGATCTGAATTTATATTGAAATAATCAATAACACTTTGGTTTGTTTCATAGCGCGTTGGACCAGCTAGTCTAGTTGGATTATTTAATTGGCTCACTACGTTATTAGTAATCGCTTCTTCTCCACCGATAATGTACGTTCTCTGGTAGCTATTGAAAGACACTCCAGCTGGTAATTCATTACCTCTTGAAAGATAGACCGGCATACCTTGCATAGCTGCAAAAGATGCGACTGACATAGCATCAGCAAAATCATAGCCATTCACAATAGCCGCTTCTGTGGAATTTGTCAGTGCAACAAGTTCTCTTGCGATCACTTGGGCAGTGTCAAAACGCGTTTCTCCTTCTAAACGCTCGGTTACCAATCCAAGAGCCGTTAATTCTCTTTCAATTTCTTCAGAAACTGCAGATCTACCACCTAATATAATGACTCTACTAGCATTTAATCGACCTATTTCTGCTCTAACTACCGGTTCTAACTGATTTCCTCTAGCTAATAAGATCGGTGCATCAAGTTGATGCGCCAGAGGAACACCTGCGAGTGCATCTGCAAAATTATGAGAGTCCGTAATCATAACAGTATTTGCCTGACTCCATCCACTATTTGAAATACTAACTGCCGTTTCAAAACGTCTTTCTCCAGAAATCCTGGATACTCTTTCTGAAGCGGCTTCTACTTTGATACTGCTAGTTAAAAATAGAAAAAATACTACTAATATACCTAAGCCTTTCAATACTCTCGGTACCGATTTGTTCATCTGATCTAGTCCTCTCTTTTTTTAAGTAGTCAATCCTTTAACAATGCCAAGGCTTCCTTACCTAGTTATACTTATATCATACAGAAAACTATTTTCAGATGACATATATTAACATCTTTATATTTAAGAAAGTTTTTTCCAACGTAAAAGAATAACGCAGATCAAAAAAATTTAAAAATGCTGGATTTTATAATGAAGTTAGCCACTTAGGCTAACCTACAAAAAACGCCATGTGAATTTCATGTTATATTGAAGTTACCGCTAACTCTCAATAGACAGGATGAATTCACATGACGCACTCTAACGATAACACATCAGCACGTAAGGGAAAACACTTATCTTATTCAGAACGGTCTCAAATTGCTATTTTAAAAACTGAGAACTACTCCAATCGTCAAATTGCGAATGCACTGGGACGTGTCCCGCAAACCATCAATAGTGAAATCCATCGTGGAACTATCACTCAACTTAAACGCCAAAAGCAAAACGGCAAAGTTTATGATTACTATACGACTATCTACGATCCCGATACCGGACAAGCAGCTTACGATAGGCTTCGATTGAACTGTGGCCGTCGGCCAAAATGGGCTGACACGGATGCATTTATTGAGTGGGCAGATGATAAATTGATACTAGAAAAGTGGTCTCCGGACGTGGTCATTGGTTTTGCTAAAACACATGACTTGTTTGACTCTTCTATTATTCCTTGTACAACGACTCTTTATGGATGGATTGACAAAGGTATCATGAGAACCAAGAATATGGATCTACTTGAAAAACTATCACGAAAACCAAAAGACACTTCTTATAGAGGACGAACAAACAAACGGATTTTAGGCCAATCTATTGAACAAAGACCTACAGAAATTGATAATAGACAGACTTTTGGACACTGGGAAATCGATACAGTTGTCGGAAATAAAGTGAAAACCGATTCGGTTTTATTGACGTTAGTTGAACGTCAAACACGCTTTGAAATCATCCTTAAGCTCAGAGGTAAAGATAAAGAATCCGTTGATCAGGCAATCCAACAATTACGGCTTAAAGCCGGCGATACCTTTTCTAAAGTATTTAAGACCATCACCTCGGATAATGGATCTGAGTTTGCAGGGCTTCACGAAGCGCTGAAAGAGACACTTGAAGTGTATTTTAGTCATCCGTATGCTTCGTGGGAAAGAGGCACAAGCGAGAACCAGCATAAATTTATCCGCCGATTTATTCCAAAAGGTAAAGCTATCAGTCATTTTAGTGAAACTCAGTGCTTGAGAATACAACAATGGATGAATGACTATCCTCGGAAAATACTTGGCTATAAAACCCCTCATGACTGTTTTGCCAATGCTCTACGCTTGTTGTCCCAAGTGGTCTAAGCACGTTAGTGCTAAAGAAATGACGACTATATCCTTCAACAACCTACTAACAATTAAGGTCAAATATCTTTTTTAACTAGGTGACTAACTTAAACTTGAAATTTACGAAAATTTAAAAATACTTCTTATTCTCTTTTACGATCTAAAAAAAACGCCCGTAAACAATCATTGTGATTGTTTACGGAGCGCCTTTGTATCGTAATTAGGGTTGTTGAGGAATAATTGTAATACGACCTTCTACTTCTGGTATTTCTTTTTCTGAAGCAATCCAGTCCATTAATAGATCACTCATCAATTCACCAGTATTTAACGTTACTTCTAGTCCTTCAAACATTGAGTATCCATCTCCACCAGCTGCTGTAAAGTCATTCATTCCGACAGAATACACGCGGTCTAAGTCAAGTGGTTCTCCATTGACCCTAACACTTTGAACTCTATTTCCTGGTTCTTCATTAATATCTACAACGACTTCTACACCAGAAAGATGTAAGAATCCACCATTTTGAGCTGGTAATACACGGTAAGAATATTCAAGAGCTTCTAGTAAGTTTCTTCCTGGAACATCTACAGATTGAGCAATATTGATAAACGGTAATACTGTCAAAACATCTCCACGAGTCACTTCTCCTGGAAGAATACTCTCACGAATACCGCCACCATTCATAATGCCAATTTCTGCATCAACACGTTGACGCATTGAATCTGCGACCAAATTTCCTAGGTTTGTTTCTTGAACTCTGACGTTTTCACGAGCACCTTCTAGTTTTGTATCAATAGAACCGATGACTTCACTCATTTGATCTTCAACATCAGCAACAACACCTGAAACATAGTCTCTTGTTTCAAGATTTGGTTCGATACCTTCTGTTGTATCATGTAGGTGTCCTTGTAAATCTAGTAACTCACCATTTACAAAAGTAAAGTCAACTACGCCTACTGCTTTAGTGTGTTCCCAAGCTTGAGCAATCACTGTTTCTGTTCCTGGGTGGAAAGTTGGGTTGTCGATCTTGTCGTGGCTGTGTCCACCAATAATCAAGTCAACGCCTTCAACATTTTCAGCAATTTGTTGATCGATAGAATAGCCTGAGTGCGAAAGAACTACAATGTTTTCGAAATCTTCAGATAGTTTATCCACTTCTGCTTGAGTCGCTTCAACTTCATCCGTAAACACAAGACCTTCTACGTTATTAGGGTGTGTAGAAGTTGGTGTTCCAGAAGATGCCAGTCCAATTACTGCTACATCATGTCCTAAGATTTCAGTTTCAAAATGTGCAGGGAATACATTTTCACCAGTTTCTGCATACTCTAAGTTTGCAGCTACAATTGGGAAATCTAGTTGGTCTTGAATTTCAAGCAGACGGTCAATTCCGTAGTTGAATTCATGATTTCCTGGAGCCATAACTTGGTATCCCATGTCGTTCATTGCTTGAATCATTGTTTCGCCTTCTGATAGGTTCACGTTATTTGTTCCGTGGAATGTATCTCCAGCATCCATGATCAGTACTTGATCTCTAATCCCTTCATAATGATCAAAGACACCATGAACGAATTCAAGACCTTTTACATCATCATTGCCACCATCTCCGACAGCCATACGACCATGGATATCGTTTGTATGAAGAATTGAAGCTGTTTCAACTTCAAACAAATCATTTAACTGAGTCTCGATTTCAGAGGAGACAGCACTTTCGCCACCTAGAATAGACAGTGAAGTAAATTTATTTTCAGTGATATAATCTGTTAAGTTTTCACTTGTGTTCGGTCTAACTAGTCCGAGTCCTGATTCGTTGTTTGCGACAAGTACTGAACCTGTTAATGCATCCGCAAAATTCGCTCCTGTAGAAACAAATAATTCTTTGCTATCTACTCCAAAGTGTTCAAGAACTTCGATATTTGTATCATATCTTGTTGCACCTTCAAGTCGAGTTGGATTATTCAATTCTGATTCAACTTCTTTAGAAACAGCTTGTTCTCCACCAATAATGAGTGTGTTTGCATATTTTTCAAGGTCTTCAGCATTAGACAATGTTTCCGTTCTGGTTAGGAAAATCGGCATACCTTCTTGTGCAGCAAAAGAAGCTACAGATAGAGCATCAGCAAACTCCATACCATCTACAACAACTGCTTGTTCAGATGGCGCTAACTCATCAGCAATTAATTTTGCTGTTTCAAAACGGTTTACACCACCAATACGTCTTGTAGAAATATTCAGTGAGTTAATATCTTTTTCAACATTTTCACTTACTGCTTGTTCGCCACCAAGAATGATTGCGTTTGTAACGCCTAATCTCCCCATTTCTGCAGCTGTTGTTGATCTTAGTTTATTTCCATCAACTAATAAAATCGGTGCATCTAATTGGTGAGCTAATGGTACGCCGGCTAAACTATCCGCAAACTCACTAGAATCAGCGATGATAACTGTGTCAGCAGATGAAAAAGCTTTTTGACTGATTTTTGAAGCTGTATGAAATCGTGTTTGTCCTTGAATTCTTGAAACTGGAGAATACTTAGTTGCTGCAGTTGTTGTCTGAGCATTTACTGTCTCAGTTTCGTTAAGTACACTTACACCTACAATAGTTGTAGTTAAAGCCATTGTTGTAAGTAATTTTTTTCCATTTTTAAACATTGTTCAATTCCTTTCCAGAATCAGATTTATGTATCTTATTGTGCCAATTAATCGTAGCATGACCTTATTAAAGAAACAACAGATTCATTGTAATTAAAACATATATTTTATGTAAAGTTCGTGTTAACGTACGCTTTTATGCCGCTTACTTTAAAAGTAAGGGGTTTATATCTATTTCAATAAGCAAAAAAAGTAGTACCTCATGATTGAGATACTACTTTTTCGTATTCGAAATTTCTATTAATTAGTAGTTTCCTAATTGATTTTCTACAATATCCGTTACGGCATTCAATCCTCCAAATAAGGTGAATTCAGAAAATTGGTGACGTGTCATTAATGTATCAAACTCATCTTTCAGTTCGTTACGAACGAGCGCAACACCAGAACCATTTTTAGCAGCTAACACTGAGCCTGTCAATGCATCCGCAAATTCCGCTCCAGTTGCTACGTATAGACGATTAGATTCAACACCAAATTCTTCAAACACTTTCACATTTGTAGAATAACGTGTTTCTCCCGCTAGTCGAGTGACACTTGTAGATAATGCATCTACTGCAGCACTTGAAACAGCATTTGGTCCACCAATAACATACACTTTATCGTAACTGTTGAGCGCTTCAGCAATATCAGCTTCCAACTCTTTACCTCTAGTCAAGTATACTGGCATATCTTCTGTTGCTGCAAAAGGCGCTACTGATAAGGCATCTGCAAATTGTAAGCCATTTGCAAGAACAGCTACACTTGACTGTGTGCCTTCATTCAGTTTATTCGCAATTTGAACAGCCGTATCAAATCTTGTTTCTCCTGCAAGACGTTCTACAGTAAGTCCTGATCCACTAAGTGCAGCTTCAACTTCTGGAGAGACTGTGTTGGGTCCTCCTAGGATAATTGCATTTGTCGCACCAAGGCGGCTGATTTCTTCTTTAACAACTTCGTCGAGTCTATCTGTTCTGGATAATAGAATCGGAGCATCTAATTGATCAGCCAGCGGGACACCTGCAAGTGCATCAGCAAATTGTAAGCCATTTGCAATCAGTACAGTATCTGAGCTATTCCAGCCATTCTGACTGATAGAAACCGATGTTGCAAAACGATTTTCTCCAGAAATTCTTGCAAGTGATTCATAAGAAGGATTATACGTCACTTCTACTGTATCAGTTGTTTCATTTCCGGCAATATCAACCGCTCTAACTTCAAAAGTATTATTTCCTTCCTTTAGAGAAAGTGTTCTTGTCACTTCAGTTGAGAATGCTCTTCTTTCGTATGGAGACTCGAACTCATTTACAAAAACTTCATTATCATCTACATAGAAACGTAGTTCGTCAAAGTTATCGGAAAGGCTAAAGGTAACCTCCACTTCACTATCTCTACTTACACTTGGAGCGTTGTGTCCAATTACAGGTGCTTGCGTATCCACAATGACTTGACGATTTCCGCCCGCTTCTTCTCCATCAGCAGAAGTTGCAACAACGTTGATGTCATATACACCGTCTTCTGGAACTGTAACCACGCCTTCATATACATAAAGATTTGTTCCAGCATTGTAGTTCACAGTCATTTCTTGACCATAAGCTGTTACACTCGTTATTTCAGCATTTGTTTCAACAGAACCAGCAACTGGAATTTCGTGCGTTGTAAATCCTGCTAGTAAAGCTGGCGCTGAAATACTCACAACGATATCATCATGCTTTTGCTGATTGACTACGTTTACGACTTCTTCAGCAACGTTCTCAGCATAATCGATCGCGAAGACTTGTACTTGTTCGCCGTTTTCTGGAATTTCAACTGATTCGTTTTGTTCTACCGAGCCATTAGCTGGGAAAGTATCCAGTAACTCTCCATCTACGTGTACTTCAATACCAAAAAGACCTGAGTAATTATCTCGAGCATTCCAAGAGACTACTCTATCACTCTCATCATACTTAACTTCTAACTCAGGAGCAGTACTGTCCATATGGAAATCAAAAGTATATGACTGCCACTCTGCACCTTCGTAGTCAACTAATGTACGAACTTCATATGCATATTCGCCATCTTCTGCTATTTCTCCAGAAACAGTTCCATCCCAAGCTGCTTGGTTGAATACATTACTAGAACTAGCTCTTCCTCTGTCAAAATAGTCTTTACGTAAGTTTGTTTCGTTTCTTAATGTACGTACAACATTACCTTCTGAATCAAGGATATTGAATTGTGCTTCTTTAACGTTTCTCAGTAAGGAAAGAACTGGTTGTATATCACCCATTCGTTCAGCACTGAATAACATTGTTTCTCCTAAAGCTGGAACATTTAAGCTAGGCAGATAGAATAAATCTGTTACCCCGATTCCAGGAAGAAGTTCTACATACTCCTCAAATACTAATGAAGTCTGATTGTAGAATGTGTCTTCAGAACCACGCATTGCATCAATTGTAGGTACTTGATCCCATTCTCCATTAAATCCAGCGTAAGGAACACTTAGAGTAGGATGATTATCTAAAGGATCTACAAACTCTACAAAACCTTCTACAAAGTAACCATTCTCAAATACATCGGTTGGATCAAGCATTTCAAGTGCCGTTGATTCATTCAAGTACTCAACTTGAGCATCGGATAAATCTAAAGAAATATCCACAGTTGTTTTTCCGCCCGCAGGAACAGTCACGTAACCTGGTGCATTCACTTTTACATTGTCTAATCCAGCTGCTTCAACTAAATCTGGTGTGAAACCAAGTTGATCCACAAATGCAAGATCTGTCTGCACAGATGTTTCTACTAGATAGAGGACTTCTTCATCACTGTAATTTTCAACTTCTAGTTGGAATTCTGTAAAGTCTTGGAAATCTCTTAGTGCTACTTTACCTTCATCGTCATCTGCCGGGCTTGATACCCAAGCCGGTGTAGAAAGAGCAGCATAAAGGTCCATCTGACCAGCACCTTGCGCACGTGGAGAATAGTAATTTCCTAAACCAAATGCATCGTTGACCGTTCCTTTATCTGTTAATGGAACCGCAGTATTCATCAAGATTTGTTTGGCAACGTGTGATCTTTCTTCACCTTCTAACCCTAGTTCTTCATCAACTCTTTCTAGCACTAAAGCCGATCCACCTGCAACATGAGGAGAAGCCATAGAAGTTCCATTCATTAAGGAGTATGAATCTCCTTGTTGAGTAGAAAGGATATTTCCTCCTGGAGCTGTGATTTCAGGTTTGAAATCAAGATTTGGAGCTAACCCCCATGAACTGAATGAAGACAATTGGCCTTGAATTGGAGCTGGAATATTTGTTGTCTCTCCAGTAAAGTTTGCGGTAACTGTTTCTCCTGCTTCCGAAGCTGCTTTGATTTCGTCTCCTGCTTTTTGAAGCATGAATAAATACGGAATCGTAATCGCTTCTTCAGTCTGCATACTTACAAAACCACTAGTATTGTTATTGTGAACGATGACACCGATAGCTCCCGCTGCTTGTGCAGCTTTAGCTTTCTCAGTAAAGGCAGCATAAGTCTCGTCTCCGCCAGTAAACATACCACGAGAAACGACCGCTACATTCCCTTCAACACCCGCTGCTTCTAGTTCTGCTGGTGTTCCGTGTCCAGCGTAAGTTAATTCGACTGTCCCATCGAATATATCTTTAGGGTCATTATCCGCTACCAAGTAAGGTGCTGTTCCACCAAGTTCTCCAGCTTGCCAAGTCATTACATCAGCTATACTGAAGTCATTTTCACTTGATGCCACACTTAGAGAAGCTTCAGAAACAGAAGGCGTTCCTACAACTCCAATATCTGGATTTTTAGTCAGTGGATTCGTATCATTCAAACCACCTTCTATTGAACCAGAACCAAAGTGTGAAGAATTTCCTGCAGATATGGAAACGACCACTCCATTTTCTTTCATACGCTGAACAGCTTTTTGTTCATGATTTTCTGGATTAACAAATCCAGCTCCTGAACCAAGACTCAAGTTCAGCACATCTACACCTAATTGAACAGCGTCATCCATTGCGGCAACATAGATATCTCCGTATGTCGTTGCTAAGCTAGGATCATTCCCGAAAACTTTAAGTGCTAGAAGTTGCGCTTCTGGTGCAACCCCTTTGATTCCTCCATTTTCGATATCCCCATTTGCAGCGACTGTTCCTGCTACGTGCATACCGTGTTGTGAACTGGTATTACCTGTTTCAAGGATTTCATCCGTTTTATCGAAGTAATTATATCCGTAAGGTACTTTTTCTGTAAAAAATTTACCTGGCAAATCTAATCCATTTAGTGAATTTTCATCAAGAGAAGATTCTACACCTTCACTTAAAATCATATCTCTATGTGAAGGATCAATCCCAGAATCGATTATACCGACTACCATGTTTTCCCCTAAGACGTTGTAGTCTTCCCAAGTATCTGGTCCTCTGACTTGATCAACACTATTGATCATGTCACCTTCTTCTACTTCTGGTCTTTCATATTCATTGACAATCTCTACACTGGTCACTCCGGGAAGATTTTCAACTCTTTCCAGCTGACCATAATTCAAGTTGGCACTAAATCCGTTCACGACTGTCGTGAAGCTCTCTAAGTACTCTGCTTCGATATTTGCATTATCAATACGATTCTGAACAGATTCTTGAGTTTGAATCGCATTTGATTCTAACTCTTCTCTAGTCTCTTCAGAAAGTGCACTATATTGGACTCCTTGTCTTGTCGCATATGTAAGTCCAGGAGTTCCTTCAACTTCTACTATCACACGAACCTTTTCATTTGCTTCATATGGCTCAGGACCTTCGTCATTCTCAATTGAGAAATCCGGGTCGTTACTGTCATACAAATCAGATAGTGTCTTTAACGCTTCTGGTCCACTACTCAATTGTGTCTCGTCGCTATTATTGTTCGTTTCTGCCAGCACAGCGCCTGCCGAAAACAGACTGGCTGGAAAAGCTAACATCAAGGCCAGCGAAGCCTGAGTCACTTGTTTTACACTTTTCTTCAAACCTTTTCCCCCTATAATAGATACTCTTTATTATAACTATTAATATACGGTTAGTTGAAATAGTTATAATACCTACTAGTCTATAGTTGTAAAATGAGAATGTCAAGATTTTTTCTAATTTTATTCTCTTTAATTTCACAAAATAAAAAACCACTGGTTTAATAGTGGTTTTAGCGTAGTTATTTGGAATGGAGTTCTTATGAGCACTTCTGAGAATTTCTAATTTCTTGAATTATCAGAAAATTAAATTTTATAACTAGTTCTTTTAGAATGTGCTCTTAATCATTTTATTTTTTAAGCTTTAAGGCTTTTTTGATCTCATTCAAATCTTCTTTTTTAATTATAAGTACATCTTTTAATGATAAATCAGTTTTTTTAGCAAAGACATAAGCGTAACCAAAACCTCCAATAGCGTAACTGATTGTAGAAGAAATAGCGGCTCCGTTAATTCCATAAATTGGGATCAGCAAAATATTGAGTATCACGTTTACTATGATTGCTAAAATAAAAATGCGAATCCCGATTAAAGGATAGCCTCTACCCGAAAGTGCAGCATGTAATATTTGAATAATAACGACTAAGATAATTCCTGGAAGCAGTAAATTAATAACTTCAGAAGCGGACTGAAATTCATTTCCGTATATGAACGGTACGATCCATTTAGAAGTCAGTGCAAATAAAATAGAACCGGAAACCAAGAAAACTAGTGAAAACCTGAGTAATTTTGCTGCTTTGTTTGCTGCATCTAGATCAGAAGTACTGTTCGTACTACTGGCAAAAAGTACCGTTCCTATGGCTGTAGGTAGTTGCCATATCAACTCGGATAAACCGACACCAACGGAATAAATCCCAATTTCAGCAGCAGATACAAATCTTTCTAAAATTAAAATATCGATTCTATAGTTAATATTTAAAATAAATAAAACCATTGCAAAGACAATGCCTTTTCTAAATAGTTTTTGTGGAAGACCTTTTTTATAATTCAATTTAAATTTCACTGTGTCTTTGAGTGTCCAGAACGAATACAGTACCACAGAAGCTGAGGCTAGTAGCGTCGCAACTGCTGCTCCGTATACTCCCGTACTCAAAATCCATACAAGGATTACAACACCTATTAACCTTGAAAAAAAGGATATGATATGTCGTTTGTTCATGATCTCAATTTGTTGTTTGCCTTGATGAATCCCGTAATAGTAAGTTTCCAATATTTTAATCGGCACCAATGAAATGGCTATCGCAATTAGTCCCCAATTATACTGGGTTGTTGATGGAATCATGTAATACCCTAAAAGTATCAGGATTGAAACGATTGAAGCTAGTAACCATAAAACCAAGCTAGATGAAAATACTTCTTGAACGGTGTATTTTTTTTGCCCGATCATATAAGCTGATGATTGTCTGATCCCCATATCTGCTAAGTTAATAATTAAATTCGGTAAAACAAATAAAGCAGCTACAATCCCCCGACCTTCAGCTCCAAGTAATCTAGCTAAAAGCACCGAGATAATAAAACTGCCACCTAAATAAAACATTTTAGTAACGAATGTTAGAAAGATATCTTTCATTGTATTTCTTTTCATATGTTATACCTGCTTCTATTCATTTGATAGTTTGTTCCCATAACTTGTTTTTAAGATTTAAATTTAGTGTACGTTCTCGAAGCACTCAACCGTATTTTGTCCATTAAAGTAACAGACTTCAAGTCTCCTAGAACTTTTTTCATCTCTGGTTCGACCGAACTTTGCTGAAGACCATTATAGATTGAAAGTAATTGTCTTTTCAGGAATACTTTCTCATCAGCATCATATTGATCTGAGTGATAGAGTTTTTCGAGTAATTTGAAAACCTCTAGATAAGAATTAAACGAACGTTTTTTATGAAAAGGTGTATTCTCAGTCATTGTAGAAGCTACTCGATATCTTCGATGATAAAAAGCGTGATTCAAATAAGACATTTGTTCACTGGCAAGAAAGACTTTGGTTGTAAAGTATTCATCCTCATGCAAAATCGATTCCGGAAAACGAATGTCTTTGTTCATTATTAATGCTCGACTTACCATATATAAACACGGAGAGGCCGAATAAGCTTTTTGATTAGCTGAGAGCTTTTCTGATCCTTCATAAATTTTTCCTGGATCTAAAATTTTGGAGAAATCGTACTGAGCACCATTTTCAAATAGGTCTCCTCCATCAAAAAAGGATTGTCCGTTGAATCTAACCAAGTCGGACTGAGTTTCAAGAAGCTTATCTATTAACCTTTTTACTGTATCACTTTCAATCCAATCATCTGAATCTACGAATAGCAAGTATTTACCTGACGCCTTTTCAATACCTTGATTTCTAACGGCACCTTGGCCTTTGTTCAGTTTGTTTAAAGTCAGTTTAACTTTACTTTCGTATGGTTTTAATAAATACGGAGTAGCATCTGTCGATCCATCATCTATTACGATGACTTCAATATTTTGATAGGTTTGCGCTATAATCGAATCCAGGCATTCTTCAATATATCTTTCTACATTGTACGTGGGGACAATGATTGAAACGATTGGCTGATTCATACGAGACTCCTTGTTCTGATCAATATTTTAAAGGTACATTTAATGTATCTTTAAGATTTAAAAAAATTCTTCAACTTTTGAAAGGTCTTTGAGTAATTATTTGCTGAAGCATTTCGTTTTTCCATCAGCTTGATGGCCATCAAATACCGTTCTTTTTGAATCCTTTGATGCAGTAAGTATCTGAAAGGATTCGATTCTTTTAAATCTTGTTTAATTACATATGCCCGAATGTGTTCTTCTTCGCATACCGCTCTAATCCACTCGACTTTTTCTTCTTCTGTCATTGGACAATCAGGATGCGTAATGTTTGCCAGTTCCAAATAAACCGGATGCCAGAATTCTTGTTTCAGTAAATCATTAAACTCTTTTTCTCGTCCCCAATGTTCTACTAGATTCTTAAACTGGAGGGCAATATTTAACTCCATGACAAAACGGTCTTCCCGGTATCGATTAACCGCAGACCCATTATGGGTTACGTAGTGATAGTATGGATTCCGATTAAAAGCTACAATTGAAATTTCTCTGTAGACTTTAAGGTTAAAAAGCGCATCTTGTCCTAATTTTTGATCGTCGAAACGAATCTTGTGCTGTTTCAAATAAGCACGTTTATACAATTTGTTCCATAATGCATAAGGCGTGAAATGATAAAAGTTACGAAAGTGATCACGAAACCCTTTTTGTGTATAAAAATGAGGCTGTCTTGGTAAAAAGGTCTCTCTTTCCCTAGGATTCCCTTCGACTTCTTTTGTATAACCAAATACGACGACTTCTGCATCTCTTTTCTCTGCTAATCGGTAGTTTTCTGCAAGCAAAGTTGGTTTGAAATAGTCATCTGGATCTGCAAAATAAATATATTTTCCTCTAGCGATTCTAAGACCAGCATTTCTGGCCTTCCCTGACCCTTGATTCTTTTGATGGATCACTTGAATTAATAAAGGTTCTTCTTCCGCAAACTGGTCGCAAATCTCTCCAGAGTTATCTGTGGAACCGTCATTGACGAGGATTAATTCGAAGTCCATCTTCGTCTGGTTTAAAGCAGACTGAATAGCCCTCGGCAGATGAGCTGAGACGTTATAGACTGGCATAATAATGGATACATCGAACATAATACCTCTCCTAACTATTGATAAACGGTTACTTCGCTTCTATTTTAAAGCAATTCTCTTAATTATAACATAGCTTTTTTAATCAAATTCAATTTTCGGAAAATATTTGATAACTTTTAATAACTGACCTCTGCTTAATTCAAAAAAGGATGGAACAAAACCACCTAAATAGAAGAAAGCCGTCAAATCTAGGATATCGATCCCTTGATTTGACGGCTTTTCTACTTGTCTGATTTTACGAAACAACATTGATCAGAAACTTCTGTCCCAGCCTCTGAAATTATTCATTTTCTTACATTAAATTCGCATATTTCTAGAAGTTATTTAGACGTTCTTCAATGCTTGATGATACTGCAGCAGGGCCTCCGAAAATTGTATAACGTTCGAATGAGGATTGATCACTAAACGTTTTAAAGTTTTCAAGTGTTTCTTCATTATCTCTAACTAATACTGCACCTGTTCCTTCGATTCCAGCTAAAACAGATCCAGTTAAAGCGTCCGCAAAGTTCGTTCCAGTCGCAACGTATAGATTATCTCCATTGATATCCATCATTTCAAGTACCGCTAAATTGGTATCGTATCTAGTATCTCCAGCAATACGAGTTGTCGCTGTTCCTGATTTTTCAATCGTACTTTCAATTTCACTACTAACGGCAGCTTCTCCACCAATGAACATGACTTGTTCGTAGTCAGTAAGTGTATTTTCTAGTTCTTCTGAAAGTGTATTGGTTCTTGAGAGGTAGATTGGCATACCTTCTTGACTAGCATACGAAGCAATACTCAATGCATCGGCAAAGTTTTGTCCACTTACAACAATGGCTTCTTCTGAAGAAGTTCTATTAGAAACTTCTCTAGAGATTAACCTAGCTGTTTCGTAGCGATTTTCTCCAGCGATTCTTCTAGTATAAATACCGTTTCTTCCAAGTTGTTGGTTAACTTGTCTACCAACAGCATTATCTCCACCAAGGATAACAGCACGTGTAGCGCCTAATCTCTGGATTTCTTCCATTACAACATCGTCCAGTTTATCATTACGGCTTAAAAGAATGGGGGCATCTAACTCAGCCGCCAAAGGTGCTCCAGCAAGAGCATCGGCGAATTCAAATCCATTCGCAATTACCACGACATCTGAACGCTCCCATCCAGCTTTACTGATTTCAACGGCTGTATCAAATCTCTTTTCACCGGCAATTCTAGAAACTTCGATTTCTGGCGTTTCAGGTTCTTCTGGTACTTCTGTTTCGTCAGAGTCAGTGAAGGCAATTTGAACGATTACTGGATCGTGGTCACTCGCTCTTCCAGATTCATCAGTGAAATCTGCATTAATTTTAAGCATATCGATTTTTGTATTTTCTGCTAAGTGGTTTGATACTAAAATATGGTCAAGTACCTGTGAACTTCCTTGGTATACATAAGAATAACGTTCTTCAAGCGGCACTGAGTTGACCATATTTGTCAGATAGTCTCCTTCGTGAATCTTCAAAGCATCTGTCCACTGGAAGTCATTGAAGTCACCCATTGAGACGATATTCGCATCTGGATTATCTGTTGAGACTTCTTCAACAAATGCTGTAACAGCTTCTGCAATCCCTTTACGTTTTACTTCACTACCATATTCAATCGGCTGATTTTGTCCGAAAGTCGCATCATCTCCACGTTTAGAATTCCAGTGGTTAATGATTGTAATCACTTGTTCTCCCTGGAAGTCAAACTGAGCAGCTAGTGGTTTTCTTGAATTACTGAAAACTGGGTTTTCTGGGTCAATACGTCCAGGATTTACTGTCATATTTCCATTCTCGTAACCTGCAGCTGTTGTTGCGTCTCCTTTTTCAATCGAATCTACAAAAGATACTCGTTCAGGATTATAGATAAAGCCAACTTGAATATTAGCATTCGGTTGTCCACCGTCTTGATTCATTAAAGGATCAATATTAACGTATTCGTATTTGGTGCCTGATGCTGCAAAAATAGCGTCAATCAATCTTTCATAGGACTTATCTGCTTCTGGTCCTCCAGCACCTGGTCCATCGTTATCTTGAACCTCTGTTAAACCAACGATATCTGGACTGTTCAAATCATTTCCAATCGCATTTGCCAGTCTTTCAGATTTTTCATTAGAAGTCTGACTTGTCGTCGCAGCAAAGTTTTCAAGGTTATATGATGCAACAGTTAACTGATCTTCAACAGGTTCAATCGTTGTTTGTTGAGGTTGATTGTTTGCAGGTTGATGAATGGCTTCCATATCTGCTAAGTCTGTATAAATCTTGTAGTTGCCGTAATCATACATCACAACACCTGTTAGTTTTCCTTCAAATTTATCTCCCGTTAGAACGTTAAAGTCTCTAGCTGCGTTGTTTGGTTGAGGACGGAACCCGATTCTTTCAGGATTCAAATCATCTTCTTTGAGTAAAATTCCACCATTCACAGTTTCTGCTTCGTGAGAATCTAAAACAGTCACAACATCACCATGGTCTTGCGGTGAGACAGCTCTCACATCACTTACTTCTACACGCATCGCTTCCATGGCTTCCCAGAAGTCGATGGCATAAAGTTCAGGATTGAATTCTTCAAATCCAAGTGGTGAAATCACTTCGTCAGGTACTTCGTCAATGACGATGGCTTCAGGTAATTCCATACCTGTTTCAATAATTTCTACTGATCCACCACGGTCATCTCTGGCGTTGATTTGTGTGACTGATAAATCTGTGTCTTCTTTTTCTGAAAATCCATCAATATAATATTCACTGACTTGACCAGTTACCGCAACATGATCTCCGACATTGATGTCAGGAGCGAAGTTGCGTCCTCCAAGGTATACGACAATGGCTTCCGAAGTATTACGATCTCCATCTCTTAAGTCATCTTCCGTTTGAACATGTGCATATACAGCACCTCTAATTTCATACTTGTACGTTACAATTCCGCGAACATCATTAACCGTTTGTCCATCAAATGGTGAGACATGTCCCGGTCCTTGAATATCATGAATCATAATTCCTGTTTCCGCATCATAAACCGTATAGTTAAATTCTGCAATTGAACTTAATTCTGCATCTTCTCTAACAGCAATTGCTTTAAGACTAATATCTTCTGTTAATTCAATCGGTTCAGTATATAATGTCGAGTCTGTTGAAGGCTCAGAACCATCTGTTGTGTAATAGATGGTTACATTTTCGGAACGAGAAGACAATTGAATTTTTGTTCCGCTAGCTACCGTTCCAGAATTTACATTGGCTTGTGGCGCTTGAACAATTGATGAATCTAATAATACGTCATTGATTGAGCGAGGAATGACTTGCCAAGTACTGTTGAAAACTTGAACGATACCCGCTACAGTTTCATAGGTTTCCCCTACTTGGATGTCTAGTTCATTTCTTTCGTCTCTTAATACAAATTCTGTTCCATCAGCACGAACCGTATAGTTTGTTGATGTCTCAGATCCTCCAGCTGCAGAAATAATCTCCACGTTTTCAAGCTCAATAAGTCTGGATTCATTTTCTAAAGCTACTTGAGAACCAGTAATCTTTCTTGGTTGAACAGCTTCTGCATCTTCAGTTTCAAGTACCGCAATATTTTGTAATTGTAAAAGATTATTGTATTGACTGATATTGCCTCTAACTGTGATTTGTTGTCCGACTTCAGCTTGAACCGCACTCGCAGGGAAAATAGCGAATCCACCCGTTTCATCTTCGAACTGTACCGTGTTATTTAGTTTAGCTGTTATAACGCCTTGGACCAGTACTTCATTTCCAGTTCCCAAAGTTCTAGCATCAGCCATTGAAATCAGTGAAAGTTCTTCTTCCGACTCTTCAGGTAAGGTTGGATTTGCTTCTCCAGGTACGCCCGTCATTAAATGAGATCCTAAATAATTGAAAGTGTCCTGAGGATACTCTGTCCATTCATTCGCTGGGTCGAATGCATCTGTTTCGACAGTTTTTCCTGATAATACATCCTGATTTCTAACTAAGGTTACATCTTTTCCCCAATCGATTCGTTCTCCAACTTGACCAAATGAATCAATCACTTGTCCATTATTTCTAAGTACAAGAGCGTCATCGCCATTGTAAGCTGTTATGCCACCATTTTGAATATCTGCATAAGCAAGCAATGCTTCTGAAGCTCTAGGGTTAACAATGACTAATGTCTCTCCATGTTCAAGAACTCCTTGTAATTGTAAAATAGAGTTAGGATCTGTATTTCCATTTGGATATAATTCGACTTGATATCCGTCAAGATCTACTGTACTTCCTGTGCCATTATAAATTTCAAAAGCTTTATTGTTACTTGATCCTTCTACATATGTAGAAAATATTAAACTATCGGCATAAACCGCTTCTTCCGCCAACGTCCCGCTTTCTGTTGCTCCAATTTCACTAGCTGTCACTGCGACTACATTCATTGGCACAGACGTTGCAAGCAACGAGGCCGTTAATGCAGAAGTAATTGTTTTCTTTAACATAAAACTCTCCTTTGTTTATCAAGTATACTGAATGCCTCCATAAGTGTAACAAATATTCATGTTAATGTTTAGAAAATATTTCGTTAATTTGTAAATTATATGTAAATATTACCTTTAATTAGAGATTTAATCGCTTTAAAAACATACTAAAAATATATCAAATTCATTATCGTTCGTTTTTTCATTGTTCATTTTGACTTGTCTTGTATTTACGCATTTCTTTATACCCTTCTAAACTTTTTCGTGAATATACTTAAAGTCTGTATTATATTTTTACATAGAACTGGATGACTTTGTGGCAACTAAACTTTTTTCAGAATGCATCTTTTATGAACTTATGGTAGAATGAATTGAACTTTAAAAGGGGTTACAATTGATCCCTTTTATTTTATTGCTACATACAAATAAAGGAGCGATACTATGGCTATATTAGTTACAGGCGGTGCGGGATACATTGGTTCTCACACAGTTATTGAGTTATTGAATGAAAATCATGAAGTGGTCATCGTTGATGATTTTTCTAATTCAAAACCAGAGGTCTTGAACCGAATCAAGGAACTTTCTGGAAAAGACTTTGTGTTCCATGAAGCTGATGTTTCTGATAAACAAGCACTCGCTAAGATTTTTGAACAACATGATCTTGAGGCTGTAATTCACTTCGCTGGTTACAAGGCTGTTGGCGAATCCGTAGCTGAACCATTGAAGTATTATCATAATAATCTACTCAGCTCAATTGTATTAATGGAGCTGATGAATGAATATAACGTTAAAAACATCGTATTCAGCTCGAGTGCAACCGTTTATGGCATGAACAATCAAGCACCGTTTACTGAGGATATGCCTCTTTCAACAACAAATCCTTATGGAACGACTAAATTATTTATCGAACAATTTATTCAAGATCAAGTTGCGGCTGATCCATCTTGGAGTGCAGCACTACTGCGCTACTTTAATCCAATTGGTGCTCATGAATCTGGTCGCATCGGTGAAGATCCAAATGATATTCCAAATAACTTGATGCCTTATATCACGCAAGTAGCTGTTGGAAAACGTGAGAAATTAGCAGTCTTTGGAAATGATTATGACACGGAAGACGGTACGGGCGTTAGAGATTACATCCACGTTAAAGACTTGGCGAAAGGTCATATTCGTGCTGTAGAAAGTGTACTAGAATCTATCGGTGGAGCTGAAGCTTACAACCTAGGTACTGGTGTTGGCTACTCTGTTCTGGATGTGGTGAAAGCATTTGAAACAGCGAATGACGTAGAAGTTCCTTACGAAATCGTCGACCGACGCCCTGGAGATATCGGAACAAGTTACGCGGATTCTACAAAAGCGCACGAGAAACTGAACTGGGCTGCTGAACTTGGGCTTCAAGATATGTGCCGAGATTCTTGGAACTGGCAGAAAAATAATCCTAATGGGTATGCATAAATAATAAAGGACGAAGCTGATGGCTTCGTCCTTTATTGTTTTTTATCTATCTTTTAGTTCTTTTAACTCTACGTTTCTCAGCTTCTTTATAAAAGTTTACTTTATTCACTAATCAAACAGTTCTTCTTCAGATAAATGAGCGAATGGGTTCTCATCATTGAATTTCTCCAGTACATCATCTGCCGCTATGATTTTTTTAGGTCCTTCTTCAACTCTATTTATTAACCGACTAAAAAAAAGGGTTTCTTCCATCTCATTATACTTCTCTACCATTTCAGTATAGTCGCGATTGCTCATAATCACAGCTTCTGGGTATTATGATTCAAGATAAAAGCAGGTTCTCTAGTCTCGTTAACTTCTTTTATAATTTTTGATAACTCACTTTTAGTTTGAGTGATTGATCTAGTATTTCCAATTGTTTTTAGCATACTTTCACTCCTCTTGTATTTTAAGTACTTAAACTATAGCTTATACTCAAGAAATTCGGTGGTTAATTAAAATCATATTTAAAAACTTTTTGATTAGTGCACTACTTACTAAAAATTATATTATTTTTTATTCTACTTAAAGCGTTTCTCCTTTCAATGCTCTTTTCCGATGCACTTTGGATATTCTTGTGACTCAATGGTTTCATCTCATTGAGTCTCAAAAATATGGGCGCTATTGTTGGAGCTCGGTGAGCTCGTCTTCCTGAGTCTTAACAATATTAGGATTATTTTTGTAACTTGATGGTTTTGACTGACTGAGTCTCAAGAATATGGGCTTTATTAATGGAACTAGAGTGTTTCATCTGCTTCAGTATAAACAATATGAGGGGTATTCTTCTAACTTCATGGTCTCATCTGATTGAGTTACAAGAATAGCTGGATTTTGCGGTCCACAAGGCGAATACTAGGCTCATCCCCACTCCTCATCCTCAACTTCCAGACCGAACACTGTCCACAAGACTCAAAAAAACCGAGTATGCTTGGCCTAGGCTTTGCGTACTCGGTCTTTATTTGACTATTGGCTTATGCTTTTAAGCTTTCGCCGTTTGTTTCGATAACTTCTTTATACCAGTTGAAACTTTTCTTTTTGTAGCGGTCTAGTGAGCCAGATCCGTCGTCGTGACGGTCTACATAGATGAATCCGTAACGTTTAGCGAGTTGTGCAGTTGATGCACTGACTAAGTCGATACAGCCCCAAGTAGTGTAACCCATAACGTCTACGCCATCTTTAACGGCTTCTTTAACTTGAACTAAGTGGTCGTTCAAGTATTTGATGCGGTAATCATCGTTAACGGTTTTATTGCCGTTCTCGTCAGTTACCAATTCATCTTTAGCGCCTAGGCCGTTTTCCACGATGAATAAGGGTAATTGGTATCTATCCCAGAAGTCGTTCAATACGATACGAAGACCTTTAGGATCGATTTGCCAGCCCCATTCTGAAGCTTCAAGGTACGGATTGTGCACGCCGCCAAGGATATTTCCTTCTCCTTTGACTTTTTTGCTTTGATCCGCAGTGTCTGTTGAGCTCATGTAGTAGCTGAATGAAATGAAATCAACCGTATTTTTTAGTAATTCTAAATCTTCATCTGTTACGTCTAACTCGATATTGTTGTCAGCGAAGTAGCGTTTCATGTATCCAGGATACTCCCCGCGTACGTGAACGTCAGAGAAGAAGTAGTTCTTTCTTTCTGATTCCATCACCGCAATGACGTCGTCTGGATTTGAAGTTAATGGATATGTTGGCATAGCCAGAACCATACAACCAATTTCAGCTTCGGGCATGATTTCGTGTCCGATTTTCGTTGCTAAAGCACTCGCCACTAACTCGTGGTGAACCGCTTGGAACAAGTCTTTTTCTGAAAGTTCCTCAGGCGGTGTTGAAATGCCTCCACTCATGAAAGGAGCGTGCAATACTGAGTTGATTTCATTGAATGTCAACCAGTATTTAACTTTGCCTTTATAGCGGTTGAAGACTGTACGAACATAGTTTTCGTAGAATCCAATCATTTTACGGTTAACCCATCCATCATACTCTTTTGAAAGGTGTAATGGTGTTTCGTAGTGTGATAATGTGATCAGTGGCTCAATGCCATGTTTATTTAATTCGTCAAACAAGTCATCGTAGAATTTCAGACCCGCTTCGTTTGGTTCACTTTCATCTCCATTAGGGAAAATACGTGTCCAAGCGATTGACGTACGGAATGTTTTAAAGCCCATTTCCGCAAATAATTTGATATCTTCTTTGTAGCGGTTGTAGAAGTCGATTCCGACTAGTTTCATGTTGTCTTCTGTAGGACCGTCAGTAATTTCGCCGAATCCGCCATCTGGTGTGACATCCTGTACGGATAGTCCTTTACCATCTTTATCGAAAGCTCCTTCGAATTGGTTTGCCGCTGCTGCGCCACCCCATAGGAATCTTTCTTTGAAGCCAGTGATTTTGTCTGTGTTGAAACTCATGTACTTCTTCCTCTCCAATTTAAGATATAACTGAAAGTAGTTGTTCTTTTTCGAAGATTTCGCCTTCGTTATTGATTGGTACAACGTCAAGGTAATCAAATGTGTTCGTAATGATGACCATTGTTGCTGTGTTGTATCCAGCTTCTTCGATTGCAGCAACATCTGCTACGACAAGAAGATCTCCGACTTCAACGCGATCTCCAACTTTCATTTTAGGTGAAAAGTGTTTTCCTTTCAACTCAACAGTGTCGATACCAATATGAATCAGTACTTCTAGTCCACTATCCGCTTTAATTCCGATTGCGTGATGAGAACTTGGGAACACTGTAATTTCTCCAGCTACTGGTGATACTAATTGGTTGCTTGTAGGTTTGATGGCGATTCCTTTACCCATAATTTCTCCGGCAAAGGTTTCATCTGGAACGTCTTTAAGCGGAACGATTTGACCGGTTACCGTTGCGAATACATCCGCTGGCTTTTTGTTTTCATTGTTTGCTTCTACGACTGCTGTTGCTTTTGCTTCCGGTTTGTTTTCTACAGTTGCTGATTTAACTGGTGCAGTAATCGTTTCTTCAAATCCTAGCAAGAAAGTAACAATGAACGCTGTTGCAAAGGCAATGACGATACCGATTAATAGATAAATCACGTTCCATGCATCTTGTGAATCGATGAATACAGGAATCATTGGAAGACCAGGGACTCCAGTACCGTAAGCACGAACCGCCATAAAGACGACGAAGGCTCCAGCTAATCCCCCACCAGCCATCGCTGCGTAGAATGGTTTTTTCAGTTTCAAGTTGACTCCGTACATTGCCGGTTCTGTTACACCGAATAATGCTGAAATCCCTGATGATAGTGCTAATTGTTTCATATTTTTATCTTTCGATTTAACCGCTACTGCAAAGGCAGCTCCTGATTGCGCGATATTTGATACAAACATTACTGGAATGACTGTTGTATCAAATCCAAGTGTTGCTAAGTTTCCAACAACGAGTGGTGTGAAGGCATAGTGCATACCTGTCATAATGATCAATGCCATCAGTCCACCTAGAACTAGTCCAGCGAACGGTCCAGTGTTGGCAAATAACCAGTTAATAACACCCGCTAGTCCATTTCCAATATAGTTTCCTAATGGTCCAAGGAAGACTAAAGTGATTGGAATGGTAAACGTTAAGGATAGTAATGGGCTGAACATCATTGAAATGACACTTGGCATCCAAGAACGTACCCATCTGTCAATATAAGATAGTAACCATACACCTAAAATGATTGGTACAACAGATGAGCTATAGTTGATATTTGGTACATCAATGAGTCCAAATAAATTCATTGGTACAGCATCTGTTCCAGCAGCATTTAATAACGTTGGATACATCAATCCACCAGCTACAGTTAATGAAAGAAATTCACTTGTTTTGAATTTCTTAGCAGCAGAAACGGCTAGTAAGAATGGTAAGAAGTAAAATACGATATCTGAAATCAAGAATAAGACCTGATACGTTCCACTAGCGTCTGATAACCAGCCTAGTGCAACAAATAATGCTAAAAACCCTTTAAGTAATCCTGTACCTGCAAGAGCCGGCAAGATTGGTGAAAAGATACCAGAGATGACATCCATCAATTTTGAAACGATACCTTCGTTGTTATCTGATTCAGTCGGTTCGCTTGAAGCACTTCCGCCTAATTCTTTTTCCAGTTCTTCATAAACGTCTGAAACTTTATTCCCTACGATGACCTGGAACTGGTCTCCAGAAAATTGTGCGCCCATAACACCGGGTACATCTTTAATTGCGTCTAATTGTACTTTATCTTTGTCATTCAAATTAAAGCGTAGACGTGTTACACAGTGCCAAGCATTGTTGACATTTTCTTTTCCGCCTGTAAGTTCGAGAACTTTTTGAGCGATTTCTTTGTTTGAACTCATTGTTTTCCTCCTGTTAAATGGTCTCTACTACAGATGTAGTGATTTAAAATATCGGGTAAAAAAAATACCAAATACTTTCTTATATACAGAAAATAAGCCTGTATATAAGAAAACATTTGGTAATGCCTGATCGAATCAGTGACAATCCTTAAGTTTTCTCTTCTTTGATTCTATTGGTGACTCTGAAAATATGAAGGGTTAAGTAAAGCATTTCATCAGATGACAGCTGCCAGCCTTCTTGTTTGTTTAACAGTGTCGAAACTTTTTCAGCTGCTTCATACGCACGCTGGTATTTCGCCTTGACCGCTTCGATGACCGTCTTGTCGATACCTTCGTGATGCATCGCTTCTCCGTGGGTCTGCCTTATGATGAAATACCTTAAGTGCGTTAGGAAACGGACAAAGTTGAGTGAATCTTCATCTAGTTCAACCTGAAAGTGATATTTAATGACTTCAAGGATTCGATTGATGAGCTTCGTCATTTTAACCGTGTTCTCTAATTTCCCTTCGTCATTTTGTGCATTGACAAAATGATACGTAATAAAGGTTTCTTCGCTTTTAGGTAAGGTGATGTTTAGTCGTTTGTTGATGGTTTCAATGGCTTTTAGTGCTGCCTGGTATTCTTTAGGATAGAGTTTTTTGACTTCCCAACGCAGATTTTCAGTGTATTCCGCGCTTTCTTGGGTTCGTTTTAAAGCGTAGTTTAAATGATCCGCAAGCGTTATGTAGTTGCGCGTACTAAATGTAATTTCTAAGTAAGTTTCTGCTTCTTTTGTAACGTCCGATACGACATCGATAATCTCTGGATCCATACTCGCAATCGTTTGCAACAAATCGATTTGGCCATGAGTGGGTTCTGCAATAAAGCGTCGGTCAATCATTTTTTCGTCGACTGGTTCGCCTTTAATAGCCCCGAATCCAATGCCTTTTCCAATGACGATCCATTCGATTCCTGTTGAATCTAGAACTAATGCAACGTTATTATTGAATTTTTTCAAAAATTCCACAGGTACCCTCCTCATTTTGAACAAAAAAATATCCCAAATTGAATACATCGGTACCTACCGGTGATTTCAGATTTAGGTAATGCCTGATCGAATCAGTAACAATCCTTCAATTAACTCACTTAAATAAATATAACATGAGATAAAAGCGCTGTAAACCTTCTTTGGTCTATTTTGCTCATATTCGTATTAGATTATGTGAATTCTGGCTGAAACGCTTAACTTCTTCGTGCTTGAATTCTTCTATAGTATTATCGGACACTTCAGTAAATCCTTAATACTTTCAAAAGCTTTCTTTGTAAACGATCAAATCATAGATCTTTCGCATTTGAATAACGCTTTGAGCATACCTTGCGTTTTATAAGATTCCTTACCGGTTGTTTCTTGAATCAATGGGTTCTGCGTTCCGATTTTTCATTAATCGTCTGTTTCATTAAACTTTTTTAAATACCATAATTTCTTTTGACAAATGAATGAGTATTCATGTATAATCCAACTATACATATAAGTGAGTATTCATTTGATTAACATCACTTACTCTACCAACATATTTTAGAAAAGGATGATTCTCATGCACAATCCACATTCTAGTACAATCGACCCGAAAAGACCGGCTATTAAAAGTGAACCACAATCTCCATCTCATGAAGATCATGGACGTTCTCCAGTCCTATTTTATCTGTTTGGATTAATCGTCTATTTGATTGCACTCCTCGGTTCTTTCAGCACAGTTCTGACGGATATTTTCTTTGTAGTAACCATGCTCGCTTCTGGATATCATGTACTCGCTGAAGGTATATCCAAAACTGTAAAGGAATCAATTGCACGTAAAAGATTCCATCCAAATGTTCATATTTTGATGGCGCTAGCGGCTCTAGGTTCTTCCATCATTGGTGCGTTCGACGAAGGTGCACTGCTGATACTCATTTTCGCAGGCGCGCATTTTCTAGAAGAATACGCTGAAGGAAAAAGTAAGCGAGAAATTACGAATCTACTGCAAATGAATCCAACAGAAGCTAGACGAATACTTGAAAACGGTGAAACGGAACTGGTGTCTGTTTCAGATTTAGCGATTGGAGATCAGTTACGTGTTTTACCGGGTGATCAAGTACCAACCGATGGTGAAATCGTTTCTGGTTCCGTTTATATAGATGAGTCCGCTATTAATGGAGAAAGTATGCCATGTGAAAAAACGGTCGGAGATGAAGTATTTGGTAGCACGGTCAACGGTGATACACCTTTCACGATGACAGTCACAAAAGATAGTGAGGATACTATCTTTGCCAAAATCATTACACTCGTGGATCAGTCACAGTCAAATCTTTCTAAAACAGCGACGACCATCAAACGAATCGAACCAATCTATGTAGTTTCTGTCATGATTGTCGTTCCGATTTTCATTTTGTTCATGCCTTTCGTTTCAAATTGGGATTACTCAGAAAGTTTTTACAGAGGAATGATTATGCTGGTGTCAGCCTCCCCTTGTGCATTAGCAGCTAGTGCCGTTCCGGCAACCTTATCCGGAATTTCGAACCTCGCTAAACGCGGCGTATTATTCAAAGGTGGATCCTACTTGTCGAACCTGACAAAAACTAAAGCAGTCGCCTTTGATAAAACGGGTACTTTGACCCAAGGAAAACCAGTCGTTACGGATACGTATTTTACTGATATTGAACAAACAAAAAAATGGAAACAACTCATTTTAGCAATGGAAAAACAAGCGAACCATCCTCTAGCTAAAGCGATTATAGAAGCCTTTAAAGCTGAAGGAACTAGTGCGACAACTGAATTAACCGTTCAAAACGAAATCGGAAAAGGATTGACTGCTCATCGTCACGGCAAGCAGTACCGGATTGGAAAGCCGTCCTTGTTTGATCAAATTCCTGAAACGATTCAAGACCGAACGGAAAGATTGGCAAAAGCTGGAAAAACGGTCGTTTACTTTAGTGAAAATGATTTAGTTGTTGGGCTGATCGCAATGATGGATCTCCCAAATGACAATGCAGCAAGTGTCATCGACTATTTGAAAACTCAAGGTATCCATACAGCGATGATTACGGGAGATGCTGAACAGACCGGAAAAGCTGTTGCGGATCTCTTATCCATTGATGAAGTTGTTGGTAATGTCTTACCAGAAAACAAATCTCAAATCATTAAAGAATTGCAGAAGTCACACGGTGAAACAGTGATGGTTGGTGATGGAATCAACGATGCCCCAGCCTTGGTTCAGGCAGATATTGGATTTGCGATGGGTGACGGTACAGATATTGCAATCGATGTGGCTGATGCCGTCATTATGCAAAATGACTTGACCCGTTTTCAATACGCTCACCAACTTTCTGAAAAACTGAACCGAGTGGTCTGGCAAAACATCGCTTTCTCCATGCTCGTAGTGGTGTTGCTCGTCACATTAAATCTTCTAGGACAAGTTGATATTGGAATAGGTGTCCTTGCACATGAAGGCAGTACAATTCTTGTCATTTTAAATGGTCTGCGTCTTCTATTACCACTTAAAATAAGCTGACAAAAAGCCATCGAATGGAGATTCGATGGCTTTTTTAATTTGATTCCTTATCGATTGTTTCTCTTGTATGCGTCATGACTTGTTCGAGTATTTTGAAAACATGATCATCATCTAGACTGTAAAAAATCGTTTTCCCGTCGCGTCTCGGCTTAACAAGTCGATTCCTTTTTAGCGTACTCAGCTGATGAGAGATCGCTGATTGATGCATATCGAGTGCCGCCGCGATATCCCCTACATTCATTTCTTTCTTTTGTAGTAAGAACAGAATAGACAAACGCGTTGGATCACTTATGGTTTTGAAAAACTGACTAACCGGTTGAAGCATTGCTTTATCGATGTCAACGTTGTTGCCGTCTAGCATGTACATTCTCCTTTTGACGCCTTCTTCAGCAGTTACTGACTCAAGCGCTTCTCTTTCGTAAGTTTATTATACTATTACTGAAAATGAATATACAAGGACCGAATCATAATTGAATCATCTCCACCTTGTGTTCCATTCCATCATTAATCCACCTCACTTTCGGGCGCAACACAGACTTATAACGTATAAGAAACAGCGCCACATCGATGTGAGGCGCTGTTTTTAACCTAATTCAATTTTAGTCTTTTGTTTCTAATGTTCTATTTTTAATCATTTCTTTGTACCAATGACCAGACTGTTTCATCGAGCGAGTTAAGTCATTCCCGATATCAATACGAACAAGTCCATAACGGTTTTTGAAGGCATTCATTGGAGACACACAATCAGTAAAAGCCCAAAGCATATAGCCTTCACAACTCGATCCTTCTTCAACGGCTTTTAGCAGCCAGGATATGTGTTCTCCTAAAAACTCAATGCGGTAATCATCTTGAACGACCCCTTTATCATCCATAAAGCGTTCTTCTTGTTCGATTCCCATACCATTTTCTGTGATCAGCCAAGGAATATTATTGTATTCCTCTTTAATCCGCATCGCCATATCATACATCAATTTTGGATAGATTTCCCATCCTCGTGACTTGTTCATGCGTCTACCAGGCAGTTCAAATGAATCATAGTATTGTTCTGGATGGAAAGGTGTCTCTGGATTCCAATCGTGTTTCGGCGCTTGTACTCGTTTTGGAAAATACAAATTGATGCCTAAATAGTCTACCGTATTTTCTTTTATGATGGCGAGTTCTTCTTCATCATGATCAAACAAGATCTCATGCTTCTTGAGGAGTTCAATCAGTTCTTCAGGATAGGCACCTTTTACAGCCGGATCTAAAAATACTCGGTTAAAGAATAAATCAAAGATGTGTGCAGCTTTTTGATCAGCTTCTGAAGATGAACGAGCATAAGTGACTTCCGGATTCAAAATCGTTCCGATACGACCATCATAATTTCCTTTTCGGTAAACTTCTACGGCTTTAGCAGTAGCCAGTACTTTATGATGATTCCACTGCATCCATTTTTTAGTATTTTGTTCGTGGGGCCATCTGATGGCATCCAGATAGACTCTTGTCTGTACGACAACGGGTTCATTAAAAACAAACCAGTTCTTCACTCGATCAGCATATCGTTCAAAAGCGATCTCTGCGTAGCTAGTGAATAATTCGACCACTTTCTTCGAACTCCACCCGTCGTAAGTTTCTAGCAGATATGCAGGCAGTTCGTAATGTTCTAGGCATAACATTGGCTCGACACCGGCTTTAATCAAAGCATCAATCATATCGCTGATATGTTTCGCATAATCTTCGTCGACCGTCAATGACTCGTAATCCGTAAAAAATCGTGACCAGTTGATACTCGTACGGTAATGCGTCAAGCCTATTTCTTGCATATGATCAATGTCTTCTTGATATTTCTCCATAAAGTTTGTTGCGACGTCTGGACCGTAACCTTCGTGCCAGACAAAGTATTCTTCTTTGTACCAGGAATCAAGATAAGAATCCTGTCCTTCTTTCTTCCCTTGCCAGCCTTCTGTCTGCCAAGCGGATGATGCTGCACCTAATATAAAGTCTTTTGGAATGTTCTGAATCATCTAATCTCTCCTCTATTTTTACTGAACGCTTTCTTCGCCAAACTGTTCTTTTTCAATGTCTTCTACTTTTGTTTCTTTGTTCGATACTTTAATAAATGGTAAGTAAATTAATACAGAAACGACGATACAAATCAGTTGTGTGATAACTGCGCCCCAGTCTCCTGCTGTTGCGATCCAGGCACTTAGAAGTGGTGGTGTTGTCCAGGGAATCATGACGACTGCTCTACCTGCAAAGCCAATGGATGTCAGGAAGTAAGCAATGGTTCCTGTAACTAGTGGTGTAATGACAAAAGGAATGGCAATAATTGGATTTAAAACAATCGGTAAACCAAAGATGACGGGTTCATTGACATTAAAGATTCCTGGCGCGAAAGATAGCTTACCAATTGAACGGAAATCTTCTCGTTTACTCCCGATAAAGATGGCAATCAATAACCCTAGAGTCAATCCTGATCCCCCGACTGTCATGTAAATATCCCAAAAAGGCATATTGATAATATTCGGAATGGCTTCTCCCGCTTCAAAAGCTTGTGTATTTTCAGCAATGGCCGCTAATAAAATCGGTTCTCTGATCGGTTTGATGATTTGGTTTCCGTGTATCCCAATCACCCAGAACAATTGAGAAACTAACATCAAGACAAGTAGTCCTGGTAGACCTTGTACGATGTTTTCAAGTGGTGCTTGAACGAGATTATAAATGATATCGTAGATATGCATACCGGTAATCGCATTAATTGCAAACCCAACGGCTGCAGCGATGATGATCGTAAAGACCGTTGGAATCAATGCTGAAAAGGAGCGTGATACGTTTGTTGGTACCGAATCCGGCATTGAGATCTTCAACTTATCTTGTTTGCCTAACCAGGTATACAATTCAATAGAGCCAATCGCCACAATCATTCCAAGGAACAAGCCACCTGAACCCGTATAGTCTCTTGAGATCACGTTCGCTGCTTCAAAAGTTTGATTGTCTACTACCATGTCAATCGTCGTAGGAATAATGGCTATATAAGATAAAGCTGCCAAGAGTCCTGGAAAGTGTCCATCTAGATTGTTCAGCTTGGCCATTTCATTCCCGATTAGAAACACTGCACCGAGTGCCATCATGTTCATCGTGGCATAGTTGACCATTTGAGAAAGTGGTTTTAGTCCCTCTAACCAAGCCAGCCAGCTGATTTGTGCAAGCCCATTGGTACTATCAAATACCATATTTGAGAATAACGTCGCAAAGGCACCTGTGATAATAATGGGTAACAACAGTGTGAACGCATTTTTAATCGCTATGATGTATTTATAGCTGTTGATTTTATACGCCACTTGGTTTAACGCACTAACAAATTTACTATCTTCCAACATCTTATTTCCTCCTCCAAGTTATATGTAACGGCTTTCAAAAACAGTTTAACGCGTCTTCAGTAAAATGTAAAGGTAAATATATAATTTGTATATACAAATTATATATTAAAAAAAAGAGTTGCTCGTTTTAGCAAACGACCAACTCTTCTTCTATACTATATTTTAATCATACAATCAGCTATCTTGGTTTTCAAATGACATTTCTACCATATCGAATCGGTGATGGACGATAGAATATTCAAATGGCGTACCGGAAGTCAGGTACATGATTTTTTCTACTTCTAAAACGGGATCGGTTTCTTTGCACTTTAAATGGACTTGATCAAGCTTGCCTGGTTTTGCAGCTCGAACAATTTGTCTATTATCCTTGAAGGATATGCCCAGTTCTTCTCGGATAAAGCGGTAAACAGAATCCTTTAAAACATCTTCTGTTATTCCTGGTATCAAGTGGACAGGTACGACAGTATTTTCAAGTGAATACGGTCTGCCTCCTAAAATTCTTAAGCGCTGATAATAGTAAACAGGTGTTTCTCGGTCAATTAAAAGTTGAAGCTGTTCTTTCTCATCGGGAAAGCGCACAGTAAAAGTAATCACTTGACTCTCAAGTTTAACTTCTTCTTGTATTGCGGTCGTTAAGCCGACATTATGCCCGATTTGAATACTTGTTTGTGCTTTAAGCAATGCGTTTCGTTTTATGTACGATCCAGATCCCTGGATGGTATAGAGTAGCCCCGCTGCCTGAAGTAAGTCCAAAGCTTTTTTGATAGTGACTCGGCTTGTATTGAACTCTTTTGCGAGTGTTTGTTGGTCGGGTAATTTCTCGTCAACCGTATAAATTTGATCATTGATTCGTTTTTTAATGGTTTCTGCAACTTCTTTATACTTCGGCATCTAACCTACCCTCCCTTGTTGAAACCCTTTACGTCTCGTACTTAAAATAGTATCAGATTTTTCATAAAAATACTAGCTGATCAAACGTCTGATATTCCTTTTTTATTAAGATAAAACAAAAAGTCAGGTGCCTCATTTAAGGAACACTGACTTTGAAAGTCTTTTAAAAAAATTGATGGACTAACCGGTTTAAATAGGTAAAGGACACATCACTCAATTGTAACTGGGATAAGTGATACAAAATAGCCAAAATGGATGCAAAAAATACTATTTGTTCTACTAGTCCACCTGTTGAGTAATAAAAGATTCTGAACCCAGACTGGAATCTTTTTTTAGATATGGGCTGTAACCAGGCAATACCTTTTCTGGAAAATGAATCTTCAACTAGATGCGCTAGATATCCAAAGCTGAACCATTGAATCAGTTCAACTGGAAAAGATATCCAGCTAGCTAATAAGTAGAATAGATAAGAGATGGCTACTAATCCAAGCAGACTATGCGTCAGACCACGGTGGCCAAATAACCCGTTGATGCCACCACTCACACCTTTCATGCGGTGCCCAATATAAGAATTTGGTTCGTCAATATCTGGAAAGACTGTTCCTATCGCTAGTAGCGCAACGCCACTCAAGGTCAGCGCCTGCGCTGAATCCATGATGGGTAGGGCAACAGCGAAGGTTGCTGCTAGGTGCGTTTTGTATCTCACTTACAGTTACTCCTTCAGGTTCAAACAAATCATGCAGTAAAGATTTATTGAATATTTGTTATTGTGTTTCTAGTTTGTTGTTCGTTACTTTTCGCCACTTTGTCGTGATGACTTTCCAGATTCGCATGAGTACCCATATTAAGACATAGCTTACAGTACCGACAAAGATGACCATGGTGGGAATCGACAAAACGGGTGTCGCAAATGTCGTATTAAGTCCTCTATCCCAAATTAAATCTCTGACGAGTACATGAATCAAATAAATACCAAAAGAATATTTAGAAAAATGGATGATGGTCTTTTTCACTCGGTCTGATAATTCAATCGGCTCCATTGCATACTTGAACCAGACAAAGGTTGCGATCGCTGCAAAAAACACATTGGGTGTGAGGTATTCATAAAACAAAGAATACATGACACCATCTTGCATGGAGCGAATGGCTGTACCAATGATCGTAACTGCAAAACCGCCCAAGCCTAGCAGATAAATGCCGTAGCGCCAATTCTTTTTCAATTGGACTTGGTTCAGCACATATCCGGCCATAAAATAGCCTGCATAACCAAGCGTAATATCGACATTCAAGCCATTGTCGACGACGGTCGCAGTTGATCTCACTGGAAACTGGTTGATGGTTGGAATTAGAATCCCTACGACGAAGCTTACGAGTAGGAAATACAGGGCGAGTTGTTTGTCTCTTGTGAGCGGTCTGAGAAATGGTGTCATGATATAGACCTCAGTTAGGCGGTACAGGAACCATAAGTGGAAATAGCCTTGTACGATTTCTAGCATGGTTCGGTCGACTTCGTCTACAATTGGCTGGTCAGGTTGTCTGAATCGGCTCATAAAGACGTAGATGATGGACCAGAATAAAAAGGCTCTAACAAGTCGCCAGATATATTTTGTATACATTGTTTTAGGTTCTAGTTCTTTTTTCGGATCTAAAAAAAACATACCACTAACCATAAAGAGTAATGGGACACAAATTCGGCTGATACCATTTAATAGATTCATAAATTGCCATTGATAGGTACCCAAATCATAGCGGTGGGTATCTTTTGAGATAATATGGATCAAGATGACCATGATGATGGCGACAATTCTTAAAACGTCTGCAAACCAGACTCTTTGCTTCATAAGATGATTCCCCTCGACTTTATTGTAAAAATATCATAGCAGAAAATCTAAGGTAGAACGTATTCATAAGTGCTGGATAAAAGATGCCATTAAAAAATCTGGAAGCAATGAGAAGCTAACCGTTTCAAACACGGTTGATTCCCCGTACTCCCAGACTTTACAGATTCATTTAATTGGATATTCTTATTCGCCTTTTTGCTTGGTTAAAATTTTAGGTCCTTCTTTTGTAATAGCCAATGTGTGTTCATACTGACAGCTTAGCGAACCATCTTTCGTACGTGCTGTCCAGCCATTGCTGTCCATTTTAGATTGCCAGGTTCCGGTATTGATCATTGGTTCAATTGTGATCACCATACCTTCTTTTAAACGGATCCCTTTACCCGCTTCTCCAAAGTGCGGGATACTTGGGCCTTCATGAAGTGTTGGTCCAATGCCATGCCCAACAAATTCACGGACCACAGCGAATCCTTCTGGTTCAACAAAAGACTGAATGGCATGACCGATATCACCGATACGGTTACCCACTTGTGCAGCTTCGATGCCTTTATAAAGAGCTTTTAACGTCACATCCATCAACTGTTTCACTTCGTCTGTTGCTTCGCCTACTGCATAGCTCCAGCAAGAATCTGACAAGGCACCGTTTAAATTGATCACCATATCTACTTTGATCAGGTCTCCTTTTTTCAGTTTCTCATTTCTAGGAAAACCATGACAAATTTCATCATTCACACTGATACACGTTGCGTACTCGTAACCTTCAAAACCTTTTTGTTCTGCTGAAGCGCCGTGTTCTTCAATCATTTTTTCTACATACTGGTCGATGGCTTTACCAGTAATACCTGGTTTAATAAAAGATCTTAACTTCTCATGGATATCAGCGAGCACTGCACCTGACTGGTCCATTGCTTCAATTTCTCTAGGTGATTTTAATGTAATCACATAATCAGTCCCCTTGTTGTCTAAACTTAAAGTCACCAACTATTATACCGAAAATTTGTTCATTTCGGAACCTTATCTTTAAAGGTTATCAGGAGAAAGACATTTTTTAATTGTTTATCAGCACCCTTTAATGTGGTGTTCGCTTTTTAAACAGTCATTGCTATTCAGATAAGTCGATTCCTTGTGCTTCAAAAAAGCGCACGGTCTGATCTTTATGCCGAGCATTTTGTGGAACCATCACAATCATATCTTGTGTCGCATCATGATTATTGAAAAATGGCACTGCATTGGTAGAGATGCCAATCACATTTTCAGTTTTCTCAGCATATCGTAGGTCCCCTTCGTCAATACCGTTAATGTCTATTCCCTGCATACTTTGATCAGAAGCAAAATTCTCAAAAGCCACTTCTGACATTAAGATTAAATCATATTCGGCGGCCGTTAGTTGTGCAAAGAATCGTTCTGCCATTTGTCCTTCAGGCGTCACAGTTACGAACATATCGCCTTCTACATCTTCTGGATCCATTAACTGTTTCAAATCTGAACTCAGTGCTTGTTCTTGTTCGGAGGTTGTTTCAGGTCCTAATACCCCAATGTTAAAAGAAACTTGTGGTCGAGTCAGCATTTGCACAATTATATAAATCACAAACAAAATCGCTGCGATTGTCCCGATAACATGCCATTTATAATATTCCCATAGATAATCAAACTTTTCTTTTTTTGTATCGTTCGATTGTAAAATTTCCTTCACTTGTGTCTTTGCCATTGCTCTTCAATCTTCCTTTTCTACAGGTTTAATAAAATCGTTATCCGCTTTCAGTCTATCATACCATTTTCTATCTTTTGGCGAGTGAACTTTGTGTGAAAGTTCGATTATTTGATTTTGCACAATTTAATTTGTATACTAGGTTAGTTAGATATCCTTTACTTGATGATTTGTGTATTTTCACTAAAATATATGGTATAAGATTACATCCATCATTAGTTAAACCAAATGAAAGAAGGAATATATATGAAAGCCATCGTTATCGAATCATACGGCTCAGCCGATCAATTAGTCGAAAGAGATGTACCTAAACCAGAAATCACGGAAGATCAAGTCCTTGTTGAATTACATGCGACATCCATCAACCCAGTAGACTGGAAAATGCGTGAAGGTTACCTTAGTAGCATGATGCCATTCGAGTTCCCAATCATCTTAGGATGGGACGCAGCAGGCATTATCAAAGAAGTTGGCGCAAATGTTCAAGATTTCGCTGTTGGAGACAAAATCTTTTCTAGACCAGAAACAAACCCTCGCGGAACGTATGCAGAATATATTGCGATTGATAAAGAATTGCTTGCACCCATGCCAAAAAACGTTTCTTTTGGTGAAGCAGCTTCTATCCCATTAGTTGGGGAAACAGCTTGGACTGCTTTAGTCGAAATGGCTGAAATCAAAAAAGGCGATAAAGTCTTGATCCACGCAGGTGCTGGTGGCGTTGGTAGTGTAGCGATACAAGTTGCAAAATCATTCGGTGCGACTGTTGCCTCTACTGCTAGTGGCGATAACGAAGCTTACTTGAAAGAACTAGGCGTCGATACGTTTATCAATTATAAAGAAGAAGACTTCGAATCGCTTCTATCAGACTACGACATCGTTTTTGATACTATGGGTGGCGACATTCAGAAGAAAAGTTTCAATGTCTTGAAAAAAGGTGGTTCACTGATTTCTATCGCTGACGAACCGGACAAAGAACTTGCAGAAGAAAAAGGCATTAAAACAGGCTACTTCTTCTTACAACCAGATGGTAAACGTCTAGCTAAACTGGGCGAACTGATGACTAACGGAAAACTTAAAGCTACTGTTGGTGAAACATTTCCATTCACTGAAGAAGGTTTAAGAGAAGCACACCGTTTGAGTGAAACGCATCATGCAAAAGGTAAAATCGTCATTAACATCAAATAATCTATCTAGAAGAGGTCTCCCAATGGGTAGGCCTCTTCTTTTTAAATAGATGAAACAATTCTTATATTCCATCACTTTCTTCCCTCTCCTTTCTTTGCTATACTGTTTTAATGAGAAAGAACAGAGAGAGGATGGACTGACATGCCTAAAGTGATGATCGTCTACGCTAGTCTAACCGGAAATACAGAGGAATGTGCTGAAATCATCGAAGCGGCCTTTGAAGAACTTGGAGCAGAAGTTGAACTTGTCGAAAGTTTTTCAGCTGATCCTGAGGACTTTGAAGACGTGGATATCACAGTCGTTGGAACTTACACGTACGGAACAGACGCCAATTTACCTGACGAAATCGTAGACTTCTACGAAGAACTCGAAGAGGTAGATTTGAGCGGAAAAATCTACGGAACGTTCGGTTCAGGAGATACCTTTTATGATAAATTCTGCCAGTCCGTAGATGACTTCGACGACCAGTTTGAAAAGACCGGTGCAGTCAAAGGCGCTGATAGTGTAAAAGTCGATCTAGAACCAGAAGAAACCGATAAAGAAAAGCTTGAAGCTTTCGCCAAAGGGCTCCTTGAATCTTATGAAAACAGCCAAACCTAATACTGAATCATCCGCATCGATTACCTGTACTCAACAGGTTTGATCGATGCTTTTTTTAATTCATCCATTATCTGAGTTTCAATCACTCGCGCTCCTGACTTTCTTGATGTATACTTTTACTTATTAATAGATAGGAAAGAGGAATGTGAAATGTCATTAATAGATACGTATAAATTAAAAAATGGTGTAGAAATTCCCGTGATTGGTTTTGGTACTTGGCAATCTTCCGAAGAAGATGCTGAACAGTCTGTTATCTGGGCACTAGAAGCTGGATATCGCCATATCGATACAGCCTCTGCTTATAAAAATGAGGCAGGCGTTGGTCGCGGCCTTAAAAAAAGCGGCTTAAATCGTGAAGATATTTTTGTCACTACTAAATTAGGAAACAATGATCACGGATATGAAGAAGCGAAACAAGCCATTCAAGCCTCTCTTGATAAATTGGATACAAACTATATTGACCTGTATATCATTCACTGGCCTAATCCAAAAAAATTCAGAGACAACTGGAAAGAAGCGAACGCCCAAAGCTGGCGTGCAATGGAAGAAGCTGTTGAAGCCGGAAAAATCCGCGCATTAGGTGTTTCTAACTTCCACCCTCACCATATCGATGCTTTGATGGAAACAGCTAAAATCGAACCTACTCTAAACCAGATTTTACTGAACCCAAGTGCTATGCAAGAAGAAATTGTGAAATACAACCAAGCTCATAATATTGTTTCTGAAGCTTACAGCCCACTCGGAACAGGTAAAATCTTTGAAGTAGACGAATTGAAAGAACTAGCTGAAAAATACGACAAGTCTATTGCTCAGTTAGTCTTGAAATGGAGTTTACAACACGGATTCCTTCCACTTCCGAAATCTGTACACGAAGAACGCATTCATGAAAATGCGAATATCTTTGATTTTGAAATCGAAGATGCTGACATGAAAACAATCGATGGACTTAAAGGAACTGCTGGAGAAGCACCAGATCCAGATAACGTCTCATTCTAATTTAACTGAACCTTAAAAGGAGCATTCTGATTTTACTCAGAATGCTCCTTTTTTAATGTTGTTTTCTTTTGTAAAATAATTGATTGGCTCCTAGTAATAGTAATCCTAGAATTGATAGGACTGCACCTAGCTTAAGGAAAGGAGTCTGATACGTTAAGGTTACTGCGTTCTCCCCTTCAACCAACGGCAGTCCGACGAAGCCTAAATTGACTTTTACTGGATCTACTGCTTCTCCATTGATTGTTGCTTGCCAGCCTGTTGAATAAGGAGTGGTTGTGACCAACATTTCAGAACCAGAACTATTAATCGTTCCTTCTACTCGACCCTGCTCAAAGGTAGAGATCTCCATCGCGCGTTCCTTTCGGTCAGTCGATTCTTGATTAAGCTGCTCGCCATCAATCGGTTTAGCATATAGAGCAATATTATCGATTTCGTATTCTCCAGGTCGATTGAACTGGATCTGAACTTGATTGTCCGTTCTTTCTTCTGCATATCCCAAATTAATCAGCATCGATTCTCTATGAAAATAAGAACTGAAACTTAAGCGATCCGCTTGATACACACTCTTTTCTGACTTTCCATTTGATGCATTCACTCTATAATTGGTTTGTTGCCTTAATAGAGGCGATTCATCTAGAGGATGATACTTCAATCCATTAAGTCTGACATAGAGTTCTGCGTTATTCATTAATTCTGGTCTTTCAACGGTCAAGGTTAGATTGATTCCTTTTCCTTGCGTTGTATAACGCTGATTTTCTAACTTCACAGGTGTTTCTTCAGATACCGTTAAGTTATAAGCCAGTTCTTCTGTGACTGGTTCAGTATCCATTGGCATTAATTGCGCTTTTTTGAATGCTGCATCTTCTAAGATCACACCTTTTAAGAGTAAAGCTTCTCTTTCGAGTGCATTTCTTTTCATTAACTCAGACTCTGTAATGCCTTGATCAACTGCATAAGCAAATGGGTAAGCATTTGCCGTCTCCGCTTTAATAAAGGTTTCATCTGAATTCGTTTCAGTTACCTCATATCCATAAGGTAGTAAAGGTTCATTTTCGGTTGAAGTGATAATAGATTGAACACCTAGAAACTGATTCAACTCTGTTCGGTCATCTACACCGTTTCTAAGCGGTTGAATGGTTTGATACGTACTGATTTCCATTGCTCTTGCAAACTCAGACACGCGCCCATTTGAAATAGAGAGGTAAGCATTCAACCCCATCGTGTTCAAATAAATCAATTGATTTTTAATTTGATCGTCCGCATAGGTCACACCGACTCGGTTAACCTCTCCGTCACGATTCGTTAGATCTGATGACTCTGATTGCTCTAAGCCACCCAAAGCTTGCTCATAGAGATCATCGACCGTCCCATAGTCTAGTACATTAGAGATCATATTCCCACCAAAAGGATAGTAATAAGCCGCGGTATTCAGCCCCATATTCAAAACGACCAGACTTAGAATTATTCGATTCCTTGTTACATTGTCAGTGACTTTTGCTGAAAACATGACCCACCAGAATGTCCAGCCAATTAAGACTGGCACAAGCATATAGCTAGTCAATACTTCTGGAAACACAAAAGCCAATAGAGATAGTAAGGTATAACTTGCTAAAAGCAAAGCGGATTTCATTTTTGCATTCGGCGCGAATCGTCCATTTTGATCCATTAGATAGGCTCCTGCTAGAGCCATAAAAAAAGCAAAGACGAATGAAAAGCGATTATACGGACCGGATAGGCCGTTCATAAATGATCCAAAAAACGGGAACAGTAAAAACACAGTGAGTACGGTCAAAATGATTTTAATAGCACTGAATCCTGCATTTTTCTTGACTGAAACTAGTGCTACAAATGAAAGTAATGAAAATCCACCAATTGTCCAGAAATAGCTTCCTGGTGAAATAGCATGTTTGAATAGTGCAAGATAGTACTCTAGTGGATAGATAAACCAATTGATTTCTATTCCACCAGGACTTCTTGAAGAGTTCAAAAATCCGTAAACGATCGGAATAAAAACGACCGCAGCAATCATCAACCCAATAATATAAGCAATGGTCGTTCTCAAGAAAGCTTTCCAGAATGCTTGTGTTGCCTTATAGATCATAAAGTAGCGAACCACTGCATATAATAGAATCAGAATCGTCAATTTATAGAAGAAATAGAAATTACTCACTGCACTAAGCGTAACAGCAAGGGTAAAAACTGCACTAAATTCTTTTTTAAGAATCTTCTCTACCCCTAAACAGAGTAAAGCGTACCAGATTAGCGGTAATACAAAGAACGGATGCCTCGACATACTAAAAATGCCGTAATTGGCGAATGCATAGAGAATGGCTCCTACAAGCCCAGCCTGATGCGAGAACTGCATTTTTCGAGCGTAGAGTAAAAATACCGCACCAATACTCCAAATCCTTAAAAAAATCAGTGCATGATAGGCAAACTCTGTCATTGATTCTGGAAATAGTAAGCCCAGATAGACGAACGGATCTCCGATCACATAATATCCATAAGACTGAATCACATCGGCCCCCATGCCAATCGTCCAGTCCCACATCGCAAATCCTTGTCCACTAAAGAGGGCTCTAAGTTTTTCTAGATAATCATGAAATAATAAGTAATGTTGGGTATAACCATCTGTCGTCCAAATAAAAGACGCTCCTGCTGAAAGAAAATAGGCGCCAAAAACTGTTGCCATCATTCCGATGAACAAGACCGTGTAGATTAAAAGCGTATGCTTAGTGATTTGTTCTTTATAGGACTGTTTTACTACAATCATTTTAGCCTTCTTTCTGTTTGAAAATAAACCACTTACTGAAGACGTAGTTGACAACAACGACGATAAATTGTGTGATTATTTTTGAAACATTTGTATTAATAGTCAAGAAATCAACAAGGATAAACATGCTAAGCATGTCAAACACTCCAGATAGCAGCCTGAATCCTACGAACAGGTAGAACTCCTTGAAGGCTTCTCCTTTGCTTGCTGATTGTGATTTAAAGACATAAAGCTTGTTAGTAACGAATGCGAATAAAATGGCTGCAACAATAGATATGGCATTCGCATAGAGATACGGTACATCTAAAACCGTATCAAATAGGTAAAATACGGCGATGTTCACAATTGTTGCGAGTACGCCGAAAAACAGGTAGCTAATCACTTCTTCGTATTTTTTATAAAGCTCATGCACTTGGTTTATCATCTTGTTCTTCCTTTTCTACATCTTCCTCGGACGATTCTCTAATAAAGTAAGGCGGTCTTCCTTTTGTTTCCACAAAGACTCTTCCAAGGTATTCTCCAATTACTCCTAAAGAAATGAGTTGAATTCCACCTAAAAATAGAATCGCGGCTAAAAGTGTCGGATATCCGGCGACGTTTGTACCGTATATAATTGTTTTAACAATTTCAACTGCTAGAAACACAAAGGCAAATACTGAAATCACAAAGCCAATGTATGACCACATTTTTAATGGCACTGTACTATAAGACGTGATTCCATCAATTGCTAGTTTGAAAAGGTTGCTGTAGTTCCATTTTGTTTTTCCAGCTGCACGTTCTTCAGCAAAATAAGCAATCTCTTTTTTCTTGAAACCAATCCAGCCATACATTCCTTTAGTATAGCGTTCTTGTTCTCTTAGTTGTCTCAAGGCTACGATACATTTCTTATCAAGCAAACGAAAGTCTCCTGCTTGCGGAATCACTTTTTCCGGCGTCATTTTTTGAACGACTTTGTAATAGGTTTTCGATGTCCATTCCTTTAAGAAGGACTCGCCTTCTCGTTTCTTTCTAACAGCATAGATATCTTCGTATCCTTGTTCCCACCAATAGATCATTTCTTCCATGATTTCAGGTGGGTGCTGGAGATCTGCGTCCAAAATCACGATGCCGTCTCCAGTTGCATAATCAAATCCGGCCAGCATAGCCGTTTCTTTACCAAAGTTTCTTGATAGATCAACATACTTCATGCGTGGATCTTGTTTGTTCAGTTCTTTTAATAAAGTTAACGTCTTATCGGTACTTCCGTCGTTCACGAACAGAAATTCAAACGCATAGCGATCTAATTTTTCACTGACTTCATTGAGTCTTTCAATCAGCTGGGGAAGTACTTCTTCCTCGTTGTAGGCAGGAATAATGACGGACAATGTTTTCATGTTGTTTCCTCGATTCTGTTTTACCATTTTATTTATTCGTCAAATCCTCTTCCATATGAAGGATTAAAAGGTTCGAAGTGTTGCTCATGCAGAGCTTTTGCAGCAGCTGCTGCCCAGTTTGGATTTCTGAGTAATGGTCTACCTAATGAGACTAAGTCCGCTTGACCAGATTCCAGTACATAGTTTGCTAATTCTGGATCACCTAGTTTACCCACTGTTGAAATCAAAAGATCTGAGTGTTCCTTGAAATGACGCGCATATTTTGTCTGATAACCAGGATAAATGGCATCCGGTTTTCTAGGTAGCAGTCCGCCGGTCGATACATCGACAACATCTACTTCCAGTTCCTTTAACCATTGATTGATCTGGTCATATTCTTCAAGTGTTGTACTATCTGCATCATAGTCTGTTGCAGAGAATCGTACCCAGATATTTCCAGTATAAACGGTCTTGGTCTGTTCTATGATTTCTTTTAGTATTCTGAATCGATTCTCGAGTGACTGAGCGCCGTAAGCATCGGTTCGTTTGTTTGTTAGTGGAGACAGGAATTGATTAATTAGATAGCCGTGAGCTGCGTGGATCTGAATGGCGTCAAAGCCTGCTGTTTCAGCACGTTTTGCGGCAGCTTTAAAATCAGAGATGACTTTTTCGATTCCGATTTCACTGAGTTCATCCGGTGTCCGGTAAGCATCACTGTATGCTATTGCGCTTGGTGTTACAGAATTTGGTGCATCTTCTGCTTTTCTTCCTGCGTGGGCAATTTGGATACCAACTTTACTACCGAGTTCATGGATCGTGTTGACTAATTTCGTTAGTTTCACTGTTTGTTTGTCATTATAGATTCCAAGATCTTGGTTTGTGATACGTCCTTCTTCAGAAACGGCCGCTGCTTCAAGAAAAATCAGTCCGACCCCACCGATTGCACGGCTGGCATAGTGCGCGTTGTGAAAGTTGGTCAATTCTCCATCTTCATTATGTACGGCATACATGCACATGGGGGCCATAACAATTCTATTTTTAAGAGTTAAACGATTCAGTTGAATCGGTTCGAATAATTTAGCCATTTTTTACACTCCTATGTTAAAAAATTCAATCGTGACCTATTTTATCATGTTCACGATCAGAAGTGTTAGCATATCATCACGTCTTCATCAAATCATCATTTAACCTCAACGAATACAAAAAAGAAGACATTCCGAAATAACGGACTGTCTTCTTTTTTTAAGTGATTAGGCTAATAAAGTTAAGCTGGTATTTAGAATATCCTTAACTTTCTGATTGATCTGATTTTGATCATATTGTATTTTTCCTTGTGCTACTAGCATAGCTACCCCTAGTATACTAGGCCAAAGAATATTTAGAAACGGAAGAATATTTTTCTCATTATAATCTGAATTCGTTTCTTTCAAAATCTTTTCAATCATTTCATAAGAGTAGTTGTGAAGCTGGACGACTTCCAGCTCTCTATCCATATAAATTGCTGAAAAGAGTGTCGGTTCTTTTTTGGCAAATAGTATATAATTTTTACAAACTTCTTCAAGTGAATCAGTAGTATGATCACTATTGAACACAGTTTCAGAAAGATACTGTTTTATATACTCTAGTAAGCCTACTTTCAAGTCATCCATATTTTTAAACTCTTTATATATCGGCTGCGTTGACGAGTTCATTTTAATCGCAATTTGTCTTGCTGTAAACTGACTAAAACCGCTCGATCGTAAGAGTTCCATAGAAGCATCCAGTATGTTTTCTCTCAATATCGTTCTTTGTCTTGGCACCTTCTTTGACTCCCTCAAAAATTTTTTTCTACCTTACTTAGCTACATAACCACATAAGTATAACACGATTAACATGTATTTAAAAGTTAATTTATACTGCACAATCTAGTATACTAAAAAACAAAAGTTATTAAAACACCGTTATTTCAGCATTTTTATAACGTTTGTTATTAATTAAGAGTAAGTCTAATGTTATTATACTACCAATATCAGATAGTTAGATAATAGCAAAATTTTACAATTCGATGCTAAGTATACCCTAATTCTTACGTAAGAATCGTTATCATTACCCCTTTCTCGCGATAACGTCGATTGTATGATATTATATTAAGTGAGCATTTTAACATTTTAGGAGGAATCATAATGACCTTAGAAAATTTTGACAATTTATTGAACAAATACGCTGACCTAATCGTGACGACTGGTGTTAACGTACAAGAAAGTCACACAGTAGTATTAAGCGTTGATGTTGACCAAGCACCGCTTGCACGTTTGGTGACTGAAGCTGCTTATCAAAAAGGTGCTAAAGAAGTGATCGTTAAATGGACGGATGATATCGTTAGTCGTTCAACTTTTGAACATGCTTCTCAAGAAGTCTTGACGGATATTCCGCAATATAAAGTTGATGAAAGTTTAGATCATATCGAAAAAGGCGCTAGTCGCATCAGCCTTCGTTCTTCTGATCCAGATTCTTTACAAGGACTAGACAGCTCTAAGATTGCTGCTTATCAAACGGCTGCTGGTCGTGCTTTATCTGCAATGAGAAAAGCGACTCAGTCCAACAAAGTCAGCTGGTTAGTCGCTGCGGCTGCTGGTGAAAAATGGGCAGCAAAAGTATTCCCTGATTTAAATTCAACTGAAGATCAATTAGATGCTTTATGGGATGCCATTTTCAAGGCTGTTCACCTATATGACGAAAATCCAATTGCAACTTGGGAAACAAAAGATAAAACGCTTGAAGCGAAAGCGGAAGAATTAAATAAAGAGCAATTCGTTGCTTTACACTACACAGGCCCTGGAACTGACTTAACGGTTGGATTACCTGATGGTCATTTATGGGAAGGCGCTGGAAGCTTTAACGTACGTGGCGAACGCTTCATGGCAAATATGCCGACTGAAGAAGTCTTCACTGCCCCTGATGCGAATCGTGTAGATGGTGTGGTTGTTTCCACTAAACCGTTAAGTTATGCAGGAAATATTATCGAAGGAATGGAATTCCACTTCAAAAATGGTAAAGTCGTTAAAGTGACTGCTGAAAAAGGCGAAGATGTGATCCAACAACTTGTTGAAACTGATGAAGGATCTGCTCGTTTAGGTGAAGTTGCACTTGTTCCAGACGAATCTCCTATCTCACAATCTGGTCTGACATTCTTCAATACACTATTTGATGAGAATGCTTCTAATCACTTCGCTTTGGGTTCTGCTTACGCATTCAATCTTAAAGGCGGAACTGAAATGTCTGAAGAAGACTTGAAAGCTGCTGGTTTGAACCGTTCTGATGTCCATGTTGACTTCATGGTTGGTTCAAATGAAATGGATATTGATGGTATCCGTGAAGACGGTACGCGCGTTCCAGTATTCCGTAAAGGTACATGGGCTTAATTTACTAGACTATTTTAATAAGGTGCTCCCCTTTGCGGGAAGCACCTTATTTTTTTGAATTTTTTTGAGCCAGCCTATTTTGGAAACTAGCTTGGTATCTGCGTATTATAGTCCCTCTCGTCACCTGACCGCCTTACGAGAGGGACTATCTCGCTGTTTCATTCCCTCTCGAGACTTGACCACCTTGCGAGAGGGACTATCATAATGTCTTTTCTGATCGCAGATCAGCTTCCGCTGGTCTCTTCTGTTATCTGCTTGCGTAGACTCACTATCTTTCGCTTAAGACCATGATTTGTTCGCCGTTTTCTTCGTCGATTCGGCCAGTTTCTTTAAAGTTGAAAGATTCATATAAGCGCTTGGCCGCTAGATTATGCTCGTTGATGCTCAGCACGATATCTTTGACGGACCAGTTCTGTCTAATGAAGGCAATCAATTTTTCGAGAAACATTTTACCGTAGCCTTTGCTTTGGGATTGGGCGTCGATCATAAAACGGTCGAGCCAGATATACTGATGCTCCTCATTGTAGGCGCCGATCATAGCGAAGCCGACCGGTAGATTTTCGGCATATAGGCCATAAATTGTCCAGTTAAAACGAGTCTCGTAAAATGCTTCGAGCATGGACTCGGCATTTGGACTGATGAAGCTGGATTGATTGGACTCTACTTTGAGTTCGATGATTGCGCGCCAGTTTTCGTCGGTGATTGTCCTGATGGTCAACTCTTCCATATTTACTGCTCCTTTTAAGGCCTTTTTTGAAAGGATAACACAAATAAGGCATCGCTTCAGCAATGCCTTACTTTGTTTTAATTAGTTTATGTTAACGGTAAAGAAATTTAGTAGAAATTAAGCTGTCTTTGCTTTCTTGACCGTTCAGCATTTTATAAAGAGTATTCATACTAACGGCTCCCCATTCTCTTTTGGAATAAGAGACACTATTCATTCGGGGATCAAGATATCGACTGACCATTAAATCATCAAAACCAGTAATATTAATTTGGGTTTGTTTGAAATAGTCCGTCTTTTTAAAATAATTATAGGCTCCGATACCCATTTCGTCGTTCAGCGCGAGAATTTCAACCGGTGATCCGGGTTGCACTTCTCTGGCAATTTCTCGTGCAGCGACATATCCAGATTCTTCTGTGAACCAGCCTTTGTAGATTCGGAATTTCTTGCCCAGTTTGCTAATTTCCTGAGTAGCTGTTTCTAGACGTTCGTAGCTATCAAAGTTTCCTTGAGGACCGTTGATGATATCAATGGTTTCTACTGGTGAAGCTGCCAGTGACTGAACAGCTTGTTTGATGCCTTCTTTGTTATCCAATAAAACGTTACGAATATGATCATGTTCCAGTTGTCTGTCTAGCACAACAATCTCGTGGCCGCTTTCCGCATATTCAAGTAGTTGCTCGTCGGGATAAAACTGATCGAGCACGATGATGCCGTCAATCATTCCTTGAGGCAGAAATAATCGTGACTTCTCGCCAGAACAGGCGATAATATCAAAGCCAAGCTCTTTTGCCATGTGTTGGATACCATCTAGTAATTCTCCGTAAAAACTTCCGCTATAGCTTGAAAGATGGACACCAATAATTTCCGTCTGCTTTCTACGTAGATTTTGACCTGCACGATTAGGAATATAGTTCATTTCTTTAGCAATCGTTAAAATTCGCTGTTTAGTTTTTTCGCTGACTCTTGGGCTATTATTCAACGCGTAAGAAACGGTTGAAATTGAAACATTCGCTCTTTTGGCAATTTCTTTTATCCCTGTCATATTCCAACCTCCTTACTAGTACGAATGGGTACAACTGATTCAGAACGGTTACCTCTTTTTATAAAGAGGCATGTCTATTCATTATATACAATTTACCATGTATCCGCTTGTTTTATTAGAATATTATCTTTAATAAACTGGATAAAATACATCTACCGTATTTATTTTATGCGTGAGAATTTTTTCTAGAGTTTTGTGATCAAGTTTAACTCCTGCGTTTCTGTATGGATTTTTTAAGGTCTGTTGCAGGATTTCCTCCCCATTGACTTGAACACTTACTTGGTCATTATTCGTATAGTGGAATTGAATGTTTAATGGATAACCATTGTACTGATAAGTCACAGTTAGTTCATCTTGTTCTTTCTTCAATACCGGATCGAGTACTAGATTTTTAGACTGGACACGAATACCGAGTGCGCTGGAAATCAGTTGATTCATATAGATTCCAGGCCCACTGGAATAAATTCTCCAGCCACCTTTTACTTTGACTTCACCTTTTTTAACAAGGTCGAAGTTTTCTTGCGCTTCGTAACGATCAGAAAAATCTGCATCGGAACTACTGAAATAAGTATTGCTTTGTCTAACTTCAGCATTCTTAACGACTTCTGAAATATTGATAGGGTTGATGGTTTCCAAACCCTTCCAGACTTCTTGTGCTTGACCGATTTTTGCCATCGCTTCAATATAACGGATGTGCGCATGTACATACATCAAACCAATTTCTCGACCAAAATTGGCTGCTTGTTCAGCTCGCTTAAACTGACGGCTGACGCCACCTTTATAGGTTGCCGGACGATTCATAAGACGCACACCATCTGGAGTATTCAAATACGTTTGGATTAGCTCAAAATGATGTTCCGCTTGTTCTTTTGTAAACAGTTCGCTGATCATGCCCCTGATCATTGGTAGCAACCGATATTGGATACCCGTTGTTGTATCATCTGGGTGAATCATTTTAACGATTTCTTTTTCGTTTGGCATATAAACAAATCCAGGAACGACCTCGTTAGATGAAATATATTTCTTGAAGTCTTGTTCAATTTTTTCAGTTAATTCCTTAACGGCCTGCGCCCATTCCTGGTCAATAGACTCAAGTACTTCTGCGAACTTTTTCAATGTTTGATAGGTCAACGCGATAGTCCAACTGCTGGCCATATTCTTTTTCAAACTCTGATCATGTGGCTGTAAAGTATCGTCCCAATCTCCATCTCCGTAAGAAGAAAGCATTGTATCCCATAAAAAGTTGGACTGAATGTACTCTAACTGTTTGGCAACATGAGCTTTGATGGGTTCAGACGTTTCGGTATCTGATTTTGTTGACTGATCAAAATAAGGTACTCTTTGATCGAGTATGCTGTAATCGTTAGTGATTTCCAAGTAATCAGCAAGCATTTTTAGTGGCCAAACGATCACGTCCCCGTGGCTTTCGTCAGCTTGAACATCTACATAGGAATCGAACATAAACCATTGTGGCCAGTTACCATCGCTGAGATGTTGGTGACTGTAGACGCGTTCGATCACTTCACGCGTACTGCCGTATTTCTGCATTGCTAGTAAATATTCAGCCGGTCCTTGTGAGACATCTCTAGTGCCCCAGGCCGCTCCGCCAAACTGTTCCAGACCATGTGGAACAAGGTAATGCACTAGCATATTGTGCGTGTACCAACGAGTCGTTAGGTTCATTTTATCAGAAATATTGGTGAGTGGTTCTGGCCCACTCATTGAAAATCCGTTACTTAACTGATCAAAAAACTCAGCAAAAGCTTGTTTTTCTAGATTGAAATCTAGTTCATGCGTTTCAAAGGTTTGATCAGTTAGTGAACCTTCCATAGTAAACGTAAATTGATCCGTAGCACTAACCTGAAAATTCAGCAACATAGCAGTTCCTTCATCCACTCCAGTCAATAGACTACTTTCGCCGACAATTTTTGACTCAGCATGGTTAACTTGGAATTTATACGTTAACTCAGGTAACTTTTGATGTGCAGCGGTCTTTTCATCGAAAGTTGTATAGACTGCCCCATCTTTTTCTTCGTACCATACCGGCGTTTGATATTCTCGACTGTTCATCGTCATTTGATTTGTGATCAGATATTCATACGCAGTTCCACTTTCACTACTCACGGATAGTTGAATCAAAGAGTCTTTAGAAGAAGCGACATTAAGGACTGTAAAAGTTTCGTTCTCTGTTTGATAGATCCATTTCACATGATTAATTCCGATTTCCATTAAAGACGGCATAGTTAGTAAACGATAGGTTTCATCTACTTTGATATAAATCCTTTGACCACTTGTTTTGAAAAAATTCACAGCATTACGGGTATTGGACAGTGCTTTATTCATATCCGTATTTCCCATCACGAGTTGCGCATTAAAGACTCCATACATCCAAGAAGTTGTGCTCATAATGGTTTCATCAGGTACTGTTTTATTATGCGTAAACAGGATTTGCCCATGCGGACGTTCCAGCATCAGTTCTTTTTCTTTTAACACTACGTGCGCCTGATCTTCCGTGAAAAAAGATACAATACGACCGTCAATCATCTCGTCTTGTACTCTATTAGGATAGTATTTTTTTAAGTCTTCTTGACTGACTTCGATAGTCTCTAATGGTTCACCTATCGTTTCTTGTTTCTTAATGGTTTCGCAAGTTATTAGTTCTTCGGATCTCAATTTCTGATAGGCAGTCTGAATACGGTCCAGGTCTTCTACCTTTTCAACTGCTTTTGGATGAGATTCTTTGAATAGATTGTAGAAAATTACTTTTGATGACTCATCTGCACTCAGTGTAATCGAGCGGGATTTCAATGTACTATAGTCAAATTCAAACTGGCTCTTTTTATTTTCCATGGCAATTTGATTTAAGGCTTCTGGCCGGTTTGTTTCTTTGTATGCTTTTCCAAAAAACTGAAAGCCATCAGTCAAGAATCCGTCTACACCTGTTAAACTCCCTTGTTGAAGATAGGGATGCAGTCCAGATTGAGGTTGATTTTGCCTTGAACTAATAACGTAGCCTAAGTCTGTATCGCTAACCATATGATCAACGTATTGGGCGACATAAGCTTCATTGGCTTTAAGCGCCGCTTCAGAAGCTAATCCAAGGTCTTGCCCGTAAACGACATCCACTGTTTCATTAGCACCCGACAGCTCGATTTCCCAGAACCACATCTTGTCTTCAGCTAGGCTAAATCGGACAGTATAATCGACCTCTTCAATTGATCCTTTCCAGCTTGCTTGCGTTTTCCCTATTGAAAACTGACTTTTTGACTGGATACCAAGTAGTGGCGCAACATTTAAAACTGTACCTTTCTCGTCAAAACGTCTCAGATACATATTATTTAGTGCGCCATCAATCATGTTTCCTTCAATTTGATTAATCATAATGTCTTCATATTTGATTTTGTATAGGTCACCCGACTTTAAAAAGGTAACAATCGTCTGTCCTTGTTTCAGTGTATGCATATATTTTTTTGCTTGAACTAATGATTTCATACTACTACTCCTCAACTCTTAAACAGTTTAGTTTCAACTCTCATTTTTTACTTTCCGGTAAACTCATTTTTCCAAATAAAATGAGTGTGTCAGTTCAGCGGAACTATCCGTCCCGATCCCGATCGAAAATTCTCCAGCATCACTTCTCACTGAGTGATCTGCATGTGTATAACGTAATTGTTTTTCCGTAATTTCGAATTCAACAGTCATTGATTCACCAGCCTCTAATTCGACTTTTTTGAAGTCAATCAATTCTTTAACTGGTCGAACGACTTCTCCTACTTTATCTCTCACATAGACTTGAACCGTTTCAATTCCTTTTATTTTTCCAGTATTTTTAATTTCTATCGAAATCGTTAGAGACGTTTCCATAGATATCTCTTGACTAGAAAGCGTGCATTCACTGTAGTCAAAAGAAGTATAAGAACGACCAAAACCGAACGGATAAAGTGCAGTGTTTTCGGAATCGAGATACCTCGAAAGATATTTTTCATTCCTCTTTTCGTCCGTCATTGGCCGACCTGTACTGTCTTCATTGTATGCTAAGGGAACTTGTCCAACCGATCTCGGGAATGACATCGGAAGCTTGCCGGATGGATTGAACTTTCCAAACAACACATTTGTCACTGCTTCTGCGCCCATTGTACCAGGGAACCAAGCTTCAACAAGCCCGTCAACCAGCGGAACTACTCCACTCAAATCTAACGGACGTCCATTGAATAATACGGCCACAACTTTTTTATTTAATTTCTTTAACTCTCGGAGCAAGACCATCTGATATTCTGGCAATGAGATAATGGTTCGACTTGCCGCTTCACCGCTCATCTCAGAACTCTCGCCGAGCGCGACAATCACTGTATCCGACAAATGAATTTCGTTCATAAAGAAACTATTCTGCCCTTCGAAAAACTGTGATTCGTCAACAATACTCAAGGAATCTGGCCCTAAGCGCTGACCCATCATTTCCGCAAGTGTAGCCGCTTGTTCTCTATCCCCCTTCCAAGACCAGGCACCTAAAATGTCATTTGAATCTTTTAACGGACCCGTCAAGACAATTTTTTCTTCTTGATTCAGTGGCAGCACGCCGTTATTTTCAAGTAAAACGATGGACTCTTCCGCAGTAGTTAAGGCTGCCTTTTTGTTTTCATCTGAAAAAACAGAAAGGCTTTCGGTCTCTTCGTCAGCACCACGGAACGGGTTTTCAAAGAGTCCTAGATCATTTTTCAATCTTAAGATATTCCAGACAGATTCATCCAAAAGTTCTTTTAATGTCTCGTCTTGTTCCACTAGATCAATTAAGTGCTCACTGTAAGCTGCTGACATCATTTCAATATCAACGCCCACCGTGAGTGCTTGTATCGCAGCAGCTTTATTGTCTTCTGCTACACCATGTGGCACTAGCTCTCCGATTGCACCCCAGTCTGAAATTAATACGCCATCAAAAGCCATTTCATCTCTTAAGATATCTCTCATAAGACGTTTATTTCCTGTTGCCGGTATATTATCAATTGTATTGAAGGCAGTCATAACTAGTTTTGCTCCAGCATCAATGCCTTCTTGATATGCTGGTAAATAATGTTCTCGCAATGTATTTTCATTTAGGTCAACAGAATTGTAATCTCTACCACCTCTTGGTGCGCCGTAGCCTGCAAAATGTTTGACACAGGCAGCGAGTTTTGTGAGATCTTGTTTTAAATCAGTTCCTTGATACCCTTCTACAAAAGCTCTAGCATAACGCTTGTTGAGTAACTTATCTTCTCCAGTCGCTTCCATAACTCTCCCCCATCTGGGATCTCTAACGAGATCAACCATTGGAGAAAACGTTACATGTAGTCCTTGAGCAGCGGCCTCTTTAGCAGAAATTTCAGCTGTTTTCTTAACAGTATCTGGATTCCAAGTTGCTCCTAATCCTAGGGGGATAGGAAAGATTGTATGATCACCATGGATGATATCTGCCATAAATAATAAAGGTATATGCAAGCGATGCTTTTCCATATACCTTTTCTGAAGTTGAATAGTCTCTTTAGCTCCAGAAATACCTAAGACAGAACCAACTTGATACTTTTTCTCTTCTGTCATTGCCATTTCATTCATTGGACCTGTAAGGTCTTCTGACTGATCAGAGAAGAAATCAGCAGACAATTGTATGGTCTGTCCTACTTTTTCTTCTATCGTCATTTCTTTTAGTAAAGCTTTTAGTTCTTCAATTTTCATAAGTGACTCCTTTTTCTTCTCTTATTTTCCACCGGAAATATTGAAACCCGTTAGAATGTATTTCTGGAAGATAACAAATATAATTAAAATTGGAACGACCATAAAAGCAGCCCCAGCCATCTGAAGTGCATAATTCGTACCATGTTGACCTTGAAGTAACTGCAGACCAACAGATAAAGTATAAAATCTTTGGTCATTCGCAATAATCAGTGGCCATAAGAAAGAATTCCACCCGCCGATAAAGGTCAATATACCTTGAACTGCTATGATTGGTTTAGAGAGCGGTAATGCTACTCTGAAAAACACATAGAAATCACTTGCACCATCTAATCTTGCCGCTTCAAAAAACTCTTCTGAAATACTTGAGAAAAACTGTCTAAACAAGAAAATCCCAAAAGCTCCTGTCAAGCCGGGTAATACAATCCCCAAGTAGGTGTTCGTCAAGCCCATTTGATTCAGTAATAAATACACTGGGATCATCGTAACTTGACCAGGTATCATCATCGTAGCTAATACTAAAATAAATAAGAAGTTCTTGAATTTGAAATCATAATGCGCAAAAGCAAATCCAGCCATTGCGTTTAGCAGCAATCCGACAAATCCCAAAACCGTAATGATGACGGTATTTAAGAGATACACATCGAAGTTCAGGCGCTCGAAAAGTTCCTTGAAATTATCTAGTGTCCATTCATTGGGTAGTAGGCTGGGTTGAGCTGCTACAATCTCTGGATTCGTCTTAAATGCCGAAAGAATCATCCATACAAACGGAATGACTGTGATGAGTCCCCAAATCCCTAATATAACACCAATAGTAATTTTTAATTTTTTATCAATATTAATCATGCCAACACATCCTCTTTTTAATCTGCTCGTCTTTGTAGTCTGAGTTGAATTAATGTTGCACATATGATGACAACAAACAGTAAAAGTGAACCAGCAGCTGCGTAACCGAATTGGTTATTTTGGAATCCGTTACGGTAAATAAAAAGTGCTACACTTGTTGTACTGTTTAACGGACCACCTTCGGTCATAACAAAGGGTTCTTCAAAGAACTGTAACCAGCCGATAATTGTGGTGATTGTCACGAAGGACGTTGAGAATTTTAATTGTGGTACTGTAATAAATCGAATCTGTCCCCATTTCGTCGCACCATCTAGTTCAGCCGCTTCATACATTGTACGCGGAATATTTTGGAGTGCGGCTGAGAAGATCAACATATTAATCCCGATACTTCTCCAAACAGCCAAAATTACCAGTGAAATTTTGGAAACACTTGTATCCGTTAGCCAGCCTATTGGACCAATACCAATCGTTCCAATCACACGATTGATCAAACCAATACTTTGACTGGGGTTAAATAAGAATGCCCAAACAATTGCTACTGCGACGATATTCGTGATTGAGGGTGAGTAGAATACAACACGCATAAAAGAGAAGTACCGACTTTTTCCCATATTAATCAAAATTGCAATCGTTAAAGAAAATAAAATGACCAGTGGAACACCAAATACGACATAAAATAATGTATTAGTGATTGATTTCATAAATACACTATCTTGTAGGATGTTTTGATAATTTTGTAGTCCCGTAAAATTGATTCGTGAGTAATCCGCTAATCCAGCTAAACTCAAATCCGTAAAACTAATGATCAACGCTAAAATAATTGGGAATATAGAAAACATCAGTAATAAGCCGATGGCAGGTGCAATAAAGAAATACGGTGCTTTTTTACTTTTCATGAATAAGTTCCTCTCTAAAATCAAAATTCAGAGAATGAATAGATTTTATTCCACTCTCTGAATTTTTAACTTTTTAGTCTAGAATTGTTTGTACTTCTTGATTCAAATTATCCATCGTTTCTTGGACATCTGCACCACCAACGATGATTTGTTCGAAGCTACTGATATAAGCCTGAGATACTCTATCCCATTCTTCAATAACTGGCATGTGCTCTGAGTTTTCAAGTTGTTCTCCAAATACTGCAACATTTTCGTCCTGGAATGGTTCTTCATCCCATGTTGCAATTCTTGCCGGAAGAGAACTTGAATTTTCATAGTATGTCAGCATGCTATCTGTATTCGTCAAGTGCTCAATCAACTGAATGGCTTCTTCTGCATGGTCAGAATTATTCCATACAGCTAAATTGGCACCACCTGTATTTGATACGTTACTTACAGGTCCTTCAGGTAAGGTTCTAACGGCCCATTTACCTTCGATATCTGTTGTCTGATCTTTTATTGCAGTAATCATCCACGGTCCACTAATAAACATTGGATTGATTCCTTCTCCACCAAAACTTTGAGAAATTTCAATTCCTAAGTCTTGACTAGGTGAAGCACCAGATTCTATAAATCCATCTAGGTATTCAATTGCTTCAACAAATTCCGGTTCGTTCATTACTGCCTTACCTTCTTCATCAATGATCGGTGAACCATTTTGTTTTGCGAACATTGGTCCAAAAGTCTGCTCATTGATTGGAATACTAAAGCCATAGTAGTTATCTCCACGTTCAGACAACTTAATTGCTGCATCAGATAGTTCTTCCCAAGTCGCCGGTCCTTCTGGATAACCTACTTCTTCTAATAAATCCGTTCTATAGTAAAGCGCTCTAGTTTCTGTATACCAAGGAACAGCATAGTAATTGTCGTCAAAGATTGTCGTCTCAACGTTCCCTTCGAAAAAGTTATCAGGGCTGATTTCTTCGCTGGATTCAACGTATTCTGTAATATCCATCAATGCACCCGCGTCAACAAATTCAGCCATGTAAGTGGATCCCATTTGGACTACATCTGGACCTTCACCTGAAGCAACAGCAGTCAGTAAACGGTCATGAACAGCTGACCAGGGAATACTTTGTGCATTAACTTCAATGCCTGTTTCGTCAGTGAAAGAATCGAAAAGCGGTTGGGTGACTTCATCGCCATCTCCCATTACCCAAACTGATAATGTATCTGCAGAACCATCTGAACCTGCGTCACCATTTCCACTATTACCACAAGCAGCCAATAAACTCATCGCGACCAAAGAAGTTGTACCTAAAATCATTTTGTTCCATTTCATCATTTTTTCCTCCTAATTTTAGTTGTTTGATTATTAATTAATAGAATTTGTCGAAACGTTTCGACTTTTAAATAAAATTTATGTTTTCGTTAACCAGTCTATTGCTAAAATAATATGCTTGTTCCAAAAATTCCAATTGTGATCGCCTGTATCTTCGATATAATCATGTTTGATATTAAGGCGTTTGAGTTCGTTGTGGAAAGCTACATTATCTTCGTACAAAAAGTCACTTGTTCCGCAAGCCATGTAAATATTGGGTAATGACATTGACTGTTTAGCCAATTCATATAAATCTATATTATCCGGTATATCCTGAATATCCTGGCTTCCAATGAGCACCTTCATGATTCGTTCAGGATAACGATCTTCTTCAAATTCAGATGTTTTCGTTATAATCCTGCTTGATAAGGCGGCGATTTTTCCAAATGTTTCACTATAGTAAAGACCATTTCTTAAAGCTCCATAACCACCCATTGATAATCCAGCAATCCATGTCTCTTCTCTTTTACAAGATAAAGGAAACAGACTTCTTGATTCTTCAATTAGCTCTTCACCGACAAACTGACCATAATTCATTCCATTTGGATGATCTACATAATAGCTATTCTCTCCTGATGGTAAAATGATGGCAATATTATATGACTCTGCTAGTTGTTCAACTTGTCCTGCGTAGAACCAATCCTTTCGGTCTCCGCTATATCCATGAAATAAATAAAGGGTTTTAAACATTCTCATTTCTCTATTCATTTTCGGAATGATAGCTGAATACGTCACTTTTCTATCTAGACTTTTTGAAAAGAACGTAGCATCGACAGTAGTCATTTATCATTTCCACTTCCTTTCGAAACGTTTCGATAAATGAATTATATAGAATACTAATTTGTTTTGCAAGCCTTTTCTTTTAATCTAATATATAAAAAACCCGCAACTGATTCATTGCGGATTTTTGAGCTAGTTTCTTTTAGCCCCCTACCATCCATTCAATCACTTGTTCGATATAGTGATCCCAGAAATCCCAGGAATGCTCCCCGGGCGACTCTTTGTAAATATGATCGATTTTTTGTTCACTTAAATAATTGTGCAGACTTAAACTATCCTTATAAATAAAGTCTTCCGTACCGCAGGCAATGAATAGCTCCGGTATGGATTCTTTTTTAATCAGAGAATAGATATCTTTGTCTTTATCCATATCCTTATATGTATCTGAACCTATAATATATTTTATAGCCTGATTCATTCGGTTATCCTCTGACAGATCATGTTCTTTTTCTTGAGATTGAAGTACTCTACTAGAAAGTGCAGCTATTTTCGAAAAAGTTTCATTGTAATACAATCCATTTCTCAATGCACCGTATCCGCCCATTGACAATCCGGCAATCCATGTAGATTCGAAATCTTGAGATAAGTTGAACATTTTTCTAGTAATCTGAACAAGTTCTTCACCGATATACTGTCCATAGTAACTGCCATTTTTGAGATCAACATAAAAACTATTTTCTCCAGATGGCATGATAACCGCAATATTATGTTTCGTTGCTAGTTCAACAATTCTTGTATTATTAATCCAGGCATCAGATGCATCATTCCACCCGTGAAGTAAATAAAGGGTTTTAAATGGTTCTACTGTTTCATCCTTTTTTACTTCTGATGGTAAAATCGCTGCGAAAGGTACTTTGCGCATCAGTCTTTCAGATTGTATTGTTCCATAAATAACTGCCAATTCTTTTCCTCCTAAATAAAGACTCTTTCAGTATATATTAAGCGTTTCCATTTAAAATAGCAACTACCTATCATTAAATAGAGTTGAAAAAAGAACCACCTTTTAAATAAGTGGTTCTCTGTCGGATTCATTTAGTTTTGGTCTACTTGTTCTCCATTTAAAATTAGTTTATAAGTTAACTCAGCTTTAAGTGAATTCGCTACAGAGCAGTATTTTTGGTCGCTTAGTTTAATGGCGCGCCAAACTCTACTGGCTGGGACATCCCCATCAACATGTAGCATGATAGTAATCTTGGTAAAGTATTTTGGTGGTTCTTCATTTCTTTCTCCATCTGTTTCGATTTCAATACGTTCTAATTTTTCTTGATAAGGTTTAAGAATCATATACATGTCAATTCCCATACAACCTGCCAAGCCACCAAGAACAGCTTCCATTGGAGATACGCCTGAACCTTCTCCGCCAGCAGATTCTCCAGCATCCATTTTCAGTTCTTTTCCAGTATGATTGTTCATTGTAAAAGCTAGATTACCTTCCCATTTCGTTGAAACCTTCATAAATACCCTCCGTCTCTTGAATTTATTTCCATTATAAATCACATTCACTTACTTTTCCATAGTGAAATACCCTAATTATTCTAGATCTAAACTCTCTTCCAAGTCATCTGGATAAACGATTGTGCTGAACACTTCCCCGGTAGCTTCGTCTTGAATTTCAAATGTCGATGTTAAACTTTCTGGTTCTTTCCCTTCAAACACTTGATAGTAAAGCGCTGATATCGCCAATCCAAAAATACCAAAACCATCAAACCCTGCTTCATAGGCTTCTCTGTCAACAATAATAGAAAATTCACTGAAATCGTTATTGAACTCTATATCTTTAAAAGATTGAAAATTTTCATCGGCCATTAACTCTTCTACTGAGTCAGTGATGGTTTGCTTCAATTCATCCAACAAGTCTTGATGTTGAGATCTAGACATCTTTATTGTAACCGATCCATCCTCATTCTCAGTGATGTTCGCTTCTTCCAAAGCGAGTTCATCTGGTTCAAAAGTCTCTGATAATTCTGCCGGTAGTGTCAGCTCTGTACTGAAGAGTCCCTTGTCTACTTCGATACTTCCTTCATCGTCACTATCTTCTTCAACTTCTGTCTCAGTCGCCTGATCTTCAGTAGTTGTTTCTACTTCTGTTTCTTGTGCAGATTGTTCTACTTGTTCTGTTTCATCGGCCTCATCTGTTCCGCATCCTACTAGTAATACTGTCAGAGCTGAAGCACTCAATAACCGTTTCATCAATGTCATCTAATCATCCTTTTTTCTTTTATTATAGCAGAAAGCCCTTTTTCTTATGATAATTTCGCAAGAAAAACAGCTTTGTCTTTTAAGCAAACTTGTATCAATTAAACTTCCATAGTACAATAAGTGAGTTCGTTTAACATTGACTCTATAGCTCAGTAGGATAGAGCAAGTGTATATTTTAGGCAGTATCAGCAAATATCAATATAGCTTTGTAGCACTATTCTTTAGACTATTCAAGCTATCAAGAACTCAGTAGTTTCATTTCTTGTGTACAAGATAGACACAAGAAATGCACAAGAATTATCACATAGTAAAAGCGAAATTATACTTATAGGCGTACGATTGATCTCCTCAAAATTGAGGGGATCTTTTTATATTCAACGAACTTGTTTTACTGCCATAATAGTTGAAAATATGCTTCTTAAAATATTTTCAACTATTCATTTTGAACCTAATGTATCAATATAATGATAAATTCCTTGAAATACAATGAAATAGAGACTTTATAATTAAGTTTAGCCATAGTATAATTTAGTACAATACCTAAGGAGGTGATTAACTTGACATGGAATACGTATCCAACAAGCATAGAAAATTTGAGCGATGTGAATTACTTATTTGCTATAGATGAAAATGGCACTTCAACATTATCACATAATTTCAATGAAGAAAACATGTGGTTCACGGTAACGGGAGTTTTATATAATCTCGAAAATTTTGAAGAAACGAGAGATAGAGTAATTAACTTAAAAAATAAATATTGGGAAAAAGGGCTTTTTAAAGGAAAGCGCATCGTACTCCACTCCAAAGATATAAGAAAAAAAGTTGGCCCTTTCAATCCAAAATTAGTAAACTCAGAAGAATTCACCCAAGATTTAAATCTTATAATTGATAATATTGATGCTAAAATTTACTCATCCTCTATAAACAAGTTAGAGCACTGTTCACAGTACTCATCTCCTTTTCCTGTCTATGAATTAGGTGTAGAATTTATGTTGGAAAGATTTTGCTTAGATATTATGAGGGAAGAAAAATCCGTGGCTATTTTATTGGAATCTAGAGGATTCAAAGAAAATTTAGAAGTCCTTAATAAAATAAATTATTTATTGGGAAACGGTAACGAATATAGAAAAAAACATAATTTTAGTTGTATAAAAGGAGTTTACTTCAACCCTAAAAGAACGAGAGACGGCAGTTTGTCGTATTGGCCTTTAGAACTCTGCGATATTATATCTTATAGTATCCATAAATATGTGAAAACTGAAGAAGTAGACGATCATTTTGAGTACGTTGAAAAGAAAATTCATAAATATCCTAATTATAATGGAAAAGGGCTTAAAATTTTCCCGTGAAATCATACTTTGAGGAGCAAAAAATGAGAAAAGACTTAAAAATAAAAAAATTAAGAAGTTGGAGTCCTCGAAAAGAAATACTATCCAGTAACTGGGAAGATTTGAGCGACAACGCTAAAAATAGATATTTCCGGCAGGGACAAGTTGTAATGTGTGAGTTAGGAGAAAATCTTGGTTATGAAATTTCAAATAGTAGACCGGTGTTAATAGTCTCTGATAGCAAATTCAATTCTGCGGGTCAAGTAATCGTTATACCTTTAACAAAAAACATTAGAGATCATGTAAGAACGCATTATACTTTAAAAAAAGAAAAATATAATTTTTTAACGTTCGACTCTTGTGTTAAAACTGAACAAGTCAAAAGTATTTCAACAGTAAGATTGAAAAATGTTATAGGTTTTGTTAAAACTGAAGATATGACAGGGGTAAAAGCTAGATTAAAAACAATTTTTGCGATATAATTTGTTTATCAAAAGTGTTGACATAGAAACCTCTTATGGTATGATACTTATGTTGCCTACCCAGTTGTAGGCCTTATAGCACAAGCGGTTCGAGGTTAGCTCAAACGTTTAAATTGTGTATCTTGTTGACCTTCAAGTTAAGGTCCTTATTAGGCCCCTTTCTAAAAAATGAATAGGGGCTTTTATTATCTTTTTCTAAACTGCGTTATTTTATTTAATCACTAAGACCTCCCCAAATTTGGGGAGGTCTTTTATTATGTTGCTTCTAAACTGGTCGAAATCGACTAGTTTGAAATTTAAGCTAATCAATTACTGAGCCGACTTTTTGATCTGTCGAGCTGTTATCGTATTTAACCACTAATACTCATTTTCTTTGTAGACTTCTCTCAGACGTGGCAAGTCTTTCTTAAAGTTCAAACTTCTTGTGCCAGCGTCTAATAAGTCTCGATTCTCGAAGTAGAATGCGAAACATAAGATGTCGTACACCGTGTCCATACCCTCAAGTTTCAAATATGGTTTATGCGGTGCAAAGTAATTTGGGTTTTGATCAGCAAACTCTCTGAAACGTTTGAGTAGCAACGACGGTTGTTTGTATCCCATGATTCTTCCGATATCTTTTGCAAAGGCCCATTGCTGTGTTTTGGTTTTGATGCTTACCATTTCCATGTTTATCCCTCCGATATATAATTAAATATCAAGTTTCCTTTTACTTTTAGTATACCAAAAAAATCTTTGAGCTAATACAGTAAAAAAAAGGAAGCTACTCATTAGTAACTCCCTTTATTATTTTGCTCATCGTTTTCTCAAACTATAATTTATTTACAAATGTAATTGAACGATAAAATAAGCGTGTCTGAGCCCCTTAATTTCTTCTGGTATGTTTATCTTACTGTACGTATATATTGTTTAATTCTGCGTTTATTTCGTTACTCATGATCTCTTTTCTAAGCTCACGTTGTTCTGTTTCACTTAAAGAAGACTTCCCACTTTTTAAAAAACGTTTCTGCATACGTATAACAAATTCATCATTCGTAATATCTTCAGTGGTTAGTTTGTTACGCAATCTAATTTCCTTATGCATTTAAACACCTCCTTTCATTGTTATTTTATTTCTTGATTACATAAATTCCATTTCAAGAAGTTTGACTTGTAATCGGAGCCTGGTTCTTCTTCTTTCATTAGCTCTTTTTCGTGTTTCTCCGTCAAGATGTGATTCAACACTTATTGATGTTTGATCGTTGGCTGGTATAGATACGGCAGATACATCGTACACTTTTTTTATCCGCTTAATAATTCGTGTGCGTGTGTCTTTGTCATAACTATCCTCAGCCACTGTAAACGCCCAAGACATCTTAGTAACAAGGCCACTCGTTATATCTTTATGAAGTTCTTTCCCAGCGCTGCTCTTACTTAAATCTGCTTTTATAAACAAACCATACTGATTAGGTGTAATGGTTAACGTGCCGTTTGTTTTTCTTGCTAACACTCTTCCTTCATGATCGTATTGCATGATCACGTCCGACATATCAGCGCCAACAAACGCATTTCTATCTATTTGTTCGTAGTATTTAATCCCGTCGCTTTCGAATAGCTCATATCGATTAAACGTGGTTGCATACCCCTCAACTTTATATACTCCCTCTGATTCTTTTGTTGTTCCCAATAACGCTACGCTTCTATACTCTTGCTTGTTTGCTGCTTCCAGTTTTGTCACTCCTTAAGTTTTGATAAAATTTAGTAACTATTCTTTATTATTTTTAAATTTATCTTTCTTTTGATAAATCTTTACAAATCAGCTTAAAAATTACTTTTTAAAAGCTTAAGGGGAGGGGGGGCTGCAAAACGGCTTGTGCGTTCTTTTAAACTCCCCCGCCGGCCCTTTGTACTTCTTTGTTTAAAATAAATATAGGGGCTATGCCTGGTCTACTTCTTCCAGTTAAACGTGCCGATCACTTCATTGCCTGCACTGTCTACATGAATAGTTTTTTTATTTTTATTTTCTTTTTCTTTGATTGCTTGTTCTCTTCGTTCTTCTTGTAGCAGACTATTAAACGTTGCTTCATACTTGATGAACGGATGAAATCTATTCTTTGCCGATATGATCTCTTGCTCTTTCTCCTGAAGCTCTGCGCGTGCTACTCGTAGTAGTTCCGTAGCTTGTTCATCGTACGCCCGGTACTCTTGTTGCGCCTGTTCTCCTAGTGAATACAAGCCTTTAAGTCTCTTCTGCTTATAGCGTTCTATATCCATGACCGAATACAGTTCCAACTCGTTCAGTTCTTCTTGAAGGATTGCCTTATCTTTAAGGACTTTCTTCCGCTTGCTGTCGTTCGTGATAACGTCCACGTCTGTTACTAATTGAGATAGCTCTGTCTTTATCTCTGGTATGCGTTGGTTAGCTTTCTCTTTCTGTGCTGTTAACTGAGCAGCGTCTGTTTTAATCTTCTGGACTTCTTCAGCAAACTTAAAGCTCTTTTTCTGGTTGTCAGTGTTTAATTCTTTTGTATAGTAGTTTGTCATTTTTATTTATCCCCTTTTGTTTTAGTTTGTTTTAGTGGTTCGATACTTACTACTGTAATTCGGTTGCTGTAAATTACTTTACCGGCCTTTATATAATTCTTTTAGAAACATTCCTTTTAATTTTGCTTCATTCATCTTTGTTCTCCTTTTAATAATTTAGATTTCTGCTCTATGATTATTCGTTCCAGGTCTCGTTGTACAGATCGTTTTTTCGTTGCATAAACTTTCTTGCTTAGACCTAGTTCTGTTGCAACTTCTTTATCAGTCGGTCTTTTTAAGCCTTTATCAAACTTGATTGTCAATAGCTCTCTATCCGCTGGTGGTAATTCTTTCAACCCTCTAAGAAGAGTTTTAAAATATTCCATTTCAATATTATCCAGTTCTTTGATATTCGTTTTATATCGGTACCAATTATTCAATAGATACACTGCTCTTACTTGCCCGCGCACTTCTATTTCATTTTTTCGAATCATTTCTTCAATCTCTTCTAGTATATGCTCACTCATAGATCTAACACCTCTAGCAAATTTTCAAAATCTAATCCTGTAACATCGTCAAGTCTTAACAATTTATCCGGCACCTCTCCATTCATGTAACTTACAGCGTCCTCTATTTCGTATATTTCTTCAGTCACAGCCCGTTCAATTTTTTCATTCACCATTACATTCGATTGATGAACAAATCGATCATATAGATATTTTCGCTCTATTGGTGGGAGCTTATTGAGATAATTAATGAAGTAGTATTTCTTTCGCTCTTTTTTATTCATTCTTTTTTCAATTAAAGCAACATGATCCAGGTAATCGCAAACCTCATCTTCAATTCTAAAAGCTCTCGTTCTCACTTCAATTCCTCCAGCAGCTTCCATTCGTGTATGATATGATTTGCTGTGGTACTGCTTTTTTACTTTATTAAGCAGCTGGAGATCTCGATTAATTTTTTGATCTAGTCTGAAATATTTATTGATTAAGTCGTTTTTTTCATCTTCTATTATCCTCACCACCTAGTTGCGATCTCGGGTATACCTTATAATTCAATTTTTTCTAAATGATCAATCCGTTGCTGCATATTGACTATCGTTTTCTTTAGCGGTGTAGTAGCTTGTTGTCGTTCAGCTTCATTGGTAACAATAAAATATCCCTTTCTATTCTCTGTCCGTCCTCCACCAACTGGAATACCATGATCAATAATTAACGCACTAATAACAGCCATTACCTCCCGAGTGGACAATCCTGTTCTTTCTGCAATATCCTGCGAGCGAACTGGACTCTCTAGCCCTTTAGGTATTTGTGCCAAAACTGCTTCTTGTATGATGGATAGTTTTTTCTTTTTCATTAATTTGCTCCTCTTTTATAAAGTTTCGGTTAAATACCTCTTTTTTCCCTACCTACACTGTCTACACTATTAGTGTAGGTGCATTTCCAAAACCTACACTAGTTTAACCATTGCTATACTGGCGTTTGATTCCAAATAGTGTAAGTAGTGTATGTTTTTTGGTGTATACTTTTATATCTATATATATCAATCTATATATTTTTATAGTAAAAATACCTACACTACCTACACTAATGCATTCTAAACCACTGATATCACTAGTTTTTTTCAAGTGTAGGTATGAATTTCAAACCTACACTTTACCTACACTGCTTACACTGTTAATCAATAGTAACAATTATTAAATTCTTTCCATTAGAACGAATATCTTCCCAGTTAATCCCTCTATTACTAAGCAAAGGTGCAATTCTTCTTAACCTACTTTTAACTTGATTATATTTAGGCCATGCTTTGTTATAAGCTGTTTCTTCTGATGGTAAATCCTTCGATAAAGCCTCTAACAATTCGCTTGCTATTCCTGTCCATGTAAATATTTCATCTTGTTTTAAACGTTCCATCATATCTACCAAAGAAAAAGCGAATGGATCACTATTTATAGATTGTTCTATGCCTTGCCCTTGGTTTTCTGGATATATTTTTTGCCAATAACCAGTCTTCCAACCCAGCACTTCAGAACACTCAGCTATATACCGCCCGTAATCTTGCATACGAGCATAGGGTGTATTATCTGTACCTTTGTTTTTCAGACCTACGCTTACTGCATTGACTAAAGAACCCAATATATACGGAAAATCCTTATTAAAGTCTTTCCATATTTCTGACTCTGGTTTTTTCTTAGATGGATTAAGTTTAGGTGTTTCAATGAATACTGTTCTTGAAACTAAATCTTGTCTTTTCGAAATATCATCTATACCATTTAGAATTACTGTTTTTTTCATATCTATGATGATTTCGTCAGTATCGGTATAAAGTTTTTTCTTCGTCATTGCTCCTCCAGTACTTACCACACATAATAAGTCTGATCCTTCTTTTGAAATACCGCTTAAGTTATCAAATGCTAAAAGATATTGACCATTAGCTGCAACAGGTAATTCGTTTGAATCGATTTCTTTTTTTAACAAGTCCTTTTGTTTAGCTGGATCAATAAAACTTCTTATAAGCCTTGTATTCATAGATTTCCCTGTCCCAGCCTCTCCAGTAAGGTTTAATATTGGTTTAGGTATATTTGGTCTAAACGAGGCTAATATAAAGGATACGATCATATTCAAATCATCTAATGTTTTCACGTTTAAATAGTCTCCTAGTTTCAGATAGTCTAAGTTTTTATTCAATTTTGGAATAGGAAGCTCCTCCATATCTTCCGTTCTTTTGAACAACACTGGAGATTCAGACAATACTCTAAAACCTGATTTATCTATCTCCAATACTTGCCTTTTGTCGTTACACAAATCTACGTAAATTTTATCTTCAACTTCTGCAATACGGAGATAAACGTTCACTTTTTTTCCTTTAAAATAACCTAGGGAGTTAACCGAAGAGATTACCGTATTTATATCAGCCTTACTTAACATTTGGCCTTGAGAAGTGTGTTCAAATAGATAGATAAGCCAATACTTAAATACTTCAGAATCAGTTGCTATTAATTCATTATGTTTCCCAAACTTAATTTCAGCATATATTCTGCCGTCGCTAGCATTGTATAAATTTACAATATTGTTCACTGCTGCTAATTTAGCTTTCGTTGCCTTAGCCATTCGTCCGCTGGCTTCTGAAGTGTTCGTATAATCATCAGAATTAATGCGATCTTCATCTAAGTTTTTTAATAGTTCGATTACTTTTTCTTTACCTTTTTCTATTTAAATCACCCCTCTCTAGCTTTTTCTAACTTTCTTTTTTCTTTATTTGCTATACTTAATACTATTCGATTAATATTGTTGTCACTCAGAGGAGGTCGAACAAATTCTCGATTAACCAACTCTATCCACTCATAAGCAGTCGTATAGTCAAATCCTAAACTTAACATCCGTCCAAACTGTTTAGTAACCCAATTATCTCTATTACCTTCATCCACACCGGCTAATAGTTCTTCCATAAAAGAAGCGGTATACTTTTTCAAATTATTATAATCAGCTTTTAAACTAATATTGTTCTTTTCTTTTACACCTTTTTGTTCTTCCATCTTTATAAGAGCGTTATCTATTTTCAAAACCGATCTACCTTCGTTGTAGATACATTTATCATTGAACGCTTCTTCACTCTCGAAGGTACATTTTAAGCTCATCAATTGACTCCATGTTTCACTTGCAGCATCATACGGTAAATCAATATGGTTGGTTATGAATCGAATTACTGTTGAGCTTTCATTTTGTGTATACGGTCGATCTGTTGGGATAATTACTCTAAATCTTGTACCTTTTAATCCATTACTGATCGAAGGATAAGCATAAAATTTCAATGCGTTAATCTTCTTTAATAAGTGAGATCTGAACTCTTCTTCCGTAAGCTTTAAATCGTCATAATCTAACGTTACAAGTGATCTACTCAATAAAGTATTATTATTCCTTATCGGTTCAGAAAGCTCTCCAGCAATGAAATAATAAGCTTGATTACGCTTGATTTTGTCTATATCATCATTAGAATCAAACAGAGTTACTTTACTATTGACGATCGTCATGAAATCATTCTCTGATTCAATTACTTTCAGCCTATTAGTGTTAAATCCTTTGGATAAATAGATCAATCATTATCCACCTCTTTTAGGTCGAATAGCTCCGTAATAGCTTTCTCAATCTTTTCATTAGTTGATTCAATTTGCTTGCTGAGAAGGTTTAATAAAATCTCATTTCTATTATTTAGGCGCTCAGTTTCATAAGCTAACATCACCAAATCTGTAGTTCCTTTAGAGTTTCGTGCACTTTTTGATTCGACTGTTAGATAATCCATATTATCTTGCAGTTGTTCTGTTAAAGTTGATGCGAACTCTAATTCATCCAGGGATAAAAGACTGATTATTTCTTTTTTATTCATTTTTTTTACTCCTTTTTATATTGTATTAGGAGGAGTTTTTGATATATAATATGAGTACAGTGAATATCACATATCAAGGGTTTCCGCCCAAACCTTTTAGCGTATGAGTTGCTGCTCATAGGCTATTTTTTTCTTCTAAAACTTCAAATAATAACTTGTACCCAGTTTTTATTCCGAAGTACGTTACGAAACCTATCAACCATCCTATTACTAATGAAATGGCTATTGCTGTACTTATCATTTTTATGAATCCTCCTCCCATTTATTGTGTTGTTACTGTTATTGGAATAATCAGAAGCTTTAGAGACTAGCAAATTAATACAATACGCCGATTGAGATTTTTAATATGTGTGCTTGTCTCTAAAATGGATTATTAAACAAGTGCTTTCCTTATTACTCCCCCATACTTTTAATTACTTTGCATAGCGTTTCTTTTTCATGCTCTTCTACATATAAATGCTCAACAACTTTTTTCATTTCGTTCACTACAGCAATTGAATCACGTTTCCCGTTTTTAAATTCTTCTAATAAATCTTCTAACTCACTAGTAAATAATTCTGTTGAGTCATTTATAAGGTTATACATTACGACTACTTTATATTGTTGATTTACTTTTTCATTTAATTCCATCTATGTTTCCTCCTATTTTTTATGATTCAAACTCCTGTATCGTATCTAGAAACTACCTCTCATAACTCTTTATAAATCTGTTCAATTCTTCCTTATGAACAAATATATTTCTTGGAGACATTTCAGATACCCGTAACCCTTGTTGTCTCCATTGATTTAACGTTTGCCAGCTAATACCTAGATATGCTTGTGCATCTTTGAGCGTCAGCCAGTCTTTGCAGGCCCAAGGCGTTTCTTGTTGCAGTAACAATTGAACAGTCTTTCTTGATTCTTCAATAATGATTTTTTCAAGTTCCTTAGGGAGTTCCTTGCTAAAATTGACTTCTAACATTGTCATACTATCACTCCTTTTGCTATTTTTTGCTACCATAATATAAAAAAATTACTTAATTCGAAACAATTTGCTACTATCTCTGAAAAAAATTTCATCAATTGTTACATCTTTTTTTAATTCAGAAAATAATTCTTTAATTTTCTTTTTTTCTAAATCGTTAAAAGGACGTTGACCGGTTTCCTTAGCAGAATATGATTGACGGGAAATTCCTAAAAATTTAGCCATTTCACTTTGGTTCTTTTTTGTTGCTACTCGATATACTTTTACATTATTAGCAAACATAATCCAATCCTCCTTTTGCTATTTTTTGCTACTTCTAAATATAAAGTACCATTTTCGATAACATGTGTCAACCACATCTTGAAACTTTTTGCTACATAGTTTACAATACATATATATTCATTAGAAAGAAGGTAAGATAATGCATAGAGGTGTAGACAAGGAATCTGTAGGTAATAGGATTAAAAATATACGTCAAAAAATGGGACTCAGCCAACAAGCTTTTGGAGAAGAGCTTGATAATGAAGCTCCTGCTCATAAAAGCTTAGTATCTAAGTGGGAAAAGGGTATGAGTCTACCTAATAATGAACGGCTTAAACGTATTGCCGAGTTAGGTGAGCTTTCCGTCAATGATTTACTTTATGGTGAATACAAAGCGAAAGTATATAATATTTTTAAAGATGTTGAGAAAGAGCTAATTAGTAATTATCCACTACTTTCTTCTGATAATAAATTTAGTGAATTTTTCGATAATATAGATGATTTTAGAGAGAATACTTTTGAAGATATTAGCAAAATTCAAATTTTTCATGAAAATGATATAAGAAGTTTTTATCATTATAGGTTAGGAAGCTCTTTACCATTTGGTGATTCACCGAACGAGTTTAGTATTAAAGTGAATATGCTTAGAACTTCTGGCTTCTATTCGGAAAGTTCTATTCCTCCAATGGAAAAAGTTACTAATGTCATTTATGACTGGATATATCGTGACGATAGTTACAGCAATAGTAGTAAAAATTTAAATAAAAAGGCTTTAGAGGATACCATTAATACGCTTAATGATATATCCATTGAAATTGAAGATAGAGAAATTATATTTATATATACTCAAAACGAACAATTTTACGACGACACAAGCGACATTCGTATTAATAATAAAAATAGTTACATTGATTATTTAGATTATACAATATCTCAATTTAACGATCTTTATAAACAAAATCCAAAATTAGAAAGTTATTTTGAAAAAAATTTAAAATATTATAAGTATTTAATTGATGTCTTAAAAAACTAAATCAATTTACATTTTTTTACTTCAGCCTCAAAAATAATAACTATATGAAAATACCTCTTCTTACATACCGTACGCCGATTGAGTATGGAAGGGAAATATAATCATGGCAAGATATTATAAGTACACCAGCAAGAAAGATAAGAAAGAATATTGGGCATTCAATGCTTACCTAGGATCAGATCCCCTCACCTCTAAACCCGTTAGAGTTCACAGGAGACGTGATGACCAAGGTAAACTATTCACTACAAAGAAACAAGCTACTCTTGAAGCTTCTCGATTGAAGATACAGTTTGATCACGGAAACTACATGAAGCCTAGCAATCAAACTTTTGAGTCTGTATACATTGAATGGATAGATAATCGTTACAGCGATACCGTTAAGGACTCTACTTTACGTAAAACGAAAGAATTATTCACTAACCATATTCTTCCGGAGATTGGACCACTAAGCATTGATAAAATCTCCAAGTATCAGTTAGAGAAGCTTGCGCAGCGATTGATTGATAAAGGATTAAGCAAATACGAATTGTTCATGAATTATGTAGGTAAGGTTTTCGACTTCGCATTGCATAGTGAATTAATAAAAGAGAATCCTATGATTAAAACCTATATCCCAAAACCTAAACGTAAGCAAAAGAAAGAAACGCCCTTCTTCGATAAGAATGAGCTGCATGAATTCGTTGAATGTGCTTATAAGTATGGTTATGGTGCTAAGTGGGGATCGTTATTCCATTTTATGGCTTATACCGGCTGTCGTGTTGGAGAAGCTTGTGCTTTGAGATGGTCAGATATAGATATGAATGCTAGCGAGGTAACGTTAAGTAAAACCTTAGCTACAGCGTGGAATGATGAGGGTAACACTACTCTTGTTGAGCATGACACTACAAAGAATGGTGAGCATAGAACGATTGCTCTCGACCCGCTAACTACTCGTAAGATGAAGAAATGGAAAGCGCAACAGGCAAAGGACTATCTGAAGCTAGGATACAATACTTTGAATGTTGATCAACTCGTTTTCTCTAACGAAATCAATACGTGGTTGTCTCCTAACGTTGTCCATAGTACAATGTCTAGGTTGACTAAAAAGTTTAGCTTGAAACATGTCACTCCACATGGTCTACGTCATTCTCATTGCAGCTTGCTATTTGAAGCAAATGCATCTATCAAACAAGTTCAAGTTCGACTTGGCCATAATGATGTAAAGACGACCATGGATGTCTATGCTCATGTAACGAAAGATAAGGAAGAAGAAACAGCAAAATTGTTCCTGGATTACATGCAAAAATAAGAAATAGACACAAGAAGCGACACAAGCTAAAAAGAATTAATCTACAAATTAAAAAAGAACGTTGATTTAACAGCGTTCTTCTCCTGACTCTATAGCTCAGTAGGATAGAGCAAGTGCCTCCTAAGCACTAGGTCGTGGGTTCGATTCCCTCTAGGGTCATATAATTAATTGTCTTTATTTTTCGTTTTCCATCTAAATTCGATGAATTTGGACATGATTATTATTCTAATAATAGATAGAACAACCATCAAAACGATCCAAAACCTTAGCCAAATAGGATTCCAGTCAAAAACAGATGTCATTCCCACTGAAAGAACAACAAGAAACAAGTAGGCTCCATAAATAAAATAAAAACGACCTTCCCACTTTTGATAGTTTTCTCTATCCTTAATTTTCCCAAGCGGTGTCACGCTACCATTTGGTCTTGTACCTTTTGGATCATCTTTATACTGGTAACCTATCCAAAATAGTATGGCTGCGGCCAATAGTAGAAATACACTCAGTAGTATCAACATATGTTCTCCTTTATACATTTTAATCAGTTTAACAGTAATTTTCCGATGGCTCAAATTCGCTTTTTAAAATTGCAAAAGAAACATCCAAGTTCTGTTTATGTAGTTTCACAAGAAGTTGCATATGATATCTAATTACATGGAGACTATTTAATAATTCCAGGCTCATAAAATAAAAAATCCTACCTCAGTTAATTGAGATAGAATTTTCTTTATATATTATTCATCATTCTCTTCGTCAACTTCATCTTCTTCAGAATCTTCAGCTGTATCTACACTTCCAGCATAATCATTGCCTTCAACTGGCACATCGAGAATTCGCCAGGGTGCTAAGCGTTCGACTTGGTCTGCTCTTCTTTCTTCATCCCCGCTCATTTCTGGAAATTCTAAATCAATGATTACAGAATCTGTAGCGAGAGCTGGCCAAACTACCGTTGCATAAAAGTACTCTCCCGAATCAGCAAGAAAACGATCAGAAAGCGGAAGGATATATTCTCTTTCTACTTCTCTTCCTTCCTGTCGTTCTTCAAAAGATTCTCCTTCTGTTCCTTCTAACGTTTCAACGTAATAATCAATCGGATAGTAACGGCGTCCATTATTCAATAAGGTTACGCCATCTACTCTTCTCGTTTCATATCCATGATCTCCCTGAGTCATTCCTCTTGCTCCATAGACCTCGCCGTCCATTCTTTGTTGGAGTGCTTCCCTGTCTATCATTCCATCTTTTCTGTTTACTTTTATTCTCCCCACAAAGAGATCATCCACTCGTTTGACCGATTCAATTTCCACTGATCCATACTGTGTATCTGCGTGTTCTGGATAGGTTACTTCTACTCCTTCAGTTTCTGGTATTTCAGTCTCTGATTCTACAACAATCGGTTCTGTCGGTGGTGTGAAATGCAGTTCTACTCGTCTATTTCGCGCACGACCTTCAGCACTATCATTATCGGCAATCGGTTCTCTGAAAGAATCTCCTCGAGTAGTCACTTCATCAAATAATTCCAAGCTCATCAATTCATTTAATCGATTGTGAACAGCTTCTGCTCTATCTTCTGATAACCCTTGATTGTATTCTTCTGTGTGTTCATTATCCGTATGCCCCACAATCTGAAGTTCTCCACCATCTACACCCTCCAACTCGGCTATGGCTGCTTCTAATTCTACATCTGCTTCTTCAGTTAAAGTCGAGTCATCGAAGTCAAAGAGCACATCACTAGATAAAATGATAGTTGAATGTTCAATCTCATCTACTCGACTAACTGAAGACTCGAGACTTTCGCTGTATACTTCCAAAGGCATCGTACGGAATTGAATAGATTCAAGGTGTTCCTCCGGATCTTCTGCGACTACACTACTGGATACTGTTTGTTGAACCACTTCTAATAGTGTAGGGACCCCATAAATAAAATGTCCTTTTGAGTCTACTCGTTCTTCTGGTCCTATTTCTTCGTCATCAAATTCTGCTGAAACTTCTGCTAATGTTGAAATCGTTGTTTCCTCACGAGTGACAACAGGAACATTTTCTACAAGACCTAATCTGCCCAAGAACACATGAACGTCATCTGACTGAGGTGCATCAAATACTGTAAATAAATGAACTGCATATCCCTCTCCTCCTACAAGACTTCGGTCTTTCGTACTACCTCCCTCGCTTATAAACGTACTCAGCGGAGTAAATAAATCGTCATTATAGGTATCATGTTCCCACGAAAAAATCCCCATATGAGAGACTGTTCGTTCAACAGGGTCCACTAGTCGAATGTCAAACTGATTATTCGTATTATCATAAAAAACCATTTCTTCTGGCAGAGCACGATTAAATCTGAATGCTGTCTCATTGTCGCTGTCTAACACAATTGGAAGGATGGCATGGTCGTCCTCCACAAAAACGGGACCTGCTTCTACCGTGATTGTCACTTCCTCTTCTATCTCAACAATGTATGTAGTCACTTCATATTGCACAGGATCAGGCATGACGATTTCTTCTGCTGTTTCTTGTCCCTCTTCATTGTTCCCTTGTTCTGTTTCTTCTTCAGTTTCTTCGTTCGCTTCATTTTCGACTATGTCTTCTTGTATGTTTTCTATTTCTTCAGGTTGAGACTCTTTCCCGCTGCACCCGAATAAAGCCAATGCACTAAGTAATATGAAATATTTTTTTGCTTTCATATCATATGTCCTCCATTCATTGTTATATTATTTATTATAGTCATCTTTTTTATACATACAAACCTTATCCTTTGATCAATCGTTGATTCTTTGAGTACTTTTTGACAGCAATGTGTTGTGGTGACTTAATGATATCAAAGGAGTGCGACTTTTGCGCACATAAACAAATAAGATCCGCTAAAAAATCTCATTAAGATTTTCAGCGGATCTTATTATTTCAATGAGACTTTTATCCCACCTCTTTTTGCTTACGATACCATTTTCTGGCCTTTTTTCTGCATTTTGTACATTTCAGCGTATGAACCGTCTTGTTCAAGAAGTGAGTCATGATTTCCTTGTTCGATGATTTCACCTTGATCCAACACTAGAATCTGATTTGCATGTTGAATCGTTGATAGACGGTGAGCGATAATAAAAGTCGTTCTACCTTCTTTCAATACGTCCATAGCGTGTTGAATAATATCTTCTGTTTCTGTATCAATAGAAGATGTTGCTTCATCTAAAATCAGAATTTTGGGATTAAAGGCTAACGCTCTTGCGAAGGAAATCAACTGACGTTGTCCAGAACTTAAGGTGCTCCCTTTTTCTACAACGGGTTCATCTAGTCCTTTTTCAAACTTGCTCAGCATATCGTCTCCGCCGACATCTTGTAAAGCTTTCAATGCCGTTTCTCTTGAGATAGCAGGATTGTCTAACGTGATATTGGATAAGATGGTTCCTGTAAACAAGAATGGATCCTGAAGCACGATGCCCATTTGTTCTCTAACGGACTGTCTTGAAAAAAGCTTGGTATTCTGTCCGTCGATCTCAATCGTTCCTTCTTGAGGATCATAGAATCTGAATAATAAGTTCATAATCGAGCTTTTACCAGAACCCGTATGTCCAACTAAAGCAACCGTTTCTCCTGGTTCAGCAGTGAATTGAATGTTTTTCAAAACTTTCTTCTCATCACTGTAACCAAAGCCTACATTTGAAAACTTAACGCGCCCATTACTCATTTCCATTTTTTCCGTAGCATTCTCTTCTGGCTCTTTATCCATCAATTCAAAAACTCGCTCACCCGCAGCAACTGCTTGTTGGATAAACGTCATTTGTTGAATCGTTCCTTTGATTGGCTCATAAAGTCTAGAGATATAATCACTGAAGAGGTAAAGCATACCAACAGAGATTCCGAGTGTTCCGTTGATGTATTGCGTACTAAAGTAAACCATTAAAGTCAGTAAAGTAATTCTTCGTAAAAAATCCGCAATGGTAAATTGAGAACTTGCATCTAAGATGACATATTTCTTCATGACGTCGTACCATTCATCATTGATTTTAGAGAATTCTTTATCCGTTTTCTCTTCTTGCTCAAAAGCTTGAATGATTGACATTCCTTGAATTGATTCGTTGAATTTTGCATTCACTTCTGAATTCAAGTCACGTTCTCTACGGTTAAATTCTCCTGCAAATTTACTATAAAACTTAGCCCAGAAATACATGATAGGAATCAAGACCAGTAGGATCAAACCCAATATTCTGTTAAACAAAGTAATTGCAATAAATGTTCCAATGACATACATAACATTCATTAAGACCTGACCAATTGCCGTTACGTAAAATTGTTGACGCAATGATTCTGTATCATTTGTGATTCTTGCTACAACTTTTCCTGCCGGTAGATTATCAAAATACTGAACAGGTAGCTTTTGTACTTTTTCGTAAACTTGATCTCGGATCATCTTCACTGACCCGTTTGCAGCTTTCATCCGAATAATTTGACTAAAATAACGGAAAGCAGCTGTCGAAAGCATTAATGCTGCATAGATCAAAACCAATTGCAGTAGCGTATCTCCAAAGGCTTCTCCTGTTTCTGCGGCAGGCGTAATGACATTATCAATAATTCTTTGTGCAATGATTGGTGCACCTAAATCTGTAATAGTTGAAAATAGTAATAAAGAAATTCCGATACCAAATTGCCATTTAAAATACTTCATATATGAGAGGAGTCTTTTAACTGTCTTCATTATTTCACCTCTCCTTCCTCATTTATAGCTTCTTTTGATTTCACTTCTTGGCGCAAGAACTGTTCGTAATACCAGCCTTTTTGCTGAATCAATTCTTCGTGTGTACCTCGTTCTGCGATACGACCATTATCCATCACAATAATTTCATCCGCTTGTTTGACTGCTGAAAGTCTATGCGTTGTGATAATCGTCGTTTTATTTGCTCTTACTTGTTGAATATTTGAGATGATATTCTGCTCTGTCTTTGCATCGACTGCTGAAAGTGAATCATCTAAGATTAAAATTTGCGGATCCTTGATCAAGGCACGGGCGATAGAAATTCTTTGTTTCTGACCACCAGAAATCGACATCCCTTTTTCACCAATCATGGTATCTAACCCATGTTCCATTTTGTTTAAATCTTCTTCAAACGAAGCATCACGGATACTTTTCATGATTTCTTCATCGTTCGCCCCTTTTTTACCAAAGGCGATATTTTCTCTTACACTTCTACTGAACAGTACGTGATCTTGCGGAACGTATCCAATCATTCTTCTAAGTTCAGGATCTTGATAATGCGCATAAGCATGTTCACCCATTTCAAATGACCCTGTTCCTGCTGGATATTGATTCAATAACTGACGAATCAGCGTCGTTTTACCAGACCCTGTTTTCCCAACAATCCCTAACATCTTCCCTTTAGTTAAGTCCAAGTCCAACTTTTCCAAGTTGATGGACTCACTTGAAGTGTAACGGAAGTCAAATTGATTGAACTTGATATCTTCTACTTCTGAGATCGTTGCTTCTCCTCTTAAGTCGAGTCCATCCGTTGCGTCCAAAATTTCTTCGACACGGCGCATGGAAGCACTCCCTTGTCTAAGGATCAAAATCAATTCCGACACAGCAATCAATGGCCAAATCGTCATGCCTAGGTATAATTGGAAAGCGATCATATTTCCAAGCGTCAATACACCTGAAGCAACAAGATATGCACCGTAACTTAGCGCAATCACAACACTGAGTGCTTCAAAGAATTTGACCGTTGGACCAAATATCGCACCAGTTTTGGCAACGCGATTATTCTTATTGTATAAATCTTCTGTCTGTTTTCTGAATTTCTGGATAAAGTCCTCTTCTTTGACATAAGCTCTAATCACTCTTGTGCCATCTACCATTTCCAGAACATCTTCATTCACTTTAGAAAAAGACTTTTGTGCGGTTTCATATCGTTCATCGATTTCAGCACCTTTTTTTCTAAACACAATAATCATTGGCAACATAGGTAAGATCGTTGCTGCGGTCAATGCCCAACTCACCGATACACCCATCATCGTAATTAAGATACTCAAGTATACGGTAGAAGTCATTAACACCTCCATCCCGTAACCAGCAGTGTCTGCTAGAGATCGGATATCCTGAGTTCCCCTTGCCATCAAATCCCCTGTTCTGAACTTTTCAAAGTAAGGGGCTCTCATTCTCAACAAATGGCGCATCATTTTACTACGCATCTGATTCTGTAACTTGTACGCTCCAGAGAATAGTCCATATACCCATGAAAAATCGAGTAAATAAGTCAATATGATCAAAGCGATAAAGCTGATCACATAAAACTGAAGTCTTTGCATATCCATAACATTCGTTACGATATCATCGATCATTCTCCCAACAATATTAGGAATGAGAACGGCACATAAATTTCCTAACCCTAAAGCAATAAACGATAACGTGTATTGCAAGGCATTTTCTTTGAAGAAAAATTTCAATTTCTTTATTACATCAAACATAAATTCATCCTTTCGTCCTTTTTCAAATTATGAATGGCCTTGTCTTTTTATACGAATGGTGGTGTACCAACTCTATAAATTATAACTCCTGATTTCTGAATGTTATAAGTGCGAAAGCGTTTTATTACGCATAAAAAAACACAGTCTACCCCTCACCATGAGAAATAGACTGTGGCAACTATGTGTGTTTCTTGAGATCACTAGATTGCACACTGACAATCTAATCTACAAGAATCATTTACCATTCTACTTTGAAAAAGGAGGTTTTTGGTCGTAATATATTAACGTATAATGTCATTTGACTTTGCTGTACTTGATCTATAATTAAATTTTTCATCGTACAGCCCCTCCTTTTCTATGTAATGTGAATTCGAGATAAATGTTGACATACTAGTATGTTTAAATAAATCTCTTGTCAAAAATTACTATACACAAATTTAAAATCAAATACAACCCTTAATTCTAATCTTTTTTGAAAAAAGTTAAAATCGTCTCTTTTTACAATTAGTTATAGTTTGTATCTATAAAATAACCCTTACTTACTAAAGTCTAAATTATCAGTAAGTAAGGGGGTTATTATATTCAAAATCATCTTATCACGGATTAACTAAGCTCAAAGCGTCAGATAAAATTTTCTCACCATTCATCTTACCGTAATCTTTAATGTCTATGACTTCTACAGCTACATTTGATCCTTGAAGCTGCTTGCGCACTTTAGATTTCATATAACGAACTTGTGGTCCTAACAGTACAACGTCTAATTCTCTAGAGCCAAATTGCGTCGCTGCTTCGTTTGCAGATACTGCCAGGATGGATACCTCTAGGTCTTGCTCTTTGGCAGCTCTCTTCATTTTTGAAACGAGCATAGTTGTGCTCATTCCTGTCGCACATATGATTAAGATGGATAGTTTTTTCATACTTGACCCCTCCTTAAATCTCCTCGATTAATTAAGTGTCAGATTTGTTTAGAACAAACCACTTTTCATCAATCACTCGACTTACTTTTCATCATCAAAAGATAAATCAGCACTTTTTCTAAGTTTGAAGAGTGTCCGGTTAACAGCTTTTCCAAGTTCCGTCCAGTTTTTAAGGCATTCTTTTGTTTCAGGCTCTTCTATTCTTTGAATGACGTCTGCGAAGATTCTTGCTTCTTCAAACAAGGTGTTTTTCGCAGCAGGATGAATCTTCATTTCTTTTACACTTGAATCTTTTGTACTTATTTCTTCTAGTTTATCAATACCCACGACTGAATTGACTCTTAACGTCTTCTCGACACTATAAATTTCTGTTGGTAACATAGAAGTAGCGATTTTTCCAAATAATAAGGTAACATCAAAATCAGCATATCTAAGTATCGCTGTCCCCTTCCCATCCACACCTGTTCTGACTTTCTGAGCAAAATAGTGGACTTCTTTTGGCTCACCAAACCAGCTTACTGCTGCGTACACTGTGTAAATACCTAAATCCATTAAGGCTCCACCTGCAAACTTAATTGAAAAGATATTTGGTTCTTCCCCCTCAAGCACCAAATCATATCTCGAAGAATATTTCATATAGGTCAATGTTGCGCCGTGAAGAGTTTTTAGATTCTGGATTTCTTCTTTAACTTTTTTGAAGTTTTCTTCATGAATATGTCTTGCCGCCTCAACTAAAACAACACCTTGTTCTTCTGCAAGTCGGCTTGCTTCTTCCCATTGGTCGGGATTTGCGAAGGCTGGTTTCTCGACAATAACATGCTTACCCGCCTTCAGACCGTCAATCGTTTGTTTATAGTGTAAGCTATTAGGGGATGCAATGTATAACACTTCGATATCTTGGTGCTGAATGAATGCATCGTAATCGTCCATGGCTTCTTGAGAGTGATAAGGTTTCCCAAATGTTTCTGCTTTATCTAGAGACCTTGAGTAAACTGCATGCAGTTCATATTCTCCAGTTTCTAATGCTGCTTCAACAAATACTTCACTGATATGACTCGTTCCAATAATACCAAGTTGTAATTTAGACATCCCATTCATCCCTTTTCTTTTTAATTTAAAGTGATTACGACGATTTCTGGACGATTGTTGATTCTGAAAGGAAAACTAGAATTACCAATGCCTCTACTAATGATCATTCTTTTGGACTGATCTTCTTCATCTGAAAAGATGCCATAATCATATTTTGGAAATAAACCTTGTCCTGGAGCAATAGCACCTCCGATGAATGGTATTCTCATCTGTCCAGCATGCGTATGACCAGATAGGGTTAGACTTGGTGCTTTTGTTTTATCATCTAGATATTCTTTGAAGCGTTCTGGGCGGTGTGCAAGTAAAATTTTAGGTTGTCTACTCATTTCAGCTGTCAATTCTATATATTTTAATATGGGTTTAGGAATTTCTTCATCTTTAGGACGTTCTGCTAATCCCATTAGAACAATTCCACCTTCTTCTTCTCCAAAATCAACCCATTCTGCTTCATCCAGTAATAATCTTACTTTAGAACTATTCAGTACGTGTGTTAAATCTTCGAAATTAGGTGTTTGGATGTCATGGTTACCGGTTACCATATAAGTGGGCGCAACGGCACTCAGCCCTTCACATAACTTACGAATCGGTACATCAACTAAGTCAGGTAGGCTAGCCTGAACTAAATCTCCTACAATTACAATGATATCTGGATCTTGTGCTTTTATTTTCTGAAGTAACTGATCAATATATCCATTGTTATATCTCTGTTTTAAATGTGTATCCGATATCTGCACGATTTTCTTTCCTTTAATATTATTATGTAGCTTCGGTATGGTTACTGTATACTCATCAATATCCAAATAATAGTTCTGTAGATAAAGATAAACTATCAGACCAAAAACCAGCGCGATCAATATTAACAACCATTCCATCCATCTTTTCCTCCTACGCTATCTTCGTTTCATCTTATCATCTTTTAAATTGAAGAGAAACGTCTTTCGACAGCTTACTGAATCTTTTTCAGCTCTGACGTTGCTCTTATTATACCATAAAAGCTAAAGGCCATCGGTTCAGAACTCGTAATCAGAATCTTCTTAACTAGGCTGAATTCATCCTTTTTAAAATAAAAAGACCAAACCCCTCTGCTTTCAAATAGGTATGGTCTAGGTTTATTTAGATCGAGTTTTAAAAGTGTTATTTATTCAATCTAAGAAATTCAAAAGAAATACTTCTGATCAGTTTACGATCTGAACAAGCCTGTTCGATCAACGAAACTTTATCTACTTTCATTTCAAACAAGTCTTCCATTTTCATATGATGTTTCTTAAGCACTGAATCTAGGGGAACATCAATCTCACCGTCTGCATTTTCAAGAACTTCGCAATCCTCAATACATAGTTCTCTTGATTCTGACACGGATTCCAGTACATATATAAATTTTCTCTGTTGTTTTTGCATAGTGAGATTACCTTCCTCCATGATAATAATCATTTACTATTAACTGTTTAATATTTCAAAATTTCAAGAACAATAGTTATGATATTAAAAGATTATACCGCAACCTTTTTCATCTGTCTGTGTCAAAATTAAGAACTCAACTATTTTAAATAGCATTCGTCAAATTTCTGTCTAATTTATGATTTAATAAACATTAATAAAAAATGAGAATTTCATATAAAGTAATTGTCAATAGATAGGTAATTACAAATATTCATAACAATTTAATCTATATGGAGGATTTCAGTAGTTACTTTTCTTAAGTGAAATGCTTTTAAAGTTCATTTACTTAAGTATATTAATAGTCTTGCGAAACTCCACAAGGATAAAACGCCTTCATCATTTAAATATAAATAGTTATGATATTTATTAGAAAATGATATTGATTTCTCTCATTTTATAACGTAGACTAATGAGAAATCGGTTTACCTTATTGCCATTATTTTATAATAATTATTCTTTACGGACTTTACTGTCATTTGGTAACTGATTTAATTCATTTATAAGGAGATTAACTATGAAAAAAGAACGTGAACAATGGGGATCCCGTTGGGGATTTATCTTAGCAGCGATGGGTTCGGCTGTTGGGTTAGGAAATATCTGGAGATTCTCCTATGCAATGGGTGCAGGTGGAGGTTCTACTTTCTTAATCATCTATCTACTCAGTGTATTGATTATTGGTTTCCCTGTTATGTTGATTGAATTTGCCATTGGACGTCGTGCTCAAACAGATGCCATTGATGCTTTCAAGAAATTAGCGCCTAAGTCTTTCTGGGTTGTTGCTGGAGGAATGGGTGTGCTTGCGGCTTTCGTCATCCTTTCCTTCTACGGAGTTATTGGTGGTTGGTCCTTTAAGTATATTTTCTCTTACCTTACTGGTGGCGTTGTGGGAGACACTGGAGGCTATTTCAAAGCATTCGTCGGTTCACCTATCGAACCGATTGGATGGCAGTTCCTATTTATGGGTGTCACTGTTGCAATCGTTATGTTAGGTGTTCAAAAAGGTATTGAAACTTCCTCAAAATGGATGATGCCAATTTTAAGTATTCTTTTAATTCTACTAGCAGGATACAGCTTAACGCTCGGTGGAGCTAGTGAGGCGTTGACGTTCATGTTCCATCCGGACTGGTCTGCTTTTGGGGATCCCAGTGTGTATTTTGCAGCCGTTGGCCAAGCCTTTTTCACATTGAGTCTAGGTATGGGAATCATGCTGACTTATGGTAGTTATTTAAGCCCTAAAGAGAAACTCACTTCTTCAGCTGCTTATATTATCATACTCGATACTTTATTTGCGATTATCGCGGGTCTGGTTGTATTCCCTGCACTATTCGCTTTCGACTTAGACCCTACCCAAGGTGCTGGTTTAGTATTCGTTGTTTTACCGACTATTTTCCAAAACATTAGTGGTATTGGAGCTATTGTAGGTGTCGCTTTCTTCGTCTTATTGGCATTAGCTGCTTTATCTTCAGCCATTTCACTTTTAGAAGTTGTAGTTGCTTACCTGATCCGTAGGCTTGGTGTTTCTCGTAAGATTGCTACCTTGGGAATCGGATTTGTGATTTTCCTAGTAGGTATTCCTTCTTCATTAAGCCAAGGTTTTGTATCTATTGAAGTATTCGGAGATTCATTCCTTGATTTCATGGATAAATTTTCTGGTAACCTTTTATTACCACTTGGTGGCTTGATCATTGCGCTTTATGGAACTTGGTCTTGGAAATCAGATGAATTATTAGAGCAGACAGATTTAAAAGGTACTGCAATTGCTCCGGCAATCCTCTTCTTTGCTAAGTATGTTGCCCCAATCGCTATTTTAGTCATTTTAGTATTTGGAATGTTAAACTGGTAATTAAACTATTAGACAGAAAAAAAGGCTGATCACATATCACAATGTGGTCAGCCTTTTTGTTTTACTTTTTATAGTGAATCTGTTGGATTTTTAGTGTTTTCATTACCTGATTTATTTGCTTCTTCATCAATTTTGCTGTCAAGACGGGCAAGTTGTTTTTTCGCAAACTCGCGTCCTCCAAGACCAAATGATAAAGCAAAAGCTACAGCTAATCCACCAATGATAAAGATGAAGGCAGCTTGAACAATATCAGAAGCAAAGTTCAGTTGGTCTAAAGCCATAAAGATCGAGAATACAATCAAAATGTATTTAGTTAATAGACCAGCTAGTAAGCTTCCAGTTGCACTCTTGATTCCTGATGAAAGTAATTGTCCACCAATAAAACCAAGACCGATAATAATCGCAGCGAACAGTACGTTTGGTAAATATCCGATAACTACGCTTAAAATCGCATTTAACATTACAAGATTCAAGGCATTCAATGCTTCTACTAAGAAGAACAATCCAATTAGTACAGCAACTGTTTGTCCAATGATTTTTGCAAGGTCAATGTTCACGTTACTAGATTTTTTAAGATAAGTTGAATATTTATTGATTCCAGTAGTTTTCAATAAATCTGTCAAAATCATTCCAGCGAATTTTGCTAGAGCAAATCCAACAATCATTAAGACGATTGCCACCAGAATGTTTGGAATAGACGCTAGAATTGTATTTAATACTGCACTGATTGGTTCAGCAATTGTATTAATATTCAACACTTCAAGTGCTACTAAAATAATTGGAATTAAAATCAAGAAGAAAACAATGTTACCTAGAACAGATGCTAGTGTCCCTTTATTTTTCTCAATTTCTGCTTCGTCTGTATTGTTTCCAGTCAACTTAGAAAGGTGTTTGTCGATATTTGCTGCAAGTCCTAAATTATAGACAAGATTCTTAACAAATCGAGCTGCAAATACGCCTAAAATCAATACAATAGCTGCGGCAATGATATTTGGAATGAAGCTCAATACCGTATCAATCATATTCATGATTGGCTGACCAATTGATTCTAAACCGAAAGTTGAGAATATACCTGGCAAGAATAAGACCCATACAAGATAATAGGCAATTTTACTGATCGTATCAATCAAAGTATTTGATTGCTCTTCTGTATTTGTCGCACCCCATTTCTGGAAGTGTTTCTGGATTCCGATTGCTTTTAACCCTTTAGAAATTGCTTTGCTTACAAGTGTCGCTACAATCCATGCAGCAATAATAAGTACTATACCTAGTAGCAATTGTGGCAAGAAGTTCAAAAATGTGTTGAAGCCATCTTGAACGGTGTTCGTCATGTTGTTCATAATTATATCCCCTTTGCTTTTTATTTGATTACTAATACCAAGTATATATAGGGATTGGTTTTTTGACAAACAATATGCATTTCTACTGTATATTAAAAAGCCAATCAGCTTTAGTTTTCAGCTGACCGACTCTTATTAATTTCTTATGTTTTATTGATATATTGATAATGTTCTGGTTTTTCATCAAAGTAGAATACGCCAACTCCACCAATACCTAAGTGCGCTGCCAGTACAGCTCCAATATCTAAAATTTGTGTAGTGACGTTAGGTAAAGTTGTTTTAACCATAGTTTCTAGCTTTTTAGCCGCTTCGATATCATTTACATGACTGATTGTCACTAATTGATCATCAAATGTCCCGACACCTTCTTTTACATCATTAATAATCCGCTTATAGATTCTTTCTTTACCACGCACCAGCTTTTTAACAATGATTCCCCTATGATCCACTGTTAAATACGGTTTTATATTCAAAGCGGTCCCTGCTACACCTGCAACTTTAGATAGTCGGCCGCCTTTTACTAACCAATTCAAGTCATTCAAGGTGAAATGATACTTTACGTGCTTGGTATTTTTACGCGTTTGATCTACAATGTTTTCGAACTGCATGCCACTTTTGACCATTTCCATAGCTTGAAAGGCTAGCAAAGCGCCTCCACCTGATCCTCCTAAAGAGTCTATTAATTCAACATTCATTTCAGGGTGATTCACTTTGTATTCATTAATGAGTGAATGAGCAACTTGAAAGGTTCCTGAGAACTGACTATAAATACACAAGTACAAAACATCATCTCGATTTCTTCGCGCTTCATCTAGCAACTCCAATAAAGATTGAGGCGTGATTTGAGAGGTTTTTGGTAAAATCCCTTTACTCATATGTTCGTGGACTTTCTCCAACGAAATCTCTTTCTGATCTAAATAATCTTTATCTTCAATGATGACACTGAGGGGCAAAAATTCATATGCATATTCTCGCTTCATAAATGCATTCTGATCGATACCAGAATCAATAATAACTTTTATCATTGATCTCACACCTTTCTTTTAAATAATTGTTTATCGGTTTAATATATCTTCAATTTGTTCAGAAGTTAACTTTTCATCGTAGTACTTGTTCCAAATGGTAGAGAAATAAACTGATGATGCATGACCGTAGATACGCATCGCATTTTCTTTCCATTTTTTCAAGATTTTATAGTCTGATGATTTTTCTTTTTCTGCTTGTGCTTCGACCAATAAGCTACTGTCAATTTCGAAACTGACTTCTTCTACTTCTTCGTCATGCCATAAATCCGTCCAGATTTCATCTGGAATGACGAGTATGAGCCTATCTTGTTGCTGATAGACAAATAAAAATCCTTTATTGATCAGTGGTGCAAGAACTTCTATTTGTTCTACATTTTGAAAAGCTAATGCTTGTTCTACTTGATCACCAAATTGGCTCAGTAAATCTTCAACAACTGGTTTATAAAACTGACTAAATTGTTTCTGGATAGATTCAGCCAATACTTGAGTTAATTGATCTTTTTTCCAGCTCTTTCTGGTTTCTACTTTTAGTTCACTGGCTAGCGTTAAACTTTGTGCTTTTGTATAGTTGTTCAGATTCTCACTCAAAGTAGAACGAACGGTTTTTTTGATTATTGGAAATGCTGTATGCTTATTCACTTTTACTTCATCCTCTGCTTCCATTCATTTAGCCTGGATTGTTTTTACTAGTAAACAAATCGATCAATATCTGTGATTTCCACTTCGTAGTTAGCTTCTATATACTGTATAACTTGGTTCAGAATTTTTTCACAAAGCACACTACTATTGCCTACGATTCCAACCCCAATGACCGCTCTGTTTTGCGTATCTAATTCATCCATTTCTGCTACACTTACATTAAACTGATTGGATACCTTTTTCAATATACTTTTAATGACACTCCGTTTATCTTTAAGAGAGTAAGCATCATAAATCAGAATGGTCAGTTCGATTCCCATCAACTTCATTTGTCCTTCACCTCTTAAATTGTCATTTTATATTATCTAACAGCAGCTTTTAGGTAAAATGTTCCATCTATACTATCATACCACATTCTTTTATTCTAATAAAATTCAGTCTAGCTTTTACCAGTGTATTTTCTTTACCTTGCTTTGTTCATTCTTGTAAAATGAATAACTTGATATTCAAGGTTAAATTCAGTATCTTCTATAGTACCTATATTAGTACCTATATTATTTGAAGGAGCTTTTTAAGAAAATTCATCCATCTTTTGACTTAAACAAAATCTCCTTCGTTGCCAAAGGTGTAGCCGTGGGCACGGTCGTGGGTATTTTTGTTAGTTTATTTCGTTTTACGATTGGCCTCTTAGTAACCTATACGCGAGATGCCTATGATTTTATGCGATTAAACCCCACCTGGATTGTTGCTTGGATCCTCTTTTCCTTAGTTGTAGCACTAATTATCGCTAGACTCATGCGTGATGAACCAGATATCAAGGGAGCTGGTATCCGTAACCTCGAAAGCCAACTTTACGGTATCAGTGATATAAACTGGTTTTCTATTTTTTGGAGAAAATTGATAGGTGCTAGTTTATCGATTGGATCTGGACTTGCATTAGGTCGCGGCGGTCCCTCTGTTCATCTAGGTGCTGTCATTGGTAAAGGCATTAACCGCTTTTTCAAAGGAAATCGTTCGCAGGAAAATATTTTAATTTCTTCAGGTGTAAGTGCAGGTTTATCAGCTGCCTTCAATGCACCCCTTTCAGGAGTGATGTTCATCCTTGAAGATGTACACCATAAGTTTTCCGGCACGTTACTTTTATCGGCTTTTACATCTTCTATTGTTGCAAACTTTGTTGCACTGCGTATTTTTGGAATCGAACCTGCTATAAGTCTTGGGACGGCCATTCGATTCCCGGTCGAGCAGTATTTACACTTAGTCATTTTAGGAAGTGCATTAGCTATTGTCGGTAGAATCTATCAAGAGTTTCTGATTCATTTACCCACTTTATATAGCAAGTTACCCTTTCCTTCTCATTATCATGCCCTAATCCCGTTTTCACTTGTTATCCAAGTTGGTTTATATTTGCCGACCATGCTTGGGGGCGGAACAGATATCATAGATATTATCGACATGAATCGTTTGTCAACTTTATTATTGATAGGAATCTTTTTATTCCGTTTCATCTTTTCCCTGATCTCTTATTCTTCTGAACTGCCAGGAGGAATCTTTTTTCCAGTTCTCTGTCTAGGTGCCTTAATGGGCGCTATTTATGGCAATCTTGCCTTGGATCATTCTAGTATCGACGCGATTTATTACAAAAACTTTATTATGTACGCAACGGGTGGTCTGATGACTGCCGTGATCAAAGCACCTTTGACATCAATTATCTTGATTGCTGAAATCACTGGAACTGAAAGTCAATTGATGCCTTTGAGCTTGGTTTGTCTTTGTACGTATGTCGTAGCAAACTTTTTAGGCTCAAAATCTTTATACGAACGCTTAATGGAAAATGCTACAAAACAACTAGAATCGAAACCAAATGGTGAAGAAGTGGATGTAACCTTAATTGTAGGAGCCGATCAATTTTTTGATGGATTAGTTTATAAGGATCTAGATTTACCGGAACACGCACAACTCGTTGAAATTGTTAGATACAAAGAAACCTTTACTCCAAGAGAAGATACGGTACTTCAAGCTAATGACGAACTGATTATCCAGTGCGATAGCGGCTTGGTTCCTAGTCTTAGAAACTATTTACTCAAACACAATTAGACGATAGGATTTCTTAAGCCAGAGATCCTATCGTCTTTCATTCGTTTATAAAGTTTATGATTTCTTTGAACTTTAACCTATAAAATATGCTAGAATGTATTAGGATATTCGAATATCGTATTTAAACAAAAAAGGAGATCTTTATGCAATACTTATGGATGATAATTAAAGGTATGATTATTGGGATCACAAATGTGATACCAGGCGTTTCAGGTGGTACAATGGCCGTTTCTTTTGGGATATATGACGATGTTATACATGCCGTAACGCATTTAAAAAGCGAGTTCAAAAAAAGTGCACGAATCATTGGTCCACTGATTATTGGAGCTATCCTTGGAATATCAGGTTTTTCCTATTTCATTGAATTGCTACTCGTAAAATACACTCTTGCTACAGCAGTCGCGTTTATTGGTCTGATTCTTGGTGGTTTACCGATTTTATGGAGATCTTTCCAGAAAAGTATGGTCCAGGAAAAACAATCGATGAATTTCCTCCATCTTCTTTTCTTCTTAATCTTTTTCGGAATCGTTGCATGGATGGCCTTTGCTGAAACTGGCGGTGCAACTGGACAAACAATTTCCCTGACTTTCAATCACTTGCTTGCACTCTTTTTAGTAGGCGTCGTTTCAGCGGCTGCCATGGTTATCCCTGGCGTAAGTGGATCTTTGCTGATGCTGATCCTTGGTTACTACTATGCGGTGATTTATACAATCAATCAGTTCACTGGAGCTCTCTCTTCATTTGATATGATTACTTTGATTCCATTCGGGATTCTATTAGGTACATATGCCTTAGGAATGTTGATTGGTATTATTTTGATCAGTAAAGCGATTGATTACTTTTTCAAAACGAAACCAACCTATACGTATGCGAGTATTTTAGGGTTAGTCGTTGCTTCTCCAATCGCGATTTTAACAAATACGAGCGCAATTCCAGACTTACAATCGGGTAGATCTATCTGGTATTATCTACTAACCGTTGTTTTAGGAATCGGATGTTTCTTGTTAACCTTCGCTTTAGGGAATACAGAAGATACTTCAGAATAAAAAAAGACACTTGCCGGGTACCGATATGAATCTTACTGATTCTCGGTTCCCGCAAGTGTTTTTTTATAGAATAGCTTGTACTCTTCCGACTTGATCTTGCTCTTCCAGCATCACTTTAATTCCGTGAGGATGCTGCGGACTGTTCGTCAATATTCTTTTGACGTGACCTCTCGTCAGCTTGCCTGATCTTTGATCTTTTTTTAAAACAATATCCACTAATGCGCCGATTTTAATCGTATCTCTTTTCTTTCCGTCCATTTAATCCATTCCATTCTTATTTAATATTGTTGAGTCCATTACAGCTTGATCCGTAAAATCAGTTGACTTTTGCGGATTTGATGAACGTTCTTCTTCATCTTCTTGTTCTTCTAAAGACTTGATCAATTGATTCATTTGCTGTATTTCTTCTCTTTGCGTTTCTATTATACCATCTGCAAGCTCTCGAACTCTAGGGTCAGTTATTTGTGCACGTTCACTTGTTAGGATTGCAATCGAATGATGCGGAATCATGGCTTTCATCCATGAAGTGTCATCCACAGTTTGCTGGCTTCTTACAAGCCACAACGAAATACCAAAACAACAAACTGAAGCCGCTAGAATAATTTTATTCAGTTTCTTGTTTTTATACATTTTCCACATAAACAGCATCATAATAAAGGCCATAACGGACCCCATCATAATAGCCATAAAGAGTCTGGTTTGACTGAATCTTACATGATCGAATTCAAATACGTTCAAAAACATCATGATATACATAACGACTGTAGATGTCAAAATCATCAGTCCAAATTTTAAGTACTGTCTCATAGTTACTCTCCTCACTTTACCCTTCTAAATTCTTTTTGTATAACTGTTCTGTTTTCTCGTCAAAAGCAACGAGTGTGACTTCAATCTCTATAGGAGATTGTTCTAGTTTTCGCCTGATCGTTTCAACAGCTATTTCCGCTGCTTCTTCTGCTGGATACCCGTATATCCCTGTACTAATTGCAGGAAAAGCAATGGAGTGAATCCTTTGTTTTTCTGCGATCTCAAGAGCATTCTCGTAACAATTTGCTAGTTGCTTTTTTACTTCACTAGAGCCGTTTTTATAGACTGGACCGACTGTATGAATCACATAATTTGATGGAAGGTTGAATCCTTTTGTCCATTTAGCCTCACCCGTTTTAGCTCCATTTAGTTTTTTGCAGGCTTCCAACAGCCCTGGTCCTGCAGCTCTGTGAATCGCACCGTCCACTCCTCCTCCACCTAAAAGTGAAGAGTTTGCTGCGTTGACAATGGCATCGACATTCAGTGTTGTAATATCTCCACGCCATACTTTTATTGTTCCATTCATGATATGCCCTCCTCTTATTAGGTCTATTCATTTATCCTAATCCCAATATCACCCTTGCGCAAATAAAAAAGCTTAGCCACGGAAGGCTAAGCTTTTAGGTATTCAATTTAACAAATTAACTCCGCTCTGTTGTATCCACTTTCCTACCAAGAATGAATACCATTGCGATTGTTGCGACAAAAGTAATCGGTAGTATGATCCAAATGTTCAGTCCCATTGCGGATGGAAGGTATCCAAACACGATTGAAATTATCCCAACTGCTAGTGCATAAGGTAATTGCGTCTTCACGTGATCGATCAAGTTAGATCCTGCACCCATAGAAGACAAAATCGTTGTATCAGAGATTGGTGAACTATGATCTCCAAATATCGCCCCCGTTAATACAGCACCTGCAGACATGATGACGAAGTCTGGATTTCCAGGTTGTAAGGCCGTTGCTAGTGGTATAGCAAGTGGCATCAGGATACCCATTGTTCCATAAGAAGTTCCTGTTGAAAACGATATGATTGCACCTAAAATGAAGATCACTGAAGGCAGTAAAACAGGCGGCAGCGTATCGCCTAATAAAGAAACAAGGTAATCAGCTGTTCCCAATTCGTTCATAACACTTGATAATGACCAAGCAAGTAACAAAACAACGCCCGTAATCATCAATGTCTTCATCCCATTTACCCAAATTTCAATCCCTTTACTGAAATTGAATAAATCTTGTGAAACACCCATAACTAAAGCAATAATACTTGAGATCAAGGCTGCCTGAAACAGTACAATGGACGCATCAGAAGCTCCGAATGTTTCTCTGATCGTTTCAAAAGAAAGTGGAGAGTTTGTAATGGTTTGCGCAAGTATATTATTGTCTCCACTAAGAATTTCTGAACGACCATTCAAGTAGAATCCTAGGAAACTAAAAACAATCAGACTTCCAATTGGGATCAGTGCATTCCAGATTGACGCTTTTTCTTTATCTAAAACTTCTTGTTCTTCATCTCCTGTTTCGATTTCAGAAGCTTCATCTACAAGTAACCCCGTGTCTCTGGCTCTTTCTTGTGCTTTTTTCATTGGACCGAATTCTCTAAGTGTTAGAGAGGTCACGAACACGAAAAGTAGCATTAAAATATTGTAGAAACGGTAAGGAATCGTTTGAAGAAATATGCCGTATGCATTCACTTCTTGACCAATAGACTGATAGGCATCATTGATCAGACCAACTTCATACCCTATCCAAGTCGAAACAAGTACAATTCCAGCTATTGGAGCAGCAGTAGCATCAATAACAAAAGCGAGCCTTTCTCTTGAAATGTTCATTTTATCAGATACTGGTCTCATGATTGGTCCAACAATCAGCGCATTTGCGTAATCATCAAAGAAAATCAAAATCCCTAGTGCCCATGTGATCATCTGCGCGCTGATTGGGCCTTTGGCTTTCTTTGCCAGACTCTCCGCTACCGCCTGTGCACCACCCATACTGGTGATCAAGGCGATTAGTCCACCAATCGTCATAACTTGTAAAATAATCCCAGCATTCCAAGGATCTGCTAGTGAATTCAGAATATAATCCACAATATCCATAAAGCCGTTAAAAATCGCCATTAAAATATTGGTATCATTGTAGAATTGCATAATAATTGTTCCAGAAAAAATTCCTACAAATAATGACAAAACAACATTCTTAGTTACAAACGCAAGTATGATTGCAATCACTGGTGGAATCAACGTCATCCAGCCTATCGAATTGGCTAAACTTGATTGCACTTCTTCTGCATGTACCGTTTGAGGTAAAAACAAAAAGAGGGTTGTGAGTATCAAACTCCATGTTACTTTCTTTTTCATTAGTCTTCAGTCTCCATTTTCGCTTTATTTTGTTGAAAAAGACTGCATAGAGGTGCAGATTATCCTTATTTTTCCATAAAAAAATAGCACTCAAGGCACGATCACCCTAAATGCTTTACAATTCGCAATTAGCCTGATAGTGCTCCACGAAAACATCGTGACAGTGATCCGCTTTTTAAGCGGAACTCCAGCAAAAAGAGATTGACTATCTCTATCCACTTCGGCAAAGAACCCTTTCTGATTCGATCAATGGGAGTCACCCTACTGAATCATACTGATTTTCTTCGCGCCTCTATCTCTATTTAATTTCAACGATTATTAGTGTACAAGGAATCTGGTTGGATTGCAAGGTCCTTTTCTAATCGAGTAGGAGGTAAATCATTAATTGATTTACCGTCCTCTCACACCACCGTGCGTACGGTTCCGTACACGGCGGTTCAATACCTTGCGTAAGCTGACTCTACCAAGGAGCTTAAAGAGACTAAGCCCCAATGGTGGAGTCTTTTCGTTGTAAGTGCCTGATGAACTTCAGGCGTCATGGATAGCCTCCAGTACTTCTTGCGGGAAAATCCGATTCTTCTAGCACTATCCATATCCAATCCATAGCTGAATAACTTCGTTATTTTCGTTTTGCTTTTCTTCCATCTTTTGAGTATCAGCTGTCTGATTCTATGTTGTAACCATTGTTCTATCCGTTTTATGAACATTTTGATAAATCCAAGACCAAAATAGCCAATCCACCCTCGAGTCACTTGATTGATTTCCTTTATAATAACTTCAAAGGTTCCGGAACGTTTACGACTCGTTAGTCGTTTGAGTGTTCGTTTAAATTTCTGTTTGGCTGATTTTGTAGGGATAAAACGACAGGTTCCATTCACTTTCCTTATCAGACAGCTCAAGAACTTTAAACGAGTAGGAGACCCGACTTTACTCTTATCTTTGTTAACGATTAGTTTCAAATCTTTCTCGATGAATTGTGTCACACTTTGTATCACACGTTCACCTGCTCGTTTAGATTTCACATAGATGACGAAGTCATCCGCGTAACGAACAAATCGATGACCACGACGGTCTAGTTCTTTGTCCAGTTCATGTAAGTAAACATTGCTGAGAAGGGTACTCTACACATCTACATACTCTTTCGGTTCCACCTTATCCCTCTGTAGATTGCCAACCATTCGGTTGTTTTCTGCAGTAAACGTCCCTTCTAACCTCCAATCTATACTTTGTATTTGATATTGTTTGGTCCTTCAGTACATTTTCCCTACTATGACCTCGGCTGACTTCTGCCTATTCGTTGTTACTACGACCGAACGGTCGCTAGACAGACCTCCCCGGGTAAGAACGACAACCTTCCGCTCATGTCACTGCTTCATTTACTGTACAGGATTCGTGCAGTATTAGACTTTACTTTGTTTAGCAAGCTCGTCCGTCCTGATTCAGCCTTGATATGAAGTTTCTGTTCGTCAGTGCGAGCATTTGCGTCCGACTTCCTTCAGATTCCGCCTCACGGCGGACACCCTTGTCTTTCGCTAACAGTTCCTACTGCCAAGCCTGTAGTGGACTTTCACCACCAAGTTGTCGCCCATGCCGGGCGCACTAAAAAAGCTATGGAGCGTCTCTGATTAGACGTTCCATAGCTCTACTTGTTAATAAGATTTGACCATACCGCCATCAATCAGAATGTTTTGACCAGTTAGATAGGTATTTGCACCAGAGACTAAAAATACAGCTGTCTTAGCAAACTCCTCTGGTTGTCCATAACGTCCTAAAGGAATCGACTGCTCGATTTGATCCGTAACTTCTTGTTGTGTTTTCCCTTGTTTTTCTGCTTTTGCAGCGTCTAGCTGAACAAGTCTTTCTGTTTCTATACGACCCGCACCGATCGTGTTGACCAGGATATGATGAGGTGCTAATTCTTGAGACAAACTTTTAGATAATCCTGATATGCCCATTCTAAATACGTTCGATAACGTTAACCCATCGATTGGTTGTTTGATGGATGAGGAAGCATTGTTCAGAATATGGCCGCCTGTTTCTTTCAGATCTGGTAGTACTGCTCTGATGGTTCGGATAAAACTGAACAGTGTGAGGTCGAATGCTTTCTGCCAGTCTGCGTCATCGAAGTCTTCAAATGTTCCACTTGGTGGGCCACCGGCATTATTGACAAGGATAGAAATCGGTCCAAACGTATTACGTGTAGATTCAACTAGATTCTTGATGCTTTCTGCATCCGTAATATCCGCTACTGTGTAATCTACTTTACCTGTAGCTGTTTTGAGAATATCTTTTTTCGCTTCTTCTAGTTTATCCGCACTTCTACTTGTCAACATGACATTAGCCCCTTCTTTGACTAATTCTGTCGCAATCGCTTTTCCAAGTCCTGAACTAGAAGCCAGAACAAGTGCTGTTTTCCCAGTAAGCTTCATATCCATTTGCCTAATCTCCTCCATTACCATTTTTATTTACTCCCTTCAGTATAGACGAAAGTTTATTTCTGGTAAACGACTTTTGGTTTTCTAGCAGCAAGCACTTCGTCTAATCTTCTGACAGCTTTTGTAGTGGGTGCTTCATGAAGTAATTCTGGTTGTTCTTCAACTTCTTTTGCAATGGCAATCATCGCATCTGCAAATTCATCCAACGTCTCTTTCGCTTCTGTATCCGTTGGTTCAATCATAATGCACTCTTCAACAATCAGCGGGAAATAAACAGTGGGGGCATAAAAACCATAATCCAATAATCTTTTGGCAATATCTAATGTTCTAACACCTTGTTTTTTCTGACGCAAGCCACTTAAAACAAATTCATGCTTGCAGTGCTGCTTGAACGGTGTGTCGTAATGATCTGCAAGTCTAGCTTTCAAATAGTTCGCATGAAGCACGGCATCTTCTGATACTTTCTGAAGACCCTGTGCGCCCATAGAACGGATATAAGCATACGCTCTCACGTTAACACCAAAGTTACCGAAGTAGCCTTTTACTCGACCGATAGAATCTGGATAATTTGTGTTTAAAATATATTGATTCGCTTCTTTTTCAATTCTAGGATTTGGTAAAAATGGTGAAAGAGCCGCTTTAACACCGATTGGTCCTGATCCTGGTCCACCGCCACCATGAGGTGTACTGAAGGATTTATGCAAATTCAAGTGAACCACATCAAAGCCCATTTCTCCAGGAGTCGATTTCCCAAGTATCGCATTTGCGTTAGCCCCATCGTAATAAAGCAGGCCTCCCGCCTCATGCACGATTTTTGCGATTTCGACAATGTCCACTTCAAATAATCCTAGTGTATTAGGGTTTGTTAGCATTAATCCAGCTGTATCCGGTCCTAGTGCAGACTTAAGCGCTTCAACACCTACTGTCCCTTTTTCACTGGACTTGATTTCCACTACATCATAGCCGGCTACTGCTGCACTTGCCGGATTTGTACCATGTGCTGAATCTGGAACGAGAATCTTTCTTCTTTGATCACCTTCACCTTTGGACTGGTGATAGGCTTTAAAAACCAATAAGCCTGCCCATTCCCCTTGAGCTCCAGCTGCTGGTTGAAGACAGATTTCATCCATGCCTGTGACTTGCTTTAAATCTTCTTGCAATTCGTACATTAACTGAAGAGCCCCTTGAGTTGTAGCAGGATCTTGTAAAGGATGAATAGCCGTAAACCCTTCATAACGGGCTACATCTTCATTGATTTTTGGATTATATTTCATTGTACAAGAACCGAGTGGATAGAAGCCCGTTTCGATTCCAAAGTTTTTATTTGCCAATGCAGTGTAGTGACGCATTAATTGTAGTTCAGAGACTTCTGGTAGTTCAGCTGCCTCTTTTCTAGTTAAATGCTCTGGTAACTGTTCGGATAAGTCAAAAGATTCTACATCATTTTCCGGTAAACTGTAAGCTCTACGTCCTGGTTTTGACTGTTCGAAAATCAGTTTTGTCTGTGCTTCTATCATTTAACCATTCACCTCCACTAATGCTTCTACAAATGCATCAATTTCTTTGCGTGTTCTTTTTTCAGTTGCACAAAGTAACATAGCTTGATCATTGTCTAAACTTTCTGATACGTCATATCCACCAATGAAGCCTTTTTCTAGTAACCTTTTGTTGATTTCCGCGATCGGTTTAGACAGTTCAACTGCAAATTCATTAAAGAAAGGAGCGTCATTTAAAATTGTTAGGCCCGACTCCTTTAACTGTTGCGCAAGATAATAAGCTTTGTCGATATTTTGTTGTGCCATTTCCTGAATACCTGCTTTACCCATTGCGGACATAAATACTGAGCTTGCTAAAGCGTTCAAAGCTTGGTTGGAGCTCATATTCGATGTCGCTTTCTCTCTTCTAATATGCTGTTCTCTTGTCTGAAGCGTCATTACAAAGCCTCGTTTGCCTTCGATATCAACCGTTTCTCCAACGATTCGGCTTGGAACTTTTCTCATATACTGACTCTTCACAGTGAAATAACCACAATGAGGTCCGCCATAAGACATCGAAAGACCAAGCGGTTGCATATCTCCTACAACAATATCCGCACCTAATTTACCAGGAGCTTCCAGTTTCGCTAGCGCTAGTGGATTAGCCATAACGATCAGTAACACTTTCGTTTCTTTCAGTATTTCCTTGATTTCTAAAAGATCTTCAATTGATCCGAAAAAGTTTGGATATTGTACAACGACTGCTGCTGTATCTTCTGTTAATGAAGCTTTCAATTTTTGAAGATCTGTGATGTCTTTTTTCAGTTCCAGCTCTTCTACTTTGTATTCCATTCCATATGCATACGTATGCACCACTTCTTTGGCTTGAGGGTGGATGGCACCGGATAAGAGAACCTTCTGCTTTTTCGTAACCGCTGTTGCCAAATTGCAAGCTTCTCCTAAAGATGTGAAGCCATCATAAAGACTGGAATTAGAAACGTCCATCCCAGTTAGTTCACAAATCATCGTTTGGAATTCAAAAAGAGCCTGTAACTCTCCTTGACTGGCTTCTGGTTGATAAGGTGTATAAGCCGTCATAAATTCTGATTTCAATGTAACGTGATTGACGACGCTTGGAATAAAATGATCATAAGTACCTGCACCTAAAAAGAAAGGATAATCAGTAGCCGTTTTATTTTGTTGCGCTAATGCTTTCATATGTTTCGTTAATTCATATTCACTTAAGGGTTCTGGAAGATCAATCGCCTTTTCTTTTGTTGCTCGAGTGGACATGGGAATGTCTGAAAACAAGTCGTTGATACTCTCCACACCTATTACAGCTAACATATCTTCTTGATCTTTTTGAGTTGTCGGTAAATATCTATGTTGCGTTGTCATGATGGCTCACTCCTTATAGATAACATTTAAGCTAGAATAAACAGAAAAGAGAAGCCTCCTCATCTTTCAATGAGAAATCTCCTCTGTGGTTTCTCTGCTATTCAAATAAATTCTTTTACAGTTCGCTAACGTACTGGTCGTAAGTTTTAGCATCCATCCAGTCACTTGTATTCAATTTATCAGATACTTGAACTTCAACAATCCAACCTTCACCGTAAGGAGAATCATTTAATTTTTCAGGTTCATCTTCTAGTTTGTCGTTAACCTTTGTAATAGTGCCTTGAACGGGTGCATAGATTTCTGAAGAAGATTTAACTGATTCTACTGTCGAGAAAGCTGCTTCACTTTCCATTTGATCGTTGAGTACAGGTAATTCTACAAAAACAACATCACCCAATTGCTCTACAGCGTAATCCGAAATGCCAATTCTAACGTAATCTTCTCCAACAACTTCAATCCATTCGTGCTCTTTTGTGAAATATAGTCCTTCTTTAGCTGCCATTTTTTATTGTCCACCTTTGTTTGAATTTTGAAGTTCTTTTAACCAGTCTTTTTTTGTCAATTTCGCAGGGATCTGTTTTTTTCTAACTTGAATCCAGACCGTTTCCCCAAGCTGAGCTTCTGCTTTATTGATCAACATCATTCCTAAACTTTTGCCTAAGGAAGGAGATTGTGTTCCAGAAGTCACGACACCAATTTCCTCTTGATCACCATTCAATACGGGATAGCCATGTCTAGCGATTCCTTTATCCAGCAATTCAAATCCACGAGAAATCCGTTTAAGTCCTTTTTCCTTTTGTTCTTTTAAAGCCGTCTGTCCGATAAAAGCAGTCACTTTCTCTAATTTGACTGCAAAACCGACGCCTCCTTCTAAAGGAGAAATCTCTTCAGAAAGCTCTTGTCCATATAAAGCCATTCCAGCCTCTAGTCTCAAGGTATCTCTAGCGCCTAATCCACATTCTTTTAATCCATGAATAAATCCAGCTCTGAGTAATTTCTTCCATAGTTCTTGTGTATCATTTTTTTGCACGTATAATTCAAAGCCGTCTTCTCCTGTATAACCCGTGCGTGCCACAATCACATCTTTAACATTCCCGAAAGTTTCAGAAGGTAAAAAGTGGTAAGTTTTCAAATCGGCTAATGTCGTTTGCGTCATCGATTTAAGAATTCGTTCGGCCTTCGGTCCTTGGAGCGCGATCAAACCGTATGAATCTGAAACGTTAACGACTTCAATCCCTTCTTCAAGATGCTGATTCATCCAAGAATAGATTTTTTCTGTGTTACTGGCGTTTGGTGTAACTAGATAATGACTATCCGAAAATTTGAATAACAACAAGTCGTCTAATGTACCACCTTGCTCGTTCGTCATCGTATTATATTGAGCTTGATGCATAACCATTTTTGAAACATCGTTTGTAACAAGTTTATTTAACCACTCTGTTGCCTGTGTTCCCTTAACCATGATTTCGCCCATATGAGAAACATCAAAGATCCCCGCATACTCCCTTACAGCGGCATGCTCTTCAGCTATTTTTGTAAACTGAATAGGTAATGCCCATCCACCAAAATCAGTCAGCTTGAGATTTTTTTCTAGATAGTAATCATATAACGGCGTATGTAGCAACTCTTGATTGTTTGTTTCTGCCATTTAATCCCTCCGTTAACCCGTATAATTTTAATAGGGTCTCATTCAGTATTTAAAGTCTATTTTTGTCTGAACGAATTTCTGTTTCTTCTTTTTATTTTCTATATTTTATTCTAACATGATTTTATTCGTACTGAAATAGATAAAAAAATAATAATCTTGTTAGAATACGCTTACTTGTACAAATATACGAACAATAATTTAAATATAAACATTTTCGTTCGAAAATTTTATATGTTTTATTAAATCGATTGCCTTAGTTTATATAAAAACCACGTTTGCACAATTTACTTTGGAATCTTCATTTTACCTTTTTATGATACAATAAGATTATTATATTATAAAGGAGCGCTATAATCATGCAACAAGAAATAGCAAATTTCACATTACAGAATCCGACTAAAATTGTATTCGGTAAAGATCAGATTAAAAATCTATCAACTTTAATTCCTCAAGGTAAGAAAGTTTTAATTACCTATGGTGGCGGGAGTATTCAGCGATTTGGAACGTTAGACCGTGTACGTGAAGCCATAAGTGGTTATGATTTTGGTGAATTTGGTGGGATTGAAGCTAATCCAACTTTTGAAACATGTATGCGCGCAGTTGAATTAATCAAAAAAGAACAGTATGACTTTGTCCTTGCAGTTGGTGGCGGTTCTGTTATCGATGGTTCAAAATTTATCGTTGCGGCAGCTGAATTTGAAGGAGATCCTATCAATATCTTCGGTAAAGGCATCGGTACTGGAGAACCTGTCAAATCGGCTCTTCCACTGGGTACAGTACTCACTTTACCTGCTACAGCTTCAGAAATGAATAGTGGTGCGGTCATCACTTTTAAAGAGAAAAAAGCTAAAGTTAGCTTCGGTAGTTTCTACGTTTTTCCAACGTTCTCCATCCTTGAACCAGAACTCACTTACACACTTCCTAAAAAACAATTAGCGAACGGTGTAACAGACTCTTTTGTACACATCATTGAACAATATCTGACTTATCCAGTTGGCGCCATGGTTCAAGACGGATTTGCAGAAAGTTTGATGAAAACTTTAATCAAAATCGGGCCTGATGTGGTTAAAGAGGACTTACATGACTATACAATTAGAGCAAACTTTATGTGGACAGCTACCCTTGCTTTAAACGGCATCCTAAGAAATGGTGTACCTGGCGACTGGTCTACTCATGCATTAGGTCATGAGTTAACTGTATTAAACCACACAGATCACGCTCAAACTCTTTCAGCAATCCTGCCTGCAGTGATGCTCGTTAGAAAAGAGCAGAAATTCGATAAACTGGTTCAGTATGCTGAGAATGTATGGTCTATCACAGATGGTACGGATGAAGAAAAAGTTGATGCAGCCATTTTAAAAACGGTTGCTTTCTTGAAATCAATCAGTATGCCTGTAACCTTAAAAGATATCAATGTATCTTCTTCTGATATCGACTTCTTGATCGACCAACTTGAAAAACATGGTAATACAGCTCTCTCTGAACGTGGAGATCAAACATTAGAAGTCTCTAGAGCCATTTATGAAAAAGCATTGGAATTAGAATTTTAATCGTTAATTTATAAGGAGGTTATTTGAATGAACCAGCCTATTACATTTAAAACAGTTGCAGTCCTCACTCTTTCTGGTTTCTTGCTTGCTGCTTGTGAACCTGCACAAGAGCAAGAAGCAGTCGACCCAGACCCCACTGAAACGGTAACGGTTCCCGAGCCCGGTGAGGCCGACACAGATACAGACACAGAAGAAACTGCAGATGAGACAGATACACTTTCACAGAATATGTTGGACTGGCTCCCAATGAATGAGGATACTGCTTATACCTACTCAGGAACGGGTAGTGAATTTGCTGAATATCAGTCATATCCTCAGTTTATCCATAATGATACCCTTCAATTCGTAGAAACAAATGCGAGTACGGAGACAGTTAAAATCTACGAGTATACTGAAAATGAAGTCCGCGAAGTTTTCACAAGAGCGGAAACGTATTTCCGAGATGACTTTGTGGATACTGGTCTAAATAGTAGTGAACAAGATCAGCTTGAAATTTTACTGCAGGCCCCTGTTGAAATCGGAAGAAGTTGGGATAGTCCTTCTGGTTCGGTATCCGAAATCACGGATGCCAATGTAGAAGTCGAGACACCAGCTGGTACGTATTCAGCACTAGAGATCACCCGAACGCTTAATGATCAGTCAGATAAACTGTATTACGCTAAAGGTACTGGATTGATCCAAACCATCTCTGATGTTGATGGCGAAACAGAGATCATTTCTTCATTAAGCAATATTCAAGAAGATGCTGCTGAAGAAATTCCCCTAACGCTTTATGAGTTGAATGAAATGGCGACTGCTCTAACCACTACTAATGCTACAATGGAACTTAGAACAAATGATCCAGCTAGACTTCAATTAACAGAAATGTTGAACGGAAGTACTGGAGATATGACGATTCCTACTTTAACGGAAAACGTACAGATAAATTATCTTTACCTTGGTAATGATCAGATAGCTCATGTCGATTTCTCTGAAGAACTGATTAATGACATGAACGCCGGATCTGGTATTGAAGCTTTATTGATTCAAAGTTTGGTGAATACGATCGGTGGACTTTATCAAGTTGATGAAGTTTTACTAACTGTAGAAGATGCACCCTACGCTTCTGGACATATTGCTATGGAAGAAGGACAAACGATGTCCGTTGATTTGTCTAGTGTCGAATAAAAAATGATTCAAAAAGGAGTTGCCACAGATATTTGGGCAACTCCTTTTTTTGGATTAAATGATTGATTATTCTCTTTGTGAATCTTTACTATGTAAAAGACTGAATAGGTTCATTCTTACACCTATCCAGTCTTTTAATTGTATTATTTGACTAATTCATAAATCGCTTCTGCATAGATCGCCATTGCATTCATTAAATCATCAACAGCCATAAATTCGTTAGCTTGGTGCATCGTATCAATACTATTAGGGAACATTGCGCCGTAAGCTACGCCACGTTTCATTAAACGTCCGTAAGTTCCTCCACCGATAACTTGTTCACTTGGCTCAAGACCCGTTTGACGAGCATAGACATCTAACAACGTTTGTACCAATGGATCGTTTCCAGGTACGTAGTGAGGAACTTTACCTTCAGGTAAGTTTACTTCAACTGCATATTGAGAAACTTTGTCGCGAATTTGTTTACCGATCGTTTCTTCGCTTGTTCCTTGAGGGTAACGCATATTGACTGTCATTTGACCGCCTTTATCTACGTTAAATTTAAAGACCCCAGTATTTGAAGTCAGTTCACCCATGACTTCATCAGTATGAGCCACGCCTAATTTACTACCTGATGGATCATCATGAAGGTAAAGCGCTGCTACTTGAATAAAGTCTTTAGCGTCTCCCCCAAAGCTGAATTCAGATAAGAAACGAGCGAGATGCGTGCCGGCATTGATTCCTTTAGCAGGCGTGCTTCCGTGTGCAGCTTTTCCTACAACTGTAACTGTTACACGATTTCCATCAACTGAAAGGTCTCCGGTTACAGGTTGATCAGAAAGATAGTCTTGGAATCCATTTTCAAGTTCAGATGGATTTTCGGATTCAATGACTGCAACGGCATCTTGAGGAACCATGTTCGGACGCAAGCCTGATTCAAATTCGACAAGTTTGTGTGTGCCACCTGCAGCATTTCCTTTGAATGAAAGTTCAGCTGATACATTGCCTTTTTCACCATTGATAATCGGGAACATTGCATCTGGAGAAAATCCGAAGTCCGGCTCTGGTTGAGTCTCAAGATAATGCTTGATACCTTTCCATTCGCTTTCTTCGTCAGTACCCAAAATGAAACGGATTTTTTTCGATACAGGTAATCCAAGATCCTTGATCATTTTGATTGCATAGTAAGCGGCCATACCCGGACCTTTGTCATCACTTGAACCACGCGCATAAAGTCTTCCCTCTTTGATCACTGGTTCAAAAGGATCTGTTTCCCATCCAGTACCAGTTGGAACAACGTCTACGTGAGCAAGTACACCCATGACTTCGTCTCCATCACCATACTCGATATGTCCAGCCCAGTTGTCAAAGTTCTCAGCTTTAAACCCATCTCTTTCTCCAATAGCTAAAAAGGCTTCAAGAGCTTCTTTCGGACCAGGTCCTACAGGCGCTTCTTTTGTTGCTTTTGAGTCGTCACGAACACTATCGATTTTAAGAATCGTGAAAAGATCCTCCAAAAAATCATCTTTGCGTTTCGCTGCTTCTGCTTTCCAATCAATTGACTGATTTGTCATTCTATTTTTTCCTCCTAATGAAGTATCTTCTTTGCGAATAAATGAGGGCTTTCTCACTTTCCGCTTCTATCTACTATTCTAGCACTTTTTAGAGTGAATACCAATTCTCCTACAAGTAAAATCCATGCATAATTTTATTTCAAAGCGTAAAATGAAAAGATAAAGGAGGGTTTTCTTTGAAGAAAATTTTAGAAGAAACCATTAGACAATCTATCCCGGTTCGAGAGGAAAATAGCTATAAAGGAAATTTCGGTAAACTACTGTTCGTAGGCGGAAATGATCAGATGGGCGGAGCCATCACTTTATCAGCTTCTGCTGCTTTACATGCTGGGGCTGGTCTCGTCACAGTAGCTAGTGCCCCGGTAAACGTACATGCGCTCCATTCTAGAATTCCAGAAGCCATGTTTTTAGATATGTATGACCTTGATACACTAAAAGATATGATTCCTTCAATGGATGGGATTGTTATTGGACCTGGTCTTGGTCGAGATTCAAAATCGGTGGACGTTGCAAAAACAGTATTTGAGACAGTATCAGAAGAACAATTCTTAGTTGTTGATGGAGATGCGATTTCCATTTATGTTCATGAAAAATTGGATCATCCTGCTGCTGAACTGATTTTTACACCTCATTTAGGAGAATGGAAGACCTTATCAGGAATGGGGCCAGATGAAGAAGCAATTGAAAAGAATCAAGAAAGACGAGACCACCTTGATGCTATAGTTGTTTTGAAAAAAGGTCAGAGCGAAGTTTACTTTGAAGATGAAGTCTGGCAGAATATACCTGGTAATCCTTCCATGGCTACTGGAGGTATGGGTGATACGCTCGCAGGAATGATTGGTAGTTTTACAGCCCAATTCAAAACGCGTAAAGAAGGTATTCTTTCTGCTGTCTTTATGCACAGCCAGATTGCAAATCAGTTATCTGAAACTTATTATGTCACCTTACCAACTCTCATCATTGATGAAATTCCTAAACTCATGAAGAAATACACAAAATCAATCTAGTTTTTTACCTTTTTCTTCGCTATACTGGAATAGAATGATAGAAAGAGGTCGATTTCAATGAATAAAAAACTTTTTCTGATTTGTATAGGTGTCTTCGTTTTAGGATTTATGATGATGTATTACAATTTGGCTATCCTTTATATTCTGGGGATGGCTGTCATTATCCTATTCGCGTTTGGAGCCGGACCACGTCTAGATGATGACGGCAATGAAGCGCGTTATAAGAAAGACCAGGCTCGCCTTATAACGTTGATGTGGATCAGCGCCTTTTATATCTTGTCCGGTATTGCTTCACTTTTCTTTGTTTCATAAAAATAGCCAGTATCGATTATGATCAGTCGATACTGGCTATTTTTTGTATTAGTTTTTCAATTGTGCAATTTCTTCTTTTGTACATTCTCTATATGCACCAAGTTCTAACTGAGGATCCAATTCTAATGATCCCATTGAAAGTCTCTTGAGATAAAGCACATCTTTACCAACTGCATGAAACATTCTTTTAACTTGATGAAACTTACCTTCTTGAATCGTGACTTCAACCTTAGAAGTGTGTTCCGCTTCATCCACTGATAAAATCGAAAGTTTTGCGGGCATCGTTACATAGTCGTCAGATAGTGTAATTCCTTTTTTAAATTCCAAGACATCTGATTCCGTAACGATACCTTCTATCTCAGCAAAATACTTTTTGTCCACGTGTCGTTTGGGAGAAAGTAGTTTATGCGTCAGTGTGCCATCGTTTGTGAGCAACAGCAAGCCTTCTGTGTCGATATCCAATCTACCCACTGGATGCGGTTCTTGTACGATATCACTGGGCTGCAGTAAATCTAAAACCGTATCATGCATATCATCTTCTGTAGCACTGATCACACCTGCCGGTTTATTCAACATAAAGTAGACGAACTCTTGATAATCGAGCTCTTCTCCGCCAATCATGACTGTATCCGTATCAGGATCAACTTGTGTCTTTGGATCTTTTACGATAACACCGTTAATTTCAATAATCGATGATTTCAGTAAACTTTTAACTTCTCTTCTTGTTCCTAAGCCACTATGGGCTAATAACTTATCGATTCTCATTTTGTCACCTCGTATCTAGTGTATCTGATATTTCTCTAAATTAAAAAGAAAGTCTAATTGATTTTGAGTTTATTTCTTACTCGAGCAGCTTGTGCACCAATCAGACGATCAGCTAGTCTTGTTTTCAAAACTAAATATCCATAAACAACGATTCCTACAGCAGCCATAACCGGTAAGGATAGTCCAGCTTGAGTTTTACTTTCGAAATTCAATACTGTTCCTAATCCTATTTTGGTCAGCATCGTAAATGCCCCCATAATAAGAGATAAAATCATAATCAAAGCTGAGCGTCTAAACAACAAAGGTATAGAGTAATGCGTCGCTTTATGCATAATACGCATCATTAGGAAACACGTTATTCCAAAACCAGCAATTGTGGAATACAGCATACCGAAAGCGTTAAGTCCAAGTACTCCGACAAATAAGGGTTGCGTAACAATCTTCACAACAAAACCGATAACTAATGCCCAAATAGCGGGTCTAGTCTGGTTAGCTGCTTGAAGCATGTTCCCAAGCACTGCGTACAAAGCAATAAAGATAGCCATATAAGCAGAGACTTGGGTAATGGATGTTCCTAATGCACTAGGTCGGAAAAAAACATTATAAAGCGGTTCAGCAACAACTGCCATTCCCACAGCAGCCGGGAACATAGCGAAAAAGAGTAATTGAACGCCTTTTGAAAATTGCTTACTCACTTCTTTGACATTACTTTTAGCCATAAGGTTACTGATTAATGGAACTGTTGTAATCGATAAAGCTGTACCAAATGAAGTCAGAATCATAATCAATTTATGCGCATTTGCTTGTGTGACACCGTACGTTGCTTGAATCGTGTCAGAATCCATATTTGAGAACATTTCCATAATCGGTTTGTACGTATTCTGGTCGATTTGTTGAAAAAGTGTAATTCCGGTTGCGATAATAATAAATGGAATAGAGGTTTTAACAATTTCCACTAACAAAGATTTTGGAGATACCTTTACTTCATTTACGCTGTCTTCTGGTTCATGATTAAAAGCTGTATCGATTCGCTTAATCTTCCAAGCTAGATAGATTAAGGAGAAGATGGCTCCTATAAATGCAGCAAATGTCGAATAAGATACCGCTGTTACATTGGAACCGCCTAAAACTTGAGTGATTGCATAAGCAGAAGCCAGCATAAATAAAATACGGGCAAACTGTTCAATGATTTGAGAAATCGCAGGCCCAGCCATTGTATTATGCCCCTGTAGAAAGCCTCTAGTAACACTTTGGGCAGGAATAATGAGTAAAGCTGGGACTAAAGCACGCATAACAATTACAGCATCTTCAGCATCTGCCGTTGGACTTGTACTTGCAAGCGCTGGTGCTAGTACATAAAGCGCAACAGCGGAAACGACTCCCGTAAAAATCATTAGTTTCAAACCTTGCTTGTAAATTGATTTAGATATTTCATATTCGCCAATCGCATTATAGTGGCTGATTTGCTTTGATATCGCAGAGGGTACACCAGCTGTTGCCAAGGCTAGAAAGAATGCATATGGATTGTATCCGATCTGAAAGAGCGCATTTGCAGCATCGGCTTCTCCGCCTCCACCCATCCACGCCATCCATGGAATAATATAAATAATTCCAAGGACTCTTGAAACCATACTGGATGCAGTCATCCAAGCGGATCCACTGACCATTTTTTGGTCGTCAGACATTTCTTTCTTTATCACGTTTGTTGAGGCTTGGTTGTCCATATTTAAAGAAACCTTCTTTCGATAAGTAAAAATACTGAATGATTCTCTTACTGTTTTATTGAATAAAAAAATTCCATAGAAAAAGGAGCACCGTAAGGCCCCTTTTCCAACTAGACTCTATTCTACTGGTTTACGCCACCTGTTGCAATCTTGTTCTATCATAAAAACGAGCATTTACAAAAAACTTAATTCTTTAGACATAATGATGATTTCGGAGCTTCTTTTTTTACTTTTCATGAGTTGCATGAGTTTCTTTTGGATACATTTGAAAAAAAGGCAATTTACGTCGTATTTCGAACGCAAAGTCTCAATACGTTCGAAACGATTCTTAATATTGAGCTTTTTTTACGCATCCATTAAAAACCAAAAAAGAAACTCAAGAGAAATGCTGCATCCCCCTTGAGTTCCTCTTTAATCAAAAATCAAACTAAACCGATAGATCTAATTTGGAGCAACGATATTAACGAGTTTACCTGGTACTACAATCACTTTACGGACTGTCTTACCTTCTAGGTTTTCTTTAATATTATCATTTTCCAATGCCAGTTTTTCAAGATCATCTTTTGAAATGTCTTTAGAGGCCGTTGCTTTTCCTCTGATTTTACCATTAACTTGGAAGACAACTTCTACTTCATCCGTAACCAGTTTGGCTTCATCGTAAGTTGGCCAAGCTTCATACGAAATACTTTCACCCGTTTGACTAATGCGGCTCCATAGCTCTTCTCCAAGATGCGGCGCAACAGGGGCAAGCATTTTAAGGAATCCTTTAATGTAATCAATCGGTAGTCCTTCTGCTTTATAGGCCGCATTTACAAAGACCATCAACTGAGAAATCCCTGTATTGAATTGTAGATTTTCAAAGTCCTGTGTGACCTTTTTGACTGTCTGATGATAGACCACGTCTAGTGACCCATCGTTGATTGTTGTAATGCGGTCTCTTAGTTTGTCTTCTTCATCAACGAGCAATCTCCAAACACGGTCAAGGAATTTGCGAGATCCTTCAAGGCCATCTGTGCTCCAAGCGATAGCAGCATCCAGTGGACCCATGAACATTTCATAAACGCGTAATGTATCTGCTCCAAATTCTTCAACGACATCGTCAGGATTAACAACATTCCCTTTGGATTTAGACATTTTTTCGTTATTAGCACCAAGAATCATTCCTTGATTGTACAGACGTTGAAACGGTTCTTTTGTTGGAACAATATCAAGATCGTAAAGGAATTTATGCCAGAAACGCGCATACAACAAGTGAAGAACCGCATGCTCTGCACCACCGATATAAAGATCTACTGGTAGCCATTTTTTCAATTTTTCTGGATCAGCTAACTGTTCTGTGTTTTTCGGATCAATAAATCTCAAGAAGTACCACGAACTACCTGCCCACTGTGGCATTGTGTTCGTATCTCTTTTACCTTTCAAGCCGGTTTCAGGATCCACTACGTTCACCCAGTCTTCAATAACCGCTAGAGGAGACTCCCCAGTACCAGAAGGCTGAATCTTATCTGTTTTTGGCAATTCAATTGGTAGATCTGATTCTGAAACAGTCGTCGTCGTACCATCTTCCCAGTGAATAACAGGAATGGGTTCTCCCCAATATCTTTGACGAGCAAACAACCAGTCACGCAAACGGTAAGTGATCTTTTTCTCGCCAACTTGTTCTTTTTCTAGATATTCAATCATACTTGAAATCGCTTCTTCTTTGTTCATTCCATCCAAGAAATCTGAGTTGATATGTTTTCCATCTTCTGTATAAGCAGCTTCGTCCACATTACCACCTTCAAGAACCGGAATAATCTTCAAGTCATATTTTTGAGCAAACTCAAAGTCACGTTCGTCATGTGCAGGAACCGCCATAATTGCGCCTGTACCGTAAGAAGCTAGAACGTAATCTGCAATCCAAATCGGAAGCTCTTCACCATTGACCGGATTCACAGCATAAGCTCCAGTAAATACACCTGATTTATCTTTGTTCAAATCCGTTCTTTCTAGATCTGACTTGATGCTAACATCCTTAATATATGCTTCGACAGTTTCTTTCTGATCTTCTGAAACAATCTGTTGGATCAAATCAGACTCAGGAGCAAGCACTGCATACGTAGCACCAAACAAAGTATCAGGACGAGTCGTAAACACAGTGAAATCAAGTTCTGAATCTTTCACCTTAAACGTCACATTCGCGCCTTCAGATTTACCGATCCAGTTTCGTTGCATATCCTTGATGTGTTCAGGCCAGTCAACTTCTTCAAGATCTTCCAAAAGACGGTCCGCATAAGCCGTGATTTTTAGCATCCACTGTTTCATTGGCTTACGGTAAACCGGATGTCCACCGCGCTCTGACTTCCCATCAATGACTTCTTCATTCGCCAGAACCGTCCCCAAAGCCGGGCACCAGTTAACCGCCACTTCTGCTTCGTAAGCCAGTCCTTTTTCATACAACTTAATAAAGATCCACTGCGTCCACTTATAATACTCAGGATCAGTCGTATTGATTTCTCGCTCCCAGTCATAACTGAATCCAAGAGCGTTGATTTGACGTTTAAATGTCTGAATATTTTTCTCAGTGAATTCCGCCGGATCATTTCCTGTATCAAGCGCGTACTGCTCAGCAGGAAGTCCAAAAGCATCCCATCCCATCGGGTGCAAAACATTGTATCCCTGTGCGCGTTTCATACGCGAGATGATGTCTGTAGCTGTATACCCTTCTGGGTGTCCTACATGCAGTCCTTGTCCAGAAGGATAAGGAAACATATCTAATGCATAAAAGTTCTCTTTGTCCTCATCTTCCGTTACTTTAAAAGAATGATTGTCTTGCCAATACTTTTGCCACTTTGGTTCCATTGATTTATGATTGAATGACATTACATTACGCCCCTTTTTTTCGAATAATTGCTATTAAAAAAGCCCTATAAACTATACAATTGTATAATTTATAGGGCAAATCAATTCGCGGTACCACCTAATATTCACTGCAAATTTTGCAGTCTCAAATCTTTAACGCAGATTTACGGATCGAATTAATAGAATCCTGTTAGACTCCGTTCACTCGAACAACTTCCAGGCGAGTTCAGTTTACCTCTGTACACATTTCCACCAACCATGTGCTCTCTATCAAAAAGGAAAAACCTACTATTCCTGTTCAAAGTAGTTATTAGTCTATATCTTATCAAAACCCTTGCCTTGTCGCAATAGCTATTTGACCGAAAAAAAGAAAAAGCAGTAGTCGGTATTGCCGATCTACTGCTTTAAAATTTATACAGATAGGTTCTGGTTTACGTAAATAACATCAGAATCTAGTGCATTTTTCTCTTTTAATTGTTGAATAGTTGTATTGAATTTAAGTGCGATTCCAGAAAGTGTATCGCCTTTTTCAACGACATATCCACTCTTAGTTACAGGTGCTTTTTGTTCAACTACTTTTTCAGTAGATTGAACAGATAAACGCTGATTCACAAAGATTGTATCATTCGTTAAGTTATTCCACTCTTTGATCTGTGCAACACTTGTATTGAATTGAAGCGCAATTTTGTATAGTGAATCTCCTGATTGAACAACGTACTGATTAGAAACAACTTGTGTTGGTTGAGACACAGGTTTCGAGACTACAGGAGTCGATACCGTCTGTGTTCTTCCTGCTGGTATAGCAAGTACTTGACCAACAAAGATATTATCAGATTCTAGTCTATTTGTTGCTTTGATCTGTGCTACAGTCGTTCCATATTTAGCAGCTAGAGCGGACAATGTGTCTCCAGCAGAGACAACGATACTACTTGTCTGTTCGTTAACCGGCTTAGGCGTAACTGGTGCTGGTATTACTGGTTTAGGTGTTACTTTAGCCCCAGCAACGTTCAATGTCTGACCGACAAAGATATTACTAGATGATAAGTTATTGTCTTGCATCAATTGATTCACAGAAGTATTGAATTGACGCGCGATTTTAGTTAACGTATCTCCACCAACCACACTATATTGTCCTAAGACTGGCTTAGGTGCTACAGGAGCAATAACGACTGGTGTAGGCGCAACTGGTGCTTTAGATCCATTGATTGTTAATTTTTGGTTCACATAGATTGTATCCTTATTTAAATCATTCAATGATTTAATTGTAGAAACCGAAGTATTGAACTTTCTAGCGATTCCAGACAACGTGTCCCCTGCAACAACCGTATAAGTTGATTTAACAGTCTCAGTAGGTGCAGAAACGCTCGGACTGTTCGTTACCGGCGTGCTTGACGCTTTACCAGAAACTGTTAACTTTTGATTCACAAGAATTTGATCTGTTTCCAGGTTATTAAGTGATTTGATAGCATTCACTGTTGTATTAAACCTTCTTGCAATGGACGTCAACGTATCTCCACTTACTACAGTGTAGCTTGAAGTCGTTGTTCCTTGAGAACTTCCGTTATTGACGACTGGAGTAGTTGAACTACCCGCATTTTGGCCATTTAAAGCCAATGTCTGATTTACAAAGATTGCATCGCTTTTCAAATTATTTGCTGATTTGATAGCAGATACTGATGTACCAAAACGTCTAGCGATTGATGTTAACGTGTCTCCACTAACCACTGTGTAATTAGATACAGTAGGTGTCGTAGGAGATACCGGGTTAGAAACTGATCCTGTTGACATTCCAGCTAAGACCAATTTCTGGTTTACAAAAATCAAATCACTTTTAAGATTGTTCAATGACTTGATCGACGACACGTTTGTATTGAATCTTCTAGCGATAGAAGTCAATGTGTCTCCACTAACCACTGTATAATTTGACGAACCTGTTTGTTGACTATTTCCTGTGTTTGATGCTGGTGTTGTCGATCCACTTTGTGATGTTCCTGAAAGTGTTAACTTCTGGTTTACAAAGATCAAATCACTTTTAAGATTGTTCAGTGATTTAATAGATGAAATAGATATATTGTGTCTTCTAGCGATAGACGTTAATGTATCTCCATTAACAACTGTATAACTTGATGAACCAGTCTGTTGGTTACTTCCAGGGATCGGTGCTGGTGTCACTGACCCACTATTTGAAGTTGACCCAGATAGAGCCAGTTTTTGATTCACAAAGATCAAGTCACTCTTCAAGTTGTTCAAAGATTTAATGGAAGAAACGGATGTGTTATGTCTTCTAGCAATAGAAGTCAACGTATCCCCTCTAACAACTGTATAACTTGATGAACCGGTTTGTTGACTGTTACCTGGAGTTGGTGCTGGCGTGGTTGATCCATTGTTTGAAGATCCCCCAGATGTCGCTCCGGAAACAGATAATTTCTGGTTCACAAAAATCAAGTCACTCTTTAAATTGTTCGCTAATTTAATCGCAGCTACCGTTGTATTGTATTTTCTAGCAATAGACGTTAAAGTTTCTCCCCTAACGACTGTGTGTTGACCGCTAGTATTGTTACCTGTTGTTGGTGTTGTTGGTTGAACTGGTTTAACAGTACTTGAACCGCCATTACCTGTTTCTACTGGTCCTGTCCAATTTCCGTCAAAACGAGTAAGATCATATAAGCTAATAATATTATTCAACTTGTTCGCATAACTAGGATCCGTTGCATAACGACCTTGCAGCCAAGCAGAAGCATCTTTATAGGAGTTGGTTCTTTCAATCCATGCTCCAGAATAGAATTCACTGTTCCATCCTGTACCATTTCTGATTAATCTAGCATTATCTTCAAGAGATTCTGCATAGCTAGGATATTTTTTGAAATTATCTGTTATCGTGATCCAGCCTGTACTAGAATAGTACTCTTTTGTACGCATCGCAACAGATTGTCCGTTATAAGAGCCTTTGATTCCGAATAAGTTATGATTTGGCGGAGATGATAAAGTACTTTTACCATAACCAGACTCTAGACTTGCTTGAGCAATCATGATTGAAGCATAGATCCCATTTTCTTTAGCTATTCTTTGAGCGTGACCAGCAATTTGATTGATAAATTCAGAAGTTGTTTTCGCTTGACTCAAATTACCAGTGCTTGTTGCTGACCCATTTGAAGATGCAGGAGTAGAACTGACACCCGCTTGGTTAATCGCAATCTTCTGTCCAATCTTTATATTATTAGGATTAGAAATTTTGTTTAAAGCAACTAAGTTGTTGACAGTTGTATTATAAGATTTTGCTATTTTGTTTAATGTGTCCCCAGATTTAACTGTATGAACAATTGCTTTAACTTCCGGCTTAGTAACGGTTGGAGTTGGTTTCACTTCTGGTTTTGGCTCAGGCTTCGTTTCTACAACAGGTTTTTCTGCCGGAGCTGGAGTCGGTTTTGTTTCAGCTGGTTTAGGAGCTGGCTTTTCTTCAGCTGGTTTTGTTTCTGGTTTCACTTCTTCTTCAGGTACAACTACTTCAATTTTTTCTGTTTCTTCAATCGATTCTTCGACCTCAGTAACAGGTGTTTCAAATTCTTGGGATTCTTCTACTTCTTCTTGAACCGTTTCATTTAATGCTTCTGTTTCAACTGTAGACTCTACAGTTCCTTTTTCACTTGACTCAATAACAGCTATTTCTGCTGTTTTATTCTCAATTGAAGCGGAAACTTCTTCTACAATGACATCTTCAGTTTCTTCTTTAGCACTTTCATTTATTTCAGGTTCTGTAACTTCTATACTTTCGACGACAGTGTCTTCTACTATGTTTTCTGTTGTTTCAACAGATTCGGTTTCAGTAGTTTCCGTCAATTCTTCTTGAACAATGCGTTCAGCACTTTCAGATTGTTCTAGTTGATAAGTAAGTAATGCTTCAAATGCAGTATTTAAGTCGTCTGTAGATAATTGTTCAACATTGAGTTGAGCTAATAAACTTTCTCCGCCAGCCAGTTCAATCATTCTAACTAGTTGAGACTTAACGAAAGAGAGTTCTTCAAGTTCGTCACTGGTAGGCACTTCTTCAGTTAATTCAGTTGCTTCTGTTTCTGGAGCTAATGTTTGCTGCTCTTTGACAGTTGCTTGTAATTCATTATACTGGTCATATAGTGCTTGGATTTCTTCTTTATTTAGATCCATTTCTTCTGCGTGGACAGCTTCACCAAATGCAGAAATGGCCACGACCCCAGCTAGAATGCTTGAAGACATGGTCAGTTTCAATGAGCGCTTCTTTGCGCTGTTTTTGTAAGAATCTAACATATCTTTCTGGTTTATCATTTATTTAATACCCCTCTCAAAAAAACAAGTTAAAAATAGTTTCTTTGTCCTCATATTATACCGTTAGTATCGGATGAAAGGAACAAAAAAGTAAGTCTTTTTGTAAATGTCATATGACTGTAACAGTAGGAAACCGAACAGATTATAAACACGCATAGCTGATTCGATTAAGCTAATACATTATTGTAAGTCAACTTCATTAAAGGTTAATCCTGTTCCGTTTATACAAAAGATAAGGGAACACTTTATGAACAAGAATATGATTCAAGAAAGGTCGGATATCATGTTACTTTCGCCATTAAGATTTTGCCATCAGCTCTTATCAGATTCTATTTCATATGGAGACACGGTTATTGATGCAACCGTTGGAAATGGTCATGATACAGTCAAACTTGCTCAACTTGTCGGAAAAACTGGAAAAGTTTATGGGTTTGATATACAAGATTCTGCAATTGAAGAAACGAAGAAAAAAGTTCTTTTAACTGGACTGAAAGATCAAGTTGAATTGATTCACGATGGTCATGAACAGATAAAGAACTATATAGGTACGGATGCGATTCAAGCAGTGGTCTTCAATCTCGGCTACTTGCCAAAGAGTGATAAAACCATCATTACGCTTCCTGATACAACATTGTCTGCAATAGAACAAAGTTTAGATAGCTTAATTCCTGGTGGACTAGTTGTTATTATGGTTTACTACGGACATGATGGTGGACAAGAAGAAAAAAACGCTGTTGAGTCTTATCTAAAGACACTCCCTCAAGAAGATTACTCTGTGCTTAGGTACGGATTTATGAATCAAAAAAACACCCCTCCATTTCTCATAGCTATTGAGAAAAAACGGTAAGTAAAAAGCCACACCCCTGAGATATGGGATGTGGCTTTCGTTTATTTTGTTTTAATATAGGTTTGTCCAAGTCTTGCTGGTGCTTCTGATTTTCCAATTACGCCTACAAGCACAATGATTGTCAATAAGTATGGCATAACTAGTAACCAAATTGTTGGTATATTTTGAATAATCGGTATATACGTACCGATACGCGCTAGACTTTGTGCAAAACCAAAGAATATCGCAGCACCCATAACACCTAATGGATTCCATTTACCAAAAATCATTGCGGCCATAGCGATAAAACCTTGACCAGCGATGGTTAAAATACCAAACTCATTAGAGATCGCTTGAGCTTGAATCGCGCCACCCATCCCTCCAAGTAATCCTGAAATCAAAACTCCAGAGTATTTCATAAGATAAACTTTAATCCCCAATGTCTCAGCAGCATGAGGATGTTCCCCAACTGAACGAAGTCTTAGTCCAAATCTTGTTTTAAATAGAATGAACCAAGAAAGGATTGCTACTACGATACCAAAATATGCTGGTCCTGAAGTATTTTCAAAGAAAATCGGTCCAATAATTGGAATTCGATTAAGTAAGAAAATACTCGTTCTACCAAATGACTCAGGTAATGGACCTGTTTGAGCAGCTCCAAAAATGGCTCTTGTCAAAAAGACGCCTAACGCCGGTGCAGCTAAGTTGATAACTGTACCGGAAATAATATGATCTGCTCTAAGGTTAATTGTCGCTACTGCATGAATGATAGAAAACAGCACACCGATAAGCCCTCCTGCGAGTAAGCCCATCCATGGAGTCAACCCTCCGAAAGTTGCAGCAAATTGAATATTGAACACTGCAGACATGAAAGCACCCATAACCATGATACCCTCAAGACCGATATTCACGACACCACTTCGCTCAGAAAACGTTCCACCAAGAGCTGTGAGTATTAATGGAGCTGCATAGATTAACGAACTTGAAACAATCAGTTGAATGATACTTAATGCGTTCATACGTCTCCTCCTTGCGAAGTTGAGCTAGCAGTTTGTTTTTTTGCTGCTCTTTTATCTATAAAATAACGAATAATATAATTAGCGCCTACAAAGAAAATAATAGCAGCTATGACAATATTGGCCATTTCATCTGGCACACCTGCCTGATTCGGCATGAATCCAGCTCCGATGTTTAAAACACCGAATAAAATAGAAGAGAAGAAAATACCAAAAGGATTGCCTAGTCCAAGTAAAGCAACCGCGATACCATTGAATCCGATATCTGGTAACCCACCTTGAGTAAAGATGTTTCCAAATGTTCCGAGTCCGTGAACAGCCCCACCTAAACCAGCTAAAGCACCACTTAAAAACATAGATAAAATAATATTTTTCTCAGCACTCATTCCAGCATATTTTGAAGCAGAAGCATTTAATCCAACTGCGCGAATTTCAAAACCGGCAGTTGTTTTTGTCATGAATACCCAGTAAAGAATGACTACGACGATAGCAATAAAGAATCCCACATTTAATCTTGAATTCTGTGTTAAAGTAGACAACCACTGGAATCCCATATTGGCATTTTCACCAACTCTTGCTGTTGTATTTCCAGCTTCAGATAGAACGTTTCGGATTAGATAATTGGTCACTTGCAAGGCTGTATAATTAAGCATAATACTAACGATAACTTCACTAGTTCCAAAATAAGCACGTAAGAAACCAGCAATCGATGCCCAAATTGCACCAACAAGCAATCCTACACCTAAACTCAGCGTTAATAAAAGAATTCTAGGTAAATCAGGAAATGCTAATGCAACCCAAACGGCACTCACCCAACCAGCTAAAGCTTGTCCAGCAATACCGATGTTAAAGAAACCCGCTTGGAAAGCCAATGCAAACCCTAATCCTGTGAAGGTTAGTGCAGTTGCTTGTCTAAGTGCTTCTCCAATGAAATAGGGACTTTGGAAGACGCTGACAATCATTGCTCTGTAAGCTTCAACTGGATTATATCCAAATGCCAGCATAAGGATGGCTCCAAATAAAAATCCGAACAAGATAGACATGATAGGAACGATTAAACTATTTAAAAAACCTTTACTTTGTCGAATCAACTACATCCTTCTCCTTTCCTTTTTGTTCGGCTTGATCTTGTGCATCACTTAAGGAAACTCCAGCCATCAGTAAGCCTAATTCTGATTCTGTTGTATCTTTAGCATTAACGATTGCAATAATTTTCCCATCATACATAACTGCGATTCGGTCTGAAACATTCATGACTTCATCCAGTTCATAGCTCATCAAGAGAACGGCTTTTCCATTATCTCTAAGCTCAACTAATCGCTTATGAATATACTCGATGGCTCCAACATCCAATCCACGAGTTGGTTGTGCTGCAATCAATAAAGCAGGATCTCTGTCTACTTCTCTAGCAATGATGGCTTTTTGTTGATTTCCCCCAGATAAAGAGGCAGCTGAATGTTCTTCACTAGGTGTACGAACATCAAATTCTTCAATCAATCTTTTCGCATGTATTTTAATTTCCTTATAGTTCAAGAATCCATGCTTACTAAATGGCTTTTTGTAGTATGTTTGCAGTGCAATATTCTCTTCCAAAGTCATCGGTAAAATCAAACCAAATTTCTGACGGTCTTCTGGTATATGACCCAGTCCCGCTTCAGTAATTTTTCTTGGTTTCAGGTTTGTTACGTTTTTGCCATCTAATTCGATACTTCCATTACTTGATTTAGTAAGTCCAGACAAAGCCTGGATCAGTTCTGACTGACCGTTTCCATCTACCCCTGCAATTCCAAGAATTTCTCCAGCCTGTACTTCAAAGCTAATATTTTTTACTGCATCAAATCCTCGTGTTTCTTTTACAGTTAAGTCATTAACTTTCAAAACGGTTCCTGATGGATTAGCAGGCTTTTTATCCACTTTAAAGGATACGGAACGTCCTACCATCATGTCAGCAAGTTCTTGTTGCGAAGTTACAGCTACATCAACCGTATCAATACTTTTTCCTCTTCGGATAACGGTACATCTATTGGATACTTGTTTAATTTCATCAAGCTTGTGTGTGATTAAAATGATTGATTTACCTTCATTGACCAATTTCTTCATAATCCCCATTAACTCTTGAATTTCTTGAGGTGTTAAAACCCCTGTCGGTTCATCGAAGATAAGAATATCTGCTCCACGGTAAAGTGTTTTCAAAATTTCTACACGTTGTTGCATCCCTACAGAAATATTCTCCACACGTGCAGAAGGATCTACTCTTAAACCATATTGGTCTGACAAAGCCTGGATTTCTTTTTCTGCCTTTTTACGGTCAATATATCCAAATTTTGTTTTTTCTCTGCCTAGCATAATGTTTTCAGCTACAGTAAATTTATCCACCAACATAAAATGTTGATGCACCATACCAATACCTAATTCATTTGCTACATCTGGGGATGATATGTTCACAGACTTACCGTTCACTTTAATTTCTCCGGAAGTCGGCTCTAACAAACCAGACAAGATATTCATCAAAGTAGATTTACCTGCACCATTTTCACCTAAAAGTGCATGAATTTCACCTTTTCTTAAATCTAAATGGATATTATCATTTGCTCTAAATGTTCCAAATTCTTTTGTGATCCCACTCATCTCAATAACGTGTTGTAATTCAGACAAAAGATGGCCTCCTCATTCAAATTATTTAAATTGATTCTGATGTTTTCTCATTATCTTACATCATGAACCCGTATTCAAGCTTCTTTGAAGTATTTCATTCGAAAAAAGACTCGTTTCAAGATATTGTGCTAAAAAATTCATATTATCTAATCACTAATTGTATTGAGTTTTTCGCTCTAAAAAAGCGCCGGTCACACGACCAGCGCTCTTTTATTCAATTTCAAATCGTCTTTAACAGAGTGAACGAATCTTACTCTCCAGGAGTTTCTGGAACTTCAATGTCTCCACTAATGATAGATTCCATAGCTTCTTGAACGGCAGTCCAAGCTTCTTCAGACATATTACCTTCAGTGACACCAACACCGTCTTCAGCTAAACCATAAATTAAGTTTTCTCCACCTTGGAAGCCTTCATCTCTTGCTTCGTTTGAAGCCAATTGAATTGCTGCTCCTACGCCTTTAAGAGAAGAAGTTAAGGTTAAGTTTCCACCTGAGTATTCACCCAATTCTTCTTGATCACGGTCTACTCCGATAACCCATAATTGTTCTTCAGAACCTGATTCCATTAAGTCAGCCGCTTCTGTGAACACGCCGTTACCTACAGCTCCAGATGCATGATAAATGATATCCGCTCCTGCAGAGTACATACCAGCAGCAATTTGTTGTCCAATCGCTGCATCAGAGAAAGATTCAGCATAACGTACTTCTACTTCGATTGCAGGATCTACTGATTTAACACCTTCAACAAATCCAGCTTCGAACTTATCAATAACCGGTCCAGCAATCCCACCAATGAATCCAACTTTATTTGTTTCAGTCGTGTGTGCAGCTGCAACACCTACTAGATAAGCTGCTTCATTATCACGGAAGTTCAATGAAATAACATTATCCGCTTCAACCACTGAATCAATGATCCCAAAGTGTTGGTTAGGATTGCTACTTGCAACATCTTCAACCGCTTCTGCTAATTGGAAGCCAACTCCGTAAATGATATCAAATTCTGCTTGAATTGCTTGATTCAAATTCGGTACAAAATCTTGTGCATCATTTGATTGGAAGTAATCTACTGCATCAGCTCCATAACCATTTTCATCAGCCCAAGCTTGCATACCTTCCCAAGCTGATTGGTTAAATGAACGGTCATCCACGCCACCTTCATCTGTTACCATACCAAGCTTGAATTCAGCTGTTTCTTCAGTATCTGGGGTAGTAGTATCATCAGCAGGTGTTGAGCCTGTATCACTTGCATCTTGTCCCTGGCAAGCTGCTAATAGCATAGCAGATGCTCCAATTGCAAAAAGATTTCTTAATTTAGTAGTCATTACGAAATTCCTCCAATTAAAATTGTATGTAGAGTTGCTCCTGAATCAGTATTTAACAGAATCTGCTTAATCCACCAAATTCATTTCACAATTCTTTGTTTCTTATCTCGAATTAATAGTAACATTTTTGTAAAGAAAAATAAAGCCTAAATACGATTAATTAATGAGCAACTGATCCAAAACGTTCACATGAAACCGCTCTATACCCGTACGTTCGGAAAATGATACCGGATTTTTTCATATTCTATAGCTTTTTGCACAAAAAAAGAATGTAGAGATTTTGTCATATTCTCTACATTCTTTACGTTATATTCATTTTCACTCTAGAGTATTTTCCGCTGAATCCATTTCAGGCTGAATGAGTACTTCTCTAGGTTTTGAGCCTTCAGATTGTCCGACGACACCTCTGTCTTCCATTTCATCGACAATTCGTGCTGCTCTGTTATACCCAATTCTAAATCTTCTTTGTAGTAGCGAAATACTTGCTGTTTGCATATCTACAACTAAAGCCACTGCTTCGTCATATAATTCGTCTTCGGCTTCTCCTTGACTGACGATTGGCTCATCTTTCGGAATCATTTCTTCTACATAGTTAGCTTCCTGCTGTTCCTTAACGAAGTGAACGATCGCTTCTACTTCTTCATCAGAGATAAAGGCACCTTGTACTCGGTTCGGTTTATTCTCGCCCATCGGCTGGAATAACATATCTCCCCTACCCAACAGTTTTTCAGCACCATTTCCATCTAGAATTGTTCTAGAGTCTGTTCCACTTGAAACAGCAAAGGCTATTCTCGAAGGTACATTTGCTTTGATAATTCCAGTGATAACATCTACAGAAGGTCTTTGAGTCGCAAGAATCATATGGATCCCGGCAGCTCTTGCCATTTGAGCTAGTCTTGTAATAGAATCTTCTACATCATTAGAAGCCACCATCATCAAATCAGCAAGCTCATCTACGATAACAACAATATAAGGTAGTGGCAGTAGCGCTTCTTCCATTTCTTCATTCTTTTTCTTGACGAATTGATTATATCCGGCCATATTTCTTGTTCCACTAGCAGCAAAGAGTTCATAACGTCTTTCCATTTCCTGAACCACTTTATGCAATGCTTGTGAAGCTTTTTTAGGATTCGTTACAACCGGAGTCAATAAATGTGGAATCCCGTTATAGACGTTCAATTCAACCATTTTAGGATCAATCATCATCAATTTCACTTCGTTCGGCTTCGCTTTAAGCAACAAACTGATGATAATTCCATTGATTGCAACTGATTTACCTGATCCAGTCGCTCCAGCTACTAACAAATGAGGCATTTTAGCTAAATCAGCCATTGCGACGTTTCCAGCAATATCTCTACCTAATGGAACTTCAAGCAGCTGATCCTTGTTATTGGTCTGCCCTTCGATCACATCTCTAAATGAAACCATACTTACTTCTGAGTTCGGAACTTCAATTCCAATCAGAGCTTTACCTGGAATCGGTGCTTCCATACGAATATCTTTAGCCGCAAGTGCGAGTGCAATATCATCTGTCAATCCAACTACTTTACTTACTTTCACACCAGTTGCTGGCTGAATTTCGTATTTCGTTACCGCTGGACCAAGGTTGGCTTTTGTGACTTTTGCTTTCACGCCAAAACTTTCAAAAGTTTCTTCCAATTTTTTAACGTTTTCTTGGATAATCGAATACTCATCTGATTGGTCCGCAGGTTCTCTGACATTCAGTAACGAAATCGGAGGTAATTTGTATTGTTCATTCTCTTCTTCTCCGATTTCAAAATCAACTGTTCCTGTTTCAGAACTCACAGCTTCTTCTTTAGGTTCTTCCACTTTAGTATTCTGCTGGAATCCTTCGATTTTTAAAGCCATCTGACCAGCTAGAACATCATCTGATTCAGTTTCATCTATTAATGGTGCCTTAGTATCTTCTTGGGCTTCTACCTGAAGTCCATTAGTTTCTGACTCTTCTAGTCCCGGCTTCTCTAACCTTTTTTTCTTAGGTTTTTGAGGTTTTTTCTTTTTGTTTTTCTTTCTAGTGCTTTGTTTTTCTTTGATTGTATTAACTATGTTTCCTACAGCTTTAAAACAGGCGCCTCCAAATAAACGGAGACGATCAAGAAGGTTTTTATAAGATAATTGAAACATCGTCATAATTCCTATAAAGATGAACATAGCCATCATTAGATAAGTCCCAACTGAAGAAAACAAGAAATAACTCGTTGCATAAAGAACAGCACCAATCATGCCGCCACCAATACTTTGTCCTATCGTCACACTAGTAAACTGCGGAACAAACATCCGCCAAGTCGCACTGATGATATTGACATTAGCATTCATGATTGGAGAAAACAATTGCGCGTGCTGCCATACGACGAGCGCACAAAAAAGTAAGAATCCTCCGAGCCATCTTTGACTCTTCAAGCTTGGTTTCTTTCCTTTGATTAATAGATAAATTCCAATCAAGATAAATACAAACGATACAACTATGTAGGTTTCTCCCACGAAAATACGCAAAATATTGGCAAAGAAACGGCCTACAAACCCGAATTGCCCAATTGCTAAAAAGTTTATAATCAATATGATAATGCCTACAAGTTCTGAAGAAACTTTGGATTGTTTCTTTTTAGGTCTTCCCCTTTTACGTGCCTGTGCCATAAAATTACTCCTCTAATTCTATTCTTTTCCTATTAATTATATCATGAAAACAAGGGGTACGGAAGTTCGTTCTTTTTTAAAGAACTTAATCGTGTTCTATACCGACGTAACTTTTGACGTCTGATCTTATTTACCTGTAAAATCAAGATAATAAAACTTTTAGGAGGAATTTACATGGGATCAATATTTGATGATTTATTTAAAAAAGGACAGGAAAATACAGAAGCTGGGACAGTTGAATATATTAATGAACGCCAAACTGATGTAGATAAAGACAAAGTCTCTCTTAAAGTAATTGGACGCGTTCAAGGAGTTGGGTTCCGGTTTACAACTAAACAAGCAGCTGACGAGATTGGTGTCACTGGTATCGTAAGAAATGAACCCGACGGAACTGTTTATTCTGAGGCGGTTGGTTCGCCCGATCAAATAGACAAATTTATTGATGCAGTGAGTAAAGGGCCTAGTCCTTCTGCTAAAGTTGACAAAGTTGTGGTTAAATTCGATCAAAACATTGAAGAAAAATCAAATTTTTCACAGTCCAATTGAAATCTCTTACTTTATAAGGTATAGTGAGAATTGGCGTTTTAATAATACTAACTCACTTAAGGGATTGAATTATTTTGAAAAATAGAGCAAAAAAATGGATACTTTCTCTCGGAATGCTATCCTTAGTCGTTTTCATGTCAGGATGTATCCGAATTGATCAGTCAACCGGAGAACCCGCAGGAGCTATATCACAATTCTTGTTTGACTATCTTGTACTCCCTACACAGCAATTCATTGAATTACTTTATAATCTTTTAGGTAGTTATGGTCTAGCCATTATTGCCATTACGATTATCGTTCGTATTCTGATTTTGCCATTAAGTATCAAGCAACAACGTACGACACTGGAACAACAAGTTAAAATGTCTGTTGTAAAACCAGCAGCCGATGAAATCCAAGCTGAAATGAAAGAATCAACTGACCCTAAACAAAAACAAGAACTTCAAGCTGAACTAATGGAACTCTATCGTGAAAATAATGTGAATATGCTCGGTGGCGTTGCAGGGTGTTTACCACTACTCATTCAAATGCCCGTTTTCACTGCTATGTTCCAAGCGATTCGTATGTCAGAATCCATTCAGAACGCTACATTTTTAGGAATTGAATTGGGTACTGCTAGTATCCCTCTTGCACTATTGACTGGAGCTGTCTATTACGCACAATCTAGAGTTATGCTCTTGGGCATGCCTGAAGAACAAAGAAAACAATCGAACACGATGATGTTAATGAACCCGATCATGTTAATGGTTATCTCTTTCACCAGTCCAGCAGGATTGGGACTTTACTGGTTAGTTGGTGGATTTGTCGCGATTGCGCAATCTGCGATTACAACTTTTTATTACAAGCCAAAAATTCAAGCGGAATTGAAAGAGAAACACGGTGAAGTACAAGTCGTTGCCCGTAAGCCAAGAGCTCGTAAAACGGCTGAAAAAGTAGAACCATCTACTGGAATCACTTCTTCAAACAATGCTTCTAGTCGTAATCGAAAATCATCAAGTCCTTTCGAAAATAAAAACAGACGCAATGAAGGTAAACAAAAGAAATAATATAGAGAAAAAAGAGTCACGGGCTAAGGAATTACTCCTCAGCTTGTGGCTCTTTTGTTGTATGGTTTAATTCATCATCCGTTATTTTTAATACAGGTAACATAATTCTGAAAATCGAACCATGATTCAGTACACTTTCGGCCCAAATCCTACCTTTATAACCTTCAATCAGTTGCTTGGCAATCGATAACCCAAGCCCGTTTCCACCCTTGTAACGGCTACGTGCCTTATCGATACGGTAGAATCGGTTAAAGATCTTCTCAGTATCTTCTTCTGTCATACCTTCTCCGTAATCCTGAATGGCAATTTGAATTTCTTTGCTATCAAGTGATACAGAGATATGCACTTCTTTTCTATCCGTAGAATATTTCACTGCATTATCCAATAAGATAATCAGAATCTGTTCCAAGTGATTACGGTAAATATTCACGTATACTTCTTTTCGAAGATCATCATCTAGAATAAATACAAAATCTGGATGAACGAGTTTAATATTATTAAATGTTGCATATATGATTTGTCGCACGGGCGTCTGTTCATTCTTGTAATGAATTTCTACTTGTTCAGCTCTAGATAAATCTAGCATTTCCTGAACAAGGCTCTTCATTCGTCCTATTTCTTGTAAAGAAGCATCCAAGGACTCTTCTAGAACCGTTGGGTCATCTTTCCCCCATCTATTCAGTAACTTCAAGTGTCCTTCTACTACAGCTACTGGTGTTCTTAATTCATGTGATACATCTTCAACAAACTGTTTCTGATGTTCGATGTTTTTCTGCATCCGGTCGAGCATATTGTTATAGGCGTTGGCCAAATCTGTTAATTCATCTCGGCCATCTCCAACGTCAATTCTTTCAACTGATTCTGGATCCAATTCGATGCTTTTCATAGCATTTGTGATTTTTCTGATTGGTTGTAAGAATTTTCGAGCAATAAAATACCCTATAATAGCACTAAACATCAGAGCAATGACACCGGTAACCAGTATGGCCATCAAAACACTATCAGACAGCTGATGGTACAAATAAAGTGAATTAATCACTTGAACGTATCCAATATGATCATTATTTAAATATGAATAAATTGGTTTTCTGGCCGAAAAGGCTTCACCATACGGACCATCGATTGTATCAATCCGTAAATCCTCTGTGGGTGTAAAATCAGTTGAAAATGTCGCTGTTTCATAAAGTAATTCTGACTCTGTGTTAAAGATTCGAACATACATCCCGCCTTGACCGATTCGCAAAGGAATAGGTGTTTCCTCATCGACGATTTCTTCTGATTCAGGATCAGGAAGTGTAGGAAGAAGCCTTAATTGACTCAATTCCAGCGTATCTGCAACAGACTCTTCTGTTAAATCATAGAATTGCTGACCAAACCTATCTGACAGATTCTGAACAGTATCTCTTAAAGCAACTTCTTCGTTCTCTAACATACTTCTCTGAAAACTAACATAAAGGATCGTTGAAAAAATTGTATAAGTCAAAAAAATCGCAATGGCTGCTCCAATCGTCCATTTCCACCTTAAAGAAATTCTCTTTTTCTGATTCATATCATTTTCAGTTGTTACAACCTGTTTCACGTACGCATCACATATCCAGTACCTCTGACAGTCTGAATATAGCTTTCTCTATTTGGAACATCAATTTTGTTTCTCAAGTAACGAATATAAACGTCTACTACATTTGTCTCAACTTCAGTTTCATAACCCCATACTTTGTTCAACAAAACTTCTCTTGATAATACGACATTAACGTTTTCCATTAGCTCAACGAGCAACTCGTATTCACGTTTAGTCAATTCAATGACATCTTCACCGCGACGAACAACACGGTTTTCTTTTTCAACAGTTAAGTCTTTGTATGTTACTGTTGTTTGTCTATTGGCATTTTCTTCTGTCTCAATTTCAATACGTCTTAATAGTGCACGCATTCTAGCAAGCAATTCTTCAATTGCGAATGGTTTTACAACATAGTCATCTGCTCCATGGTCAAAACCAGATACTCTGTCAATCACTGAATCTCTAGCAGTCATCATGATGATGGGCACATTGCTTACTTGACGAATTCGACGTGCTACATCGATACCGTTTAATTCAGGCAACATAAGATCCAACAAGATAATATCCCATTCTTCATTTTCATCAATAGCAGCTTCAAGTCCAGCACGTCCGTTGAAACGAACTTCTGTTTCGAATCCTTCGTGATTTAATTCTAACTCCACAAAACGCGCAAGGTTTTTTTCATCTTCAATTATTAAAATTTTCCCCATTTTTTCAGCTCCCAGTTCTCTATTTACTTTTTTACATTTTTACTTATAGTTCAGTTATATTTTAAGAAAAATTTGTATGCATAAAGGGCATAATAGCTTTATACTCAAACTAATCCACGTATACACCATCAGTTTAACATAGTTTTTACACAGAAAAAATGTTAGCTTTAAACTTTTTTCTAATTTTTCTTTAACATGCCTACAATTCTATTCAAAACGTACAATTAACACACAAAAAATGCGGATTCCAAAAAAGTGGAATCCACATTTTCCGTTTTTCAATTCAATCTAAATTGATTTGTTTGTGCTTACCACTGTTCTTGACCATTATCTCCATACCAGTCGAAGTGGAATGTGCCTTCTTTATCTGTACGTTCGTAAGTGTGTGCACCGAAATAATCACGTTGTGCTTGAATGATATTTGCTGGCAGACGTTCTGAACGGTAAGAATCGTAATAAGAGATTGCTGAAGAGAATGCTGGCACAGGAACGCCAGATTGTACAGCTAATCCAACTAGATCACGAACAGATTGTTGGTAGTTTTTCGTAATATCTAAGAAATACTCATCAAGAACTAAGTTCTTAAGGCCAGGCGTTCTGTCGTATGCGTCTGTGATTTTTTGTAAGAATCCAGCACGAATGATACAGCCTGCTCGGAAGATTTTTGCGATTTCACCGTACTTAAGATCCCAGTTATATTCATCAGAAGCTGTTCTCATTTGAGCGAATCCTTGAGCATAGCTCATGATTTTACTGAAGTAAAGTGCTTGACGAATTTTTTCAATCAATTCTTTTTTGTCGCCATTGTATGCTTTGGCAATTGGTTTAGCTAAGACTTTACTTGCAGCTACACGCTCATCTTTAAGAGCAGAGATGTATCTAGCAAATACAGACTCAGTAATCAATGGAAGAGGTACACCTAAATCCAGCGCACTTTGAGAAGTCCATTTACCTGTTCCTTTATTTCCAGCACGGTCTAAGATGATATCAACCATTGGTTTACCTGTTTCTGGATCTTTTTTCGTCAAAGCATCCGCTGTGATTTCGATCAAGAAACTATCTAGTTCTCCAGTATTCCATTCTTTGAACACTTCAGCAATCTCATCATTAGGAAGGCCTGCAACTTCACTTAATAAGTGATAGGCTTCAGCGATCAGTTGCATATCTCCATATTCAATTCCATTATGAACCATTTTTACATAGTGACCAGCTCCGTTAGGTCCAATATACGCTACACAGGGTTCGTTATCTGCTGGTGCTTTAGCAGCAATCTTTTCAAGAATTGGAGCGATTAAATCATACGCTTCTTTTTGACCACCTGGCATAATTGCGGGGCCTTTTAGTGCGCCTTCTTCTCCACCAGATACCCCGGTACCAATAAAGTTGATGCCTGATTCTGCAAGCTCTTCACTTCTACGGATCGTATCTTTGTAGAATGTGTTTCCACCATCTACTAGAATATCTCCTTTATCTAAGAAAGGTAATAGCTGTTGAATAACAGCATCTGTTCCTTTACCAGCTTGAACCATCAATAAAATTTGACGAGGTGTTTCAAGAGATTGAACAAATTCTTCTAGTTCATAAGTGGCAACTAAGTTCTTACCTGGATTTTCTGCTATGACTGCATCCGTTTTAGCATTTGTACGATTGTAGATTGAAACACTGTATCCTCTACTCTCGATATTTAGTGCAAGGTTTTTTCCCATAACAGCCATACCAACGACGCCGACTTGTTGTTTACTCAATTGCTTCATTCTCCTCTCAGGTTTGATATTTGGACTGAGAATCTACTTGTTATCAGTCAGTTTCAACTGAATGTTTATCGTAGAAAATCGGTCTACCTTATCAATACCCACTCTAATCATTAGGTTTTTGTATCTGGATACTTCCAGTGTACAAATTAATTATAATCTTTAGCTTAATAGTATCAAACTTTGAATACTTTTAAAACAATCTTCTATACTCTTGAAAAAAAAGCTTATATTGCGTACACTATTAACTGACAAGCAACCATCACTTAGAAAGTTGGTGTAGACTAGTGGTAAAAAAAGACAATAAAAAAAGTAAATCAGGTTTAATCTCTAAAATCATTATTTGGGCAATGGTCATCTTAATGGCTTTCCCAGCAATTGCTGCTATACTAGGCGTTTTATTATAGACCAAAGTCATGGGGATTCTCCATGACTTTTTTTATACTTTCTTTTTCTTTGAAGCCAACAAAAGCAGTTCATTTGCGGTATCCATCGTTAGCTTCGTGATCTCACTACCGGCGAGCATTCTCGCAACTTCTGAAATCTTGTCTTTATCCGCTAGTTGCTCTACGTGCGTACTTGTTCTGTCTTCAACGATGACTTTACTAATGTATAAATGCTGATCTGCCATAGCAGCGACTTGGGGTAAATGTGTAATACATAATACTTGAGAATGAAAAGCGACTGAATAAATTTTATCTGCAATCGCTTGTGCAACTCTCCCGCTGACACCTGTATCTACCTCATCAAATATAATACTCGTTATGCCTTGTTCTTTTGAGAACACCGTCTTCATCGCTAACATCATGCGAGATAATTCTCCTCCAGATGCAACTTTGACCAGTGGTTTTAACGGTTCCCCTGGATTAGTTGATACATAAAATTCTATCTTATCCAAACCGTTATCATGTGCACTATCCATCCTAAATGCTTTAATGTCTCTCAAGAACTGAACTTCGAAAACTACTTTATCCATAAACAATTCTTTTAATTGTTCATGAATCGCTTTTTCCAGTTTCAAAGCCGTTTGACGTCTTAATGTAGATAATGCTTTTCCTTCTTCAAGAAGTTTACTTTCAAGTTCTACCACTCTTTTATTTAAATGATCCATTTGACCTTCGCGATTTTCAATTTTCTCCAGCTCATCAACTGCATTCTGGAGAAAAGTCTTGATTTCGCTTATCGAAGTTCCATACTTTCTTTTGAGTTGTTGAATCAGATTCAGTCTCTCTTCAATCTCATTTAATCGTTCTTCATCATACTCAAGACTGTCCATCTCATTGTAGATTTCACTTGAGGCTTCCTGAATTTGAAAGAACGCAGAGGATAATGTATCATAAATCTGTTTGAACTTTTCATCCATAGATTCTATTGAAGACATAATATCCATGGCTTGTCCCACTGAATCTAATCCACTTGAATCTTCATCTCCTTGAAGCGCCTTATAACTATTCGATAAAGCTTCGACAATAGATTGGTGGTTCGAAAGTTTCTGTTCTTCTTCTTTTAAAGATTCTTCTTCATTGTCTTCAAGTTGAGCGTCTGAAATTTCCTCGACTTGAAATTTTAAAATGTCTAGTCTTTGTGCAAACTCTCTTTCGTTATATTGCCAATTATTCTGCTCTTTTTTGACTTTTTTATATTCTTTGAATAACATTTGATAGCGATTTTTGGATGTTTCTAACTTGGAATTGCCATATTGATCAAGTAGCTCAATATGACTTTCGGAATCCATTAATTCCTGATGTTCATTTTGACCATGAATATCAATCATGGCATTACCAATTTCTCTTAAAACAGCAATGGTCACGATACTACCATTGATTCTACAAACATTACGACCCGTAGCATGAATCTCTCTTTGGATCATGACTACTTGATCGTCAGAATCAATGGCATGTTTGTCAAGAAGTCTCATGACTTCCTTGTTTTCATTCAACAAGAATTGTCCTTCAAGTAAACATTTTTTTGTTCCATATCGAACAAATTCCGCCGACCCTCTACCTCCAGCAAGCAAACCGACAGCATCGATGATAATCGATTTTCCTGCACCAGTTTCCCCTGTCAGCACAGTCATTCCCTGATTGAAATCTAGTGATAACTCTTGTATAATCGCAAAATTTTGAATATGCAATGCTTGCAGCAAAGCAAACCCTCCCAATCTAATGATAAATAGACAATCCAATCAGACTAAACAAACGAAATCATTCTTCTCTGAAGTATTTCGGCCTGGTTTTCTGATCGGCAAATAATCAATACAGAATTATCTCCTGATATACACGCAAAAACTTCTTCATAATTAGCCGTTTCAATTAGAGCGCCCAATGCAAAAGCATTACCCGGTAATGTTTTGATTTGGACAAATTCTTTTTGAGTATCAATAGATACAAAAGCATCTTTCATGAGTCTGGATAATTTTTTGGAAATATTAAAGTTCATTTCAGGTGGTACACTATACTGATACCCTCCAGATTGTGAAGGTACTTTAATCAGTTGCATCTCTTTTATATCTCTAGAGATCGTTGCTTGTGTAACCTCTATGCCAAGTTCTTTTAAAATACCCACAAAATTTTCCTGCTTTTGAATCGTTTCTTGTTGTACTAACTGTTTTAGAAGTTGGTGACGTTCTTTCTTTTTCATACTTTACGACACTCCTAGTCTTATCTCCGGCCACAATCTCAACATTTAAACAACCCTGCTTAAACATCCACACATAATGATTTTTCATATAGTGTGAATAACGTTCTTTTTAATTTTATACAGTATATTTATACATTGTTTCTAATTTAGTATACCTCAGAACGCTTCCGGTTCAAAGTGAAATATCGGTAAAGCATGAATAAAATGAAAACGTTTAAACAATTAGGTGGAAATTCTGTTACTTTTACCAAGGTATTCATCAGCTTTCAAAACAGCGTTTATTTCTTCCTCAATAAGCTCATTGTCAGATTTTCCATTTTTCAGGTATGCTAAAAATTCAACATTTCCTTTTCCACCCGTAATAGGAGAAACGGTCAATCCTTTTAGTGTATATTCATTGACGTATGCAAATTTCAAAATGTTTATAAGCACTCTTCTATGAACTTCAAGGTCCGTTATAATCCCTTTTTCACCGACTTCTTCCTTCATCGCTTCAAACTGCGGTTTAATCAGTGCTACGACTTCACCTTCTGGAGCTAAGATCGTCTTTAAAACAGGCAAAATTAGTTCAAGAGAAATAAAGGAAACATCAATTGTAGCAAAGTCAGGTTGTCCGTTTTTAAAATCTTTTACTGTACAGTGTCTGAAATTGGTTTGTTCCATAACGACTACATTCGGATTAGTTCTCAGTTTCCAAGCCAATTGATTGGTTCCAACGTCAAGAGCATAGACTAATCGAGCACCATTTTGCAAAGCAGCATCTGTAAAGCCACCTGTTGACGATCCAATGTCTAATACCGTTTTATCTGACAAGTCAATTTCATATAACGTGATGGCTTTTTCTAGTTTCAATCCACCGCGACTAACATATTTAAGCTCATTTCCTTTAATGTATACTTCTGTATCCATAGACCATTTTTCACCAGCTGTTAAAATCTGCTTTTCGTCTCGTGTGTACACTTTCCCAGTCATGATAAACCTTTTGGCTTTTTCCAGATCTTCTGCCCAACCCTGACGAATTAACAATTCATCCGCACGCTGCTTCTTCAACTGAGAACCTCCTTTCAGTTTCTACTATAAAACTTATCACTTCAAGATACATTCATTCACCCTAGCAACAAAGAATCGATAAACGTTACTAACAGTTCTTCATCAAACGAAGCGTGTGTTTCTTTTATCTGAGTCACACGTGCTTTCGCTGTGTTTAATTCTGTCTGAAGACGTTCTTTGGCCTGTTCTAGCCCAAGTATGGCTGGGTAGGTACTTTTACCTAGTTTACTATCTGCCCCAGTTGCTTTACCCAGTTCTTCTGCGTCTCCAATAACATCCAGAATATCATCTCTGATTTGGTAGGCAACACCAATCTTTCTTGCAATCTCTTCTAATAAAGTGACTGTTTCTGGATCACAATTTGCAATAACACCGCCTGCAAACATAGCATATCGAATTAATTCTCCTGTTTTTCTAGCATGCACAGCTTCCAGTTCGTTTAGGGATAATGCTGCATGTTCACCATCTATATCAGCTTGCTGACCGCCAATCATCCCTTCATAACCAGAACAGTATGCAAGCTCTTTGATCAATTTAACTTGTTTTTCGGGTTCAATGTCTCCGGAAACCATTACTTCAAATGCATAAGTCAATAATGCATCTCCCGCTAGGATCGCAGTAGACTCTGAAAATTTGATATGGCTCGTTGGTTTACCTCTGCGCATATCATCATTGTCCATAGCTGGTAAATCATCATGTATCAAAGAATACGTATGCATATACTCAAGTGCTGCCGCAACTGGATAGCCATCTTTTAGATCTTTACCAAAAGCTGAAATGACCGCAAGCATCAGTAAGGGACGTAATCTTTTCCCTCCTGCTTCTAGCGAATATTTCATAGCTCTTTCGATAACCGTACCACTTCGTTCTTTGATAAGCATCAAACTGTACGATTCAAATGGTTCATATTCTTTATTATAGAATTCTTGAAACTTCATTTGGTCACTCCTAGTTTTCCTGACGATTTAAATCATTTTCAAACGCTGCTTCTTTTCCATTTTCATCAACGATTTTTGTCATGGTTTCTTCTGCTTCTTGAAGCGTTTTTTTACATAATCTACTTAACTTAATGCCTTCTTGGAACTGATCTAGTGCTTCCTCAAGCGGAACATCTCCTTGCTCAAGTTTTGAAACGATTTCTTCTAGTTCTTTTAGCGCATCATCAAAGTTCATCTCTTTCTCCATCTTATTCCCTACCTTCTTTTATTGTTTATCTTTATCAGTATTTGAATCAATACTTGTAATTTCAGCTTTAAAGGAACCCTCTGACAACTGGACAGATATCTCATCGGAAACAGATAAACTCTCTGTAGATTTCACGACAGTATCCTCTTTTCTGACATAAGCAAATCCTCTACCCAGTATTTTCAGTGGCGAAAGATGTTCCAATGATTGAATATAAAAATTCAATTGTTTATCTGACTGCTCTAGCAATTGTTTTTGAGCTCTTAAAAGCTGTTTTTCTAGCTGCTGAAGTTCTCGATTATACTGACGAATTGTATTAGAGGGATTTAATGCAGTTAACCGCTGAGACAATAGTTTGAGCTGCTGATCCCGTTTTGTTACTGTATCTTTCACCGTCTGGACAAGTTGTTGTTGAAGCTGGTCAAGATTCTGACTGTACCCTTCATACAAGCGCTGTGGCTGTCTGAAAATATAAGAACGCTCCACTCGAGCTAAACGGTCTTTCAGAAATTGTATACGATTCTGGTACGCTCTATATAAACGATGTTCCTGTTGCTCAATTTTGATCAGTTCATCGGACAACACCGGCACTGCTAGCTCTGCAGCTGCGGTAGGTGTAGCCGCTCTAACATCAGCTACTAAATCAGACAAAGTCGTATCCGTTTCATGTCCAACAGAAGAAATCACGGGCGTTTGGGCCGAAGCAATCGCTCTAACAACGATTTCTTCATTGAACGGCCATAAGTCTTCAAAAGAGCCACCACCCCTGGCTACGATCAAGACATCCAAATCTTGCCTAGCATCTGCTCTTTGAATATTTCCAGCAATAGACTTAGCCGCTTTATCTCCTTGTACTAAGGTCGGAAACAAGAATAATTCAACTGAAGGAAATCTTCTTTTGACGGTTGTAATAATATCTCTGATAACTGCACCACTTTGACTGGTGATAATTCCTAATTTTTTTGGAAACTTCGGTAACGGTTTTTTTAAGGATTGATTAAAAAGACCTTCTGCGGTTAGTCTCTTTTTAGATTCTTCATAAGCTTGATACAGAGCTCCAACGCCATCAGGCTCCATATGTTCGATATAAATCTGATAAGAACCTGTTTTTTCATAAACAGAGATTCGTCCAATAACGAGTACACTCATACCTTCTTCTGGCTGGAATTTCAGCTTTTTGAAATCGCCATAAAACATGATAGCAGATATTTTTGACTGATCATCTTTTAAATTGAAATACTGATGTCCATTTCTACGATTTCGATTAAAGTTGGAGATTTCTCCAGTCAAAAATATACGATCCATATAAGGGTCACGTTCAAATTTTCTTTTGATATACTTCGTCAATTGGGAAACGGTTAAGTATTGTTCTTCCATCATTTCCCTCCTTTATATTTAAATCTTTTCGCTTCATATAGAAAGAGAGCGAAAAAAATAGGAATGCTGAATTCATTGCACTCCTATTTCTTCCCTCTTCATATTACCTCGTCATTCGCTTAAACTATTAATGAGGCATCGATTTTAGAAGTTCTTATTTAGATTTTATAAACTACTCGGCTTGTGTATCAACGATACTTTGAAGTACCCCATTAACAAACTTACTAGCATTTTGATCATTGAAGTCTTTTGTTAATTCAATCGCTTCATTAATGACAATACTCTTATCAATTTCTTTCTGGAAAAGCAATTCATAAGTCGCTAGTCTTAAAATCAATAAATTGGTTCTTTCTAATCTGTTTAAAGTCCACTTTTTCAAATGTCTTGAAATCGTTTCGTCAATCACATTTTCGTTGTCTTTAACGCCTGCAACCACAACCGTCAAGTAATTCAATGCATCTCTAACGATTTGACTTCCGCTTTTGTCTTCGGGAAGTACAATCTTCATCGCTTCTTCTGCCGAATAGTTTTCTTTCATATTCAATTCACTTTCAAGTGAGAACTGAATCACTTCTTCATTTGTACAATCAATATCTGTGGATAGCTGGAAAAGAGACTGAAAGGCTTTTTCCCGAATCACACGCCTTACAGTTTTCACTCTGTCTCATCTTCTTCCGATTCCAATTCAAATAATTCTTGGAGATTTGTTTTTTCTGGTACGATCCCTACAATATGAATGTTGATTTCTGTTAACTCAATTTCAGTCATATGATAGACTTGTTCTCTAATTCGTTGCTGGATATCCAGAGCAACTTTCGGTACATTTACGCCGTACTTGAAGTAGCAATAGACTTCTACTTTAAGTCCTTCTTCGTCGGACACTAAATGAACACCTTTATTATGGCTCGTTCTACCAAACATGGATTTTACTTCTGATGTAAATTTGCCTTGCATCGCATAAACGCCATCAACTTCATTAGCAGCTATCCCAGAAATGACTTCCAAGACTTCAGGAGCAACCTCAATCTCACCAAATGGATTGATATGATGCTCTCCAACAAATGTTTCTTCTGCCACGATTATTCCTCCTTTATACTATTTATAGTTAAATGATGATTACGCACGTGATACGTAAGTACCTTCTGAAGTATTCACAATCAGTACATCATCTTTATTTACAAATAAAGGTACAGTTACAACAGCACCTGTTTCAAGAGTTGCTGGTTTAGATCCTCCAGAAGTCGTATCTCCACGAATTCCTGGTTCTGTTTCTACAACTTTAAGTTCTACTTTAGTTGGTAAGTCTACCCCTAGGACTTCATGACCAAACATCATGATTTCTACAAGCATATTTTCTTTCATGAATTTCAATGCATCTTTAATTTGATCTTCTGGAATTTCAAGTTGTTCATATGTTTCCGTATCCATGAATACATGTGTTCCAGCATTATCATAAAGATACTGCATTGTTTTATTTTCGATATGTGCACTTTCAAGCTTTTCGCCTGCGCGGAAAGTTTTATCTTGAACTGCACCACTACGAAGATTTTTAAGTTTTGAACGTACGAACGCTGCACCTTTACCAGGTTTCACGTGTTGAAATTCAAGTACTCTCCAAATGTTTCCATCGTGTTGAATTGTCTGACCCGTTTTAAAATCGTTTGTTGATATCATTCTATTAAATTCCTCCCGAAGTGTTTTCTATACAAGCTGATCGATTGATAGAGTATCACACTGTTATATACAATGTTATTGTACCATGATTTGAGTCATAAGTCTTACTATCCATTGATTAGAAAGCGTTATTTCTCAATTGATTGCGCATTTATTGAATGATGATGAGCTCTTTTGAAGACTTCATCAAGTTTCGGTTTCCTTTTTCAGTAATCAACAAGTCATCTTCGATTCTGACGCCGCCTAAACCTGGAATATAAATGCCCGGTTCGTTAGTAATGACATTTCCGACAACTAACGGCTGGTCATTTTTGAAGTTGATTCCAGGTCCTTCATGCACTTCCAGACCGATTCCATGTCCTGTAGAATGTCCGAATGCTTCTCCATACCCTTTTTCCGTTATATAATCTCTTGCGATTTTATCCAGCTCAGAACCAGAAACCCCCGCTCTAGCAGCAGCAGTCACCTTAAGATTTGCATCTAGTACGATTTGATGGATTGCTTTTAGTTCTTCGCCCGGATCTCCTAAAGCAAATGTACGTGTCATGTCTGAAACATAGCCCTTATAATAACATCCAAAGTCAATTGTGATCATATCGCCGAGTTCAATAACCTTTTCACTGGCTACACCATGAGGCATTGCAGAACGCACACCACTAGCGACAATTGTATCAAATGACACGCCTGATGCACCGCGTTCACGCATAAAGAAATCTAATTCATTCGCTACTTTAATTTCAGTCATACCTGGTTTAATATACGTAAGAATATGTTCAAAAGCTGCTTCAGTAATTGAAATGGCTTCTTGAATTAATTCGATTTCAGCTTCATCTTTGATTTCTCTGATATCTTCAATCAATGACCCTACTGGTACAAGCGCACAATTAAATGACGCATTGATTGTTTGATAAGTAGCAAAAGTAACGTGATTTTCTTCAAACCCTATTCTCTCGATTTTATGTTTGGAGATCAATTCAGATACTACATCAAAGATTGGTCCTGTATTTTGGATCACTTCAAATCCTTTTGCTTGTTCTGAAGCTTGTTCTGTATATCTGAAATCCGTTACAAAGAAAGCTTGCTCTTTTGTAATCACAGCTAGTCCAGTTGAACCAGTGAAATTAGAAGCATAGCGCAAGTTATGAGGACTTGTAATCAACACTGCGTCCATTTGATTTTCTACCAATTTTTGTTGTATCGTTTCAATTCTTGACATCTAAACATCCTATCCTTAAAACTATATTTTTATTGCTTAGAGCTATTTCAACACATTAAACCTATCTAATGTATTCACTTATTCTCGATCACCAATGAGATCATTATACTTTAATAGTATAACAAATGAACGAAAAAAAAGAAACGCAACAAGTTATACTCAGCGTCTCTTTTCGTTATCTTAAGGCTGAATCTAGAAAAAATGATTTTAGTAAAAGCATTTATGCAATTCAAGGAATTTCTGCCATTTCATCGCTATCAGCTATGTCCGGTTCTTTTATAGTCTTTTGTTGAACAGAAATTTCTTTAACCAATTCATGGCCATTATCTAAACGAGCTTTCAATCTGTACACTTGTTCATTTACTCTACTCCATTCTACGCTACCTTTATTGAAAGTGATGTTCCCATTTTGAGCGGCTTCTCTTTCAGTCTCTGAATACGTCAAAACTTTTTCAGCTAAATTGATCATGCTCCGTACTTCATAGCTGTTTTGTACTTGACTCAATTGTTTGACCTGCATTTTGACAAGAGAAGCAATGCCTGTTAAAAGCAATGCAGCAATGGCCATGAATAGTACGGCAGATATTAGAATACTGCCTCTTTCTCTATCGTTTCTCAAGAGTGGTTTCTTGGATGTCACTTTCTTCCCCCTCGGTTAACTTATCTGGAATGAGTAATACAGCCGAGTACATTTCTTCATTATTGAATTGTACGGTGATGACGACTTTATCCTCTTTTGTTTTGAATTGTAGAGACTTTAAATCTGTAAGTATAGGCTGATGCCCTTCTCCACCTACTTGTCTTCGTAAGAGCGATAAATACTTTTGGTACTTAATCATCTCTTTATGACCTTGCTTAGTCTCTTTTTCTACGCTCATATTATCTAAATTAACACTGATCTTATAACTTCCTTCCAGTTCATATTCTACTTGATTCAAGAATAGGTGCCACTCTATCTGACGATCCGTATTGATTCTTTCCTGAAGGCTTTTTGACTGACTTGTAAAAAAAGATAATAGGACTACACACAAGCTAACAATACTCAAAGATAAAAGAACCTCAATCAGCGTAAAGCCCTCTTCATGGGAACCAATAGACTGATTTAATCTGGAGCTGTATTGTTTGATTGTCTTCACCTTCTGCCACGATTCCCTTTGATGTATTTGACACGCTTAATTGAGTATAATATGACCTGGTTTCTGTTGCGTTTTTTTCATTAGCTGACCAAAATTTTGATTGGTCATATACCGCTCGATGCATTTCTACATCTATTCTTTGTCTTTCCAGTTTATGAACCAAATTGACTGTTAAGGGTAAAGTAACAACTAGCACAACTGTGATGAGGCTTAAACTGACTAGACTTTCAAGTAAGACATATCCCTCTTGAGACACTCCTTTATGGATTCGTTGTCTTAACATCAAATCGGCCACTTCCTAAACTAAATTGAATCACAATCAATTGACTGTTTGTTTTAAACCTGATTGGGTTAAGATTTCCCTGATTACCAGAGCCAGAGATAAATCTGTAAACTCTAGAAGCACTTACCAGCTCAATATGTTCTGGAATTTTCAAATTATCATTCATTGGATGATTTCTATCCGTCACGACTCTGAAGGCAATCTCTCCAGCAGCTGGACGTGTTTCGAAACTAGTGGTTTCTCCATTCAAGATGGCATGATTCTGAAACAAAGTTATTGTGGATTCAAGCTCCTTAAAGAACTGTTTTGTTTCCGTTTCTTCTTGAATAGACTGAAAAGGGATAACTGGTATTAGTAAAAATATCCAGATCAAACTTAAAACGACCAATGTTTCTACTAATGTATAACCCTTCTGGTTTTGAGCTACTATCATATCACTGATTTATCCTCCAGATTTCTTAATCAGGTTTCCATTACTATCGATGGAAAATTGTTTTTGAACTTCATCAAATTGTCTTTCATTTAAATACTTTTGATCTTTTAACACTTCCAAACTGGTCGGCTTCTGTTTATTTTCTATTTCATACAAATCTATTTGGGTCTGAACGACCGTTTCTAACGCTGTATCCCCCGTTGATTTAGCTGTACCCTGGTGCGATCCAATATTGGGGATAATCAGTAGTAAGAGTACTGAAATGATAAAAAGCACCAGCGACATTTCTATTAATGTAAATCCTTCATCTTTTAACATTGATTTTCTTGAGATTTTTGGAAATATAATTTTCATATTTACAATCCTTCCATAATTGAGAATGTAGGTAGTAACAATGCTGCATATATCGCTATAATCATCAACGCTACAACGACAAATACAATTGGCTGTATTTTTTCCATGATAGTTTCTATCCTTTGATTTAACTCTTCTTCACACTCTGAGGCATACAACATCAGCTCACTTCCAAGTCTCCCAGTCAACTCACCATGCCGGACAATCTCTCCAATTTCAGGCTTTAAAAACCCAAAGTCTGTTAAGGCTTCTTGAAAGGATTGTCCTTTTCTCATTTCTTGCTCTAAATGGCTCCCAACTTCTCTTGATAATTTTGATGTTTCGTCTTCTTGAAGCAAGTGAACAATTTCGATCAAACTACAGTTACTTTTTAACAACTGGCTCCACTCAAAAGAGTAAAATTGGGTCCAATATAGTTGGACATATACACTGAAGATTTTATTTTTGCAGTACAAATTCAGTTTTTCTATAACAGTGAGATTTTTAATCATGAATTGAACTAGAAGGAAGCTTATAGACAATACTCCAACAAGAACCACTATCCAGTAAGGCGCTGTATAAACAGTTGATATGATTAGTTTAGTTCCAATCCCCACTGAAAGTTCGTCCGGTGACACGATACTTTGTATATGCGGCATCAAGACAAATCTCATCGAAAAGAGCATAATCGTGATAAACAAGATCAGCATAATTGGATACTGAACAATCGCTTGAATTCTTTTCCTTCTCTTAGCAGATTCTATTAACTGCTCCCCTGCCATACGGACAGTTTCGGAGAAATGTCCGTGAATTGTCGATAGGTAAATTTGTGTGCAGATTCGCTCACTATATCCAATCTTGATCAACGCACTGTGAAGGTTGTGTCCACCATATACACTTTTTTCAATTGAAGTTAACCAGTTCTTTTGTTTGTCGTCTGCAATAGTGAAAAGAAAGCTTACTGCTTCTTTTAATGAGAATCCTTCACACAATAAAGTACCAATGCGCTTTAAAAACAATCCTTGTTGCCTCGTTTCTTTTACACTAAGGAATAAGGTACTGTTCGTAGGTTTTTTCTGAAATATATCCACACAATCTCACCTTTTTTAATAAATGGTTAAAGTCTCTGTTTATTGAACCTGTTTGTTCCTGAACGACTTCTGTTTGAGCTGAGAGTAGTTGTTGAAGTATACTTCCGGACAACACTTCAAAAAGAGCTGCTCTTTTTTGAATATTCAACATGCTTTTGCAATGGGGATGACAAGATTGCTCACAAAATGGACAAGACAGCGGTAATAATTTCTGAAAAACTATACCGATAATTGTTTGGCTAAGCAGTTCTTTTGAAACGCCTAATTCCATCAATCTAGGAATCACGCCTCTAGAATTTTTTGCATGGACAGATGCAATGATCAAATGACCAGTCAGTGCACCTCGAATGACCATTTTGGCGGTCTCTTCATCTCGAATCTCACCTACAATCAAAATATCTGGATGGTGCCGAAGGCTGGATTTCAGTAAATGTTCGTAAGTGATGCCTGCTTTTTCATTCACTTCAGTCTGAAGAAACTGTTCTTCATGTATTTCTACAGGGTCCTCAACGGTAACAACTTGTTGTTTTTCTTCACTGATTCTATTTTTAACGAGCTGGTAGATTGTGGTCGTCTTTCCTGAATCGACGGGTCCAGAAAAAAGGATTAATCCACTTTTGAACCCAATCAACTTATTTAGTAAAGCTAATTCATACTCAAAAAACGAACCTGTTTTCATATCTTCCTGGCTTTTTTGTTTTAAAAGACGAATGACAAGTGACTCTCTTGAGTGGTAATTCGTAATCGTTGAGAATCTAAGATCGATCATTTTGCTTTCTAATTCAAAATTTAACGATCCACTTTGGGGTTTTCGATGTTCCCCTACATCCATATTGGCAACAAATTTAAAATACGAAATCAATCGAGCGCCTTCGTCTATGTCTAAATAAAATTGTTTTTCCATTCTTCCATGTAACCTGTAATAGGCCACATAGTGATTTTCTTCAGGCAGTATATGAATATCACTTGTTTCAAAAGAATGTGCCAAAGTAATCAGATGCTTTGCAAAAGATTCTATTTCCATAAGTTCCCCCTTTCTTCTATTTCCAGTTAGAATACTTTTATAATTGAGTGTTTCATCTATATATACTGTTCAGTTCCTTCAGAAATCATTTTTAAAATAAAAAAAAGAGAAAATGACATTTAGTCATTCTCCCTTCAAAAATGTTCAATTTTTATACTTCAGCATTGTGGTAAACTTCACTGACGTCATCGTCATCTTCTAATGCTTCGATCATATTTTCAAATGTCGTTAATTTATCTTCTGGTACGGGTACAGTGGTTTGAGGTACCATCGTGATCTCTGCTTGATCTAGTTCGTAACCAGCTGCTTCAAGTGCATCTCTTACGTCTGAAAAGTCTTGTACGTCTGTATAGACCTCAAATACATCTTCTGACGTCTCAAGCTCTTCTCCGCCTGCTTCAAGTACGCTCATCAGCATTGTATCTTCATCTACATCTAATCCTTCACGAGCGATTGCAATATATCCTTTACGGTCAAACATGTAGCTTACTGAACCTTTTTCTCCAAGTGAACCACCATTTTTGTTGAAGGCTACACGTACATTCGTACTCGTACGATTCAGATTATCTGTCAGTCCACTAACCAAAACAGCAATTCCATTTGGTCCGTAACCTTCATATAATACTTCATCATAGTTATCACCTTGTCCGGCATCAGAAGCGCGCTTGATTGCACGATCCACGTTGTCATTTGGCATGTTGTTTGCTTTAGCTTTATCTACAGCTAGTCTTAGAGCTGCATTGATTTCAGGATCTGTTCCGCCATCTTTTGCTGCTTTATAAATTTCTTTTGATAATTTTTGAAAAATCTTTCCACGCTTGGCATCCTGAGCACCTTTACGATGTTGAATATTTTTCCATTTGGAATGTCCTGCCATATTATATTCCTACTTTCTTATCTACTTTATGAATCGAAATTCGAACCTATCTTATTATAGCAAAATTTTCTCATTGTTCAAATTCAATCTGAACGCTTACATTAACTATTTTTAGATTATTTATTATTTACTGAACTTTAGTTTTTTCCTTTTTGTTTTCTTGCTTGACCACTTGGAAATCGTTAACCAAGTCAGAACGATACCTGTTAATGCACCCATTGAATCGATAAACACATCTTCAAGTAAAGCCGTCCGGTCCGGATTAAATGCTTGTCTAAGTTCATCAAAACTCGCATATCCAGCTGCCAGTAGTAAAGCTAACATCGCTGTCAAAATATAACTACTTGTTTTATTTTTCAATCCCATAAACCAACTCACTCCAAGTAAAAGAAAAATACTGAAATGCGCCCCTTTTCTGATAAAAAATTCAACAAACCCTAAATAACCAGAAGCTTGCACACTCACTTCACTTCCAGCGTATGAAAATCGAATGCTACTCAATAGATTTCTTAAAGGTTCTCCTGACAATAGCCTATACAGTAAAGGTTGTACGTTCTGTTCCTGGTACGTCATGCTAGAGCTGATAAAAAGAATCACCATTATGATAAAAGCCACTCCAATAAAAATAGTCCCTTTAGTATCTTGTTGTTTCTTCATTTTTTCAACCTACTTTCATTCGAATATACATATTCTAGCTTATGTGTATGGATATGGAAAGAAAAAACTTGTAGAATAAAAGAGTATACAATTTATATGAGAGGGAGTTATATTTTATGAGTTATCCGATTAACTGGGACATGGAATCTGTTTTCGAAGGGGGAAGTCAGTCTCAAGCTTTAAGAGATAAGATCGAGTCGATGAAAAAAGAACTCAAATCTTATCATGAAATGATAAAAAATTGGGATGTTGATAGTGATCATCCAGATTATAAAGAACTCGCTTCTATTTTAAATTTCAGTGAGAAACTAGGAAATGGTCTTTCTGAGTCTATGACATACTCTAGAGGGTTACTGTCTGCCAATGTTAAAGACAAGCTTGCCTCTAAGCTGACAACAGAACTAAGTACCCTTTACAGCGAAATGAGTAACAGCTCTACGATGTTGACCAAGAAATTCGTGAGTATGAGCGATTCAGCTTGGTCTTCTCTTTTAGAGAAAGAACCATTCAAGGCAAGCGCGTTCCCGCTCAATGAACAAAGAGACCAAGGTAAATCTCTGCTAGCTCAAGAAGTTGAAACAGCTATCAGCACTTTGGCTAACGATGGATTTAAAGGCTGGGGAGACCTTTACAACACCCTTGTTGCAAGTATAGAAGTGGAATTAGAAGATACTTCAGGCACAGTACAAAAGTATTCTGCCGGACAAGCAGCCAACATTATGGGCTCTGCAAAAGATCCAGAAACTCGATTGAACATGCTGAAAAAATGGGAAGAAGCCTGGAGTGATAAAGCACCTTTATTTGCCGATACACTGAATCACTTGGCTGGATTTCGACTTGAAAACTATAAATTACATGGAACAGAAGATTTTATGGAACGTCCTCTTGAATATAATCGTTTAAAAAAAGAAACACTAGATACAATGTGGGACACGATTACTAAAAACAAACCAAAAGTTGTTCGTTATTTAAAACGTAAAGCACAATTAATGAATATTGATCAACTATCTTGGGTAGACGTAACTGCTCCAGTTTCTGTAGGAGATTTCGAACCTCGTCACTACTCTTTTGATGAAGCAGCGACTTTTATTATGGATAATTTCTCTTCATTTAGCGAAAAAATGCAGTCATTAGCAAAAACCGCTTTTGAAGATGCTTGGATTGAAGCTGAAGATAGAGATGCTAAACGACCTGGTGGATACTGTGCGAATCTTCCTGAATCAGAAGAGTCTCGCATCTTTATGACTTTTTCAGGTTCTGCTGGAAATGTTTCAACACTTGCTCATGAATTAGGACATGCTTTTCATAGTTATGTCATGAGAGATCTACCTTCTATGAACCGTCGCTATGCAATGAATGTAGCCGAAACGGCTTCTACTTTTGCAGAATTGGTCATATCTGATGCTACTGTTCGAGAAGCTAAATCAGAAGCTGAAAAGATCAACTTGCTCGATAGTAAGAATGCTCGTGCAGCAACGATGTTCATGAATATCCACTCAAGATATATTTTTGAAACAGCCTTCTATGAAGAACGAAAAACGGGTATCGTAACAGATGACCGCTTGTCTGAGTTGATGATTGATGCTCAAAAAGAAGCTTATCAAGACTCTTTATCAACCTATCATCCAACGTTCTGGGCAAGTAAACTCCATTTCTATAATACAGGCGTGCCGTTTTACAATTTCCCGTACACGTTTGGTTTCTTATTTAGTTTAGGTATTTATGCTCGTTCTCTTGAAGAAGGAACGGACTTTGAAGATCGCTACATTGCCTTGCTTAGAGATACTGCAAGCATGACTACAGAAGAGCTCGCTCAAAAGCATTTGAATGTTGACCTCACTCAACCAGAATTCTGGCAATCAGCTATTGATATGGTACATTCAGATATTGATGAATACCTTAAAATCACAGAAAAATATATTTAATTAGACTGAAAGGAATGAATGTTATGAACTATAGTATGAAGTGGGACTTAGAATCGATCTACCCTAGTATTGACTCAACTGAATTAGAAAATGACTTTTCTAAATGGTCAGAAAAAATCTCTGATTTGAGTGAGAAAATCAATCGCTGGAATCCAGAACAAGATAAGCCAAGCTATGAAAATATGAAATCCATATTGGAAGACCAAAATGCAGTAATACCTGAAATCAGTGAAGCTGCCTCCTTTATAAATGGAACTTTATCTGCTGATGTCAATAATTCAAAAGCTAAAAGCTTAATAGGTCGTTTATCTGTATTGTTTAGTGAGCTCTCCTCAGCAACAGTGCCTTTCTATAAAGAGCTAACAGTCATCAGCGACGAAGACTGGTCAAAACTTTTGGCACTAGATTACTTTAAACCCTTTACATTTAATTTAAGCGAATCTCGTGAACAAGCCGAACAATTGTTAAGTGAAAAAGAAGAAAGTCTATTATCTAAACTTTCTATAGATGGTATAGAAGGCTGGGAACAACACTACGACAGTATTGTAGCTAAAATTCAAATACCCATAACCGATGAAGACGGTGAAACAATCTACTTATCAGCAGGCCAAGCGGAAAACCGTATGTATAACGATCCTGATCCAGCTGTTAGAGCAGACTTATTCGAAAAATGGGAGAAAGCATGGAGTAGTCAATCAGAACTGTTCGCTGATACATTAAATCATCTGGCTGGGTTTAGATTGACCGACTATAGTGTACATGGCATCAATGATTTCTTGGAAAGACCATTAGAAGCGAGCCGTATGAAGCATGAAACATTAGATGCCATGTGGAAAGCCATCTCAGATAATAAAAAACCGTTTACCGATTATTTAAATAGAAAAGCGGCCCTTCTTGGTAAGGAAACATTAGACTGGGTTGATATCGAGGCACCAGTCTCCGTTGGTAACAACAAACCGTTAACTTACACCTATGATGAAGGTGCAGAATTTATTATTGATAACTTTAGAAAGTTTAGCAACAAAATGGCTGAATTCTCTGAGCATGCATTTGAAAACAGATGGATAGAAGCAGAAGATCGTCCCGGAAAAGCACCAGGCGGCTACTGCACGAGTTTACCTGTTTCAAAAGAATCACGGATATTTATGACGTATTCAGATTCACCTGGTGAAGTCGCTACCCTTGCTCATGAACTAGGACATGCCTTCCACAGCCATGTAATGTTTGACTTACCGTATATACAGCAAGGCTATGCTATGAACGTTGCTGAAACAGCTTCAACATTTGCAGAACTGATTATTTCGGACGCGACAGTCAAGTCAGCTGAAAACGATGAGGTCAAAATTGCTTTATTAGATAACAAAATCCAGAATGCTTTAGCGATGTTCTTGAACATCCATGCACGGTTTATCTTTGAATCTAACTTCTATAAAGAACGTCAAGATGGGCTTGTGTCCGCAGAACGTTTGAATGAATTAATGGAAGCAGCTCAAAAAGAAGCTTATGATGATAGTTTATCTACCTATCACCCTAGTTTCTGGGCAAGTAAACTTCACTTTTATATTAGTGGAATATCTTTCTATAATTTCCCTTATACATTCGGGTACTTGTTTAGCCTTGGTATCTATGCAAAAGCTTTAGAAACAGGTACGGACTTTGAAGATCAGTATATTGCTTTATTAAGAGACACTGGATCTATGTCTACGGAAGACTTAGCAGAAAAACACTTGAATGTTGATTTGACATCAACGGACTTCTGGGTCAAAGGAATTAATATTTTAAAAGAAGATATTGATACCTTTATGGAACTAACAAACAACTATGTAAAGTAATTAAATACTCATAAACAAAAAAAGCAGTGATCAGAAATTCTGATCACTGCTTTTAATTTACGATTTTGAATTAATATCTACCATAACCGATTAATTTAGGTCCCCAGTAACTAGAGTTTACGCTTGTATAAGCAACACCAGAACTTGTTTGAGCACCAACGAATTGTCCGCCTCCAGCATAGATACCTACGTGAGTAACTCTACCACCAGTACCAAAGAATACTAAGTCCCCTGCTTGAGGATTTGATACTTTTTGAGAACTAGCATATTGTGCACCTGAATTACCTGGAATAGATTTTCCAGCTTGACGGAATACCCAGCTCGTAAAACCTGAACAATCAAAGGTATTTGGTCCTTTAGATCCCCAGACATATTTAGCACCTAGTTTAGTATCTGCAATAGACTTAAGTGAACTCCATGAAGTACCACTTGCTTTAGGTTCAGGAGCTTTTTCTTTCTTAGGTGCTTCTTGTTTTTTAGCTTCTTCTTTTTTAGCGGGAGCAGGAGTTGCTGCCGGTTGGTTATTTGTATTACTACTAGACTCGTTATTTGAGTTAGAAGTATTACTTGAGCTATTGTTGTTTGAGTTATTGTTGCTACTTGAAGTTGAAACAGCTGGTTCATTTGAGCTTACGCTTGGTGCTGGCGTATTATTTTGCGCCGGTGCACTAGGAGCTGGTGAATCTACTGATTCATTTGAAGCTACTTCTGTATTTTCAGTAGATTCATTTGAAGATGAAGTCGATACTTCTTGAGCTGCTGCAGCTTCTTCTTCGGCTTGTTGAGCTGCCGCTGCTGCAAGCGCTGCAGCTTCTTCTTCCTCACGTTGACGTTGTTCTTCTGCTTCTTGAGCTGCTTTTGCTGCTTCATCTCTTGCAGTAACTAATTGAACAACTTGTTCTTCTGCTGCTGCTTTTTGAGCTAAGTATTCAGTACGATCAGATTCTGCTGTTGCTTTTTCTGATGCTAATTGAGCAACTAGAACTTCTTGCTCTAACTGTTGTTGCTCTAAATCTGCAGAAACTTGTTCAAGTTCTTCAGCTAAAGCATTTTGTTGAACGATTGTCTGCTCCGTTTTATCTTGTTTCGTTACAACCGCTTCTTTGTCTCTAACTTGTGCTTCTACAAGTCTTTTATTGGATTGTACAAGACTTGATACAACATCAATACGTCCAATTACGTCAGAGATAGATTCAGAGTCTAAAACAAATTCTATGTAATTTGCTGTTTGACCATCTACTTGAATTTTACGTGCTTGTTCTTCTAACTGACCATTTCTCTTTTCAATCAATGTTTCAAGCGTTGCAATTTCTTCTTGTAAAGTATCATATTCAACTTGTGCTTGCTCAAGACGTGTTACAGCTTCTTTGATAAACGTCTGGTTAGTAGAGATGTCGTTGTTAATTTTTTTTAATTCAGCTTGAGTCTTTTCAGATTGTTCTTTCAAAACATCAATTGTCTGATTCAATGAATCAACTTGTTGACCCTTTTCTTCTACTTGAGTTTGTGCTTCATCGATCTGACCATCAAATTCACTTGCTGATACAATTGGAGCTGAGATCATAGAGCTTAATAATAAAGTCGTTGTTGCTGAGAATAATACTAATTTGCTTTTCACTATTGTTTCCCTCCAAGAAAGTACTGTTTCGATTCGTTTGAGTTTGGTTTAAGTTTTAATTTTAATTTGCTTCGAGATTCAATGAATCAAATCCTCTTTTTTAGGACTAAAGAGAGTATAGCATTCTTTTTAGATAATTAGATTTCAATCATATTACACTTAAATTTCTTTTTGACTATTTCTAGATACTCTACTGACTGTTTCTTGCAATTTGATTCCCCATCATGTATAATTTTACTGTTTAAGAATGATAGTCATACTGGCTATAAATGTTCATCAAGGAGGAACAAATTTGAGTAATTACCGTGTATTACTTTATTACAAATATGTAGATATAGAAAATCCAGAACAATTTAGAGATCAGCATCTCGAATTATGTAAAAGCCTAAATTTGAAAGGTCGTATCTTGGTTTCAGAAGAAGGTATCAACGGGACAGTTTCTGGAACTATTGAAGAAACCGAACAGTATATGGAAGCTATGCGTTCAGACAGTCGCTTTGAAGATACGATGTTCAAGATTGATGAAGCAGATGGGCACACTTTCAAAAAGATGCATGTCCGCTATCGACCTGAAATCGTTTCCCTTGATCTTGGGGAAGATGATTTGAACCCTAACGAACTTACCGGAGCATACTTAGAGCCTCAAGAGTTTCGTGCTGCACTAGAAGACGAAAACACAATTGTATTAGATGCTCGTAACGATTATGAATTCGATCTTGGTCATTTTAGAGGTGCTATTCGTCCCGATATCAAGAGTTTCAGAGAATTACCTGAATGGATCAAAGAAAATAAAGAAAAATTCATGGATAAAAAAGTTGTTACCTACTGTACTGGTGGTGTTCGCTGTGAGAAGTTTAGTGGCTGGTTACTTAAAGAAGGCTTCAAAGATGTAGCACAACTTCACGGTGGTATTCATAACTACGGTACAAACCCTGAGACTCAAGGTGAGCTTTGGGATGGTAAAATGTACGTTTTTGATGAAAGAATCAGTGTAGACATTAACCGCAAAGAAAAAACGGTTATTGCTAGAGACTGGTTTGACAATACACCTTGCGAACGTTACGTAAACTGCGGCAATCCATTCTGTAACCGTCAAATTATTTCTTCTGAAGAAAATGAAGACAAATACCTTAGAGGATGCACGCATGAATGTCGTATTTCCCCTGAGAACCGTTATGTAAAAGAACATAACTTAAGCCGAGAAGAAGTTGCAGATAAACTTGCTGCAATTGGAGAAAAACTACCCGAAACTGTCTAAAAGTTATTTAAACAATCCTTTATCAACAGACTGCCTGATTATTTTCAGTATGCCTATTGTTAAAGGATTGTTTTTATAAACGATATCGAACGTACATTCTCTTTTTTTTGGAGGTTCTATCATTTGTTCCTATGTCTTGATATATCATACTAGTTTCACTTTTTCCACCTATTTGCTATAATGTAGCAAGCCATACATTGTTTATTATTATATATAAAGGAGTCTGATATGAAGCGATCTGAACATAAAAATAAAGAAAAAACAGAAGAGACTTCTTCAAAGCGAGGATTTTTTTATTACTTCGATATCTCTTATCGAGTTATCAAGACCCTTGTCGTACTATTTTTTGTCACTCTATTGATTGGGGGTTCTCTGGGAACAGGTGCAGCTATTGGATATTTCGCTTCACTTGTAGATGACAGCGAAATTCCTGAATATAGTGAAATGGAGTCTCAAATTGATGACTTCGTTATAAAATCCACCATGTACTATGCGGGTGGTGAGGTGATCAGTGATGTTCGAAGCGATTTAATTCGTACTTCAATCGATTTGGATCAAATGTCTCCTTATGTAAAAGATGCCATCATTGCAACTGAAGATGAATACTTCTATGAGCACAATGGAATTGTTCCAAAAGCCGTTGCCAGAGCACTAGTACAAGATTTAACAAATAGTGCTTCAAGTTCGGGTGGCTCTACCCTTACTCAACAGCTAATCAAACAACAGCTTGTAGGGAGCGAAGTTTCTCATTCCAGAAAAGCCAATGAGATTTTGCTTGCCATGCGACTTGAGAATGCTTTATCAAAAGATGATATCCTGCAGTCTTACTTGAACATATCTCCATTTGGTCGTAACAATAAAGGCCAAAACATTGCCGGGGTTCAAGAAGCAGCTCTAGGTATTTTTGGTATTCCAGCCTCTGATCTGACCCTTCCGCAAGCTGCTTTTATTGCAGGCCTGCCGCAAAGTCCAATCAGCTACAGTCCTTACACTCAGACAGGAGATCTCAAAGAAGATCAAACTTATGGTTTGAGACGATTAAATGAAGTTCTGTTCCGTATGTTACGCGAAGGCTATATCACTGAAGATGAGTATAACGAAGCACTTAATTATGATGTTACTGGGGACTTTATCGAAAGAGAAGCTAGCGATGGCGACGATACCTCTTATGTTTATGACCTAGCTATCAAAGAATCTACTAAAATTCTTGCTCAAGAGTTTATTAAGCAAGATGAAGTCAGCGCTGAAACATTAGCATCTGATGAAGATTTAAGAGACGAGTATAATGACCGTGCTGAATCTGCCTTAAGAAATGGTGGTTACAAAGTTTATACAACGATTGATCGTGACGTTCACCAAGCAGTGGAACAAGTTGTAGCTGAGCAAGTTGATACATTGGGATCTGAAAGAACCTATACCTATGTAGATTCTGATGATGTTACACAAACTGCTACTATGCCGATACAAGTCAGTGGATCGTTAATTGATAATGCTACCGGAAAAGTTCTTTCCTTTATAGGTGGGCGTGATTATGATTCATCAGTGTTTAATCGAGCGTTTGAAGCTGATAGAAGTCCTGGTTCCATTATTAAACCGCTCGCTACTTTTGGACCTGCTTTAGACATTGGTTTAATAACACCAGCTACAATTATTCCAGATACTCCTGTTACCTTTCCTATTCAAGGAAGTGAGGATTACGAACCGACTAATGCCGGTCCTATAACCAATCGCTGGATGACTGCTAGAGAAGCTTTAACGATTTCTCAAAATATTCCTACACTTAAGATTTACAATGAATTAAAAGAACAGGTTAACCCAGTTGAATACATGAATAGAATGGGGATCGATGAGATTCCCGCAGATGCATATAGTCAGAACCTCTCTACTGCTATTGGAGGGGTAAGTAGTGGACCGGCACCGGTAGATTTGATCAGTGCTTTTTCAAGTATTGCGAATAACGGAGCGCATGTCGATCCTTATGTAATTGAAAAAATCGAAGACAGCTCTGGCGAAGCTATCTTCCAGCACCAAACTGAAGAAACACAAGTATGGAGTCCTCAGACCAATTATCTTCTATTAGATATTTTGAGAGACGTTCATACTGATGGAACAGCTAGAGGAACAATTAGTCAATTGAATTTTGATTCCGATTGGATTTCTAAAACAGGTACATCCGGTACGTCTGACAAAGTCGATGATATCTGGTATATCGGTAGTACACCTAGAATCACATTTGGAACATGGATTGGTTATGATAATAAAGTCGTTGGTTTAATTGACGAGTTTGGACAATCCGCAAGTTTAAGAAATAGAAACTTCTGGGCTAAAGTCGTTAATCGCGTTTACGAGACAAAACCAGAGCTATTAGGCGCTGGCGAACAGTATGCTCAACCAGAAAACATTGTTCAACAATCCGTTCTTAGCCAAACGGGTATGTTACCCGGTACGGTCGAACTTCCTGGTGGCGGTACACGCTCTATATCTGGTGAAACATTCAATGAGTATTTCAATACTGCTCACTTGCCTCAAACCACCACTTATGATTTTGCAATCGGTGCTACTGATGAAGAATTAAGTGAGTTCTGGGGATCTGCAGGATCCAATAATACGGAAGATGACATAAATAACTCGGATGAAGATGAGGACCCTTCCCCTGCTCCGAATACGAATGAAACAAATGAATCAGCACCTCCAGAAGAAGCTGTACCAGAACCTCAAGAACCAGAAAGCCAAGAAGCTCCAGAAACAACTGAACCGGAACAAGAGGTAGAACCTGATCCAGAACCTGAAGAAAACACAGAGGGCGAAGAGCCTAATGAAGATACCGAAGAAACAACGGTTCCTGAAGAGCCGGAAGAAGAACCAGATAATTCCGATGAAGAAAATGGTGGAACAGCCCCACCTGAAGATTCAGATGAGGGCGAGGGAGAAACTCCAGAAGATCCTCCCTCAGACGAAGACTCAACTGATGATAATAATTCATCTGATGAACCCGAAACAGAGTAAGAAAAAAGGCTTGAGGAAAATTCCTCAAGTCTTTTTATGTGTTCTAAACTTCTTTAGTTGTTCCTTTATCTGCGATGTGGAAAGGAAGTGTAATCGTCTTTTCGTCCACTTCTTCTTTGTTCATCAGTTTAGTTAATAGGCGCATAGATACTGCTCCAATATCATATAAAGGTTGAACAATCGTACTTAATTTAGGACGTGTCATGTCTGTTAATTTAGAATTGTTTGAAGTAATCAATTCAAAATCTTCTGGAACACTGACATTTCTATCTAGAGCTGCGTTCAATATCCCTACTGCCAACTCATCATCAGCTACTACAGCAGCTGTAACGCCTGCTTTTGAGATTTGCTCGTAAACTGCATCTCCAACTTTATAGGTGTATTCTGATTGGACAACCAACTCTTCGTCATATTCAATGCCTGCTTCTTTCAAGGCTTCTTTATATCCTTCAAGTCGATATTGACCATTTATCGGTTCATCGTGACTTTCAGATATGAAAGCTACTTTTTTATGGCCTTTTTTGATCAAAGTTGAAACGCTCTCTTTAGTCGCTGATTTATAATCAATATTTACACTACCGACTTGGCCATCTGGATCAACTGTTCCCGCTAAAACAACTGGTGTACGAGAACGAGAAAATTCTGCACGTAACTCTTCAGTGATCTTATTTCCCATAAAGATAACACCATCAACTTGTTTAGCAAGAAGTGTATTCAGTACTTGAACTTCTTTTTGTTCGTTCTCATCTGAATTCGCTAAGATAATATTGTATTTATACATTGTCGCAATATCATCAATCCCTCTAGCAAGGGAAGAAAAATAAAGATTTGTAACGTCCGGAATAATAACGCCTACTGTTGTTGTTTTCTTACTAGCTAGTCCCCTAGCTACTGCATTGGGTCTATAGTCTAGGCGATCAATAACGTCCAATACTTTTTTTCTAGTTGTTGGTTTTACATTAGGATTACCATTAACTACTCGAGACACTGTTGCCATAGATACTCCAGCTTCTCTCGCTACGTCATAAATTGTAATTGTTTGTTTATCCATCGTTTTCTCCTTTTAGTTTCTTAGTTTTTATAAGATTTTTTAAGTCATTTACACATCAAGCGCAAAGTTTGCCATTCTATCTAATTATTACTTTAGCAAAGCATGAAAGAGATTTCAAGAACAATTATCTATTTTCATGAAATTTTCTCTATTTTTTTCAGAAAAGGCTTACTTTATTTATTATGCCCTCTCATTATAATCATGTTACAATGGAAATATCAACTAATATGTAGGAGACGATGTATATTATGAATCAATCATTGCAAAAATTAAAAACTAAAATGACCGAACACGAGCTCGACTTGATCTATATAGATGAACCTAATCTTGTAGGATATTTTACTGGATTTGAAAGTAATCCTCATGAACGCGTGCTTGCATTATTTTTAATGAACAATAATATCTTTCTTTTCACTCCTAGTCTAGAAGCTAAAGATGCTGAAACTCACTCTTCTATCGAAACTATTGTTAGCTATAAAGACGAAGAAAATCCTTGGACAATTATTGAATCTCATTTATCTTCGTATGATCAGCCAATTAAAAGAATGGGGATCATTGAAAACAATTTAACGGTAGAACGTTACAATCACTTAATGCATAGTACAAACGCTCAAGAAACGATGGATATTTCTTCTGCGATTCAAGATATACAGTTGATCAAATCTACCGATGAAATCAATAAAATGAAATATGCTGGTGAAATGGCAGACAAAGCACTAGAAATTGGTATGAATGCTTTAAAGGTTGGAATTAGCGAGCAGGAAGTGGTTGCAGAAATTGAATACGAAATGAAAAAGCGTGGTATCTCTGAGATGAGTTTTCAAACGATGGTCTTATTCGGTGATCACGCAGGTAGTCCTCATGGAAATCCTGGTGAAAGAACCTTAAAAGAGCATGAATTCGTGTTGTTTGATTTAGGTGTCGTTGCCGAAGGCTATACAAGTGACGTTACACGTACGGTGGCATTCAAGTCCGTTTCTCAAGAGCAAAAAGATATCTATGAAGTCGTTTTATCTGCTCAAAAAGCCGCTCAATCTGCTGTTAAACCTGGGATGACTACTGGAGCATTAGATGAAATAGCACGTTCTATTATTGAGGAAGCTGGTTACGGTGATTTCTTCACGCATCGTTTAGGACACGGTTTAGGTAAAACCGTTCATGAATACCCTAGTTTATCTAAAGGCTCTACAATGGTCGTAGAAGAAGGCATGTGCTTTTCCCTAGAACCTGGTATTTACATTGAAAATCAGATTGGTGTTCGTATTGAAGACTGCGTCTATGTAACAGCTGACGGTTGCATTCCTTTTACTCGTACTAATAAAAATTTGATTACGTTATAGTTAAAAACGAAATTGAGACTTAGATCTTCAATAAAAAGCACGCTCCTACTTTGTCAGGTAACATACTTGATAAAGTAGGAGCATGCTTTTTTCACATTATTTCACATTCGAAAGTGTATCTTTGACAGTATCTTTTGAATTTTTTTTAAGAACTGAAATCTTTCCATCAGTTTCTAGTATAACTGCAGATATGGACTCCATTGAATCTACACCTTGTGAACGCACGGCTTGTAATATTTCCGCTTTAGAAATTCTTTCTTTTTTCATTTGTCTGTTATCATATTGATTATCATAATATATTAGTGCTGGTTTTGATTTTAATAAATTACTGACTGTTTCGGAGCGAACGGATAGCCAAGTTGAAATAAATTGCAGGCCAATTAGTAAAAAGAACGTAGTGACTCCTTGCCAAAGATTCGTTTGGTTGTTAATTAGAAGACTTGAAACCGTAGATCCCAATGCAACGGTAACTACAAAGTCAAAAGCATTCATCTTCGACAGTGTTCGCTTACCCGATATACGCAATACAAATATCATTAAAACATAGAAACAAACTCCAACTAGTAGTAATCTAGTAAATTCTTCTAGTGTCATACTTCTCACTCCTTCCTATTTTATCTTAACATTTCATATACAGAAAAAAGAGACGCACATAGTATTGCGTGCATCTCTTTTGATACTAAGTTTTATTGATTAAATCCCTACGTTAGTATTTGTTGTTTCTTTATCGTCATTACCATTTTCTTTTGTTTGTTCAGTACTTGTATTTGCAGATCTTTGTCCTTTGCTTTCGCTGTCAGACATTTTCTTTTCATCGTAGTCAAATGACATTGTACGTGACTCTGCACCTTCAACATCTGAATTGTACTGATCAGATTCTTTAGAATCTCCAGAATTTTCTTTACCACCTTTGACGGTGTCTTTAGCTTTTTCTGCCATAGAAGCAGCTTCATTTTTTATATCCTTTAAAGTACTTTTGTTTTGATCTTTCCCATATGAATCAGCTACTTGTTCGTATGTTTTTTTAGCGTTCTCAAGATACTCAGTACCTGTTTTTTGAGCAGTATCTTTTAAGTCCATGCCTTTTTCTTTTGCAATATCTGCATAATCTTTTACTTGGCTTTTAGCACGGTCAGTTTGTTGAGATAAGTCTTCGCGAAGCTCTTTACCAGATTTTGGTGCAAATAGTAATGCACTTACTCCTGCAATTGCTGCTCCAACGATTGTTCCTAGTAAAAACCCTTCTGATCTATCTTGTTTTCCCATGATTATTCGCTCTCCTTCTAAATTCTATTCTATAACAAAATTTGTGTTTCGAGATCCCTAACCATCATCTAGATTATTAGATCACATTTATTTTGCTATAGTATTACTGACTTTTTTCGCTACACCCATTTTTGCTCCACGCTTAGATGCGCCAGCTAGATGAGTTGTTAAGTTTCTTGTAGAATCGTTTAGGCTAGAAACTGAAATTCCTAAATCTCCTACTGCCTTGAATACTGGATCTGTAAGACTAAGCTTACCATTCACATCGTTAAGAGTTGTGTTTGTTTTATTTAACAATCCCTCAACTTCAATCAGTAAATGATCTGCATCCTTAGTAATCGTTCCAATACTTTTATTGGCTTCTTCAATTGTCGTATTTAATTCTGATACAACGCTTGCTACTTTGAATAATACGTAACAAAGTCCTAATACCAAAACAGCAAATGCTACAGCGGCAATTAAAGCAGCGATTTCTCCACCTGTCATAACTATCCCTCTTTCCTTTTTTGATTACAAAATAAGAATACCACTCTACAAATCTAAAAAGCAAATAGTAAGATTGTTAATTTCCATACAGGCACAAAATGCCTAGTATTAAATAAACGTTTCTGTTTAAAAGAGTCGATATAAAAGAGCGTGATTAGTATATAATTGTCTATATTAAACAAACCTAAAAGGAGTGTAATACATGCAAAAGAACGATTCAACTCCCGAAAAAGGAAAGCGGTTTAATAAGAAAGCATTTTATAGTATCACCGGTACTTTGACAGTACTTATGGTTATTGCAGCTACACTTTACATAAATCACATGAACTATTGGCCTTATAATAACGATAAAATCAGAGGATTACCTGACGAACATATACGAGCGGGTCTCGGTAATCATTCTAGTGTTGAAACCTTATTGTTTAGCCAATTAGCCGCCTACGAAATGAATTATTCAGGATCAGAAGTTAAATTTTATGCAGAACACTATCACTATGATGAACGTCCAGAAACGATTGGTTTTGGGTCTATCTCTCGTTTTGAAGGCGATAACTCAATGGGTCAATTGATATGGGGACTCACCGATCTCAAAACTACAGATTTTGATGAGAATCCATCATTTGGTCATTTATACGCTCATCTTGAATTATCTGGATCTTCATTGTCCTTTAATGACTCGCTTTCTATCCTTCCAGAATTTACAGAAGGCCTTGCTACAAGTGATTTCATAGGTTCAGAACCGATAGAAATAAAAAAAAACCAGCCTATTCCACTTTTAGGGTGGTCTTCGGATCTCACTTCTTACTCCGATTATGAGTACAGTATCTCTCCAGATGCTATGGCGGATAGAGAAGATTATATTGTTTTGTATCTTGAGTTTAAATAACTTAATACTTATATCACCAAACTGACTTAAGGAGATATCTTATGAAAAGCAAACCAACTATAAAGCAAAACAAAAAAAATAAGCTAACTAAAACAACAATATTATGGAGCTTGTTTCTATTAGTTATAGTCGTTTCACTTGGTTTTTATATGTTTCAGTACAATATTGGTCCGTTTAAGGGAGATAAAATTGGAGGTCTTCAAGATAATCACCTCCGTACACTCTCTAGTACTGGTGAACCTCATACCTTGCCATTCGATTTTTACGGCGAATATGAATTGAATTATGAAGGAAAAGGTGTTGAACTATACTTAGATTATTATGAAGCAGGTTCTAAAACTGATAGTCAATTACTAACCTCCATAAGTACAGAAGGACAATTTAATTTCGGCGGTCTACTTTTTTGGGGGGTGACTCCAGCGAGAGAAGAAGATCCGTCTGAATTTGAAGATATTTTTGCCAAAATGAATCTTTCATTCAGCCAATCTAGTACAAGAACTGCAATGGATTTCTTTCCTCAAACTAATGAAGGTGCCTATGCTTATGTCACTCCTAGTGATGGAAGTAAGGTATTAACTAAAGACAAGCCTTTAATGCTTTTAAGTTATACTTCAGATGGTTCTACTTATTCTACTTACGAAGATTTTTTCAATGGAGATACGCCTAAAAATAACGACACTTTCTTACTCCTTTACCTTTTACCGATTTAATCGATTCTTATAGTATATTTCTAGAAATGTACCTTTATATTTGGTACAATCATTTTATTGTTTATAAACGAAGGAAAGAGTATGTAAAAGGAGTTTTTAAATGTTTTTAGCAACAACTGATCCGGTACAAGGAATTGAAAAAGGAATAGATGAGCAACTCAAAGGATTTAGCAAGATTTGGAACGATATTGAATGGGATACTATAATGGTTAACGGGGTTCTTCTTTTACTGAAGGTTCTGTTAAGTGTTATATTATTCTTCATCTTAAAAAAAATCGGTAGTGTTGTGATTGAAACTGTCTTTAAAAAGTACATTAAAGAAAAGCACAATGTACCCAATCGATACAATACTCTCTACAAATTAAGTAAAAATTTATACAATTCAATACTTTACTTCTTTTTAGTTTACGCGATACTAGAATTGATGGGTATTCCTGTTGGAACTTTAGTAGCCGGTGCCGGAGTTATTGGTTTGGCACTATCACTTGGTGCTCAAGGATTTGTATCTGATATCGTCAATGGGTTTATGATACTCCTAGAGAAACAGCTGGATGTTGGAGACGTGGTTAAAATCAACGACATCATGGGTGTAGTAGAAGATGTGAATCTTAAGACGACTAAACTGAAAGATTTCGATGGAACAATCCACTTTATTCCTAATCGTGCCATCACAGTAATTAGTAACCGTTCCAGAGCTGACATGAGAGTTATGCTTGAGATCAGGCTGTTTCCGAATACCAATCTTGATCACGTTAGAACCATCATCGAAGATGTGAATGCCAAATTCATCCCTCAATATGAAGAAATTACTGTTAAACCGACAAATATTTCTTTCGTACCTGTAGGCTCTGGTCAAACTGCTGTCCAAATCATTATGTATACAAAAGCGGGGACAGAGTTTGCGATTCGAAATACATTTTATGAAAAATATGTGGACGCTCTATCAAAAGAAGGCATCGATCTTCCAAAAATCAATATGGATTTAGCTTCTCAATAAAATAGAAAACGGACGAATCGAAAACCGATTCGTCCGTTTTTTTATTTCTGTGTTCCCGTTTTGCTTTTTTCTGTTACGTCATACATACGCTCAAATTCATGGGCAATACGATTTGTACCTTTTAAGATTTCGCTTCTAGTAATAATTCCTTTGGTATGTCAACACTTTTTTGAACAAAAATTATAAGGTGTAAATGATGATTGAGTTCACTTTCCTTTTGCCTCTCTAACTGAATGAGAGGCTAGTTTCGACCAGCTGGGGAACAACGGATTTGCAGACTTCCATTTCAGACTGTTCCTGTTCCCAATCTTTTCGATAATCGATAGGAGATTCGTAGTCCAATGATCCATGTGGGCGAAAATGATTCCACCAATGGACGTAGTCCATAAGTTGGACCTGCAGTTCATAGAGTGTATGGAATGTGTTGTCGTAGACAAATTCAAACTTAAATGATTTATACGTGGACTCCGCTACGGCATTGTCGTAAGGATTCCCTTTTCTACTTAACGAGCGCACAATATCAAAGGTATCCAGTAACTCATCAATAGTATGGTTGTCGAATTCTTTTCCCCGGTCAGTATGGAACACGTTGACCGTATGTAAATCACCCTTAACTGTAGCGAGAGCCTGCAGGACTAAGTCAGCTGTCTTAGTGGGACCAGCAGAATACCCGATGATCTCGCGGTTAAACAAGTCTAAAATAAAACAAACATAGAACCACTTATTGGCAACTTTGACATAGGTCAAGTCCGTGACGATAGCTTTCATCGGCTCTTTCGGATTGAACTCACGGTTCAATGCGTTTTCAATCTTCGCTTGATTGACTCCACTCTTTTGTGGTTTGTATGATGGTCTATCATACTTGGACACCAGATGAAACTTTTTCATAATGTGTCCAATTCTCCGACGAGATACGATAAACGCACGCTTCTTCAATCTTTTCTTCAGTTTACGCGTGCCATAATTGTTTTTGCTTTTGGCAAACTCTTCAATAATCGCTTGTTCGAGTTCCGCGTCACTTTCTTTCTTTATTACTTCGTAATAATAAGATCCTCTACTGATCTTAAGGGCACGGCACATCGCTGATATAGAATAGTTATGTTTGTTGCGTTTGATTACTTCGACTTTCGCCCGAATATCAGCGCCGCTTGCTTTAAAATATCATTTTCCATCTTAAGCTGGGTATTTGCTTTCCTTAATTCTTTCAATTCTTTCTGTTCAGGTGTTAAGTTATCTCTTTCTTTGAATGAACCGGTTTGACTATGTTGACGTACCCATTTGTCAAAAGCCGATCCTGTAAGATCATATTCTTCTATGATTTCTTTTCTTGATTTTCCTGCTTTGTGTAAATCAACAATTTGTTTCTTAAATTCTTCTGTATAAGTTCGACGTGGACGACGAGTAGACATGATAGATTCCTCCTGTGTATGTTGTGTTTAGTATACACACCTTATCTTTTCTGTCCAACTGAGTGTAACCTATCCACTTTAAAGGTTTTTTCTTCATCGATCACTGTTATAAAAGCATGGTTCACTAACATATGCAGCACATTTTCCAATTCAAAATCTTCGTAAACAAACGGAAAATCTTTTTCCATGATTTCTTCTACCATGATTTCTCCGAGCTTTTCGAAGTGAACATCTTCTATCTCCATGATGGCATGCATGATGGATGGCATTGAAACGAGCCCTTTCATTCTAGACTTTTCATCTAACACTGGTACGACCGCATATTTATCTGTGGTTAGAATAAGTAAAGCGTGGTTTAGTCGATTCTTTGTTCCTACGACAGCAACTTGTTCTGCTGGCTTAACTAACTGATTATCCTGATCAATTAGTAAAGATTTGATTTTCTCACCAATCATAATTTCACTCCTTGTAACCGTTATTATCCGTATCTTATTTTACTACCTTCTTCATAGATACACTAACTTTATCTAGAAATAAGAGAAGATTCTTAGATTCTTTTTTAACAAACTTAACTTATCCTATCTGAAAGTATTGATTTACTGCAAAAATTTTATTTAGCTTTGTTTTATTCAATAGATTTCTACACAGAAAAAGAGAGTAGACGGATCTACCCTCTCTAAATTCAATACTTATATTTAAAAAACTATAGAGTGATTTTTTCGGATAACTGGTCTAGCTTATTATGATCGGTATCGTAATAAGTGACTCCTCCAGTTTTCCCTTCCATCTCTACTATTGCATAACTACCTTTGTTGATAGGCCCTCTTGGTTGAGTCAAACTCCCTGGGTTAATGAAATAGATACCGTCTTCACGATCTACTCTAGGTATATGCGTGTGGCCATAGAATACTAATTTTACATCTTCTTTTTGCGCTTCCTGTTTCAATGCATCAAAAGATGACTTAACATTGTGTAAGTGACCATGTGCGACCATTAGTTTCTGTTCGTGAAAGCTTTCAACTCTTGTTTCTGTAAAGGCATTTGTCCTATCCATATTCCCTTTAACAGTATGATAATTTTGCCACAATGGATTTTTTTCATCAAATTCTGAATCTCCACAATGAACCCAGACATCTACTTGTTCTGAATAAATCGATAAAATTTCTTCCATGAAATAACGATCTCCGTGATTGTCACTTACTGCTAATATTTTCATTGAGTCTACTCCTTAAGTTAATTTGACATCCATTCTGTTAGAACTTTTTCTAATTTTTTAACTGCAAGTGCTCTGTGACTGATTTCATTTTTTTCGGCTTCAGACAACTCACCGAGCGTTTTGTCTTTTTCTGGTACATAGAATAAAGAATCATAGCCAAATCCATTGTTTCCTCTAGGAATACCAAGTATTCTACCTTCTAATTCTGCTTCTATTGTTAAGCTGTCTTTATCTGGTGCTGCTAATGCTAGCGTACAGTGAAATTGAGCTGTTCTTTCACTTTCAGGCATTTCAGCTAACTCACCTAATAGTTTTGCATTATTTCGAGCATCGTTTTTATCTTCTCCCGCAAATCTAGCAGAATAGATTCCCGGCTGTCCATGTAGTAAATCTACTTTAAGGCCTGAGTCATCGGCAAGGACCATCATTCCAAGTGCTTTGGAGATACTTTCTGCTTTTAATAAAGCATTCTCCGCAAAAGTCTCTCCAGTTTCTTCAACACTTTCCAGTTCTGGATAATCATGTAGCGTCCGAATTTCGAGCCCTCTTTTTTCAAATATAGATTTGAATTCTGCTGCTTTACCTTTGTTTTCTGTTGCGATTACAATATAGTTCTGTTTATCTTGAGTCATGTTTTGATTTAGTTCCTTTCAATCTTTTAATAGAGATATGTTCTACTGTACAATCCTTTAGTTCTAACCATTCTGATGCAATGTCTTTGAACATATTGACAGAACCAGTAGTGTAAAATTTACGTTCATTAGGATAGTCTGATTTTTCTTCAGCCATATCATAATAATCTAGTAGCACGCTGACTTCATTAACCGTTTCTGCACCTGAATCAATCAACGTAACCGAGTCCCCAATTACGTTTTGAATTAGCGGTCTCAGTAAAGGGTAATGCGTACAGCCTAATACAAGTGTATCCACTTTTTTCCTTCTTAAATCTTGGAGACTTTCTGTAACGACCTTTTTGGCAATTGAACTACTGAACTGGTTACTTTCTATCAACGGTACGAATTTTGGACAAGCTTCACTGAATACTTCTGTATTCGCTTGTTTTTTTGTGATGGCCTTTTTGTATTCACCAGATTGTATCGTTCCTTCAGTACCAATGACACCAATCCGGTTAAGTTTTGTTGTTTTGATTGCAGCACGACTACCCGGTAAAATCACACCAATTACGGGGATATCCAGTTCTTTTTTCAAGTCTGTTAGTGCAGCTGCGGTAGCTGTATTACAAGCTATAATAAGCATTTTGATATTTTTTTCTAGTAAGAACTTTGTAAGGTCCCAAGTAAATTCTTTGACCTGTTCTTTTGGTCTTGGGCCGTAAGGACATCTTGCAGTATCCCCTATATAATAAAATGATTCATTGGGTAGTTGTTTCATCGCTTCTTTCATGACAGTGAGTCCACCAACACCTGAATCAAGTAATCCTATCGCTTGTTTTATCATCTTCTGACAACCTTTTTAAACCATACTTTGATAAGTCAGTTTATCTAGTATCGTTATGTTCTTGACCTACTCTTATCGCTCAGGTCAACTTTATAATACACTATATTTTCTCTCTTTTACACAAAAATCGCAAGTAGAACGTCGTATAGAACTTATAATCATAATAGAATCTTGATGAGATCACCTTTACGCATTCAGTTGGTTAACTTTTAATTTTGTTAGAAAAGATAACGCATCTGCGTTATAATAGTTTAGATAAGAATAGTAAATGTTTGAGGTGAGTTTATTTTGGCAGAACAAAACGATGAACAGCAGTTTCAGGCAATTACTCTATTAAGAGATCAATTGCTTCCAAATCTATTAGGTAATGACATAAAGGATATTTTGTATTGGGCCGGAAAAGAGCTAGCCCGCAAAAGTCCATCCGAAGATGAAGCGTCTCTATTTTCGAAATTTGAGCAAAATGGCTTTGGAGAACTAACCTTTGTGAATGAAAAAAAACAAACGCGTGAATATGTATTATCGGGAGAAATTATAGAAGCTAGACTGAACAAAAATGAGTCTGTTTCATTCTCGCTTGAAGCAGGATTTTTAGCACAGCAACTTCAAGATATTCACCAGCTTTTCACTGAAGCAATCTTTGAAGTTAAACCTAAAAAGAAACAGGTCTACTTATATATCCAAACGGATCCCAAAGAACCTATTTTGTAATCATAAAAAAAGATAAGTCAATTCTTGCTGAGGCATAATAACACTCAGTTTCGGATTGTCTTATTTTTATACAAAAAAAGCGTTCAAAAATCAAGCTAAATGATTAGCTGAATTTTCAAAAACTCTTGATTACTTTACTATTCAATTTTTAATCAAGCATTATAAATTTACATTTAAACTTACGCTGTTCAAAGTGATTTCAGTACCATCTTCATCAAATTTTATGAATCGTACGACCTGAGCATTCCAAGACATCAAATCTTGTAAGGAGTAGTCATTCTTTCTCAACACGACATCTAAGGGACAATCAATTTCATCATCGGCGTTACGGAAAACATCTCTTGCTTCTACTGTAAGATGTACGGTTTTGTCTTTACATTCAACGACATATCCATAATCTATAGTATCTTCCAGTTCGGTCTTAAGGGTTCTATTTTGGGTCATTATTACTCACTCCGCTTCTTCCTTAAGTAGATATATATAAGGTATTTCTTGCTTTTAAAGGATAATTTGCTTATTTTAAATCGGATTATATTAACATAGTTATAATCCGAGCAACTCTAAAACAATTTACCTTGATATATATCGTTAAATTAAGCTTAACTCAAATTCTTTAAAATTGATACTCATTAGGCAAATTTGATGACAATTGTTATTTGGCTGTTGAAAAGTTGACACATTTTAAACCCAGAAGATAGTGATACATTAGCACTAAAAAAACAGCCCGTTATTTAGTATTGCTGTAAAGAGTACTAGTACAACTAGCAACCCTTTATATCAGCAGATTAAATAAGGACTGTTTCTCAGTATTTATCTTAAGTTACTTGTGTTTAGCAAGTGTAGACTCAATTTGTTCTTTACTGTGATAACCAATTAATTTCTCCACAACTTCTCCGTCTTTTTTAACTAATAGCGTTGGGATACTCATAATTCCAAATTTACCTGGAGTTTCAGGGTTTGCGTCAACGTCCATTTTATAATATGAAACGTCTCCTGCTGACTCTTCATCTAATTGATCGATAACTGGTGATTGCATACGACAAGGTCCGCACCAAGTAGCCCAGAAATCAACTAATGTTAATCCTGCGTCTGTTTGTTCTTCAAAAGTATTATCTGTTAATTCTTTAACCATAATGATATCCTCCTATTCTTACTAATAAAAAGTAAGTTTTTATTGCAACAAAAACAGTATACCAAAGATTAGACAAAAAATCTAATCTTTGAGCTATATTTGCTGATTTGTCATAAATTTATTTAAAAGTCACGTTTGTAGCACCGCTACCACCTTGGTTCGCTGGAGCATCTCCGTAAGTTTTTACTTGAGAATGTTTTTTCAAATAATCTTGAACGGCCTTTCTGACTGCTCCAGTCCCCATTCCGTGAATAATGGTAACTTTAGGGTAATTAGACAAAATAGCTTGATCAAGATATTGATCTAATCGGTTTAGAGCTGATTCCACTCTTTCTCCTCTTAAGTCTATTTCTGTAGATACAGAGCCCATAGAATATGATTTCAATGAAGCACGAGCTTGTTTTGGTTCTTTTTCAGCTTGAGTCTGCGTAAGATCGCTTTCGTTCAACTTCATCTTCAACATTCCCATTTGCACGACCCATTGCTTGTTACCAGATTTTTCAATCAAAATACCCTTTTGACCTAAAGATTCTACTTGAACAGAATCTCCAGGTTTCAATTCTTTTTTGCGTTTTTGCTTCTGAAGCACTTTATTCTTCTTTAAGGCCGCTTCTTCTGTCTTTAAGTTGGCTAGTTTCGTCTGAGCATCTATGAATTCGTGCTCTTTGATATTTGCGCCTGCTTGTCCTTCGAGCTGTCTCTGTCTCAGATTTTCTATGATATCATTAGCGTCTTTTTGGGCACGCTCAATAATTCTATTAGCTTCTGATTCTGCTTTCTTCTTAAGACTTTCTTTTTCAATCTCATAATCTTTGAATGCCGTCTTCAATTCCTCATGAATCTTCTGAGCATTTTTCAGTTCTTCTTTAGTAGATACTGTTGCTTGATCTGCTTGTTTTCTTTTTGTTTCCAGATCTTGAATCATTTCATCAACACTCTGACTTTCACCACTCATCAATTGTCTAGCTGACTCGATGATAGCCTCTTCAAGCCCTAATCGCTTAGCAATTTCAAATGCGTTACTTCGTCCTGGTATTCCTATTAATAATCGATACGTAGGACTCAAAGTTTGAACATCAAACTCCATACTCGCATTGATCGTCTGAGGGCGATTATACCCATAAGCCTTTAACTCAGGATAATGTGAAGTGATCAGCACATAGCTACCTTTAGCAGCTATTGCATCCAGCATTGCGATTGCTAGAGCAGCACCTTCTTGAGGATCTGTACCAGCTCCTAGTTCGTCTAGTAAGATCAAACTGTTTTCATCAATTTTACTTAGTATATTGACGATGTTCGTCATATGAGATGAAAATGTCGATAAACTTTGTTCAATCGACTGTTCATCACCAATATCTGCAAATACACTTGAAAAAACACCCATGACACTTTCTTCTTCTACAGGAATCTGCAATCCAGATTGTCCCATCAATTGAAGTAAGCCAAGTGTTTTGAGGGCAACTGTTTTTCCCCCTGTATTTGGTCCAGTAATGATCATCGTTTGATACTGTTCACCTAGAATCAAATCATTTGCTACGACGTCATTTTCTTCTAGTAAAGGATGTCTTGCCTGAATAAAGGAGACATGATTTTCTTTACTAATCAGTGGTCTAATTCCTTTGATTTCTCTTGCATACTTCGCTTTAGCATTCACAAAATCCAGAAAAATCAAAACCGTCATATTTTGTTCGATTTCAGCTGTGTGCGGCATAATCTCATTGGTTAATTCAGCAAGAATTCTTTCCACTTCACTACGCTCTTCACTTTGGTATTGTTTTAGACGATTATTCAAATCCACAACACTTTGTGGTTCGATGAAGAGCGTTTGGCCAGTTGAACTTTGGTCATGTACAACACCACCAAAGGTCGATCTGTTCTCGTGCTTCACTGGAATCACGTAACGGTCATTTCGCATAGTAATGATCGCATCTGTCAGAAACCTTGCCTGACTCCCTCTAACGATACTCTCAAGCTTCTGACGTACTCTATTTTCAGTTTGTTTGATAGCCGTTCGGATACCTCTTAACTTCGTACTTGCGTCATCTAAAACGTATCCACCTTCATCTACAACTGAGTAAATGGTTCTTTCAAGCGGTCTTAATAAGACAAACTGATTACTGATTTTATAAAGCTGGTTTAATTCTATTTCGTCTTCTTTTAATTGGGTAAAGAATTGGCTGATTTCTCTTACACTCCGGATTACTTTACCGATTTGAGCTATCTCTTGGCCATTCAATGCAGCACCGATATTCGCACGTTTCAAGTGCGGTCTGATATCTAAGAAGGGTGATAATGGAATGCCCCCACGCATTTTTAGTATTCTGACACCATCGTCAGTCTCTTCTTGTCTTGTTTTCACTTCTTCATAATCTGATGAAGGAGAAAGTGCTAGGATTTTTTCTTTTCCTAAACTTGAAACTGCATGAGTCGATAGTTGATTCATTACTTTAGGAAAATCCAGTGTTTTGAATGATTTTTCGATTTTCATCTTCATTCTATCAAGCCTCTCTAATTCGTATTAACAAGTACCGACAAAAAAAGTGTTGCTGGATACGTGCTTTAAGCCTACGTATACCAGATCAACACCATTATATTGTCGTCTGATGCTTGTACATTTTAAACTTATTCAATAATGCCGTCTTCTCTCAAGCCTTCTTGGATCCACCATTCGTATAGATTAGAAGATAGTTCTGGAGTATCAGACACGATTTTTTTTGCGATTGTACTAGACTCAAACTGATTTTGAATCCAGCCTATTGGTACAGTAGACAATAGGAATAAAACTAGAAAAATCCCAACATATTGGACGATTAATCCGATGATCGCGCCTCCTATGGCATTCAGCTGTTTTAATATTGGAATCTCTGAAATGAAATTCAGTAGCCCCCCGACAAAGCGTGTTGCGATCCAACCAATTATCAAGATTCCTATAAAGCCAACACCATTATAAAACCCTTGATCTAAATTAAAAGTAATCTCTCTTCCATATAAAACGAAAGGATTATCTGTAGCTGAAACTGGACTCGGATATGGCACGAGCATTCTTACAAATTCGCTTACTTCTTGGTAATACTGTAATGCGAAATAAAAGGATATTGAGTATCCAATTGTTAAGACTAATTGTAAAATCAGTCCTCTTCTTGCTCCGCTATAGAGCGATATGAGTAATAAAAACAATATAATTAAAGTGAATACCATGGTACTTTTGCTCTCCTTAATGGCTAAACGATCAAATTATGTCATGAGCGTTCATTTTCCAATTCATTTATTCTTTCTTCGAGTTTCACTATTTTTTTCTTCATCTCGAGTTGATCTGAAACAGCGTTGATTGCCATCAATATAGCTCTCTTCTCTGAATCGAGACCTTTAGTCATTTCTTTCAGTTGGTTCATTTGTTCGTCCACTGTCTGAGCAACAGTCTTCATATGTTGCTCAGAGCGTGGCCCTACGATCGTATACGTTTCGCCAGCAATTTCAGCTTTGAACCTTCTCTTTTCTTCAGGCATAGACCTGCCTCCTAGATATACAAATTCCTTATTATAATAACATGAAAAAAAAGAACTTGCACCAATTGCTTATTATTTACCTCTTTAGGCGCTTCAATATTCCTGGTATTTCTAAACTTCATTCATCTCATTATGGACTTTTTATTGCTGATTCGAAGGCAAAAAGCGATCAGGTAATCCTGAATATCAGGATTACCTAATCGCTTTGATAGGATTCGTTCTCTTTTCAAAACGCAAAAGGTCGCGTTATTTTAGAACTTAGTTGAATACACTTACCTTCTTTTAACGTATCTCAGCATCCAGTTCTTGAACAAGGGCTGCTTTTACTTTTTCAAAGTCTTGGTTCACTTCATCTTCTTTTAAAGTTGCTTCAGGATTCAAGTACGATAGTGAATATCCTAGGGATTTTTGACCTTCTTGGATATGTTCTCCTTGATAAAGATCAAATAACTGGATGTTTCTCAGCCATTTCCCACCGTTTGCTTCGATTGTCGAGATCACTTGATTGTGCGTCACCGTATCTTGAACAAGCAAGGCAATATCACGAGAAGTTCCAGGATATTTTGGAATCGTTTGGTAACGAACGGGGTCTTTGTCAGCTTCAACAAGTGCTTCAATGCTCATTTCGAATACAAAAGTATCCCCTAAATCAAATTTCTGTGCAATGAGTGGATGGATTTGTCCAATAACACCTACCACATCATTTCCGATACAAATTTCAGCTGTTCTTCCAGGGTGGAAGTCTTCTAGTGTTTTAATAGCTGTAAACGAGATTTTTTCACTGAATCCAATAGACTCAAGTAATTCTTCTACAATCCCTTTTAAAGTAAAGAAGTCAACAGACTGTGCTTTTGACTGCCACGTATGTTCAGATAAAGATCCTGTAATCAGACCAGCCACGTGTTCTTCCTCAATAGGCAAGGCTGACGCTTGGTTTTCGTAGAATACATGTCCTACTTCATACAAAGCACTATTTTTAGTCTGACGTGCCGAGTTGTAAGCTGCATTATCAATTAGACCACTAATTAAGCTCAGTCTTAGTGACTTGTGTTCTTCACTCATTGGCCAATCCAATTCTGTTGTTTTAGAAGGTTTCAAACTAAATCTTGCTGCTTTTTCAGGAGTCGTTAGTGCATAACTGATTGTTTGAGCCAGCCCACTGCCTTCAAGGAATCTACGTATGTGACGCGTTTGACGTTGTTTATCCGTTAATTCTCCTGGAGTAGATTCCATCACAGGTAGTGTTGAAGGAATCTTGTTATAGCCATAAATACGTGCCACTTCTTCAAGAAGATCTGCTTCAATCGAAATATCCCATCTTCTCAAAGGTACTGTTACAATAAACTGATCTTCAATCAATCTATAGTCAAATTGTAACCTTATAAAGATTGAAGCCACTTCTTCAAGAGAAAGAGCCGTTCCTAGTGCATGATTGATTTTTGTAACAGTGATAGAAACTTCTTTTTTAGTTGCCTGTTGATCGTTTGCTCCAGCTACTCCAGAAATAATTGTACCCTTACTTATTTCTGCCATTAAAACAGCTGCATGATCCAAAGCATCTTGAATAGTACCTAGATTCAATCCACGTTCAAATCTTGAACTCGACTCACTTCGAAGATTCAATGATTGGGCCGTTTTACGGATCAAAGAAGATTCAAAAACTGCTGATTCTATTAGAACGGTACGAGTTGTTCCGGTTACGTGCGTATTTTGACCGCCCATAACCCCTGCTAGTGCAACAGGTTTACTTCCATTGGTCACAACTAAGTTCTCAGTTGTCAAAGTTCTTTCTTGTCCATCGAGTGTTGTCATTGTCTCATCATTTTGCGCTCTTCTTACATGAACTGCTTTGGAATCCAATAAATCGTAATCAAAAGCATGCAATGGTTGTCCGTATTCCAGCATGATATAGTTTGTAACATCAACGACCGAATCGATTGGACGTATCCCAGCACTCATCAGTCTACGTTGTAACCATAACGGACTTTGGGTAACGGTTAGATTCGTTACGATACGCGATTTATAGTACGGTGTGTCTTCTGGGTTTTCAACAGAAACACTGATCCATTCTTCTATCGAACTCGATGGATCTTCTGATACATGGATGTCTTCAAAAGTCGGCACTTGAGACAAGATCGCACCAGCTTCAAAGGCTACGCCACGCATACTCATTGCATCAGCTCTGTTCGGTGTAATATCTAAATCGATCAATACATCGTCAAGTCCTAAATAAGTTAATGCACTTTCACCAACGACAGCCGTTTCCGGTAAAAGATATAAGCCATCTTCTGCATGCTTTGGAATCACTGAATCTGAAAATCCAAGTTCATCAAGCGCACATAGCATACCGTTCGAAACGTGTCCTCTCAACTTACTTTTTTTAATTTTGAAATCACCTGGAAGTCTTGCACCAGGAAGAGCCACGATGACTTTCTGGTCTTTATCTACGTTAGGAGCCCCACAAACGATTTGGTACAGTTCTGATTCGCCAACGTCCACTTGTGTAATGTTTAAGTGATCGGAATCTTCCATTTTTTCAATGGATTTCACTTCTCCAACTACAATGTTTTTTAAGCCTTTGCCCATTTCGATGAGACTATCCACTTCGATACCAGTCAACGTAATCTGGTCAGCAAGCTTTTCAGGCGTTGTATTTTCTAAATTCAAATAATCTGATAGCCAGTTATATGATACTTTCATTTTATCCTATCCCTTCACCTTAAATTGTTCTAAGAATCTCTGGTCGTTCAAGTAAAAATTACGGATATCATCGACTCCGTACTTCAGCATCGCGATGCGGTCTGGTCCCATTCCAAATGCGAATCCACCGTAAACCTCAGGATCTATACCAGACATTCTCAGCACTTCAGGATGTGTCATACCTGCTCCAAGAATCTCAATCCAACCTGTTTGCTTACAGACGTTACATCCTTCTCCACCGCATTTAAAACAGCTGACATCGACTTCTACAGAAGGTTCCGTGAACGGAAAATAACTAGGGCGTAATCTGATTTCACGATTTTCTCCAAACATTTTCTTAGCAAGCGCTTCTAGTGTTCCTTTAAGATCTGCCATCGTAATATGCTTATCGATGACCATACCTTCAATCTGGTGGAATTGATGAGAATGCGTTGCATCATCTGTATCACGACGATAAACTTTACCAGGACTGATCATTTTAAGTGGTCCTTTTGAGAAGTCGTGCTGCTCAAGCGTTCTAGCCTGAAGCGGAGATGTATGCGTACGCAGTAAAATTTCCTTTGTAATGTAGAATGTATCTTGCATATCGCGAGCTGGATGATTTTGTGGAAGATTGACACGTTCAAAGTTGTAATAGTCTTCTTCTACTTCATTTCCTTCAACGATCTGATAACCCATTCCTAAGAAAAGATCTTCAATTTCTTCAATACTTTGTGTGATGACATGCGCTTGACCTTTTTTCGGTTTGATACCTGGAAGAGTAACATCCAGTGTTTCTTCTGAGAGGCGCTTGTTCAAAACTTCTTTTTCAATAGACGCTTTTGTTTCAGTTAGTTGCGTCGTAATCTCGTCTCTAACTTTGTTTCCCAGCTGTCCAATCACTGGACGCTCTTCAGCAGATAAATCTTTCATCCCTTTAAGCACTTGTGTTAACGCACCTTTTTTCCCTAAATAAGCGACTCTTAATGTTTCTAATTCTTCCATAGTTGTTACTGCACTGATTTCAGCTGTTGCTTTTGCTGAAATGTCTAATAATCTATCTTTTAATTCCATAATCTCTCTCCTTCGTTTATGTAGTTTTTTGAACAAAAAAAGACCCCATCCCAATATAGGGACGAGGTCAACACGCGGTACCACCCTTGTTTAAAACTGGATCAAGCCAGTCTTACACTTCTGCATAACGGCGCATACCGAGATTTCTTCTGTCATACGAAATCCGCTTTAACCAGAGCAAATAATCCGCAGATCTTGAACTCTAGAACGTTGAAAGTGAACTTCATTCAGTTTTTTATACGAATGCTCTCAGCCAACGGCATTCGCTCTCTTGATAATCCACTGAATTACTCTTTTTCAACAATAGCTTTTCATTTATATTGTTGGTTTTGAAACCGATTATAGGTGTTTATGGCATTCCTCAGCACTGATCCATTCGTCAGCCCAGCCTTGTACTTCTCTCATAACTGTTTCAAGAGCTGCGCCCTTTGACGTTAGACAATATCCAGATTTGATTTCGCAATCTTCATCAAGATTCTTAGTCACGATATCAGCCTGTTCAAGTTCTTTCAGTCTTTCTACAAGAACACGATCACTTACATCAGGTATCGATTCTGAAAGATCTTTGAAACGACGAGGTCCATCCAATAAAACATCAATAATGAGTCCAGTCCATTTTTTCCCCAGTATAGAAAAAGTTTGCTCAAACTTTGGACAAATGATTTTATTCTCTGTTGCTTCAATCATGTATGTTCACCTCTACTTTCAAACAACAATAGTATATCATCAATAAGAACTTTTTGTAAGTAAATCAAAGAAAAAGTTGAATTTCTGACATATCATCGATCAATCTTGAGCTATTGCCCTTTATAAGTGCTCAAGGAAAAGCGTTGCAATAGAAAAATAGATAAATAATCCCAGTGAATCATTAATTGTTGTAATAAACGGACCTGATGCTACTGCTGGATCAATTTTAAATTTGTTAATAATTACAGGAATAACGGTCCCCATAACTGTAGATACACTTACCGTTAGTAACATTGACGCACTGATAATTAAAGCTAGTACACCATTTCCATGAAGAACGAACACAATACCACTCACAACAACTGCTGCTAAGATACCAATTAGTACACCTGCTCCAAGTTCATTTTTAATCGTCTGGAACAAGCTTTCTTTGTCTTGATCATCTTCAATTGTTAGATTACGAACCGCTACCGCTAATGCTTGTGTACCTACGTTACCGGCTGTATCCATGATCATAGGAATAAATGCTGCTAATAATACAACGGACTGTAATGTCTCTTCGAAGAAACTGATTAGACTTCCAGTAATCATTCCTAAGAATAAAAGGATGACTATCCATGGTGCTCGTGCTTTCGCTGTTTTAAATGGCGTCATTTTTCTATCGTCTGTCCCTTTTTTTATCGCTGCAAAGTCATTGAAATCCTCTGTTACCTCATCTTCTAAAACATCCATAATATCATCGACTGTTACAATACCCAACATAGAACCATTGTGTGCAAGCACTGGTAAAGCGAGTAAATCGTAATCTTGAATGACTCTCGCAACGTTTTCCTGATCCTCATCCACTTTGACTGAAACAACTTGACTAAACATGATGTTTTCTACCGTTTCTGTTTCAGGAGACAGTAACAGGTCTCTTAGTGACAGAACCCCTAACAATCTTTCTTTTTCATCGACCACATACAAGTAATAAATCGTTTCTGCTTTTTTACCAATATTTCTCAATTTTTCAATCACTTGATCTAGTGTTAACTTGTAATTGATTTTAATAAACTCCTTGGTCATAATTGACCCAGCAGTTTCTGGTGCATAAGACAGTAATTCCTGTACGCGTTCACTTTCGCGATCATCCATCATAGAAAGCAAGACTTGATTATCTGTATCGTCACTTTCGTTTAAAAAGTGCGCTACATCATCGGCCGCCATATGGTTAAATACATTAGCCATGTATTCATCTGGAAGGTACTGGACAGCAGCTTCTTGATCTTCTGTCTCCATCCATTCAAATATCTCAGCGAATTCTTCAGGGTCTAAAAAATGAGATATCTTTCGCTTTTTTTCTGGATATAATAAGTGGAATATTTCGTGCTGGTCTCTGTCATGTAACTTAAGGAATAGCTCTCTGAACTGTTCACGATCATCTTTTTTAGCTGCTGAAAAAATTTGTTCGTAGTGTTTTTGTTTGTTATCTTTGATAAATTTCATTTTCTATCATCCTTCACTGAGTATACCTTTGGAGGCACTTTTTTGATTTGATTTACTTATTGATAAAAAACTGGGACTGGCATCCATTTGCCTCACCTCCAAATTTACTAGTTAGGATATGCTCAAAAAAAACATGCGGTTAGCATGTACTTTTAGTCGAAATTCCTTTTTAACCTTATCTTTTCAATCGACAATTCATCATATCTGATTATTTAGTCTATTTCAAGGCGGTATTAGTAAGTTAACGATACAGTATCCATTTTTATTTTTCAACAGAGACAACCTATTTTGTACCCTAATCCCTATCTTTTGAGGAATAATTAGATGTTTTGTATACTTAAACTATCATTCTAATAGAGGAGCATTTATATGAAAAAGATGATTGGTTTATTATTAAGTGTAAGCTTACTAGGCGCTTGCAATGCTGGAGATACAGATGAGGCAACTGAAGATACAACACTCACTCAAGAAGAAGAAGCTGCAGTAGACGATGAAACTCAAGTAACAGATGCCGCTGCGACTGAAGAAGAAATGGCCCCCGTAGATGATGAAGATTTAGAAGATGCTGAGATGATTTCTGATTTAAGTGATTATGAAGAATTTGCTGATCAAGATACTTTTGATCCTTCTCAACTAGATGCTTACCTCATTACAGATAACCCAGGAACAAGGGTCATTCTATTTACTGAAGGTGACGAGCAGATGTTTAAATCTATTTATATTAAAGAAGATAATCGTTTCAAAGTGGTTGATTTAGTTGAAAATGAATTGCTAATCAACGCCCCGTTATAACATCGCGTTTATCAATTATCTAAATCAACTTCATTTCACACATTAGACCTTAAAACTAGACAATCAAAAAAGCAAGAGTTAACTTGTACGTGTGTACAATCCAACTCCTGCTTTTTTACTACTTATTAAGTAGCGGGTAAAATCCTCTTAAAGAATCTTTTTTAATTCATTTAAGCGTGTACTAGGCGTATTCGAGAAATTAGATTCGCCATTTTCGCTTTTGTCTTTTCTCTTAATGGTTGAGACACTTCATTGATTGCACAGTATTTATCTACGCAAGTTACAATCATACTCTCTTTGTAGCGTGGCAATCCAACTTTTGAGCATAAAAACATATGCTTTAAGATGATATCTTTTTCAAGTTCACTTAATGGCGTGATTTTTGCTGCATTTTCCACAGCAATTTTAGGATGCACACAGTTGTGTGAACCCATTTCCATAGCTGCGATTTCTTCCCGTCCTTCATGGAAAAAATCGTGCAAGAGTCCTGCTCTAGCAACTGCCCTTACATTCAAATTCATTTTTTTAGCTATACGGTAGCTGACATATGAAACAAAAAGCGAATGTGTCAAACGAGTCGTATAGTGGTGATGCGTAATAGTTTCTAACTTAAGCAAATCTTCATTTTCAAGTAAATCATTGATTAAAGCTACATATTCTAGATCTTGTTCCCAGATAGACTGAACAAATTCCATGAAACGTCTCCTTTATGTTACGGTTAATATCTATAGTCATTTTATTTAATAGAATGCTTTTTTAAATCGTTAATTGCTTATGTCCCATATCTTACTCCTAACGAAATCATATTTAAAGCATTTAGTTAGATAAAAAACGCTTACATCACGAATAGACGGAAATTGTCAAATTTCCGTTATAATTACTTATTCTGTCCTGATCTAGTTAGTTCTCTTATTGATATATAGAAAACATCAAGATGCTAGCAGCAATCGCAACGTTCAAAGATTCCGCTTGCCCTTTAATTGGAATATATAAATTTTTATCTGTCACCTCTAGTAACTCAGAACGTACACCGGCTCCTTCGTTTCCAACAATCAAACCAAAAGGCTGTGTTTGTTTTTCACTAGAATAGTCAACAGCTCGTTCATCCAATGCCGTTCCGTAAACTGCATATCCTTTAGTTTGAAAAGATTCTACCCATCGCTCTAGTTCTCCATTGATTATGGATAAATGAAAGTGACTACCTTGGGTAGATCTTAAGGTTTTAGGATTATACAAATCTGCCGATCCTTCACCTAGCACTACACCGCCAAACCCGGCTGCGTCTGCAGAACGAATAAGCGTACCTACATTTCCAGGATCTTGAACGGCATCTAAAAAAAGGTACGGTTTCTCAACGGTTTCCGTTTTTTCTTCTTCTATATTTAGCACAGCAAAAATCCCTTGTGTGGTTTCTGTATCTGCGAGTTCTGAAGCCACTTCAAAAGATATCTCGTAAGCTTCTACCGATTCTATACGCCCTACCCATTCGTTGTTCATGACATCTTCTCTGATAATCAAACATTGAATCATTACATCTGCACGAATGGCTTCTTCTATTAAATGAAACCCTTCAATTAAGTATTGACCCGCTTTATTTCGACCTTTTCTGGTCAAGAGCTTTTTCCAGTTTTTGACTTTTTGGTTTTTTGTGGATTCAATCTTCTCCATCGTAACGTCCTCTCTCTTTTACAAAGAATAGTTTAACATAATTCAATTCAAATTGAGCAGTGAATAATACTTTAACTAAACAAAAAAGAGAGCATACACCTACGTTAGTAGTGCAGCTCTCCGATTCTGATTCCCTAGTTATCCTCCAATATAAGAAAGAGGGTCAACAAGGTTTCCATTTACTGTAATTTCAAAGTGCAGGTGAACGCCTGTTGAACCACCTGTCGAGCCCATGACACCAATCTGTTGTCCTTGAGATACAGTTTGCCCAGGTGCCACTTTAAGACCTGCTAACATGTGTGCGTATAGCGAAGTCGTTCCATCCCCATGATCGATTTTAACATGGTATCCATAGCTACCGCCGTATGAAGCTGTAACAACCTTACCAGGTTTTGCAGCGACAATAGGTCCACCACCGGCAATATCGATTCCTCTGTGAAGTTTCCGTTCTCCACTGATTGGATGTGTACGGTAACCAAACGGCGAAGAGATACGCCCACTAGCCGGTCTTGTCCAGCCTCCACCAGTGCTCGGTTTTGATGGAGCAGGAGTACTTGGTGTTGATGGTGCTGGTGTTGATTCAGGTTGTGATGGTTTCGAAGTAGAAGTCGCTACCTCTGATTTTTGTTTTTCTGCTGCAGCTCTAGCTGCGGCTCTTTCACTTGTGGCTTTTTCTTCAGCTGCTTTGTTAGCTGCTGCTTGTTCACTAGCTGCTCTTTCTTCTGCAACTCTCTTTTCTTCTGCTAATCTATAAGCTTCTTCTTCTTCTTTTTGACGTTGCTCTTCAGCAAGACGCGCTTCTTCTTGAATTCTTCTCTGTTCTTCCATAATACGCTCTTGCTCTTCTTGCATTTCTGCACTTAATGTACTTGTTCGTTGTGCTACAATCGTTTGTTCTGAAACGAATGACGCTTTTTCTTCCTCAGACATATCAAAACGTTCTGCAACTTGAATGATTTTATCATCTAATTCCACTCTTTGTGCAACTAAATTGTTTCGATCCACTTCTAGTTGAGCTTTTACTGTTTGTACTTCTTCTTTTTCTTTTTCGATTGATTGCTCTGCAGCTTCTAAAGCTTCTTGATCATCTATTTGAGCTTGCATGATTGTTTGATTCGCAGATACGATTTGAGAAACCATTCCGATACGTCCAATTAAATCAGAAAAATCTTCCGCAGACACGACCATATTGATAATATCAGAGGCATTTCCTTCTGTTTGTACTGATCTTGCTTGATTTTCTAACTGTTCATTTCTTTGTTCAATTTGTTTTTCTAATCTATCGATATCTGTTTGTAGTTCTTCAATTTCTTTTTCAATACGTTGGATATCTTTTTCTTGTTCTTCAATCTTCATAACCAATTCATCGATATTTTTTTGAAGACCACTCACTTCTTCTTCAAGTTGAGTACGCTCTTCTTGTAAACTTTTCATTTGCTGCTCTTTTGACTGAATCTGTTCGTCTAAAGAGTGGTTTTTCTCATTCAGTTCACGCTGTTCTCTTTCTAGCTCTTCCATACGATCAGATTGAGCGGATGCTTGAAGGGGTGCGAATACTGGAAAACTAAGACATGATGCGGCTACTACGGCAAATACTTTCTTTTTAATCAATTTAACGACTCCTACATTCTTTTTTATAGTTTCTTAACTTGTGACTTGGTCACTTGTTTCTCTCTGGTTGACTAAGTTAATCCTATCATGGTTTTTGAATTTTTAAGATTTTATTCTTATGACAAATCAACCTGTAATTTGTTACATAATTGTATTGTTTGACGGAAATTCGAACAAAAATTTTGAGCAAAATCCCAATTTGACGGTATTTTAAAAATATAACAACCTTCTTTTAATGTTCATTTGTTTCATTTACAGTGAACAAATTTTGACAAAATATGACTCAAAAAATTTATGTACAAAAAAAGATACAGAGCTTCATTTGCTCTGCATCTTTCAAGTATGCTTTTATTAAGATTTTGTCGCGCCTTCTGTAACACCTTCAACAATATATTTCTGAAGAAAGATATATAAAATAATGATTGGAATGATCGCTAACACTAGACCTGCTAGCGCTAACTCCCATTGAACAGTATATTCACCAAAGAAATAATACATTCTAAGTGGTATCGTCCGCATACCCTCTTTATTAATGACAAGAGAAGGTAGTAAGAAGTCATTCCATAATCTAATGGCATTCAAGATAATCACTGTTACAGTCGTCGGCTTTAATATAGGAAAGATCACTTGCCAGAATATCTGCAAAGGATTCCCTCCATCGAGGTAAGCTGCTTCATCTAATGAAACTGAGATTGATCTCATAGCGCCATAGTATAAGAAAATCGACATGCTCGTTGCGAATCCCCAGTTCATGATGACCAGTCCAAAACGGTTAAGAAGATCCACTTGTCCGAACATACTAACTAGTGGAATCATAACAGATTGGAAAGGAATCAGCATAGTTAAAGCACACATAAAGTAGATGACATTACTCATTTTATTTTTCTTTCTCGCTAGTGCATAAGCAGCCATAGAAGAAAAGATCACGATAATGATAATACTAACTGTGGTAATCAACACTGAGTTAAAAAAACTACTGGCAAATTCCAGACTTTCATAAGCTCTTGGATAATTATCCGTTACAACATCTTCTGGTACCCAAAGTGTATTTGTAAAAATCTCAGATCTATTTTTAAATGACCCAAAGAATATGATAACAAACGGGTATATCCAAGTTAAAGATAAAATCGTACCCATTAATAAAACTAGGGATTTATGTCTTTTCACGCTACTCATTATAAATCAACCTCTTTTCTCCGTGTAATAAGAATTTGTGTTAAAGAGATTGCCGCTATAAGAAGTAGAAATATAATCGCTTTAGACTGTGCATATCCTTGTTGGTACTGATAAAACGCAGTATTGTAGATATTCATTGCTACCATTTCGGTTGACCCATAAGGTGCACCATTGGTCAGTGCCAAGTTAACATCATATATTTTGAATGCATTCGCTAAAGTCAAAAATAAACTGATAGTAAACGCTGGCGCCAGCATCGGAAATTTAATGTTCCAAAAGGCTTTCCAGTCACTTGCCCCATCCATAAATCCGGCTTCAATCAGCTCTTTAGGAATATTTGCCAAAAACGAAATATAAATGATCATAATGTATCCACTCATTTGCCATAAGAAAACAATAATCATACCCCAAAATCCTGTTGAAGAATCAGACAACCAAGAACTAAAGAATGAAATCCCAGTTGCTGTAGCAATTCCTTCAAACGCTCTGACAAAAATAAACTGCCAGATAAATCCAAGGATGATCCCACCAATTAGATTCGGCATAAAGAAAATCGTTCTAAAAAGCGTACTGAATTTTCCCAACTTTTGAGTTACAAGCAACGCTAATCCTAGACCAATTGCATTGACAAGGATCACTGCTACAAAAGAGAATCTTAATGTGAACCATAAACTATTCAAAAATTGAGTATCTTGCATCAATCTCAGATAATTTTGAAGACCGATAAATTCAGACACATATCCATCTGAATTTGTTAAAGATGTACCGATTCCAAGAATTAATGGAATCAGTATAATAACTGATACTGCTAAAATTGAAGGCAATACGAATGCCCAATAATAAGCTGTATTGTGTTTACCTTGCATCAAAATCACCGCATTTCTTTAAAAGCTTCCGCTGTATTATTTTCAAAATCTTCCCATGACTGATCTCCAGTCAGATATTTTTGATATTCTGGATATAGGACTTGTTGGAACCAACCATCAGGATATTGCTTATGTGTCATCGCTCCAGTTTCTCCATCAAGCAAAGCTTGATACAATTCGCTTGAAACAGGATCGGCAATATCGCTCGGTTCGTATCCTTCTTGTGCAGGTACAAAAGCCAAGTCCCCAACAATCATTTCTCTTCCTTCATCAGACAGATACATCCAGTCCAAGAAGTTTTTTGATTCTTCAACTACTGCCTCATCCAGATTTTTATTTACACCAATATAAAACGGCGCTCCTGCGATGATTTTACCTTCTGTATCATTTTCACCATAAACAGGTAGTAAGCCTAGTTTTTCCTGAGCGAATTCTGGATCGATATCATTTAATGTTGGAACGATCCAAATTCCTTGATGAACCATCGCAACTCGATCATTTACAAACAATTCTTCGACAGAACGACTATAATCGACTGTCAAGATTGGTTGAACATTATGTTCGTTGAAGAGATCTGTGTATTTCTTCATTTGATCTCCATATTCCCAGTTCAATTCAGTAGCTTCATATGATTCTATAATACTTTCATTGAATTCAGGACTTGTGAAGTTAGCAGAAAATTGATTCGCAATATAATTTTCTCCACCACTAAAACCAAAAACTGCATCAATTCCTAATGCTTCTTTCTGGCTATCAAGTGTTTCTACTGCTGCTGCAAAATCATCATAATTTTGAATAGACTCAGGATCTACGCCTGCTTCTTCAAAAATCTCACGATTATACATCCAGCCAAATCCTTCTAAGTTAAGTGGAATACCAAGAGGTACACCATCGATTGTGCCGCCTTCTAGCGTTCCATCGATTAACGTATCAGAAACTTCTAGATCCGTTACATCTAGCAATGAATCACTGTAACGCTCAACTTCAGGTAACCCGCCTAGCATCATCATCGCTGGCTCTTCTCCAGAAGAAAAGCGTGCTTGTAGTGCTGCAGAACCCTCCCCACTTCCGACTGTTGTAATCGTCACCTCTGTTTGACCCTCACTTTGTTCTTCATACATCTGTGCGAGCTCTTCTAGTTGAGTAGTAATCTCCGGTTTCTGATTAAAGAAATCGAGTTTTACAACTCCACCTTCGACGCCACTCTCAGTTCCCTCGTCACTTGTACCCGATTCTGTTCCACCAGTTCCGCAAGCGGCCAATAATAGTGGTACTGAAAGTAGTGAGAACAATGATTTGTTTAGCTTCATTTCCATGATATTCACTCCCTTATAAAATTGTAAAAATATTATCACGAATGTCTATTAATGTATATTTATTCTGATAATCTTTTTTTCTTTTTTAATTTTAACATAATACTTATAAAAACTAGTAACAGATAGACTCATATAAACGAAATTATTTAGCAAAAGGCTTTTAAATCAACCTTTACCAGTAAAGTGTAATAGGTTAGATTTATTTTTAGTAAAGTGCATTATATCTATACAAAAGTGATTCATCTTATTTTTCAAACGTTTTATGCATTTATAAATTTATGATAAAGAATAAATGTCAAATCATTATAAAGCACTCATATTATATATGTTATATTTTTGATTATTTACACAAAATAAATCATGATTATACAATCTACTTCGATTCCCTTTATGAGAAGGATAAATTGCAGTATAATTGAATAGGTCTAACTAACTTGTAACCTATCGATTTTTCAAGTAAAAAATATACTTCTAAATATTAAGTAGACTCCTATAAAAATAAGAAAGGGTGACAGGGTTTGATTACTTTTGATCATGTTTATCGATACAGCAACTTGATCGACGAAAACGAATTCTTTCAGCAATACTTTAACGAGTATCTTCCATATAGATACGATTCAAACTTTTTCATTCTAAAGTATCAACCGACGCTTGCTGAATTTGAGCTGATTGAAAACATGCAGCTTGCTTTTCATGAAGAAGAAGAACTAGAACATCTTAAATTTTATTGGCCGCAAGACAAAGGGTTCACCCCTGAAATTGTTGCTTATTTTGAAGAATCAGGCTATCAGATTGAAATGCTTGAGTTATTTCAAATCGATCCTGATCAGTTCTCCATTAAAGTTCCTGCGAATATACAGGTTTCACCTGTTTCTGAACAAGAATTAGCGGACTTCAAGCAATTGAATTATCCTCAAGATTTAACTTACGGTTCTTTATTTGCGGATATGAAGCAAGATCTCTATACATCTATTATAGAAGCCGATTTTATCTGTCCACTCATTGCCTATATCAATGGTACTCCCGTTGGATCTCTTATCGCACTTATTGGGCAAGAAACCATTGAGATAGATGATCTTTATGTATCTGAGAACTTCAGAAATATAGGTGTTGCAGCTTCATTGCAGACTGCTGTCATGACAATAGCTAAAGAAAAGAAAAAACAAGTTATACTCGTAGCAGATGCGGATGATACCCCACGGGAAATGTATTTGAAACAAGGCTATGCATTCACTGGGTATCAATTAGCTGCCCAAAAAATTTTAGGAGGCCAGGAGGAGTAGTTGTTGAACAAAGAAATTAGACAATTAAACAAATTTGATTATGACCAATATAAATCTATGCAAACTGGATTAGATGATGATTATATGCTTGCAGTATATCCTAGCCTTACAGATGGAGATAATAGACTCTTTGGGTTATTTGTAGACGAACAGTTAGTCAGCACTGCGGGGTACTCAGTCTTTGCGAATCATTTTATTATGCTCGGACGATTAAGAAGTGATGTTCGTTACCGAGGGAAAAATTATGCTACTGAAATTCTTGAGTACGTTAAGGCGTTGTCTCTTCAATTACCTGAAGTAGCATTCGTTGGCGCAAACACAGAAAAGCACAATCTACCGGCCCAAAAAGTTTTAAGTAAAATTGGCCTTCCTCATGTTACTACTTTATACGCTGCACAGACCACAGACCTTTCTCCTTTGTTATCCGACGAAGATTCGACCGTTTGGACTAAGTTGACTGATCTTGGCCGCAAGCAGAATTGGTTGGCTCAGACATATTTAAGTGATTCTTTTTCTAAAAAGGTCTTTCCTTTCGAAGCCTATTATCCCTTCCCTGCTTCAGAAAAACTCTTCAGTAAAGAATTACTAGAAAAGTGGGATTTCTATGAAAATGACGACCAAACCCGTTACGTTATTTTGTGGGAAGAAGATAAAGGGGGACATTACCTACACGTCACTTATCCGTGGGATGATTTCACTCAGCAAAAACCCTTATGGAATACGGTTCAATCCTATTATTCAAAAGCACTTCTAGAGAATTCAGAAACCACTGTCTGGATAGATTTAACAGAAACTGAAGCCGAGTTACTTCCTAATAATCATCCTTTTGAACTTCCTTCTCCTTGGATGCTTCATGGCGTTAGTGGTGAACAGCATAGAAACACTAGTGAACCGAAATCCGTCGACGTTTCTTTATCAGAAGCTTATCAATCGATTGAATTCTTGGAAAATGAACTCAAAGAATTGGAAAATGAGTTAGATGAAAAACTTGAAAAAGCAAATGAAATCGAACATAGTTTGAAAGAAATGGATTTTGAAAATTGAAGGAAACCAAAAGAACGATTCCCTATTTATAAAAGGGAATCGTTCTTTTTTTCTTATAAAGCTTTATCGTCTACTTGATCTAGTTCCACTTCAATCGCTTTGATCACATCGCTTAACGACCCTTCTTCAAACGGTGAGCGAAGCTTAGCTGTTTCAATGATTTCTAAGAAACTTTGCGTTCCACCAACTCGGCAAATTTCCATGTAATCGTTCCAGGCATCTTTATCTTGATCTATCAACGAACGCTTCCAGAATTGGAGTGCACAAACTTGAGCTAACGTATAATCGATATAATAAAATGGTGATTCAAAGATATGTCCTTGACGATACCAAAAGGTCCCTTTATCAAGAAAGGCACTGTCAGAAAAATCTCTTTCAGGTAGATAGTCTTTTTCCAGCTTTCTCCAAGTTGCTTTTCTTTCTTCTATACTCATTTCAGGATGTTCATAGACTTCGTGCTGGAAGTGATCGACTAACACACCATACGGTAAAAAGCGTAGTGCTCCACTCAAATGGTCAAACTTATACTTCTCTGTCTGATCTTTAAAGAAGAGTTCCATCCAAGGATAAGTGAAAAACTCCATACTCATTGAATGAATCTCACAACTTTCATAAGTTGGAAAGACGATTTCTGGTTGTTTGATCCAACGAGATTCAAATACTTGGAATGCATGACCCGCTTCATGAGTCAGAACATCGATATCTCCAGAGGTACCATTAAAATTCGCAAAGATAAACGGTGAATCGTAATCAGGTATATATGTACAATACCCACCACTGGCTTTTCCTTCTTTGGAAAGTAAGTTAACGAGTTCTTTGTCAAACATAAAGTCGATAAATGTACCCGTTTCTTCCGATAACTCATGATACATCTTTTTCCCTTGTTCAATAATATAATCTGGATCCCCTTGAGGAATGGGATTCCCGTCCAAGAATTGAAGGGGTGTGTCATAATGTTTCATATCTGAAATTCCGATACGCTCTGCTTGTCTCTGAGCCAGTTTCGTTGTGACCGGTACAACATAATCAAGTACTTGTTTACGGTAAACTTCCACCATATCGCGGTTATAGTCATATCGTTTCATTCTCACATAAGCCAACTCAACAAAATCTTTAAATCCTAAAGTCTTCGCAATTTGGTCTCTGACTTTTACCAACTGATCATAAAGTTCATCAAGTTTGGCTTCATTTTCTTCAAAAAAGCTCCACTGAGCATCAGTTGCCGACTTTCTAATGTTTCTATCTGTATCCTGTAGATACGGTCCAAATTGAGTAAGGTTCAGTTGTTTGCCATCATATTCAATATTTGCAGAAGCAATGAGTTTCTGATAATCACTACTTAGCTGATTTTCTTTTTGAAGTAGTATAATAGCTGACGGATCGAAAGCATCTAATTCGTATTGCATATTTTGAATAAAGGTTTTTGGAAAGTGTGTTTTTAGCTGCTCGTAAAAGTCAGATTCTGTCACGGCTCTATAGAAACGTGTATCGACTTCTTGGAATAATGGTAGATGCTCGTTCCAAAAATTATCCTCTTCTTCATAATAAGTATCTTTCGTATCAATCGAGTAACGAATGGATGCAATGTTTATCATCGTTTCAAGCGTCGACATTAGTTTAGACATTTTTTGAATTGATTCTATCACACTTTCTAGTGCTTCTGCCTGTGCGATGGTGTCAATGATTGTGTTTGCTTTTTCTTTATAGTCTTCAAAATTTGGTCGTTCATAAGTATAGTCTGTGAATTTCAAATTTTTCTCCCCCAATAAAAAATATGTTTACAAAAATAGTATAGCACAGTCAGAATTTCTAAGGTGCCTAATATTCTTATCTGTATTCATCATTCAGCTTTATTTAACGTTGATTTGTTATGAAATAAAATTTCATATAAATAATATATAAAGTGAAAAGGATTTTTATTGATTTTCTCGAGTAATCTGATACGATAAGGTCATAGAAACCGTTACATAAAATTTACACAAGGAGGCGTTAATCATGGTAAAACATGATGAGAAAAAACTTGCTCAAGAAATTTATAAGCAAATTGGCGGCACAAGTAATGTGCATTCATTGATCAATTGTATGACCCGAGTAAGGATCGACATAAAAGATCCAAGTAAAGTGAACGACGATAAGGTTAAGCAGATTAATGGTGTACTTGGGACTGTAGAAGAAGATACGTATCAAATCATTTTAGGCCCTGGACTAGCTGCTAAAGTAGCCAATGAAATGGGGGACATTGCAAACATAGCTGTTGGAGAAGAAGATACCCCTTCTGAGGACCAGGCGCTGTTTTCCAAAGATACAGACAACCTTGATCAATTGGCTGCAGAAAACAAAGCCGCTCACAAAAATAAACACAATCCTCAGACCCCTCTCAAAAAGGTTTTACGTTCCATAGCAAGTATCTTTATTCCTTTAATTCCAGCATTTGTTGGAGCAGGAATTATTGGCGGAATCGCTTCAGTCTTTTCTAATTTACTAGTAGCGGGTACAATTTCTGGTGAAGCTTGGGAAAATCTTGTATTAGTTACAGGTATTATTCAGCGCGGTCTTTTCGCTTATTTAAATATTTATGTTGGAATCAATGCCGCAAAAGTGTTTAAAGCTACAGAAGGGTTAGGTGGTATCATTGGTGGTGTCGTTTACTTGACAGGAATAACACCAGAAGCACCGCTTCCTAATATCTTCACTGGTGAACCCTTAAGCGCCAATCAAGGCGGTATAATCGGCGTTATTTTAGCTGTATGGATTCTTTCCTTACTTGAAAAACAATTACGTAAAGTTGTTCCTAATTCAATTGATATTATTGTGACACCCACGATTTCTCTTCTCGTCGTCGGTTTAGCTACAATATTTCTGATTATGCCTCTAGCTGGTTTTGTATCGATCAACCTGGTTGGAATGATCACTTGGATTTTAGGCGTAGGTGGTGCTTTCGCTGGTTTTGTACTAGGGTCCTTATTCTTGCCAATGGTTATGTTTGGCTTACATCAAGTATTAACACCGATTCATGTGACCATGATCGAACAGACCGGTTCTACACAACTCTTGCCTATACTGGCAATGGCTGGTGCGGGTCAGGTAGGTGCTGCATTTGCTTTACTCGTACGTGCACGTAAAAATAAACAACTGACTACGATGATCAAAGGTGCCTTACCTGTGGGAATTCTTGGAATTGGTGAGCCCTTGATTTACGCTGTAACCCTTCCGCTCGGTAAACCATTTATCACCGCTTGTATTGGCGGAGGTATTGGTGGTGCCGTTATTGGGCTGTTCGGTGGTGTTGGTGCAAGTGCCATCGGTCCAAGTGGTGTGGCACTTATTCCATTGATTGTGAACAATCTATGGTGGGCTTATGTGCTAGGATTACTGGCAGCTTATGCTGGAGGATTTGTTGCAACTTATTTCTTTGGTGTTCCAAAAGAAGCAATGGAACCTTCCGTCGTTTCTTTATAAAAATTCGCAAAACGGCAGTATTCTCAACTTGAATACTGCCGTTTTTATGCGTTTAAATCTAAGCGCTTCTGTAAAGTAAGCCCTTATTTGTGTTAAACTATAAGGACCGATGAGCAAAACGATCATCATTCATGCAGGAAAAAAAGGAGTGAACGTATTGGACTTGAATCAGCATCTCAACTTATCTCAACGACAACAACTCAGTCCGATCCTACTACAGAAAATTCAGGTACTGAACTTTAATCAAGATGAATTAATCGCTTATTTGAATTCAAAAGCACTTGAAAATCCATTTATAGAAATCAAGCTCCCTCGCGCTCTCTCTGAAGTGGCTCCAATTGATCACGATATGGGCTGGATACCTGATGACCGTAAAAGTTTAAGAGATCACCTAATAGAACAAGTTTTACTCACTTATAGAGATACATTGATTCGAGAAATGATTTTCTGGTGGATCAATCAGTTAGATCAAAAAGGATACTCTACAAAATCGATTGAAGAAGCCGTCGAGGAAACAAAAGCCGATAAAACATTATTGCTAGATGCATTGGTTTTACTCCAACAACTTGAACCAGCCGGAATCGCTGCTCGTTCTCTTCAGGAATCTTTGATGTTACAAACTGAACGTGATAACACTGCTCCAGAAACAGCCTATATCATTCTAGAAGAATCTTTTCAGGATTTAGTTGACCGCAGATGGAAATTGATTGCAGATAGATATAGAATTTCTCTCCAAGAAGTCCAATCTGTTTTCGATTATATTAAACGATTAGATCCTTCTCCCGGTGAGCAGTTTCAAAGTAACCTGGATACCACCATCAGACCAGACTTGATTGTTCAGATAGAAAATCAAAATCTAATCATCAAAGAAGCAAAGCTAAATACACCTGTCTTATCTTTTGATCAAGACTACGTAGCCGGACTAAATAATCATAACGATAAAGAAGTCCACTCTTATATCAAAGATAAAAGACAAGAGTATCAGAATCTGCAAGATAGTTTGGAACAGCGAAATGAAACCATTTTGCGTGTTGGTACTGCAATCGTAAACCGACAAAAAGCGTTCTTTTTCGATAAAACGAGTGCCCTTCAGTCTCTTCAGCTCAGCGAACTGGCTGAAGAATTGAATTTACATGAATCTACAATCAGCAGAACGATCAATGGAAAGTATATCCAGACTGACTTTGGAACATACGAATTTAAGTTCTTTCTATCTAGAAAGTTGCAAAATGAAGGATTTGACTCACTTTCCACTCATTCGATTCAGCAAAAACTTTTGGCTTTAATTTCTGAAGAAAACAAAGAAAAACCATTGTCTGATCAAAAAATCGTCGATATGCTTTCTAAAGAAAATATAACAATTTCCAGAAGAGCTGTTACAAAGTACCGTAAACAACTCAATATTCCGGCTTCTTCTAAACGCAAACGGTTTGATTAAAAAAAGTGATGTCAATTCCCAAAAGGGAAATTGACATCACTTTTATTTTTGTTGAGTTCGATTATCCAAAGATTCCGAAGATATAACCTACGATACCAATTGCAAATAGTCCGAAGATAATTGTAATCGGGCTAACTTTTCTACGAAGTAACCACACACAACCAAGGGTCAATAGTAATGGTGCGATACCAGGTAGTAATTGATCTAATGTATCTTGAAGAGTTGTAACATCAACAGGTGCAGTACTTAAACCACCACGAATGTTTTCAGCAAAGTCTCTTAAAACATCTGGAGAAAGACTACCCTCATTAATTCTATCTGCATACTCACTAAAATTAATATATTCAGATGGTTGTAACTCAACTTCACTTAGTTGTAGCGGGAAGTTCATGTTTGTCCATCTAGGAACCAATACACCCATGATAAACATCCCCAGAACTGAAGCACCTTGAGTTAATTTCTGCATCAATCCACCACTTAAGTTTTCAGTGATATTACCACCTTGTACGTATCCTAACTCTTGTGTATACCACAAGAAAGCCATACGGATAACATTCCAAGCGATAAAGAAGATTAGTGGACCTAACCAGCTTCCGCCTAGCGCTAATGAAGCTGCAAATGCTCCAAGTACTGGACGTAAAGTACCCCAGAATATCGGATCTCCAACACCTGCAAGAGGTCCCATCATTCCGATTTTAACTCCTTGAATCGCTGCGTTATCGATATCTCTACCTGCAGCTTTTTCTTCTTCAAGAGTCAACGTAACCCCAATGATTGGAGAAGCTACGTATGGATGAGTGTTAAAGAATTCCAAGTGACGCTTCAGTGCTTGAGCTCTGTCTTCTTTTGAAGAATACAATTTTTTAAGTGCTGGAATCATAGCGTATGCCCAACCGATATTTTGCATACGTTCGAAGTTCCAAGAAGCTTGGAGGAATTGACTTCTCCAGGCTACGTGCATACGGTCTTTTTTCGTTAATTTAAATTTATTGTTTTCAATATTGTTATCTGCCATTTTTTTCAACGCTCCTTTTCTAGTAGTCGTTCAAGATATCATCGAGTGGATCTCCGCTACCGGAGTTTCCACCACCACCGCCGCCTTGATTAAATTCAGGAGCGAATTGGATGTAAAGCAATGCTAATACGACTCCGATGATACCCATTGCGATTAGATTTAATTCTGCAACAGCAGAAAGAGCAAATCCAAGTGCGAAGAATAACCAAAGTTTTGGAGTAGCCATCATATTGATAACCATTGCGTAACCTACGGCAACGATGAATCCACCACCGACAGCCATACCACCTGTCAACCAATCTGGAATAGATTGAAGAGTTCCAGTAACTAATTGCGCTGGAACTGAAAGAATCAATGCTGCTGGAATCGCAATACGTAATCCTTGTAAAATTAAAGCACCTAAGTGATACAGTTCAACGGCTCTAAATGAACCTTCTGTAGCTTTTCTGTCTGCACCGTGTGCGATTGCAACAGTAGCTGTACGAACAAAAATAGTTAAAACTTGTCCAGCAATTGCTAAAGGAATAGCCAAAGCAATACCTTCAGAAACACTAGCGCCACGCATAGTAACTAAAATAGCTGAAGCAATAGACGCTAATGCAGCATCTGGAGCAACTGCTGCTCCGATGTTCATCCAACCTAAAGCTATTAGTTGTAATGATCCACCTAATAATAATCCCGCACCAGGCTGACCTGTTGCTAATCCAACTAGCGTACATGCTACGATTGGCTGGTGGAATTGGAATTCATCTAAGATCCCTTCCACTCCGGCAATAAATGCGATTAATAATACTAATACTATAGAAATAATTCCCATAATTGATAACCTCCTTGTTTTATACTGTTCTTGTCATGTTAGATTTTTTCAGTAAGTCCCACATGTTTTTGCGTTGATCAGCCGGTACTTTACGTACGTCGAATTTAACGCCATGTTTTTTCAGTGTTTCGAAAGCATCGACATCTTTTTGGTCTACTGAAAGTACATTGTTGATCATAACTTTACCTTCAGAATGCGCCATTGAACCAACGTTTACTTCTTCAAGCTCTACGCCACCTTCAACAACTCTTACAACATCTGTTGGATTTTCAAATAATAACAATGCTTTTGTTTTACCAAATCTTGGATCTTTGAAGACTTCAATCATTTTGTCTACTGGGACAACGTTTGCTTTTACACCGGGTGGTGCAGCTTGAGTGATCAGAGATCTTCTCAAATCATCTTTTGCTACGTTATCAGAAACTACTATGATACGAGTTGGGTTGACATCTTTTGACCAAGCTGTTGCAACTTGTCCGTGTAATAGACGTGAGTCAATACGTGCAAGTCCAATCTTGATTTTACCGTCTCCTACAACTGTACCTTCAGGAAGAGCTTGATTTGGTTCACTGTTTCCAGCTGCACTTGCACCTGTTGTTGCTGGTTGCAATTCTTCCGGTCTAACTTTTACGCTATCTTGTGCAACACCGATAATTGCTGAAGCAATTTCGTGCGCTGACTCCATTGAGAATCTAGACGTATACGCTTCGATGACCATTGGTAAATTCATACCGGCCACGATTGCCCATTTTTCTTTGTTACCTTCGAATAAAGTGTTCGCCTGATTGAATGGCGTACCTCCCCATAAATCGACGATAAACAAAATTTCGTCTGTATCAAATGAAGCAATTGCTTTTTCCATTTTTCTACGAATATCGTCTGGTCCTTCACTCGGCATAAGCGTAACAGCTGCTACGTTTTCTTGTTCTCCGATGATCATTGATCCAGATTGCAATATTCCTTCTGCAAACTCTCCATGGCTTGCTAGGATTATTCCTACCATTGAGTTCCCTCCTACCTATAGCGATTGGTAGTTCCGCTATATATTTTTTAGTTTCATTGATCAATCGATTAAACCGATCAATACAAATCCACTTTTATATTTTGAACACGGTTTATACACTATAATACTGTCTTCTCTAGTGCCTTGAGAATTCGGATTGTGAAACAAGGTCAATCTACTTTCTTCAGAACTTCAATTAAATTCTGTTTACGATCACTAGGAACTTTTCTGATTTCCAGCTCAATTCCTTGCAGATTCAAAAACTTGAACGCTTCAATATCCTGATCGTCAACTGAGATAAAGTTGGTAATCATCTTCTTGCCTTGTGAAAACTTCATTCCACCAATATTGACTGTGTCAAGATTGATGCCAGCTTTAACTAATTTTGCTACATCTGTCGGATTTGTAAATAAGAGCATCACTTTTACATTTTCTAATAAGATATGATCCGATACTTCGATGAGCTTTTCAACTGTCATAACATTCGTTTTCACTTCAGGTGGTGCGGCTTGTTTGAGAAGAAACTTTCTCAACTCACTACTAGCCACTTCGTCGCTGACGACAAGAATTCTGCTGATACCTGTTATTCTGGTCCAGGTAGTTACAACTTGTCCATGAACCAACCGATCATCGATTCGGGCTAATCTGACATCCATCATGCAATTTCACCCTCCATTTTCGATCTGATGGCATCCTCCTTTCAGTTTGTCACTTATGAATGGACATCCTCAAACGCCTCTCTAGAATTAGAGCGGTCATTTCAATTAATCCACTGACTGATTATCTGTGCTCACTTAACTATAAGCAAGAAGCGTGCCAACTTTTAAATACAGAAAACAGCGGTCTAACAAGCATTGTTTCGATACACTAAAAAAACACACTAACAATACAACTTGTCAGTGTGTTTTAAGTGTTTTATTTAATCTTCAAATATTTCATCAATCTGATTGTCTTTTTCAGTATTTAAATGACTTTCAATGTAATGATACAGATAATAGTATTCACTAAGACTGATATTTACGTTCAATTGTTGTTCAAGCTTCCCAACACTATTTTTTACAGGCGGATAGAGCTCATGCTGCTGTATCTCATCTGCGTCTATGTCAATCGTCAGTGCTTCATTTAGGACCGATCGCTCCAAAACACCGGCTAAGTGCATAATCAAGTTGATATTGAAAGCGTATTGATCTTTTTCTTCATTAGACAGTGTGTAAAACTCTTGAGCGAATGACCAGAGTGGGTCAATAACTTTCGCCGGATTAATGAAAGTGAAACTTTCTTCAATGAAGTTTTGGCATAATCTTCTAGCGCTATCTTCGTCTAGTTCTGGCCTAAGGTAAGCATGATTGTTTTTAGAAACAAGATCATTTAAAACAACCGCTACATCTTGTTCAATGAATTGTTCTAGTGGAATGAATGGCGCATCTAGCTTAGGATTCATGATTCCGGTAGTCGCAATAATAGAGTAATCTTTCTTCAAATCTTCTTTTCGTTCCTTCAGCTCTGCTACAGAACAAGCTACAACAGATAAGTCAATTTCAAAGTTCTGGTCAATCGCCCCTTCTACAAGCTCTTTGATTTTCTGAGCTGTTCCTTCTCCACTCGCACAAACCGCAAGAATGACTTGAGGTTTTATTTTTGTCAAATCAAACTCAATTGGCTTCGTTTTAACTGTATCTACATATCCTCTAAATATTTTCAAAGAATCATACAGTGTATTCAAATCTGTGTCCACCAATGAAGCTTTCCTAACCGCTTCTAAAACAACAGCTGTTGAGACCATGTCTATTGTTTTGACGGCGACACCTGTTTCTTCAGTTAATTTATCTCCGAAAGTAAACAAGGACCCCATATCCACTAGTAGTAATACACCATTACCCTCATCTACTTCTGTTACAGCCTGCTTTACTCGCTCATAAGCTGTCTGAGGAGGCATATCCAAGGGCATATCAATCGCGAGTAACTTTTCGATATCCAGTAACTCTTCAACAACGCTTGCCATACTACTCGCAGTAGACTGACCGTGTGTTGCTACAACAATTCCGACTTTTCCTTTAGCTTGCTCGTCTTTCAAAGAAACCAACAAGACGGTTAAATAGTAAATTTCATTATCTGGAATAGAAACTGAGAGTTCTTCTGAAATGATTTCTCGGATTTCTTTAGCTACCTCATATTCTTCTGGAAAATCAATGGCCATCTCTTTAATATTGTGATTAATACTGCGCTCTTCTCCTAGATAGATCTTTTTAAGAAAAGAACTAATATGCAAGCTCATGGCATAGATGAAATTCTGCTGAAATTCAGGACCCAATCTTTTTTTAACCAGATCATAAAGTGTTCGAGTCAGTTGAATCACTTCTACGTTTACAAATTCAGCTAATTTAGATTCCGTGTTAAATGAAAACCCGTGATTTCGATAATACGACTTTAAGTGAACATTAATATCTGTTGAAATGTAATGGTTGATGGATTCCTGATCTAATCCTTCCGCTTTCAAAAGCGCCGCTTTGTCACCGATAATGTCATAAAGGTTGTATGGCAATTCATACGCATCCGTCTTCATCTTAACAAAGGATTCATTTGGAGAAACTGTGATGACTGGTTCTAAAAACTTCGATAATTCCGTTTGTCCTTTACGATCTGAAGATAACTGCACTAAACCAGATTTAATTCCATCTGGTAAGTCAATTACCGTTAAGTTCACTTCATCCTTATGCATTTGATGCATGAACCCTCGAGCACACACTAATTGAATATTAGATTTCAACTGTCCAACATTTCCGTAGCCAACACTTGCAATCAGCGCTTTTATCACATCTTCTGTCAAACTAATTCTTCTTTGAATACGATTTGCTTCAATTCCAGCCATGAGTTTTACTAAGTCGATTTGTTCGTTAGCCGGTCGATGCTTGAATGATGGAAGATGAATATTTATGGGGATCCTTCTCATGAAAGTGTCCAGTAAAGTTGATCCAGGATCTTCTGTTGTCGCACTGACAATTCTGACCTCTGCCCCCCTAGCTTTACCGGTTTCACCCATCCGGCTATACGTACCATGATCCATGAAATAAAAAATCATTTCCTGACCTTCAGGTGGAAGTCTATGGATTTCATCTAAGAAAAGCATACTTCCGTCAGCTTGTTGAATCAAACCTTCCTTATCTGCCACAGCACCTGTAAAGGCACCTTTTGAATAACCAAATAAATGACTCATCAATAATTCAGGATTATGTGCATAATCCGCACAGTTAAATACAATGAGCTCTTTAGAAGCGTCAACCATTCCATTTGCTTGGGCAAACCGGAACATTGCATGCGCAAAAAAAGTTTTACCTGAGCCAGTAGGGCCTGTTATCAGTGTATTTAATCCTTTGGGTGGGTAAAGTACAGCTGCTTTGGCTTGCTCTACAGCATTCTTCATACTCCCGTTTGCACCAATCGTTGTTTCAAAAATATCTTCTTCTGATGAGAAAGAAAAATTATGGATGCCTGTTTCTGATACAGTTGTAGGTTGTTTGTTTTCCTTATAACTAGAGACATATTTTGTAAGTGGTTTGTGCCTCATAAGTTTAATATCAATGTACTTTACAGGCCGTCCTTCAATTTTATACAATTGACCTTCTCGAACTAGTTCATTCAGATCTTTTGAGACATTGCTCCGCAAGATATCCAATGACTCTGAAAGTTGCTGAGTGGTTACACCTTGTTTTAACTCCAGTTCATTCTTAGTGTATCCTTTAGTTTGTTCTAAAACATATTCCAGTATACGCTCTTTTCTTTTCATAATAGGCTCCCTTTCAAGTTTTTCCTCTACTTGAAACTCCAAAGACAGTATACACTAGAAAACACACAAACAAAACACACTATACGAGAAAAAACATAAATTTATATGCTCATTCACTTATAGTGTGTTCGTTTTATGTAAAATATTACTTCCAGCTAATTCTTCTATTCCACTACTCATTGAAAAAAATTTAAATAAAAAGAGTGTAGAGAGAAAAAAGGGCCACACCTTTTTTCTCTCTATCACCCGGTAAGGGATACCCGTAAATGATATACTTATCGCTGAGGATCAGACGACAAAAGTATAGTCTTATATTGAAACGGGACTGGATCAGATAAATGATTCTTTCAATCCCTAACACTTTGAAACAATGAATGAAAAGAGAAGAGGAGAGAATGCAAATAAGAAAGTTCTTCTCTTTTCATTACAATTAGTACTATAAAGCAAGTATGTGAAATAGTCAACAATAAATTTAAAAATTAACCTAAAAATCTAAACTACAATTCAAAAACCTTTATATAAAAAGGTGATATATAGTTTAAGTCGATTCTCAACTTGTATACATTTCACATATACAGCGTTTTGAACGCTCATACATAAATTAATTAGGAATTTCTCTATTGTTTGATGTCTTTACTTTCTTCATAAATTGAAATCGCTCGTTTACGAGCAGTTGAATGATTTACAATAGGCGCCGGATAACTTTCTCCAATAATCACACCGCAAGCTTCTTGTTCTTCTTTACTCATTTTCTCCGGAGCATGAATGTATTTGTCTTTCACAGATTTGAGTTCAGGTACAAACTCTCTTATAAAATCTCCAGATTTGTCATATTTTTCAGATTGAGTCGTTGGGTTGAATATTCTAAAATAAGGAACAGCATCTGTTCCAGTAGAAGCTGCCCATTGCCATCCACCGATGTTATTGCATGGATCGTAATCAGTCAACATCTTCTGGAAATACTTTTCTCCCCAGCGCCAGTCGATCAATAAGTCTTTTGTCAAAAAAGAAGCAGTAATCATTCTTAAACGATTGTGCATCCAGCCTAACGCACTCAATTGTCTCATCGCTGCATCCACTATCGGATAACCGGTTTTTCCTTGAACCCACCTTTCAAATTGTTCTTCATCATTATCCCATTGAATATGAGAAAACTGTTCCTTGACAGGCTGCTCTTTTTGATTAGGATTTCCTACATAGATCATGTGGTAAAAATCTCGCCAGCATAATTCCTTTAAAAAAGTTCGCTGACTCTCGTTACTCGTTTCTGCTTGTACAGCGGCCCAGAGCGTTCGAATACTGAGTTCACCTAATCGCATATGTTGAGATAATCGACTCGTTTTATCCTTATTGGGATAGTCTCTTCCGACTTTATAATCATCTAGTCTTTCCTCGATGAATATTTTTAACTGCTCTTTTGCTGCTTGAGTCCCTGGTTTATAATTGATATCTAGTTCTGCCTCTTCAACCATCTTTTCCAGTTTTTCCTCATTATCAGCGTACAAAACTTTTTTCATGACCTTACTCTGGTCTATCTCCACTTTCATTGGAGTTGGTTTATCCAGTTCAATCCATTTATTGTAATAAGGAGTAAACACTTTATACAAATCACCTGAATTGTTATGGACTTCATATGCACCGTGCAAGTAATGATCCATATAAGTATGAACAGAGATATCGTTATCCTTGAAAAAAATTCTCATCAAGTCGTCACGTTGTTTTCCGTATCCTTTTTCATCTTGATTGAAGTAAATGTCGGTCCAGTCCGGTACATCTTTTTTCAATTTCTGAAAACTCTCTTCTATATTCCCATGTAATATCTGTAAGTGCATTCCTTGTTTTTCAATCTCTTTTTTTAAATGGAGCACACTCGTAAAGAATGCTGCATGATTCATACTATCGTCTAAAAACTGTTCTGGGTTTATTTGAAATAATAATATGAGTTTTTCTGACTTTTCAAACGCTTGCGATAAAGCAATATTATCTTCTAATCTTAAATCTCTTCGAAACCACATTACCGATACCATATTGTACTCTCCTTAATTCTCTTAGTATAAAAGTATGACACACTCTATTTTCAGATACAATGATTAAATCTTATGCGTTATTTAAATTAATGAACAGAATAAAATAAAAAATACCCTATTCAGTAAGTCGGTTTAGTTTAACCGATACTGTATAAGGCAGTTCATTCATCATCTATTAAAGAATAGAAACTAAGTCTTCTACAATTTTCACAGGTTTTGTTGTTGGAGCGTATCTGTTAATGACTTCTCCATTTGAATCAATCAAAAACTTTGTATAATTCCATTTGATCATTTTGTTTCCAGTCTTTTCTTTCAAATGTTTGAATAAAGGATGTGCGTCTGCTCCATTAACATTCACTTTGTCAAACATAGGAAAAGTCACATCGTAATTCGTATTGCAAAATTCAGCAATTTCTCCACTTTCAAGCGGTTCCTGGTTCATAAATTGATTACACGGAAATCCTAGTACGATAAACCCTCTGTCTTTATAAGATTGATATAATTCTTCAAGGTCTTTTAATTGAGAAGCCAGTCCACATTTGCTAGCCGTATTAACGATTAGTATCGGTTTACCTGTGTAATTAGAAAGGTCTACATCTTTGCCTTCTAAATTTTTTACCGTGAAATCTGCTATAGTCATTCAATTTCAATCCTTTCTCATCCTCTTAATTTTAGAAAGAAGATACACAAAGTACAGCTTATCTTCTAAGCTCAAATATCACTTTGATACCGTTAGGGTCTAATACAGATAGAACTTCATGAGTATCTTCTAATACAAGTATACCACGGAGTTCTATAATTTGTTTCAATTTTTCAAGAGATTCTTCAGAAGACAATAGGACTGAATAAGATTCTAAACCTAGATCTTCTTCTGATAATTTAGGTAAATTTTTGCCCATCCAAATATTTGTACCAATATGATGGTGATATCCACCCGCTGAAAAGAACCTCGCTTGATCTCCAAATTGATCAGTTAGATCAAATCCTAACTGTTGATAGAACGCTTGTGTTTCATCTAGATCAATTATTGATAAATGAATATGACCTATTGTAGTGTTTTCAGGAAACTTTTCTACCGTACCAGACTGGTCTCTACTTTCTATTACACCGTCCGCATCCATTTCAATCGTAATACCAGCGATTCTTCCGTCCTCTCGAATATCCCATTCACTTTTTGGTTTATCACGGTAAATCTCAATCCCGTTACCTTCTGGATCTTGTAAGTAGATTGCTTCACTATACCCGTGATCTGAAGCACCATCGATCGGAATTTTCTTCACAAGTAGTCTGTAAAGTGTGTCGCCTAGATCTTTACGACTGGGTAATAAAAATGCTGTATGAAATAACCCAGCAGCTCTTCTATCTACTGCGTTTTGAATAGTTTTTAAAACTAACAATGGCTGATCAGAACCACTAACACCTAGAGAAACTTTATCTTCTGCCGCTTCTATTACGGTCAAACCTAATTCCTGATAATACTCAGAAATGCGATTTAAATCTTTAACTTTTAACGTAACCGATCCGATACTAGCAGTTTGTTCAATTTTGTATGATGTATTCATAAATAGACCCCTTACTTACTTTTTATAAGTTAACTACCTATATCATATACTGTAAGTGGAAAAGTGTCCACTACTATTTAAAAATTCTCTTACATTCTTTCATTTTTTGTATTCTTTCAAGTCTTGGTCGGTTATATCTCTGAATAATGATAAAAGGTACGTTAATGATCAAGGCATACAAAACATTCAACCAGGCTGCCCAAAGCGGATTCCATAGGAAAAATAACGGCACCGGTAATAAGATCATCCAATGCGTCAATTCTGCTCTTTTTGTCTCTAAAATAAATTTAGGATAGTCCGCTTGGCTTTTAGCGGCTAAGTGCTTTTTCTTGTATCCCATTCCAAATAAAGAAGCTCCGTCTGGCAATCGATCTTTCCATTCTTTAACACCTGTTTTTTGCTCCCAGAATTCACCCTCATTTTCCCAATCATACGATACAAACAATTTTATAAAAAAAGGATGATTGCTGAACGTCAAATCTGATACTTTAAGTAATCCGACCGAGACACCAAAATGAATGATAAACCAGGCCACACCGTTTACTGCTATCAGAATCAATACTTGACTCATCGTTTCATCCTTTCTTAGACATTGATTTTACGGTCTCTCCAAGAAACAACATGCAGTACGTTAACTTGAATATAAGACCAAGTAAATACCCCCACAAAAGCACTCAGTACTACAGGGTAAATCAGAAACAACCAGTTAGGAAATTTACCAACTTTCCCAGCAAGCCACATAAACTGGCAAGCATAACAGGCATACAAAAAAACACTGATGCCTGTCCAAATTGGCATCGTTAACCATAAAGATAACACAAGTAAAATTACAGCAATATACCCACCTGTTATCCACAGGCTGATCGCTGACATGACCGATGGATGTGTGTTGCTTGAACCGTTCGCGACGCTTTTAGACCATCCTAGCAGCCACTGCTTAGGTCCTTCTGGATACATTCGGTAAGAGAAAACACCTCTCCCACCATAATTATGAATAGGAAGATTGTTTGCCTGAAAGACTTTTGCTAGTTCAATATTATCCATGTATGAATCTAGTGTTTTCTCATGACCACCTGTTTGTTCATACTCTTTGGATGTACACATCAAGAAAGGTCCAAACGCACCACCAGTTTCAAACCGTTCTTTTAAAGGTGTAAAGGCATTTAGTCCTGCTACTACAATCATATTAAGTGGTGCTGAAAAGTGCTCATACAATCTTTTTGTTCGATGATACGGCTGTATGGTAAATAAGCCTGATGCATGCTTTTCTTGAAAAGATTGACAGATTGATTCTAGACTATTCTCATGATCAAAGGTCGTGTCTGCATCTATAAACATCAGCCATTCCCCTGTCGCATCTCTAGCCCCTCTATAACAGGCCACTGTTTTACCAACAAGTTGCGGATCATCAATCGCTTGATCTCTTTGTTTGATTTTGACATCATATCTGGAGAGTATTTCGACTGTTCGATCGGTCGAGTCGTCATCCACAACGATGATTTCTTTTGGTTTTAAGGATTGAGCAAAAAGAGAGTCTAATAAATTAGAAATATTATCTTCTTCATTTCTGACAGGGATAATTATAGAGATTGCTGGATAACCTCTTTTCTCACCTTTATATCTTGCGATATAAGGAAAATTCCAGAGCATAAAAAACCCACTACCTATCGCGATTAAAATAACGAAAATACTCATAATCAATAATACGTGCATGCAATTCTCCTAACTAAACCTTCTAAACGATAAACTTATGTAGCGCGAAAGCTTATTGCCTTCGCTTTTATTCTATAATCATGACTTTGCATCTCTTCTTACGATCATATCTCTAACTTGTTGCCCACTTAACGTAACCATAGGCATGCCGCCACCTGGATTTACTGAACCACCGACAAAGTACAAGTTATCATAACGGTCACTATGTTTAGGATGCTTGAATCCATTATTGGCTTTTTTATCAGCCAATACGCCATAGATTGCGCCGCGGTTTGAGTAATATGTCTGCTGGATATCTTCTGGTAACCACATATCTTCAAATACGATATGCTCTCTTAAATCAGTCAGTCCCATATTTTCTAGCTTGATCAGTACACGTTCTCTTAAATCGGCATATTGCTGATCTGTAAACGGCTCATCTTGTACATAAGGGATGTGCGGTAAAATTTTGATGTTCTCATGTCCCTCTGGAGCTTGGCCTGAGTCTGTTTTATTGACATTGACCAAGTAGATCGTTGGATCTTCAGGAAGTTCGTGACGATGAAAAACAGACTCATAATTTTTTTTAGAATCATTTGAGAAAAAGAAGTTATGGTGTGCTAGCTGTGGATATAATTTATCCACCCCAAGGTGAAGAACCATCCCGGAAGCTGCTGGCTCGAATTTTTCTTCTAGTTTTTTCATTCCTTTTTTGTCTTCATCTAGTAAATAACGGTAAGTCGGAATGACTTCCATATTAGAAACATAATAGTCAGACTCCACAATTTCCCCGTTTGCTAAGACAGCTGCTGTAATATTTTTGTGTGTATCTTTCTCAAGACGCACAACCTCTTGTCCATTATAAATCGCTACGCCTTCTTCTAAAGCTAACTTTTGTAATGCTTCACCAAGCTTATGCATACCACCGGGAACATACCACAATCCTAAATCATGTTGCATGTATGCGAGCATATTTAAAATTGCAGGGGCATCTTCGGCAGATGAACCAACATACTTGATGTAATATTTCAGCATATCTCTCAAATGAGGGTTGCTGATTCTTTTTTCAATCGCGCTAGACATTGTTGAAAGTAAATCAAACCCTTTAAAAGCTGATATCGGTCCGTGGTATTTGATGATATCAAAAGTTGTATCCAGTCCTTTATCAAAATAACCTTCTTGAGTGATTTCATAAAGAGATTTAGAGTATTCTAAAAACGCTTCATACTCTTCCATATCTTTCTTACTTAAAGACGGATTGTGCTGATCCATATCGGAAAGTTGTTCATAAAGATCTATTGTTGTACCATCTGTGAAAAATGACCGCCATTGTAAATCAAGCTTTTCAAATTTTACATAATCTTCCATTTTCTTGTTACCAACAAGAAACAGTCGTTCAAAAATAAAAGGCATCGTTAGAATGGACGGACCCAAATCAAATCCATATCCTTCCACTTCTAGTCGGTTCAGCTTTCCACCTATATGCTGGTTTTTTTCATACAGTGCTACCTTATACCCACTTTGAGCAAGCGCGATTGCTGCAGAAATCCCTCCTAAACCGCCACCGATCACCGTTACTGACTTTTCTATGCTTGAATGTACTTCAATCGTCATGATCTGTTCTCCTTTGTCCAGTACCTTACTTATAAGCTTTCAATGTTTTTCTAGTATTTTTATAGATACTAAGTTTTCTAATGAATGAGGTCTTATTTCTTTGATTAAAACAGTCGTATCCATTCTTACGAACAGTCGCTAGTATTTCGGCATAAACATTTGCTGATAACAAGACAGGTAATTGACTATCTGAGTCAAATTTATTTAGATCTTGTTTGACAATCTTGTAAAGCGTTTCTGACCTAGAAGCTAATGTTTCCCACATAGATATAAATGAAGGATTAATGACCTGACTCTTTAAATCATCATAGGTATAACCAGCTTCTTTCATAAGCTCAACGGGAAGATAAATTCTATTAATCTCTTTCTGATCTTCACCGATGTCTCTTAAGATGTTAGTGATTTGCATTGCGACTCCAAGAGAAATTGCAGTCTCTTTCAATTCTTGATGATGATTTGTCGCCAGTATCGGGAGTAGCATTAATCCAACTGATCCAGCTACAAAGTAACTGTACTTTTCTAGATCAGTTAGCGTTTCGGGTTGCTTGAAGTTGTAATCCATGGTCTGACCTTCCAACTGATCGTAAAATGGCTTCAATGACATGTCAAAACGATTAAATACGTCTCTTAACGCTCTCCACACTGGGTGGTCAGAATCTTCCCCTTTTTCAAATTGCTCCAGCATTTTTTTGATACTTAGTAATGCTTTTTGCTGCTCTTTGGAAGAATCGGCTTCATCGATACTGTCATCTGCCTGTCTACAAAATGCATAAATTGCATAGACTGCTTTAGCTTTTTCTTCTGGTAATCTTGAAAAAGCAAAATAAAAACTTTTTGAATGCTCTTTTATAATTTCTTCGCAATAGTCATAGTCTTTTTCCAGACTTGTTTGCTCACGCTTTCCCTTTTCGATTTCACTTCCTCCTCGAAATGGATTAGATAGTCTGCACAAAATAAATTTTAGGCAATATGTATCTAATTTTATATTAAACAAGAGTTTTTCCCTACCAGAAGTCTTTAATTTTCTCAAGATAGGAACCTTTACTTTATATTAACATATTACCCGTTATCAAAAAGTGTTCAACGATTTAATTCATTAAAAATTGATCGATTGATTTCGATAAAAGACTTGCAAGTAACAAAACAATTGGTATTTTTCAGTGTCTTTTTTTGTTCACAACAACCTTCTCGTTATTTTAATCCTAATTTGCTTAAAAAAATGACGAATTCATACATGTAGTTATATTTATTTATTTGGACTTTATTGCATACATATATCATCCGTTATCTAAAAATGCTGTTTCTACGCATAAGAACTCATGACTATGAAGACTGAGTTTGCATAAATTTGCAAGTGCAATACAAAACATACTATGTATTATACACATATGTATAATACATAAAGAACTACTTACTTTCTATTAGTGCTTACAATCTATCACCAACTCCTATACTTCCACTAAATTCTTCTATTGATCTACCGATAATAACTAGGAAGGAGTGATTGATAAAATGGAAGCAACCACAAATGGAGTAACACATAGTCAAAAGGTTAAAGAGAAAAAGAAATTTGGAAAACCATTCAAATTTCGCAGTTTACAGGCAAAAATATTATTTGGTTTTGGTTTAGTTGTTTTATTAGTTATTGGACTTATTATTGAAAGCAGTATGATGGATAGAAAGACAGATGCAGAAACTAGATTATTAATTGAACATGAAGTCCCTTTAATGATTGCGGACGAACGCGTTGGGTTTTCAATTGCCAGACGTTCAACGAACGTTCGTGCATACTTAATGACTGGAAGAGAAAATTATATCGATATGTTCATAGAAAGTTCTGAAGCAGTCAAACCATACATGGAAACTCTGACGTCGTTATCAGACTCTGAAACAATATATAACTTATCTCAAACGCACGACGCTTGGACTGAAGATATTTTAAATGATGTTCTTTATGTTTACCAGAATGGCGATGAAGAACAAGCTATAGCAAATCTCGACAATATGTCTGCTACTACTACACAGATGTTAGATGGATTTTCAGCTGCTGCGAAAGAGCGAGAGCAGCTAATTTTTGAGGCTGGAGAAAACATCAAAGAAATTAGTGATTTTTCGTTTATCGTCAATATTGTTGTAGCCATCTTAGTCATTATTTTAGCAATAGCTGTAGCCATACTGACCGCTCGTTCTATCTCTATCCCAATCAAACATGTGATGAAAAAAGTGACTGAGATTAAAGATGGAAACCTAAAAGGTGATCATCTAGTCATTGATAGTCGAGATGAAACAGGTAAACTTGCTGAAGCTGCAAACGGCATGCAAGATACTTTAAAAGATATGATATCCAATATTTCTGAAGTCTCTTACCTATTGACTTATAATAGTAAAGAGTTATCTGAAACGTCATCTGAAGTTATGTCTGGTACAGATCAAGTTGCTATGACAATGCAAGAATTATCTGAAGGTTCTGAGAACCAGGCAAACACAGCAAGTAAACTTGCTAGCATCATGGAAAGTTTTTCTGAAAAAGTCGCTTCAACGACTGAAAATGGTCAAAATATCAATCGTCTATCTGCTAAAGTGATCGAAGAAACTGCAAATGGTACATCAATGATGGCCACTTCAGAAGCTCAGATGCAAAAAATCAATGATATCGTAAAACAATCCGTTTCAAAAGTAGATCAATTAGATCATCAGACTCAAGAAATTTCCAAGTTGGTTGAAATTATTCAAAACGTTGCGAACCAAACGAACTTGCTTGCTTTGAATGCTGCTATCGAAGCCGCTAGAGCTGGAGATCACGGAAAAGGATTTGCAGTCGTAGCTGATGAAGTACGCAAGCTTGCTGAACAAGTTGAAGTTTCTGTGAACGAAATCACTGGCTTTGTTCAAGCCATTCAAGTTGAATCCAAAGGCGTTAGTGAGTCATTGAAAAAAGGTTATGCTGAAGTTGAAAGTGGCACTTCTCAAATCAAATCAACTGCTGGAACCTTTAATCAAATCAGTCACTCATTAAGCGATGTAGCTAGCAGTATCATTACCATTAATTCAAACCTGACAGAAATTAAGAGTCATACCGATGATATGAACGCTTCAATTGAAGAAGTTGCTTCTGTATCGGAAGAATCAGCTGCAGGTGTAGAAGAAACATCTGCTGCTACTCAGCAAATCAATAGTTCAATGGAAGAAATTGCTGGAGATGGCGGCAAGGTTTCCCAATTAGTTGAACTTGCTCAGAATATGGACAACTTAGTCAAAGGATTTCAAATTTAAATACTATTCAACTCTGTTTCTCTCTAGGAGGGACAGAGTTTTTTTATGCTACTTAAATGTTTGAAAACAAATTTTCTCGTAAAATAAAAATTATAATGGACTTAAATGTTAATTTTATCTAATTTGTTCCGATAATGACTTTCGTGGAGTTAGATGATTAACTAAATAGTTGTACTACGTAATTGCTAATTAAGTACTCACCCATACTTATTATCATTTCACCTAGATCAGCTAATCGTTTTCCATTTGCTCTCTTACTTAAGCTCAACATCTGTAAAACTAAGTTCATTTATTGGCAAAGCTCTCAACTTTTGTGGATACTCATCTTTCCACTACGTACATATGAGCGGGTTCGGTAAATAGTTTGTAAGGAGCAAAGAAAAAGGAGATAGAAGAATGGCAGCAGAAGAAAAAAAGGTCAAACAAAAAAGAAATAAAGAGAACAAAGAAAAGAAAAGCTGGATTAAATTCAAAAGTTTACAATCCAGAATATTATTTGGATTTGGTATCGTACTATTTTTAGTTATCGTTTTAGTAACGGCTACCTCTTTTTCGAGTCAAAAAATTCAAAAAGATACCGAAGCAATGGTTGAATATCACGTTCCTCTAATGATTGCCGATGAAAGGGCTGCATTCTCCGTAACGAGACGCGCCTATAACGTTAGAAGCTACCTTGCAACCGGTGATGCTTTCTTTAAAAGTAGAGTTGGTGATAATACCGCTGCTGCAATGCCTTACTTCGAAAGAATCGGAGAAATGTCTGAATCTGAAACAGCCGATGCACTTATTGTGACACACCAAGAATGGTCTGAAGCACTAATCAACGATGTTATTGCTGTTTACGACGGCGGAGATCCGGAACAAGCTTTACAGAATATGAACGCTTTGTCTCCTACCACAACGGCTATGATTGAAGAACTTTCTGGTGCTTCTATTACTAGAGAAGAAATTATCGAACAAGCTGGCTCAGATGTTTTAACTATTGTAAAATCCACCTTTATAACTAATATTGTGAGCGCAATCGTTGTTATTTTGTTAGGCGTTATTGTTGCAATACTTACCTCTCGTGCTATCTCAACACCTATTAAAGCTGTAATGAATCGTATGGATATTGTTCGTAGAGGAAAACTAAACAACCCTCACCTTCCGATTCTTTCACAAGACGAGACTGGTCAATTATCGGAATCTACAAATATCATGCAAGACCGCTTAAAAGCACTTGTTGGCAGCATATCAGATGTTTCTCATACGTTGTCGTACAACACTAAAGAATTATTCGATACTTCATCAGAAGTCGTTTCAGGAACAGATCAAGTCGCTATGACGATGCAAGAACTTTCAGAAGGTTCTGAGAGCCAAGCGAATACGGCAAGTAAATTATCTACAATCATGCATGATTTTTCCAAAAAAGTAGATACAACAACTGAAAACGGTCAATACATCAAAATACTATCAAACAAGGTCATGGATGAAACAAACAATGGCCGTACATTGATGGAGTCTTCTGAAAGCCAGATGGCCAAAATCAATGAAATCGTGAAACAATCTGTTGAAAAAGTAGACCAACTTGATACACAAACACAAGAAATTTCAAAATTAGTTGAAATCATTCAAAACGTTGCTGATCAAACGAACTTATTAGCACTAAATGCTGCTATTGAAGCCGCTCGTGCTGGCGAACATGGAAAAGGCTTCGCTGTTGTTGCTGACGAAGTTCGTAAGCTAGCAGAACAAGTAGATGTCTCAGTATCTGAAATTACCGGTTTTGTTCAAACGATACAGATTGAATCTAAAAACGTTAGTGACTCACTTCAGGAAGGTTACGCTGAAGTCCAAAGTGGAACCACACAAATTAAAGCTACCGGAGACACATTCAAACAAATCTCTAAATCTTTAGACAATGTAGCGGCTAGCGTAGATATTATCAATACAAACTTATCAGAGATTAAGACAAATACAGACGAAATGAATGCTTCAATCGAAGAAGTCGCTTCTGTTTCTGAGGAATCAGCAGCCGGCGTAGAAGAAACTTCTGCTGCTACACAACAAATTAGTAGCTCAATGGAAGAAATCGCTGGAGACGGTGGAAAAATTTCTCAATTAGTTGAGATTGCACAAGATCTGGAAAATCAAATGCAAGTCTTCGACGTCTAATCAAGTATTGTCGTTTAAAAAAAGCATGTCCTCCAAAAAATTGGAGGACATGCTTTTTTAGATCAATATCGAATGTCTTGAACAATCTTACTCAAGCCATTATGATAAACTATGTACTCTTACAAAATAAAATGAAGGAGTTTGTCTATATGGCATCGATTTTCTTGCAATCCTTTAGCTTTTTACTCGTTGTATTCATCGCCTACCTCTTTAAAAAAGCTGGCATATTAAGATCAACCGACGGTACAATTTTACAAAAGATCGTATTAAATATTACACTTCCTGCTACAATCATTATTGGTTTTAATGCTGTACAAGTAGATGTTTTATTATTTATCATGATTGGGCTTGGCTTATTCTGCAATATTGGCTTAATTCTTGCAGGTGGGTTATTCTGGAGAAAGAAAAGCCTACCTGAACGTTCCATGATGATGTTTTCTCAGGGGGGATTCAATATTGGTAACTTCACCATTCCCTTTGTTCAAGGTCTCTTTCCCGCTGCGATTCCCTTTATTGGTAGTTTTGATATGGGGAATGCACTTATGCTGTTTGGCGGATCGCCAATGATTGTAGATAATGTACTTGGGCAAGAACGTGAAGAGTCGAGCTACTTGAAAAGAGTCCTTCGTTTATTTCATTCACCAGCTTTCACGACGTATTCTATCATGCTACTATTGGCACTCATCGGCATTACTGTACCTACAAGTGTTACTTCTGTCGTTCAGCTTTTTGCGAGTGGAAATGCTTTTTTATCGATGTTTATGATTGGTCTTTACCTTGAAATCGAAATTGACAAGCGTTCACTTAAAAAAATAGCCAATGTCCTTTCCATCCGTTATGCATTAGTCATTCCAATCGCTGTTGGTTTTTACTTTTTATTACCACTTCCTGAACTTGTTAGACTGTCTCTTGTGTTAGTTTTACTTGCACCGGTAGGAACGGTATCGACAATCAACATGATTATTTACGGAAATGAACGCTCTACTTCCAGTTTTCTTTCATCCGTCAGCATGATTGTTTCCTTAGTACTCATGACAATTGCTTTGACCTTACTTGCATAATACAAAACGTAAGATAAGGGACTTAAAAAAGCAGGTAGCTTCTCGATTTTGAGAAACGACCTGCTTTTTACTTATTTGAATACCTTTTCCATTGTTTTGTGAACGATACCTATTTGTATATACTCGTCACTTGTATAAAAATAGCCTAATGCTTCATAAAATGGCCAAGCATTTTGTCTGGCGTGCATCCAGATTTTCTTTACACCAAAATCTTTTGCCCACTTTTCAGCTTCAATCACTAATTGCTTTCCAATCGATTTCCCTTGATAGTCTTGATCGACTGCCACTTGCCTCATTTGATAGATTTGATCTTCTGTTTCTATAAGAAACAGCGTCCCAATAACTTTACCTTCTAAGATTGCCACAAAATGGCGCGCGTCTTCTTCAGATGATTTCGCTTCTTGTTCTAAACTAATACCTAGGGGCTTTCTTAATACTTTATCTCTTAATGTTAGAGATCCTTGATACTCAGCATCTTCAGTCGTGATTTTTCTTATCGTAAGATTATCCATATATTCACCTGCTTTAAATAATTCCCCTGTTGGGATAAAATTAGTATAGCAGTCTACTTTACAAAAATATATCTTTAAAGACAAAAAATCCCTCGCAAGGTTTTAGATTCCCCACGAAAGATTTTTATATTTTTACACATTAATCTTCTTCAGGAATTAACACTGCTAGAATAATATAAATTAACAACGTTGGTGACAATATAAGAAAACCAAGTCTAACCGCAATTGATGGTATATCAAAATATTCTGCGATGCCTCCACATACTCCTGAAAACCATCGGTCTGTTCTGGACCTTCTTAATTTTTTATCCATATTGTTTCCTCCTTGGTATTAAGTAATTACTTACCTTAAAATAACCTTCTTTATCTATAATTGCAACTATTATATTGACGCGAGCAAATCATTCTGATTTTTGAATTTCTTTACTATATAATAAGAACTAGAAACCATTTAAAGGAGAGATTTGATGAGTGAATTTGTGACATTAGGTAGATCCGGTTTAAAAGTACATCCAATTGGTTTAGGTGCCAATAAAATTAGTGACGCCGATCCAGAAACAAATACAGAATACGGTGGCGATATTTTATTAGATGCCATTGATAAAGGATTGAACTTTATCGATACAGCTTTTATCTATGGTGATGGTAAATCTGAATCGATTATTGGTGAAACACTTAAAAAGAACAATTTACGCCAAGATATCGTGATTGCTACAAAAGGTGCGCATGAATACGTTGATGGTGAATTGAAATTGAATAACTCACCTGAATTTCTGACGAAGCAAGTAGAAGATAGCTTAGCTCGTCTACAAACGGACTATATTGACCTTTACTATATCCACTTCCCTGATGAAAACACGCCTAAAGCAGAAGCAATTGGTGCTTTATCTCGTCTGAAGGAACAAGGTAAAATTCGTTCGATTGGTGTTTCGAATTTCTCATTTGATCAAATCAAAGAAGCAAACGTACATCAGGATATCGATGTTGTACAAGATGAATACAATTTACTGAATCAAGAAGCAGAAAGCAAAGTATTCCAGTATTATAAAGAACAAAATATTAGCTTTATTCCTTACTTCCCGTTTGCTTCAGGACTTTTAGCTGGTAAATACGACCAGAACACTCAACTAACGGATCGTCAAAAGAGTCGTCCTCAGTTCCAAGAACCAACATATAGCGAAATACTTGGAAAAGTCGAACAAATTAGACCTTTAGCTGAAAAATACAATACAGGACTACAGAATATTGTATTAGCCTATTATCTGTCTAAAGATGTCGTAGATGCCGTGATTCCTGGTGCGCGAAATCGTAAACAAATGGAACAAAATCTTGAAGCAGCTAACTTCAAATTAACGGAAGATGAATGCAAGTTTATCGCAAATATCTTTCCACCGTCTTTTAAATTAAAATAAGTAAACCCAAAACAGAGTCTCCTTCTCATTAAGGAGACTCTGTTTTTTAGTATTCCTTTCTTTTTAGATAGAAATACGTTCCTAAACCTAAGACAGCCGCTAAAATCACAACTATTAGCGATCCTAAAGGTGTATCGGTACCAAACAGTCCACCTGTGTTAATGCCCCATAGGCTGAATATTAGCGTAGGAATAGCGATCACCAACTGGGCGGAATCCAAGAACTCCATGATCCTATTTAGACGACTGTCGATCATATCCGAAATCAGTCCACCCGTGGTATCAATCAAGTCTCTATAAATTTCTACTAACCGATCAGATTTCCTGATTTTTTTATGAATTTCTTTGATTATTCGCTCTTCTACTGCCATTTTTTTAAACAAATCTCGCTCTAGTAAATTAAGTATGGTCTGCTTTTGATCATCTAATGTTTGCTCCAAAAAAACCATATCCCGCTCTGCATCTGTCAAATCTAACAGTGTTTCTCGTTGCGTTGTATTTCTCGCCCTTTGGTCGATATCATCGATGCGCACCTTTAAATCGATCAATTCAGCAATGTACAATTGATACATATTCAAAATAAAACTCGTGATCAGTTCTCCCGAATTCACTTCAGCATCAACTTCATTTTGGATAGATGGTAAAATAGACTGATCCTTTTCATCCGCAATTGTAATCAATAAATCTTCATTGAATATAAAAGTAACTGGATAAAGACCTTTTTCGACAGAATGCGGAACGATTTCATTGTAGTTAATCAAGACTACAAATAGACATTCTCCTAATACACTTGATTCGATTTGCTCAATCTCTGTAATACTCTCAGGGAAATATTCTGACACAAACAAATCTCTTGGAAGATCATATGTCGCGGACAAATATTCAATATCCTCACTCGTAGGATTTGTCACTGAAATCCACTCTGCAGCGGCTTTTGTACTTTTGTTGACTTCTTCTCCAAATTTATAATAGGATATCATGTTTTTCTCCGTTCAGATACTTTGACTTTAGCATTATATCATGTCTTTTTTTCTATTATCGCATTTTTTAAAGCAAAATAAAAACCAGAACAAATTTGAAATAATCTGTTCTGGTTTAGAACTATTGAATCTATTCTATTCATTGAGTATGGACTCAATAGATTCCATCGTTTGAGCAAAATAAGCTACTGGATCTAGTTCATTCTGATTTTTCCACTCGTAGGCTGCACCATAAAGCATCCAACTAAATATAGAAGCCATGTTTTGTATTTCTTGTTTTGATTTTTCAGAGTATTTTAACTTCAACGATTCAAAAAGAACTTGTTCTACTTCTTTTCTTAAAATCGTTTCGTTGATACTAGCCATTTCATCATAGCTATAAGAGCACAATGCATACAACTCATTATGATAGTTTGTTAATGCTACAAATACGTTTGTCAGTGTATTTTGGCAGAAGTTAGTAGTTTCTGCAAGTTGGTTTCGGACGTTTTCCATAATGATTTCTTTTGTAACGACTTCAAATAATTCGTATTTATCTGCAAAGTGGTTATAAAATGTCGCTCTATTAACCATAGCCTTTGTTGTAATATCACTAATTCGTATTGTTTCAAACGATTTTTTCTTTAACACTTCAAAGAAAGCATTAATGATATACTTGCGCGTACGAATTTTACGAATATCTTTATTCTCTACTATCTCTTGCACTTCTTCACCTATACTTTCTCAACATTTATTTAATTTTGTTGCTTAAGCAACACTTATCAATTACTGTCTATTGCGACTTACATTTTGTAAGCTATAATAAGAGTATACAACAGATGTTGGATAAAAATCAATACTAGTTAATAAAAGAGAATGGGAGAATTTGTCATGAATAGTATCATTAAAAAAATGTTTGGTAAAAGACAACAAGCAGAGAATAAGAGAACAGAGGAAACTACCCTGTCAGAACCATTGAAGATCGGTATTATTTTAGGAAGCACTAGACAAGGACGTGTGAGTACACAAGTTGGAGAATGGGCTAAGAAAGTTGCCGATGAAAGAAACGACACACACTACGAAATCGTTGATATCGCCGACTACGATTTACCATTCTTAGGAACAACTGCTGGAACAGAACCGGGTCTAGCTAAATGGGGAGAAAAAATCAACGAATTAGATGCCTTTGTATTTGTTGTTGCTGAATATAACCATGGCATCACTGGTGCTTTGAAAAATGCCATTGACAGTGCCCCTACAACTGCTTGGAACAATAAAGCTGCAAGCATTATGAGTTACGGTTCAACTGGTGGCGCGCGTGCTGCTGAGCACCTTCGTGGTATTTTAGGAGAATTGATGGTTGCTGATACACGTGTACACCCAACATTCTCACTATTCATGGACTTTGAAAACTTCTCAACTTTCGAACCAGGAGATTTGCATTTAGAAAATATGACTATGATGCTTGAACAATTAAACACTTGGGGAAGAGCGCTTAAATCTGCAAGAAGCTAATTCAATCTTTACTAATAAAGAAATCATGCACTTAAACTGAGACCGATATAATGAATTAGAAAATAATATAAAATTTCGTTAATAACCATGGTCATTAACGGAGTAACACTCAGTATTAAACTCTTTCTTACTAGAAGTATTCACAGAAGTATCACTTCACAATTAGTTTATCGACATTTATTAAATTTTGTTGCTTAAGCAACACTTATCAATTATTGTCTATTGTCACTTACATTTTGTAAGCTATAATAAGTATATACAACAGATGTTGGAGAAAAAGCAGCATCTTAAATTTAAAAAGAGAATAGGAGATTTTATCATGACAGAACAATTAAAAATCGGGATCGTTTTAGGAAGCACTAGACAAGGACGCGTTAGTACACAAGTTGGAGAATGGGCTAAAAAAGTCGCTGACGAAAGAAACGACGCACACTATGAAATCGTAGATATTGCTGATTACGACTTACCTTTCTTAGGAACAACTGCCGGAACAGAACCAGGCTTAGCTAAATGGGCAGAAAAAATCAACGAATTAGACGCATATGTCTTCGTAGTAGCTGAATACAACCACAGTATTACTGGTGCATTGAAAAATGCTCTTGATAGCGCACCAACAACGGCTTGGAACAACAAAGCTGCAAGTATTATGAGCTATGGTTCTACTGGTGGTGCACGTGCTGCTGAACACTTACGTGGTATTTTAGGAGAATTAATGGTTGCTGATACTCGCGTACACCCAACATTCTCACTATTCTTGGACTTTGAAAACTTCTCAACATTCAAACCAGGTGAATTGCACTTAGAAAACATGACTATGATGTTAGATCAATTAAACACTTGGGGAACTGCACTTAAATCTGTAAGAGGATAATTCAATCCCTCTCTTAAAGAAGCCTACCATTTGGTAAAGCTTCTTTTTTTTGCGAAAAAAAGAGGTTTCAGACATACGTCTGAAACCTCTTTTAAGCGTTCGTTTTAAATTAGTTAGAACCAGCGTTCATTGATTCTTTTTCTAGTTCAGCTTCGTGTGTCATTGCTGCTTGTCCTAATAAGTTCAAGTAGTTCCAAGGACGATCGAATACTGGTTGGAAGAAGAAGTCAACTAGTGCTAAATCTTCAATTGTCATTCTGTTTTGGATAGCAAGTGACAGTGTGTTTGCTGATTGAGTGATGTCATATTTAGACATGACTTGTCCACCAACAATACGTTTTGTGCCTACTTCATAAACAAGTTTCATCATGATTTTTTCGTTAGTTGGCATGAATTCTGGACGGTAGTTATCTTCAAACATAACCGCACGTGCTTCAAGACCCATTACTGGAGCACTAGACTCACTTACACCAGTTGAACCAATGTTCCATCCGAATAAGTGTAACCCAGAAGTTGATTGAGTTCCTCTGTATTCTAATGTTGGTTCTTTAATGTTTTTACCTACAAGTAATCCCATACGAACAGCGTTAGTTGCTAATGGAATATAAGCGTGTCCACCAGTTGGGTTATAGTTTACAGCACAGCTATCTCCAGCTGCAAAGATGTCTGGGTTGCTTGTACGCATGTAGTTATCAACGATGATTGCGCCATTTCCAAGCATTTCAACTTGCCCTTTAACAAGGTCAGTATTTGGACGGAAACCAACACATAAGATAACCATTTCTGATTCATATTCTCCACCAGAAGTTTTAACTGTAGTTGTTTTTCCATCTTCACTATCTTCGAATCCTTGAACCATTTCGTTTAATTGAACTTTAACACCGCGTCCTCTTAAGTCCTCTTCCAATACAGAAGTGAATTCAGGATCTAGATATTTGTTCAAGATACGGTCAAGACCATCAACTAATGTTACATCTTTACCATCTTCAGCGAATGCTTCAACAAGCTCGATCCCGATGTATCCTCCACCTACGACAGTAATTTTTTGTTTACCTTCTTTACGTGCAATGATTTCTTGTGCTTGGTTATAGTTTTTACAAAGTACAACGTTCTTGCTTTGAATACCTTGGATTGGAGGAATGATTGGCCAAGAACCAGTTGTTACAACTAATTTATCATAAGTGTCTTGAGTTTCTTCACCAGTTTTAAGGTCTTTGACAGTTACTGTTTTAGTTTCAGAATCAATGTTTAAAACATCATGTTCCATTTTAACATCTGCACCAAAGTCAGCTAATTCTTCTGGGTTTGAGTAGAAAAGTCCTGCTGGATCTTTAACAACACCACCAACATACAATGCAATACCACATGATAGGAAAGATACGTTATCGTTTCTTTCATATACTGTTACTTGTGCGTCCGGATTTTCAGTTAAAATCGTTTTGACCGCTGATGTTCCAGCGTGTGTACAACCTACAACTACTACTTTCATTCTCTATTTTCCTCCTAGGAAATATATAATATTTTGTCTTGCAATGAAAAACAGAGAGACTGACAGGCTGAAAGTTATTGAGTTCACAAAAATAAATAGCACACCTATTCACAAGCACGATTAGAGTGATTCCTCTTGTTTCGCACGATAAAATACTGTCTATGTTTTATTTGTAAATATAAACTTTCGTATCCCTTACCTGATGATCTTCTGCACTCTACTTACAATGAAAACATGATCTCTTGCTGTTTTCATACTCATTATACTCCTGATTTTTTATATTTCAAGTGGTTTGTTCAAATTAATTCAATAAGATCTATTTTATAAAAAGCCTTATTCTTAGAGGTTTCGGAGCTTTAAACGTACGAAAAGTAAGTAAAAATAATCGTATGTTATTTCCGTTAGGATATTTTTTCACAAACTATCTTCTTTTAGCTTATTTTAGCAGCGATTCAACAACATCATTTTCAAGTAAATAAAAACAAGCAGTACAATCAACGAACTTGATGTACTGCTTGCTGAATTAATGAACAATAGCTAATCCTTTGAACGTTTTCTCTACGTATTGATCATTTTGCAATGGTTGTTGAACTTCTTGAATCCACGTATCTTCGTCGAGCAACTGGTCTAGGTTTGAGTACATAGATTTAAAATCACTTCTTTTAAAGTCGAAAGTACTGTCCTGAAATTCAAAAGTCAGCTGATCTATATTCTTGATTAAAGCAAATCCTGCAGTGGCATTATACAGAAGTGTTCTATGCGCTATAAGGTCTTCTTTTTGACCGTATTCATTATCTTTATCAGTAGTCATGGTTGAATGAACAGATTCACTTAGCGAACTTGGATAATGAACTTCAACCACTAATTCCTCTGGAAAAAGCTGAAAAGTCATTTCATCTTGAGACATGGGTAAACTTCTAAATAAATTGACTGTATTTGAATTGTCCCCAAGATATTCGCTTTCATACTCTGCAATATAATTAAAGTCTTGGGTCAATGGATTCATCTGCTCATGAGCATAACGCTCTTCTACTTGTTTTTTACTTGGAAGAACCACTAGTTGAATCCAAAGAAATCCAACGACTCCAATAAAAAGTAGTACCATGATCCAAATATTTTTACCTTTATTCAATCACCTCTACCTCACTTTCTGCTATCAGATTCGCGGCTTTATGAATAGTCAATGGAATAATTACTGTGGAAAACGGCGTCAAATATCTCAGTGCAACTTCACCAAACTGATAAGGGCCGCTTATTGAAATTGGTCTAGAAAACCACAGATGACTTGCAAAATAAATACCTGTTACACTCAGTAAGCTGATGACTATAAAGCCAAACCAAAGTTGCCAAGTAATTATTTTGAGTTTTTCCGTTCTTTTGATGTTCATAAACTTGATTTTACCATCCCCGTTTTTTGCTTTTCTCAAATAAACGATATAGATGATACCTGAAATAAAAGAAAGCATCATAAAAAGGTAATTTAATAATAAATGATCTGGAAACAAAGATAACGGTAGTGTCAAGATCCAGATAATCACACTGTACAAAGTCATCGATTGAAGAAGGTTGGCTAAAAATGAATTCCAGTCGACTTTCTTATTTTCTTCTATAAGATGATCTACAGAATCTATATGAGCTATCGTATTTCTAACGGCTGCTTCTTCGCTATATCCTTCCAGCAGTAAATCTTCTTTTCGAGCCAGTAAATTGGAATAAACTTCTTCTTTTAATTCTCGCATCAGTTTGTTTTTCTTATATGGTTTAAAAAGCAGTTCAATATGTTCTTCAATAGTATTCATGTCTATGATGCCCCCTCGACTAATTGATCAATTAACGTCCTGGCTATTTTCCATTCTTTTATTGCTTTTTCGTAATGCTTCTTCCCGCTATCTGTCACTCTATAGTATTTCCTACGACCACCTTGCGTCTCATCTCCCCAGTAAGATTCAATATAGGCACCTTTTTCTAGTCGCTTTAAACTTGTATATAAAGAAGGTTCTTTTAGTTCATACTGACCGCTACTCAAAATTTTGATCGCTTTAATAATTTCGTATCCGTAGTTATCTTGATCGATCAAAATCCTTAAAATAATGGTATCGATATGACCTCTTATGTAATCTTTGTTAATGGATTCACTCATGCTATACACTCCTCAAAAAAAGTATAACACAATTACTATTCCACGCATAGTACTTATTTGTGCATTGTACTATTCGTTTTGAAACTCTATTTTTATCTATGGATTTATCTTTTTAGACTGTTATAATGATTGAGTTATAGAACTTAATGAAAGGAATGGTTATATTTGATCGAAGAACAAGCACCTTCAAATCAGTTAGATGCAACTGTCATCCGGTATGATAAGACTCATAGTCTGGTCATCGGTATTTTCTACATATTGGGTTGTGTTGGACTTGTTTGGCTCATCAACTGGTTTGATTGGCCTTTTATATTCGCTATCCTATCCGTTATAGTAACGATCGTAAGTTTTTGCATGGATTATTTTATTTTACCTTACTTAAGATACAAATCGATTCGCTATGAAGTTCACCCTACCTATTTAGAAATTTTGAAAGGCGTCTTTTTCAGAACAAGAGAAATCATCCCTATAGAGAGAGTTCAGCAGGTCTCTATAGAAGATGGCCCTCTATCTAGAAGATACCAAGTACAAATTGTCGAAATTCAAACTGCTGGAACGAGTCATCGAGTCCCACTTCTACTTGAAGAAGATGCTCAAGCCTTAAAAGTTCGTATCATGGATCTCATTAAGGAGGTCCAGTCAGATGTATAATAAACAACGACTACATAAGGGAACTTTGTTTACTAAATCTTTTAAAAGACTGACCGCTTTAGTGCCACCGTTACTCATTTATTCCTTTGTTAGTCTTTCTAATGGAGAATTTACCGAGGCGCTTTTGATTATGCTTGGCATTTTATGTATTGTATTATTGTTTGGCACCACCATTGACCTAATCAAATACTTACGGACTTCTTACTACATTGAAAACAACCGTTTTATACTTAAAACTGGATTAATGATCAAAAAAGAAAAAGATATACAAATCAGTCGAATCCAAAGCATTGATACTTCTGAAAGCTTGGCACATCGAATTTTAAAAATCACTAAAGTTACCATTCAGACTCCTGGTAAGAATATTTTGCTAGATGCCATCTCAATGGATCAGCTAAACGTAATCACGAGTCAATTGTATCAGTTGAATGTATCTATTGAAGTCATGACCGATGATAAATTGATGACAGAAGAGTCAATGCCACAAGTTAACTTATCCAATAAAAAAGACGAAGGAATCTTACTGTATCAACTATCTATTATCGATATTGTTAAATTAACGATCCTGAATATTTCTGTGATTCGTAGTTTTATCCTATTCCTTTTTGCGAGTAAGTTTGTGTCTAATTTTTTGATCGACTATGTCTTTGAACAATCAAGTCAATTACTGAACACTTCTATTTCACTTTTAACCTTGGCCATTTTAGGTTTGATTGTAGCCATTTACTCAATTGGAACGATTTTTATGATTTTCAAACACTATCAGTTCAGTGTTTTCCTGACTGATAAACACTTGAAAATCACACGGGGATTGTTGGAGACCAATAGTCAGACTGTTGTACTTGAGAATGTGCAGAGCATTGAAGAAAAGCAGAATGTGCTGATGAGTAGGTTTGGATATACCGCTTTTACCTTGTCTATTGCTACTGATGAAAATGAGGATGAGAATGACGATAAAAACGAGGAGGCAGAAGATGGAAAAGTGGTTCTATTGCCACTCGTTAAAACAAATCAATTAACTCCTTTGATGAACGCTTGTTTTCCGGAATATCGTTTTGAATCTGCTGACTTGATTACACCCAAACGCTCCATTCGACGTTTTATACAATTCAGACTATTGTTTTGGATCATTGCAGCAGTAGCTATTTCTATGCTGTTTTGGTCTTACGCATGGGTGATTGGTTTAATCTTTATTTTACTGAACCTATTATTTGGTTATCGCTCGCAACAATTAAATGGGTATAAGCTTTCAGAGGATGAGATTACCTTGCAAGTCGCCAAGCGATTTTCGGTGAAAAAGACTTATATATTAAGAGATAGAATTTTGAATCTGAAGGTTAAACAAAATCCATTTTTGAAAAAAGCTAACCTTGCTAGAGTGGCTTTCTTTTTTGCCCAAGGTCAATTATCTCAAGATATTGAGTTGAAATTCATTGAAGAAACAGACGCATTTGAACTATTTAACTGGTTTAGACCAAAAAGAGGTGAACATAATGAGTACTAACAGGACGCATTATGATGTGGTACGCTACTGGAGATTAAAAGCTTTGATTCATTGTATGATATTTTTAGTGATCATTATCAGCATAGTTTTACTGAATCAATTTTTTGACTTTTTTATCGTACCAGAGTGGGTTCTTCGACTGATTATTTTTTTGTTTGTAGTACAATGGATAATTTTTATAGGAATCCGACCACCTTTTAAGGCCAAGTATTGGCGTTATGATATTATTGAAAATCAACTCGTTATTTTCAAAGGAATATGGATAAGAGAACAAATCACCATCCCTTTGATGCGTATTCAAAATATAGAATTAGATATCGGTCCTATTGCGAAGGCGTTCGATATTGTGGAATTACGCGTCACCACATCTTCTCAAACGAATTATCTGCCCGAGTTGAAACGTGAAGAAGCTCTTGAAATCCAAAGTAAGATTCAAGAAAGAATCCAAATGAGTTTAACGTAAAAGAAACGTATTCGACCTTTAGCGGTAATGGTTCGCAAAAGTCGAATACGTTTCTTTTATTGCACTTACCAGTTACTAAGTTTATTTAGGTAAATCAGATAACTCTGTTGGTTTTTTATACGAAGAAGACCCTGCTTTATTCTGCTTTTTGTAGATATTATATATTTGAGCAAGTACCAAAGGATCTTTTATTGTCGTATCTAGAAAATAAAGAATGGCATCAATAACTTTGGTATCATTGTTGTGTTCAATCATATCTTTTAATATGAAATTATATTCGTACAGGTTTTCTAGCATATGATGATAATCTTCAATAAATAATCTAAAATTTTTTTGATCTTTTAAAGATTCTTTAGTGACTTTATTTTTATAGTGAAGATTCATAAAATATTCTTCTTTAGATATTGTTAAGCAATTCACAATATATTCTATACTCTGAGACTCTTTATCGGTGAAGTCCAAGTTCATCTCTATGCACTTCCTACTTGCTATATCAACTTATTGCGCTAAAAGAATACAATGTTCTTGTACTTTAGTAAAGGTATATACCAAAAAATAATCAACATTTAACCTTTTTGTTAAATATTGATCATATTTACAGACGAACTACGAAATTATGCATATTATTCTAAATAAAAAGGATTCTACTACTATTTAAGTAGCGGCAGAATCCCTTTTCGCTATTAAACTGGCTACACGGTCAAAGTAAAATGGATGTTTCCCTTTTTGAATTAAAGTGAACAGTATATGAATAAACAGGACGCTCCATAATATAAAGTATACTATAATCGCTACTACATCAAACCATACTTGATAAATATAAAATGGAGAACTTATATCCAATTCAACTTTCGAGATTACTCTTACAACAGACGTTAATACTGAAGGCAAACCTATCGAAAAAGTTCTTTTCAATAAAGACCTCCAATCCGGCACTCCTCCATTTATACTTGTTAATTTAAAACGTAGAATACTCGTTCCAATGGTTTTCCCATTCCAAATGATTGGTATTACGAAGAAGAAAATCATAAAACCAACCATCGTATAAAGAAACTCTATAAACGTATTTGATGTAAAGAATCCTCCTGTTAAATTCCAACTCATTTTAATGATTAGATAATCTACAACCACAGCCAATAGCTCTTGAAGCGGATAGATATAAGATCTTTTTTTAACCTGTAAACTTTTCTCTTGAATGGTTTTTCTAGAAGGAAAAAGAGAAAGAATGACAGGAGCTATGAAAAACCCTAACAAGGCGCCCGTGCTGTTTAGAAAAAGATCATCTATATCGAAGATACGATAAGGAGCATTATAAAGGCCATAAATCCCTGTTAGTTGGGTTACTTCAAAGAATAAAGATACTAAAAATCCTAAACCGAAAACTTTTTTCCAGTATTTTTCAGACTGGAAAAAATATCTTAGATAAACACCAAATGGAAGTAATAAAAGGAGATTAAAAAAAGCTTGTAAAAATGCACTTTGCTTGAATAATTCTATATAAGTAGACAGTTGGGTAATTACCGCACTACTATGTACTATGTCCCAAATGAACTGAAATGGAATAAGAGAATAATGCTTCGTATCGGGAGATTGTAAAGAACGAATATCTCGAGTAGCTGGAAGAGGCAATAGTACTAAAAATAAAGCCGTTAGCATATAAAAAATGAAAGAATACGCTACCATAGACGCCCAAATACTTAAATAACCATATTTTCTATAACTATAAATTAGCCATGGAATAAGGAGAAAAAAACTTAACAGAAAGAAAAAAATCACTGCTGTTCGTATAGGCATAATATAGATATCCATATTAGAACTCCTTCAGTTAAAAGACTTGGATATAGCTTAACTATCTTCAATTTTTTATACTGGTAAAAATGTCTTATCTTAATAGTTTTTAATATCTACTTCGCCATTAGAGTACTCCAAAAATGGAAACAAAGAAAAGTATTAGCTTAATCCATTTCCTACTGTTACTAGTGCTTTAAGCTCATTAAAAAAACGCTTTACTTAAATTAATATAAAAAACTCGAACCCCTAAAAATTTTAGGCATTCGAGTATTCTCTATTTTGATGGTATCATAGTCACTATCCCATTAAGTTGGTAGTCTGGACCTTCTTTTCTAGCTGAATGAAGCCGATTATCTGTATAAGTAGAAGCTCGTTCTATTTCAATATTCTCTGCCTTAAGTCCTGCTTTTAGTAAAATAGACAAATTGGCATCTAGCATGCTCATCAAGTATTTCTCTCCCCTAGGTTCAAAGAAATCGTCTCGGGTTTTAAATTCCTTAAACGCTTCGTAAACCTCTGGCCCTACTTCATAATTTGCAAGATCTATAGAAGGTCCTACATAGGCTAAAATATCTTCTTTATCGCATCCAAACTGTTCCACCATTCGTTCGATTGCCTTTAGTGAAATCTTTTTTGTTGTGCCTCTCCATCCAGAGTGAACACTTGCTTGAACTTTCTTGACTGGATCAAATAGAACGACTGGTGTACAATCAGCGAATTTTATGAATAAGGCCACATCTGTTTGATCTGTAATCAATCCATCTGTATCTTTAAAGGTTTTCCCAAATACAAAAGCCTCTCCGTTCATACCGTCTACATATTCAATATGTGCACTATGCGTTTGTTGACCGGAGTATATTTCTTTAGGTTCAATCGCTAATTCTCTAAGAACCTTTTCTAGATCTTCCACAACTCGATTTCCCGCTTTCTGGTATCTAAAATTGTAGTCGCTACCTGCAACCCTATTGATCAATCCATTTTCTTCTAACCGTTTAGATTTCAATCGATTCACTTCCCTTCTTTTTACTTGATAACTCGTTTATTGTTTTGTAGGTATAATGCACTAAATATTATATGATGGGTGCATGAGAAACCAAAAGTTACGCTCATTACACACTATTTAAAGGAGGCTCTATGGTTCATCTAATTACAGTATTTTTTATAGCACTTTTTATCATAGCATATATACAAGATCGCCGAAAAGTTTTAAATGGATTTTTCCTGACACTCGCTATAATTAGTGTCATGGGATCCCTCGCTTATGAAACAGTTCAAAATCCCGGAACGTTTATCACCTATATTTTCGTGTTTTTATTCGGTTTAATTATTATTCTATTAGCCTTCGGAGGGTTTGGTCTGATTATTTTTTCTTTTTTCAATACGGTAAAAATCTATCAAAAGGAAGGCATTCGATTAAAAAATTCTCTATTACTCGCCATTGGTATCGGCATACTCTTTTTGAACATCGCTAGAATTTTAAAACTAGATCAGTATATTCCTACTCAACTAGACTTCTTATTTTCTTTTGCAGGTTTCTGTGTAGCCTATCTAAGTTTCTTTTTGGTCATGTTTGGAGTCTCTTCGCTTCTTTACCAAATTTACTACCCTAAACTCGATAAAGATTATATCATTATCTTAGGTGGCGGCTTGATTGATGGTTATAAAGTACCTCCTCTACTACAAAGCAGGATCAAGAAAGGCCTCAGTTTTTACAAAGTGCAATTAGAGAAAAACAATAAAAAAGCGTATGTGATTTTCTCAGGTGGACAAGGTGAAGATGAGCTTTTACCTGAAGCCGAAGCAATGGCAGAATTTGCGAAAACACTTGGACTTGAAGAAGAACAGATTATAGTGGAAAATCAGTCTAAAAACACTTATGAAAATATGAAATTTTCTGCCGAAAAAATGGCCGCTTCTTCTGACAAAAAAGCTGTATTCGTGACCAATAATTATCACTTACTGAGAGCCGGTATTTATGCTAAAAGAGCCCATATAGATGCTGACGGCATAGGTGCACGGACGGCCTTTTATTATATTCCCAATGCATTTATTAGAGAATTTATTGCCTATATGAATCTTTACCGTAACTATCATCTGATTGTTTTATCTATTGGCTTCGTCTTAAATATTATTTTAACGGCTTTCTACCTTTATTTCAATTAAACGAAAAACACGACAGACTCGTTCAGTCCGTCGTGTTTTTTGTTTACTTATTATTTAAACTTTTTTGATTTTTGTTTTTCATTATTCTTTTTCGGTCCAAAGTAAACCAAACCAAATATCAAAAACGCTGCGGTAACAATGATTGAAATAATCAAGAAAACAACTGGTCCGAACTGATAGATAAAGGGCAGTGATGCTGCTGTTACTAACCCACCACCTACAAAGGGTTCGAATAAGATTTGTTTATAGCCAAATCCTTCAAGCGCTGGCGTTTGATGCTTAGGATCTGCCACTTTCATTAAAAGTAAACCTGTTGCGGTCATTCCTGTAGCCTGACCAAAGTCCCCAAGACCTCTTTCAAACCAGTTATCTGGTATCATTTTCGGTCCTAAATAAAGGAAAGCAAAGACGTTCCAGACAATCGCTACAATTGAAATCAATAAGAATGGAATGATATTGTCTCCAATAACATCTAGAGACAAGGTTGCTAATGCAGATACCAATAAGATATCTAGTGCAAATCCAGAAATCTTGCTAATCAAGTTCTGGTCAATATACATATGAATGTTCATTTTATCGAAAAATAATTGAATCATCATACCACCAATCATAGCTAATGGGAATAATGGCATATAAGGAAACAGATAAACATCTGTCCAAGCACCCCAAGTATAGGCTTCTAGTAGAATCAATCCTTGTTGTAAAAGATACCCAAAAGCGATCGCAACGGCTATCAGTGAAAAGTGAAAGGCTAAAGGTTCAATGGCCTTCGCTTCTTTAACAGTAGGTTCCATATCATATCCGTAAGATTCACCAAGCTGTTCACGCTCTTCATCTGTGAAATCAGTTTCTCCGCCTACATATTTCGCCATCCCTTTTCTATAAGCGATATTGATCAAAATAATTCCAACTAGCACACCGACCAATATACCGATCGTTGCAAGTCCAAGTGCTAAGTCTGCACCTTCCGCAAATCCAAGAGTCGCAAAGGTATCTGCTAGACCAGCAGCTGTACCATGTCCACCAACGAAACTAATTTCGATTAGTGCCCCAGCTAACGGGCTCATTCCAAAAAATGGTGTCAGAACGAATATCGTTAGTAGTAACCCAACAACATACTGTCCCCAAGAAACAGCCTGCCCCATGACGATTTGAGGCCCAGCTGTTTTCCAAATCTTCTTAACGCTTGGTACGGTTTTACCTAAGAATAATGCCGCAAACACAATATTGATAAACATACCTGGAAGTGGTCTCCAAACCTCAAGAATAAATTCCGGAACCAACCCAGTATAGAAAAAGTTTCCTTCATCTAAAAACATAGAAGTCACTCTTCCTAAAGCGTCAGGTCCTAATAATAGTGCTAAAAATCCTGCAATAATTGAACTTGGTAAAAATAAATTACGTAACCAATTTACATGATTTCTAACATATTTTCCTAGTATCAGGAAAATCCCAATCATTACAAAACTAAATCCGATCATATTCGGTGTCATAAACCTTCTCCTTTTTCTAAGCCGATTTTTAGGCTATCCCACTAGTATACCGCCTTAAAGCCAATCAAGCAATCACTCAAAATATGATGACGCTTGCTCTTTTTCTAATATAAAGTATAGCTAATAGAATACAAAATAAAATAAATCAGAGTCACTACATAACTTCTTATAAGAAATTACCCAGTGACTCTGATTTATTGATCAGTCAATCTTTTTCAATTGGAACATTCGTGATTCTCCATGGTGCTGTTTGTTCTGTCGATGTCCGATAAACACCTGTGTCTGCGAGATCGATTGTCACTTCATTATCTGTTACTGATGGCCAAACAACTGTCGCATAAAAATAAGCACCATTTGTCGAAGTTCCTTGTGGCATACTTCTTTCTGCTAGTGGAACAATAAATTTTAAGTCTTCTTGTGTATCTTCAACTTTTCGATCAATATATTTACCAGTTAAAGGTGTTAAATAATAGTCTAAGGGATAAAACCTCTGTCCATTACTGACAAGTGTCGGTGCATAAGCACTGAACTGGTTATAGCCAATGGACTTATTTACACTCCAACCTCTAGCGCCCACTCCAGGAGAATGCGTTAATGCATCATATTTCAAACCTGTATCTTCAGACTTGAACACTTTGAACTGTCCTACTAGCATGCCATCGACTTGTTTAAGAGATTCAATTTCAATGTTTCCGAATTTTGTTTCAACAAATTCTGGAAATTTACTAACCGGTCCTTCCGGTTCAGGTATAGTTTCTTCTGTTGATTCAACGACTACTTTTTCTTTTGGAGGAGTAAACTGTAGAGCTACCCTACGATTTTGAGCTCTACCTTCTTCGCTTTCATTATCAGCAATCGGTTCATTGAAGGATCTTCCCTCAGTCGTTACTTCATTAAATTGAGATAAGTCTGTTAAATCAGCTAGTCGATTCCGAACGGATTCTGCACGTTCCTCAGATAACGACTGATTATATTCCTCGGTATTTTCTTTGTCTGTATGTCCGATGATTTCCAATTTACCACCATCGATTCCCGTTAACTCTATAATAGCAGCTTGTAGCTCGTCATCCGCTGTATCAGACAAGTCAGACGAATCAAAATCAAATAACACATCACTAGATAAATTTACCGTTGAAAACTCAACCTCGTCTATTCTACTGAGCGATGTTTCTAAGTTCTCCTTGTAACTTTCAATCGGTTCTACTCGTTTTTGAAGGGACTCGTAGTTTCCGTCCAATCCTTCGTATTGATCAGTTAAAAGTTCTCGCTTAAGAATATTATCCACCGAAGGCACAACATTGTCTGGCAAGGCTTCCTCTTCATCATCAAAAAATGCCATTCCAGAGTCATCTCTGTCTACAACCGGTACGTCTTCAACCAATCCAGCATTTTTGAACAATACCTGAACTTGATCAACCTCTGGCGCGTCGAAAGCAACATAATATGTCACTGGGTCTTGATCTGCACCAAATGTTGAATTGTCTTTCCCAGTTCCGTTTTCTAAAAAGGTCTGAACTGCTTTGGTAGTATACCCTTCTTCCATCAAAACTGCTGGATGAGACACTTTCATGTTTTTTGAGTCAACGAGTCTGATATCATAGCCTTGCTCTGAGCTTATTCCTTCGCCTGTGAATACACCAATATCAAATAACCGCTTAAAAGTAGAGGTTACATCTCCTTCTCCATCCACAGTAACTGGTAATATGCCATAACCCTCTTCGCGGATAATAGGACCAACTTCCATTTTTAACGTATATTCTTGATCTTCGTTGAAATCCCATATAGATCTCTCAATCATTACCGGATTTGTAATTGTAGCCTTTTCACTTTCACTAGTCTGCTTTTCGTCCATTTCAGTTGTTTCTTCCGAGCTCTCTTCTTGTGGTATTTTCTCACCTTCTATTGATTCTGCCAGCTCCGGTTCTTGGCTACACCCTACTAACAAAAGGATACTAAATAAACTAAAGATATACTTTTTCATTTTATGTGGTCTCCTATAATCATATTCATTGTTCTTCCCTATTATAGTAGCATAGAATTAAAAATTCTTAACTATTTTACCTAAAAATTTACATTAATAGTCAATCGTTCTTTTGGGAAAATTATTCTAATTTCAGCTTTATTTTTAAATCTTTAATTACAGGTTATCTAGTCAAATAACTCATTGGTAAAACTTTAAACGTTTTGCAAACGTTTACCTATTCTGATAATATTTTACTTTATAAAGGATTTAATTCTATTTAAGAGGTGATCTATGCTAATTTCAGATATAAAAAAATTATTAACTCTCAAAAGATGTATGACGACACACATAAGGACATCGAAGAAGTGGTATGTCAACACTTTTTTGAACAAAAATTATAAGGTGTAAATGATGATTGAGTTCACTTTCCTTCTGCCTCTCTAACTGAATGAGAGGCTAGTTTCGACCAGCTGGGGAACAACGGATTTGCAGACTTCCATTTCAGACTGTTCCTGTTCCCAATCTTTTCGATAATCGATAGGAGATTCGTAGTCCAATGATCCATGTGGGCGAAAATGATTCCACCAATGGACGTAGTCCATAAGTTGGACCTGCAGTTCATAGAGTGTATGGAATGTGTTGTCGTAGACAAATTCAAACTTAAATGATTTATACGTGGACTCCGCTACGGCATTGTCGTAAGGATTCCCTTTTCTACTTAACGAGCGCACAATATCAAAGGTATCCAGTAACTCATCAATAGTATGGTTGTCGAATTCTTTTCCCCGGTCAGTATGGAACACGTTGACCGTATGTAAATCACCCTTAACTGTAGCGAGAGCCTGCAGGACTAAGTCAGCTGTCTTATTGGGACCAGCAGAATACCCGATGATCTCGCGGTTAAACAAGTCTAAAATAAAACAAACATAGAACCACTTATTGGCAACTTTGACATAGGTCAAGTCCGTGACGATAGCTTTCATCGGCTCTTTCGGATTGAACTCACGGTTCAATGCGTTTTCAATCTTCGCTTGATTGACTCCACTCTTTTGTGGTTTGTATGATGGTCTATCATACTTGGACACCAGATGAAACTTTTTCATAATGTGTCCAATTCTCCGACGAGATACGATAAACGCACGCTTCTTCAATCTTTTCTTCAGTTTACGCGTGCCATAATTGTTTTTGCTTTTGGCAAACTCTTCAATAATCGCTTGTTCGAGTTCTGCGTCACTTTCTTTCTTTATTACTTCGTAATAATAAGATCCTCTACTGATCTTAAGGGCACGGCACATCGCTGATATAGAATAGTTATGTTTGTTGCGTTTGATTACTTCGACTTTCGCCCGAATATCAGCGCCGCTTGCTTTAAAATATCATTTTCCATCTTAAGCTGGGTATTTGCTTTCCTTAATTCTTTCAATTCTTTCTGTTCAGGTGTTAAGTTATCTCTTTCTTTGAATGAACCGGTTTGACTATGTTGACGTACCCATTTGTCAAAAGCCGATCCTGTAAGATCATATTCTTCTATGATTTCTTTTCTTGATTTTCCTGCTTTGTGTAAATCAACAATTTGTTTCTTAAATTCTTCTGTATAAGTTCGACGTGGACGACGAGTAGACATGATAGATTCCTCCTGTGTATGTTGTGTTTAGTATACACACCTTATCTTTTCTGTCCAACTGAGTGTAACCTATCCACTGCTTACCTTTACTATATGGATGATAAAGCTATCGGTTATGCGCAGACTTCTTTAAGACATGACTTACGTGGAAGGCACAAACACATCTCCAGTAGGATATTTAGAAGGTATTTATGTAGAACCGTATTACAGAAGACATAAGATAGCTCAAGTATTACTAGAACACTGTGAACAGTGAGCCTTTCAACAAGGATGCACTGAATTTGCAAGTGATTGTTCCTTCAAGAACACTGAGAGCATTTTTTTCACACGAATTCAGGATTCAAAGAATCCGCTAGAATTATCTGTTACGTAAAGCCTTTAACAAAGTAGTTTAATAGGGTTCTATAATATATGACGTTGGTGAGAAATCACTAGCGTCATTTTTTTCTAAAAAAATAGAAAACAAGTGAGTTCTCCTGTAGAATGATAGTCGCCTAAAACCAAACATCTATAGGGGGAACTCACTTGCCTACTTCAAATGATATGCAAAAAGTACTAGATATTCAAGACAAAAATATAGTCTTTAAAAATAACTGCGTTTCTTATGGCCTACATAAACAAAAGAAATGCAAATTTATAGACTGTACACTGACTTATACTCCTACGGAATGTAAAAAATGTCAGGTGCCAAACAAAAACTTCTCTATCTATAAAAATGGGACTCAGACCTCTAGAATCACTTTTCCGATGTCTGGTATTTATCCGACCTATCTCAGAGTGAAAAAGCAGCGGTTCAAATGTAAATCTTGTGGATCAACGTTTACTGCCGAAACACCCATTGTAAAAGAGCAGTGCTTTATTTCTAACTTCATCAAAGCAGAAATACTGACGAAGTCAGCTGACGCACGTTCAATCAAGAGCTTGTCTGAAGAGACGACTGTCTCTGCCACAACCATTCAAAGAATCATCAATGAACAAGTGAAGTATTATCGACCTTACTATCATTCATTGCCTGAGAACTTGTCAGTGGATGAATTCAAGTATGGTGAAGGCCAAATGGCTTTTGAGTATATCGATGTTGTGACAGGTACGATATTAGATATTCTACCAAGTAGAGATACACGAACAAACAAAGATCACTTCTATTCTCGATATAGTCAAAAGCAAAGAAATCAGGTTAAAACTATTACGACAGATATGAATGCCAGTTACGTCAGCTTCTTACCTGAACTGTTTCCGAACGCTGATATCATTATCGATCGATTTCATATCGTTCAGCTCGTGAATCGATCCATGAACAAGACACGCGTAAAAGTCATGAATCGACTTCGAACCTCTAATGGAGAAGATCAAAAGAAATACAGACGATTAAAACGATTCTGGAAAAAACTTCTGAAGAAAGAGTCTGAATTATCTTATACCGTTTATCAATAGTTTCCGCTGTTTGGGCAACGTTTGGAAGCCGCAATTGTTTCAGAGATGTTGGCTTATGATCCAGAACTGAAAGAAACGTATAGGGTCTACCAAGCTGTTCTCAAGTCCGTTGAAGAGAATGACTCAAAGCAGTTAAGAGCTATTTTAGATCAACCTGCTTCTCCTGAACTATCTGGATACATGAAAACTAGTTTAAAGACGCTAAGAACTCATTTCACTCATATCCAAAACACCTTTATTTACCCTTATAACAACGGAAAGATAGAGGGAATCAATAACAAGATCAAAGTATTAAACCGGGTAGCCTATGGCTACAAGAACTTTATTCACTATAAAAATCGTATTATCCTACATTTCAATTTAAAACCAATTAGATTTAAACATCGAATAATAGAAAAAGGAAGAGACTGCACAGTAGCGTAAGCTAGCCGTGCAATCTCTTCCTGAGATCATTCTTGATTATCTAAATTCTTCACCAACGTCATTTGACGTAGAACCTTTAATAGCTTCCACTAGAATATATCATTCGAGTAGTAAATCATTGAGTACAAAAAAAGCGATTCATCATTTAAGATGAATCGCTTTTTATATGAAGCGGGTGACGAGAATCGAACTCGCGACGACAGCTTGGAAGGCTGTGGTTTTACCACTAAACTACACCCGCAACGCAAAAAAAATGGCGCAGGACAGAGTCGAACTGCCGACACACGGAGCTTCAATCCGTTGCTCTACCAACTGAGCTACTGCGCCAAAACAACAAACGGTCCCGACGGGATTCGAACCCGCGATCTCCTGCGTGACAGGCAGGCGTGATAACCGCTACACTACGGGACCAGATCGTTCTTAATTTGGTAAGGAGGATGTGGGATTCGAACCCACGCGCGTTTTTACACACCTGACGGTTTTCAAGACCGTTCCCTTAAGCCGGACTTGGGTAATCCTCCAGTAAATCTATAGTAGCAGTTTCCTGCTAATGACCCCTACGGGATTCGAACCCGTGTTACCGCCGTGAAAGGGCGGTGTCTTAACCGCTTGACCAAGGGGCCTTGCAATAAAAAAATAAAAACGGAGAAGGAGGGATTTGAACCCTCGCGCCGCGTAAACGACCTACACCCTTAGCAGGGGCGCCTCTTCAGCCACTTGAGTACTTCCCCATATCAATAAATGATACGAATGGGCCTAAGTGGACTCGAACCACCGACCTCACGCTTATCAGGCGTGCGCTCTAACCAGCTGAGCTATAGGCCCCAAACAAAAAGCGGGTGACGAGAATCGAACTCGCGACGACAGCTTGGAAGGCTGTGGTTTTACCACTAAACTACACCCGCATAATGTTGAACGGTCCCGACGGGATTCGAACCCGCGATCTCCTGCGTGACAGGCAGGCGTGATAACCGCTACACTACGGGACCATGCTCTTTGTTTCAATTGCGGGGACAGGACTCGAACCTGTGACCTCCGGGTTATGAGCCCGACGAGCTGCCAACTGCTCTACCCCGCGATAATAAAAAATGTATTAATGGACCTTGCAGGACTCGAACCTGCGACCGGACGGTTATGAGCCGTCTGCTCTAACCAACTGAGCTAAAGGTCCGCTTACTATAATTAGATATAGCGGCGGAGGGAGTCGAACCCACGACCTCACGGGTATGAACCGTACGCTCTAGCCAGCTGAGCTACACCGCCATCGTCCTATGTAAGAAAGCAATACGGCGTTTTCTTCATAAGAAATCGGGAAGACAGGATTCGAACCTGCGACCCCTTGGTCCCAAACCAAGTGCTCTACCAAGCTGAGCTACTTCCCGTATGCTTTAAAAATGCACCCTAGAGGAGTCGAACCTCTAACCGCCTGATTCGTAGTCAGGTACTCTATCCAATTGAGCTAAGGGTGCTATTAAGTTAAGTGCCGAGGGCCGGAGTCGAACCGGCACGGTGAATACTCACCGCAGGATTTTAAGTCCTGTGCGTCTACCAATTCCGCCACCCCGGCTAATGATAGGGCATAATAAGCTTTGTAGAAGACAAATTTGTCTATTAAATTATCAACTTCTGATTGAAAGTCGATCAAGCGAAAGACGGGATTCGAACCCGCGACCCCCACCTTGGCAAGGTGATGTTCTACCACTGAACTACTTTCGCTGAAATGCCGGCTAAAGGATTTGAACCCTCGACCTACTGATTACAAATCAGTTGCTCTACCAACTGAGCTAAGCCGGCACAATAATATAAATATAAACATGCGGATGGAGGGACTTGAACCCCCACGCCGTGAAGCGCTAGATCCTAAATCTAGTGCGTCTGCCAATTCCGCCACATCCGCGTTTAAGATATTTATCATTACACATTACTGTGTAATGAGCCGTGCAGGGTTCGAACCTGCGACCCTCTGATTAAAAGTCAGATGCTCTACCGACTGAGCTAACGGCTCAAAAAAATGGAGGTTAACGGGCTCGAACCGCTGACCCTCTGCTTGTAAGGCAGATGCTCTCCCAACTGAGCTAAACCTCCAAAAATAAAAAATCAAGAGCTTGCACGGCAACGTCCTGCTTTCACAAGGGGAAACCCCTCACTATCCTCGGCGCTGGGAAGCTTAACGGCTGTGTTCGGAATGGGAACAGGTGGATCCTTCCCGCCATCATTACCGCACAATGACTCTTTTCTTTTTATAAGAGAACGTTGTTCTCTGAAAACTAGATAGTTGAATTCTTGCAAACATGTTTTGACGCAACACCCTCATACTCTTAACCCCGTTTTGTGGTTAAGTCCTCGATCGATTAGTACTGGTCCGCTCCATACATCACTGTACTTCCACTTCCAGCCTATCTACCTGATCATCTTTCAGGGATCTTACTTCCTTAAAGGAATGGGAAATCTCATCTTGAAGGGGGCTTCACGCTTAGATGCTTTCAGCGTTTATCCCGTCCACACATAGCTACCCAGCGATGCCTTTGGCAAGACAACTGGTACACCAGCGGTGTGTCCATCCCGGTCCTCTCGTACTAAGGATAGCTCTTCTCAAATTTCCAACGCCCGCGACGGATAGGGACCGAACTGTCTCACGACGTTCTGAACCCAGCTCGCGTGCCGCTTTAATGGGCGAACAGCCCAACCCTTGGGACCGACTACAGCCCCAGGATGCGACGAGCCGACATCGAGGTGCCAAACCTCCCCGTCGATGTGAACTCTTGGGGGAGATAAGCCTGTTATCCCCAGGGTAGCTTTTATCCGTTGAGCGATGGCCCTTCCATACGGAACCACCGGATCACTAAGCCCGACTTTCGTCCCTGCTCGACTTGTAGGTCTCGCAGTCAAGCTCCCTTTTGCCTTTACACTCTGCGAATGATTTCCAACCATTCTGAGGGAACCTTTGGGCGCCTCCGTTACTCTTTAGGAGGCGACCGCCCCAGTCAAACTGCCCATCTGACACTGTCTCCCAACCGGATTACGGTTGCGGGTTAGAGTGGCCATACAGCGAGGGTAGTATCCCACCATTGCCTCCACCAAAACTGGCGTTCTGGCTTCATTGGCTCCTACCTATCCTGTACAAGCTGTACAGACACTCAATATCAAACTACAGTAAAGCTCCATGGGGTCTTTCCGTCCTGTCGCGGGTAACCTGCATCTTCACAGGTACTATAATTTCACCGAGTCTCTCGTTGAGACAGTGCCCAAATCGTTACACCTTTCGTGCGGGTCGGAACTTACCCGACAAGGAATTTCGCTACCTTAGGACCGTTATAGTTACGGCCGCCGTTTACTGGGGCTTCAATTCAAAGCTTCGCCGAAGCTAACCTTTCCTCTTAACCTTCCAGCACCGGGCAGGTGTCAGCCCCTATACATCTTCTTTCGAATTAGCAGAGACCTGTGTTTTTGGTAAACAGTCGCTTGGGCCTATTCACTGCGGCTGACCAGATGGTCAGCACCCCTTCTCCCGAAGTTACGGGGTCATTTTGCCGAGTTCCTTAACGAGAGTTCTCTCGATCACCTTAGGATTCTCTCCTCGACTACCTGTGTCGGTTTGCGGTACGGGCAGCCTACTTCTAACTAGAAGCTTTTCTTGACAGTGTGACATCAGATACTTCGGTACTATAATTTCCCTCCCCATCACAACTTGTCCGTATAGATATAAGCATTTGACTCATATCAAGACTTATTGCTTGGGCGCGCATATCCAACAGCGCGCTTATCTTAGCCTTCTGCGTCCCTCCATTGTTCAAACAAAGCAGACTGGTACAGGAATCTCTACCTGTTGTCCATCGCCTACGCCTATCGGCCTCGGCTTAGGTCCCGACTAACCCTGGGAGGACGAGCCTTCCCCAGGAAACCTTAGTCATTCGGTGCACGGGATTCTCACCCGTGTTTCGCTACTCATACCGGCATTCTCACTTCTAAGCGCTCCACAAGTCCTCACGATCTTGCTTCAATGCCCTTAGAACGCTCTCCTACCATAGAACCATAAGGTTCTATCCGTGGTTTCGGTATCTTGTTTAGCCCCGGTAAATTTTCGGCGCAGGACCACTCGACTAGTGAGCTATTACGCACTCTTTAAATGATGGCTGCTTCTAAGCCAACATCCTAGTTGTCTGAGCAGTCCCACATCCTTTTCCACTTAACAAGAATTTTGGGACCTTAACCGACGGTCTGGGCTGTTTCCCTTTCCACTACGGATCTTATCACTCGCAGTGTGACTCCCGGATCTACATACAGTGGCATTCGGAGTTTATCAGGATTCGGTAACCCGATAAGGGCCCCTAGTCCAAACAGTCGCTCTACCTCCACGATGCACTATCCGAGGCTAGCCCTAAAGCTATTTCGGAGAGAACCAGCTATCTCCAAGTTCGATTGGAATTTCTCCGCTACCCACACCTCATCCCCGCACTTTTCAACGTACGTGGGTTCGGGCCTCCAGTGCATTTCACTGCACCTTCACCCTGGACATGGGTAGGTCACTTGGTTTCGGGTCGACGACGGCATACTAAACGCCCTATTCAGACTCGCTTTCGCTGCGGCTCCACCTCTTCGGCTTAACCTTGCATGACATCGTCACTCGCCGGTCCATTCTACAAAAGGTACGCCATCACCCGTAAAAGGGCTTTGACTACTTGTAAGCACACGGTTTCAGGTGCTGTTTCACTCCCCTTCCGGGGTTCTTTTCACCTTTCCCTCACGGTACTGGTTCACTATCGGTCACTAGGAAGTATTTAGGCTTGGGAGATGGTCCTCCCGGATTCCGACGGAATTTCTCGTGTTCCGCCGTACTCAGGATACCAGCTAGGTAAGATCAGATGTCGTATACGGGGCTTTCACCCTGTCTCGCGAACCATTCCAGGTTCTTCTACTATCTTTACTCGTCCATATCGCCGGTCCTACAACCCCAAAGAGCAAGCTCTTTGGTTTGGCCTCTTCCCGTTTCGCTCGCCGCTACTCAGGGAATCGCATTTGCTTTCTCTTCCTGCAGGTACTTAGATGTTTCAGTTCCCCACGTCTACCTTCTTCTCAGCTATGTATTCACTGAAAAGATATCACCCTATGACTGGTGATGGGTTCCCCCATTCGGAAATCTTTGGATCAAAGCTCACTTACAGCTCCCCAAAGCATATCGGTGTTCGTCCCGTCCTTCGTCGGCTCCTAGTGCCAAGGCATCCACCGTGCGCCCTTGTTCACTTAACCTTGCGGTTAAGAGTATGATATTAATTAGCGATGAGAGTTCTATTCAAGGAACAAAACTTTCTCAATTTGTTAATCTCGGTGTTGTTTCTTAACATGTTTGTTATTAATTCAACTATCCAGTTTTCAAAGAACAAAGTATAGAAGGAATAAATCCTTCAAAACTAAACAAAGTAAAGTAACCTGTGCAAGGTTCCGTTTGCCCTTAAGGCAATATCCTTAGAAAGGAGGTGATCCAGCCGCACCTTCCGATACGGCTACCTTGTTACGACTTCACCCCAATCATCCATCCCACCTTCGGCGGCTGGCTCCCCTAAGGGTTACCCTACCGACTTCGGGTGTTACGGACTTTCGTGGTGTGACGGGCGGTGTGTACAAGACCCGGGAACGTATTCACCGCGGCGTTCTGATCCGCGATTACTAGCGATTCCAGCTTCATGCAGGCGAGTTGCAGCCTACAATCCGAACTGAGAATGGCTTTAAGAGATTAGCTCAACCTTGCGGTCTGGCGACTCGTTGTACCATCCATTGTAGCACGTGTGTAGCCCAAGTCATAAGGGGCATGATGATTTGACGTCATCCCCGCCTTCCTCCGGTTTATCACCGGCAGTCTCGCTAGAGTGCCCAACTGAATGCTGGCAACTAACAATAGGGGTTGCGCTCGTTACGGGACTTAACCCAACATCTCACGACACGAGCTGACGACAACCATGCACCACCTGTCACTCTGTCCCCGAAGGGAAAGCTCTATCTCTAGAGTGTTCAGAGGATGTCAAGACTTGGTAAGGTTCTTCGCGTTGCTTCGAATTAAACCACATGCTCCACCGCTTGTGCGGGTCCCCGTCAATTCCTTTGAGTTTCAGCCTTGCGGCCGTACTCCCCAGGCGGAGTGCTTAATGCGTTAGCTCCAGCACTGAAGGGCGGAAACCCTCCAACACTTAGCACTCATCGTTTACGGCGTGGACTACCAGGGTATCTAATCCTGTTCGCTCCCCACGCTTTCGAGCCTCAGCGTCAATTACAGACCAGAAAGTCGCCTTCGCCACTGGTGTTCCTCCATATATCTACGCATTTCACCGCTACACATGGAATTCCACTTTCCTCTTCTGCATTCAAGTCTTCCAGTTTCCAATGACCTTCCACGGTTGAGCCGTGGGCTTTCACATCAGACTTAAAAGACCGCCTGCGCTCGCTTTACGCCCAATAAATCCGGACAACGCTTGTCACCTACGTATTACCGCGGCTGCTGGCACGTAGTTAGCCGTGACTTTCTGGTTAGATACCGTCAAGGTCGGGGCAGTTACTACCCGACTTATTCTTCTCTAACAACAGAGCTTTACGATCCGAAGACCTTCTTCACTCACGCGGTATTGCTCCATCAGGTTTTCACCCATTGTGGAAGATTCCCTACTGCTGCCTCCCGTAGGAGTCTGGGCCGTGTCTCAGTCCCAGTGTGGCCGATCACCCTCTCAGGTCGGCTACGTATCAAAGCCTTGGTAAGCCATTACCTTACCAACTAGCTAATACGCCGCGGGTCCATCCATAAGCGGCAGCCGAAGCCACCTTTTATCTAAGAGACAGGCGTCTCAAAGACATATGCGGTATTAGCATCCGTTTCCGAATGTTATCCCCCTCTTATGGGCAGGTTACCCACGTGTTACTCACCCGTTCGCCACTAATCCATTCTCTGCAAGCAGAGAATTTCATCGTTCGACTTGCATGTATTAGGCATACCGCCAGCGTTCGTCCTGAGCCAGGATCAAACTCTCGTTTTAAGTGTTTGACTTGCTCATTGATTGAAAATTGCGAATGAACCTTGTTCATTCGTTTAGTTGTCTTGATTCATAAATGAATCGAAGACCCCTGCACATTTGGTTGTTTTTACTTTGTTCAGTTTTCAAAGATCTACTCTTTATTGCTTCGTGTTATGTCGTCGCCGTGTTAACAACAACTCATATATCATACCACGTTGCCGTTTCGCTGTCAACAACTTTTTAAAATTGTTTTTTTGTTAACCCTTGATAACATTACGTTGGAAGCGTTAACCCGCTCGACTTATAGTAGTATATCATCTTGTGATATTCGGTGTCAAGAACAAATTTGAACTTGTTTTTTCGACTCAATCATCTCTCACAAGCGACAAGATATACTTTATCATGATATGGAATTCTGGTCAATAGAAAAGTATCATAAACTTCTTTTTTTATTTTTGATAGTACTCTTTTTCTCGGAATAAGCTTTATTTTAAAGGCTTTTTTCATATAAGTTAAATTTTGATTGACTATTGGAGCTAACTTCCTTGTTCGTTTCGACTAATACAAACCCTGCATCTTTATAGAATTGATTCAAATAATGGTTGTTTGCTACACAATCAAGTCTGATCACTCGATTGCCGTTTATAATAGCTCTATTGATCGCTATTTTTATTAGTAATTCTCCATTTCCACTTCCATGAGCTTCCTCTGCTAAGGCTACTCTATGCAAGTAAGTTACATGTCCTTCAGAATCTTTTCCCCATAACTCAGCGTCCCAGGAACTTTGAGTTTCCAGTAATATGAAAACACCTAAGTAGTATTCTTTTAAATAAGCCATATAGACGTTTTGGTTACGAATAGCTCTATCTGTTCTATGAACATCATTTCCTAAGAGTAAATCTCCCCACTGGTTTGACCCTTTTTTATTCAGCCACTTTGCAGTATCCAATAGTGTGTTGAATACTTTTTCGTAATCTGAACTAGTTGCTATTACACTTCTTAACTGTTTCTCCATATCGGTTTTCCTCCAGTATATCTATTTTAATAGATAAAAACCCCCTGCAGATATGAATCCGCAGGAGATTTCTTTAAATGAATTTATAAATCACTTTTATAAACGATTATTCAATTCATTTGCTAAATCTTCAAAGCCTGGCTTGCCTAAGAGAGCAAACATATTTTTCTTATAAGCTTCTACACCTGGCTGATCAAATGGGTTGACGCTATTTAAATAGCCCGAAATCGCAACAGCTATTTCAAAGTAATAGAATAAATATCCTAAAGTATAAGCACTATTATCTGGAATGGTTACTACAAAATTCGGTACATCTCCATCTGTATGTGCTAATAGTGTGCCCTGGAAAGCTTTCGTGTTAACAAAGTCAACATCTTTTCCTTCTAGGTACCCTAATCCGTCAAGGTCTTCTGACTCTGATGGAATATCAATGGTTTTAGCTGGATTATCGACTTTGATGACTGTTTCAAATAAATTACGTCTACCTTCTTGAATATACTGTCCAAGAGAATGCAAGTCAGTTGAGAAGTTTGCGCTTGAAGGATAAATGCCTCGTTGGTCTTTACCTTCAGATTCTCCAAATAACTGTTTCCACCACTCTGAGAAATACTGTAAGTTTGGCTCGTAATTGATCAATAACTCTGTAGAGTATCCTTTACGGTAAAGAACATTTCTTAACGCAGCGTATTGATAAGCTTCATTATTAGATAAGTCTGTATCTGTGTACAAACTTGCAGCGTCTGCAGCACCTTTCATTAGCTCATCTAAGTTACCGCCACTTACAGCAATAGGTAATAGACCAACAGCAGTCAATACTGAGAAACGTCCACCAACATCATCAGGAATAACAAAAGTTTCATAGCCTTCAGTATCTGCAAGTGATTTAAGTGCACCTTTTTCTTTATCCGTTGTTGCAAAAATACGAGATTTCGCTTCTTCCTTACCGTATTTTTCGATAAGTAAATTCTTGAACACTCTAAATGCTAATGCAGGTTCAGTCGTTGTTCCTGATTTAGAGATAACATTAACCGAAAAGTCTTTATCTCCGATTAATTCAATCAAGTCAGAAAGATACGTTGAACTAATACTGTTACCAGCGAAAAAGATTTGTGGTGTATCTCTTTTATCAGCACTTAATTCGTTGTAAAAAGAATGGCTTAAGAAATCAATCGCAGCTTTTGCTCCTAAATATGAGCCGCCGATCCCGATTACAATCAATATCTCTGAATTAGACTTGATTTTTTCAGCTGCTTTTTGGATACGAGCAAATTCGTCTTTGTCATATTCAGTAGGTAAATTAACCCAGCCTAGAAAGTCGCTTCCTGCTCCTGTACCGTTTCTTACTGTATCGTGAGCAGTTGTTACTTGTGCTTGCATATTATCTAATTCTTCTTTACCTATAAAACGATTTAACACTTTTGAATAATCAAATGAAATGTGACCCATTCGAGTTCTAACCTCCATATTTTTGATATCGTTCACTTTATATTTTAAAGGATTTACCCTACAAAAAACAAGAGGAACGTTAAAGATCCTCTTGTTGGTTTAGTCTGATCAAATCAGTAGAAATTGTGGAACACCTGAAATTTCCCAGTCTTCGAGTGTCTTTGTTATTTTCTCTGAGTGTTCCCAGGTTAATTCATTATCATCTGTTAGTAGTTCTAGCGGATTCTTCACTGATTCATCTTCATACGTGAATACGAATAAGGGTACACGGTTATCTTGAACGACTGCATTCGTCAATTCGTTCAATTCTAATTTTTCTACATCAATAGAAAGTACTTCTTTCATTCTTTCTATAATACAAGCGAGTGCCGTTTTCTTAGGTTTGACTTCTGTTGCTGGAAACGAAAAACCTTTTGATTCCTTTTTAACCAAGAATACATACCTATCATTTTCATCTTTAACCAAAACCGTACATGCTACATAATGATTTTTTGCTATCAAATTTTACACCTCACGTGATCTGACCAGATATTCTGGTTCAACTTCTTATAACCATTCACTCAACCACTTAACTCTATTGTTCCAATTCAATTACTTAGATTTGTCTAGATGTTCGCCTTCTTCAATTTCTCGAAGTGCTTCATCAATCCAGTTGGGGAATTTTCTTCGAATAGACTCAAACTCTGTCCCTGATCGCCGCCCGTATCTTGGGTTCTTTTTTTTATTGGAAAAAGGATGATATTTTGGTGTATTCAGTCCTCGCATGGATAAACTGATTTTTTTACTGTATTCATCAATGTCCATTACAACAACATCTACAGCATCTCCGATAGTTACGATATCTTCGATTTCTTTTATAAAACCATGCTTAAGTTCGGAAATATGCACGAGTCCTTGTGTTTCATCATCTAATGCAACAAATACTCCATACGGTTGTATACCTGTGACATTCCCTCGCACACGGTCTCCAATTTTGTATCCCATGAATTCACCTCTCAATCTTTCATGGAGTATTTTCTAATTTATCTTAAATAGTATATCACGAATGAATTCGTTAGGGAAACTATGGTGTTACCCGTTTTCCCATTACTTTTAAGGTACCGTACTAATCATCAGTAGAATTCATTACTGAACCACGTTATACTATAAAAAAGGCGTAAAGGATGATTAGAAATGGAAAACGATTTTGACAAAATAATCAACAGAAAAGGAACCAACAGTGTGAAATGGGATGCTCGTAAAGCATTTTTTGGATCAGATACAGCTTTACCGATGTGGGTGGCGGATATGGACTTTGATCATCCTGATTCAATCAAACAAGCTTTACATGAACTCATTGACCACTCAATATTAGGTTATTCACTTCCTTCTGATCAGTTAATAAAATCAATTGCTGAGTGGCAGAAAAGTAGACATCAGATGACGATTTCAGAGGAAAATCTATTATTCGCTCCAGGAGTTGTGGGCGCTTTAGGGGTTTGCGTTCAAGCATTGACTTCACCTAAAGAAGGTGTGATGATCCACGACCCTGTTTATACGCCTTTTTCATCTATCGTTGAACATAACGGTAGAACACTCTATCGTTCTCCCCTTCTCATTGAAAACGGACAATACAAGATGGATTTACAAAATATAGAAGAAATGTTTAAAGCACACTCTATAAAATTATTTTTACTAAGCAATCCTCATAACCCTGGAGGTAGAGTTTGGTCAAAAGAAGAACTTCTTGAATTAACGGCATTATGCGTAACCTACCAAGTAGTGTTAGTTAGTGACGAGATACACAGCGATTTGGTGTATTCTGATTCAACCATTTATTCCCCGGTCACTTTGGACGATCAGTATAAAGAGTGGGTCGTTACGCTTCACTCTGCTACAAAGACATTTAATCTTGCCGGTACTAAATTAGCTTTTTATATTGTATATAATGAAGAAATAAAAAATAAATTACAATTTATTCAGTCTCAAACAGAGCAAGGTGGCGTTTCTACTTTTGGTATGACGGCTACAGAAGCTGCATTTTCAAGAAGTGAGGGCTGGCAAAAAGCTCTACTAACTTATCTTGAAGAAAATCGACAAATCGTGATGGACTTTTTTGATAAAGAACTTCCAGATGTATTTTATATGAAACCTGAATCTACTTATTTGTTCTGGTTTGATGCATCTATTTTAAATATTGATAGCATGCAACTCAAACAAACTTTTGTAGACGTTGGAGATATTGCTTTAAATGATGGTCAATCTTACGGAGAATCAAGCGGACAATTTATGCGCCTTAATTTTGCTTGTCCAAAATCCGTTCTCTTGGATGGACTGAACAGGATTAAATCCGTTTTTGAATCGGTTCGTTAATTTTAGATTATCTCGAAAAAAGTGCCGCTGGTCGTATGTATAATACATACTTGGCCAGCGGCACTTTCATCGGGATGGTTTTCTTATTTTTCTAGTTCCTTAAGCGCTAATAGTAGACTTCCTGTTATCCCGGCATCATCCCCTAATTCTGGAGGGATAATGTACGTATCCAAGTCAGGTGTTTCAACATATCCATTTAGTAGCGTCTTGAATTCATTACGAATAAGAGGAAAGAGCTGTTTCTGCTTCATGACCCCTCCTCCTAGAATGATTTTTTCAGGACTCAAAATTAATGTGTAATTCATAAGTGCTTGAGCAAGATAAAATGCTTCGATTTCCCAAACCTCTTTACGGTCTGTTAACTCCTGCGCTTTTTTACCATAACGCTTTTCAATAGCTGGTCCTGCTGCTAATCCTTCAAGACAGTTTTTATGATAAGGGCATACCCCTTCGAATGTATCATCGGGATGCATTTTAACAAGTACGTGGCCCATTTCTGGATGACCAAATCCTTCTAGAGGTTTACCATCAACTACAGCTCCTCCGCCAATACCTGTACCCACCGTTAGGTAAATACAAGATGACTTTCCTTTTGCTGCTCCTCTTTCTAGCTCACCTAATGCTGCAGCATTAACGTCCGTCGTCCATCCAACTGGGATAGTATAGCGTTCTTTAACTTTTCCCAAAAAATCTGTATGTTTCCAGGCCGTTTTGGGGGTCGTTGTAACATAACCGTATGACTCAGAATCTTTGTTTACACCAATAGGACCAAAAGAACCAATCCCCATCGATTCTAATTCGAATTGATCAAAAAACTCAAAGACTTTCCCCAATGTTTCCTCTGGTGTAGTTGTCGGGATCGTTATACGTTCTTTAATCACCAACGCTTCATCGCTGATAGCGCATACAAATTTAGTTCCTCCAGCTTCGATAGCTCCTAACATTTCTAACACTCCCATGCTTTAATATGTAAAATCAGAGGTAAAGCGCTTTGGCTCTACCTCCCATTTTTCATTTATTTATTATCTATTAATTTCGATAGATTGGATTGTTACATCTTGAGTAGGTTTATCCATAGCATTGCGATCTACATTTTGAATCTCTTCTGCTACATCTAACCCTTTAACAACGTGTCCAAAAACAGTATGTTTTTGATCAAGCCAAGGTGTTCCACCATTTTCTTTATAAGCTTCAATCACTTCTTCGGGAAAGCCAGCTTGCTCAAGTTGAGGTATCATTTGTTCTGGTAAATCAGACATGGTTACAATAAAGAATTGACTTGAATTTGTTCCAGGTCCAGCATTTGCCATAGACAAAGCGCCTTTAAGATTGAATAGATCCGATGAAAACTCATCTTCAAAATTACCACCCCATAGACTTTCTCCGCCCATACCGCTTCCAGTGGGATCTCCACCTTGAATCATGAAATTCGGGATAACTCTGTGGAAAATAACACCGTCATAATATCCTTTTTCAGCTAATCCAGTAAAGTTTTCTACTGTTTTAGGTGCATGTTCAGGAAATAATTGTACAACAATGTCTCCTTTGTTCGTTTTCAAAGTTGCTGTTAACGCATCTTCTTTAAGTTCTGATAATTGTGGATATTGGCTCATGTTTAAATTCCTCCTTCATAAGATCATTATTAGTTTACAATAGATCAAAGAGTTTTCCAATACCTTTTACTTTATTACACTTTTTCAAAGACAGATATCCTTAAAAACTTCGGTTTCTTTTAATAGTCTGATAGAGTTGAATCAGGAATTACATACATAGTTAACACGTCTTCTCTTTTAATAATCATACTTTTCAAAAGGCAAACTTTTCTACAAATAAATACACTATTCATGTTATGATAAATACTAGATTTGTATCTATAGTAAAGGAAGATTTCTTATGACACTGTTTGACAACTACCCATTGATTGCAGCTCTAGGTGCAATCTTTATTACTCAAATCATTAAAATCCCAGTAGCTTTTTTACTAAGACGTCCTACATCTTTTGCACTTGCAACGTCTACAGGTGGTATGCCCAGTTCACATTCAGCCGGAGTTACCGCATTGATTACAGGATTAATCATTGAACAGGGGTATGGATCTCCACTAGTCGCGATTGCTGCCACTTTTGGTGTGATCGTTATTTTTGATTCGATGGGCGTTCGAAGACAAAGCGGAGAACATGGTATATTAATCAATGAATTGATTGCTGACTTTGAGAATCTTAGAAAGACAATTATTGCCATCAGTCAAGATGGTACTAAGGGCGTCAAGGAAATGATCGACGAAAATAGACAGTCAACAGAATTTTTAGGACACAAACCAATTGAAGTGTTTTTTGGTATTCTGTCTGGTATTCTTATTGCAATACTCATCAACTTTCTTTATTAATTGTTTACTTTATTGGAGGATTTTAAGTGGCAAGTGAAAATGAATTATATGATGTTACAATCATAGGTGGTGGTCCCATCGGAATGTTTTCGGCATTTTATGCTGGAATGAGAAACGTGAAAACAAAAATCATTGAGACGTTACCAGTGCTTGGAGGACAAGTTTCCTTACTCTATCCCGACAAAACAATTTATGATATTGGCGGTTACGCAGCTGTTACAGGTAAAGAACTAATCAAACAACTAACCGCTCAAATGCAGTTATTTGACCAAGCATTATGTATGGAAGAACAAGTACAGACCATTCAAAAAAACGATGAAGGTGTGTTTGAGCTTACGACAAATAAAGGCGTTCATTACTCTCGAACCATTATTATTACAACTGGACAAGGTGCTTTTAAACCTCGAAAATTGATGCTTGAACATGCAGAGAGCTTTGAAGACAAGTCATTACATTATATTGTCAATCATCTTGAGCAATATAAAGATAAAACTGTCGCGATATGTGGTGGTGGTGACTCAGCAGTAGACTGGGCATTAACATTGGAACCCATAGCCAAGAAAGTTTACCTTGTTCACAGAAGAAACAAGTTCAGAGCACACGAAGCAACTGTAGAACAAGTGAAACAATCTTCAATAGAACTATTAACGCCTTATGTTCCGCATGAATTAATTGGACAAGACGGAAACCTTTCATCTGTTGTATTCAAAGAAGCTAAAGGTGAAAGATTAACTAAGATTGATTTAGATTATTTCGTGGTCAATTATGGATTCAGTTCTTCTATTGGTCCTTTGAAAAATTGGAGTATAGCCTTAGACAAAACTGAAATTATAGTGAACCCAAAAATGGAAACTTCTATCGAAGGCATTTACGCTGCGGGCGATATCAGCACGTATGACGGTAAAATCAAATTGATCGCTACAGGTTTTGGAGAAGCACCTACTGCAGTGAACCACGCTGTCCATTATCTTCACCCAAAAGAACATACTCAACCTTATCAAAGTACAAATTTATCATTTGACGAATAAATAATTTACTCATTCTGAGGAGGATTTTTATTATGGTACAACCCAGTTCAAAATTACACAAAGTAGCATTACAACGTTTAGAAGAACGAGGGGTTACATTAGAGGAAATTGCTGAACTCGTTTATGACTTACAAAAGCCTTACATCTCAGACATTTCAATGGAATTATGTGTGGAGAATGTAAGCTCTGTCGTCAAGAAACGAGAAGTCCAAAATACTATACTAACCGGAATCGAATTAGATGTTTTATGTGAACAAGGTAAATTGTCTAGTCCTCTTCAAGAAATCATTCAAGAAGATGAAGGACTTTACGGAATTGATGAGATTCTAGCTCTTTCTATCGTCAATGTCTATGGGTCGATTGGCTTCACCAACTATGGTTATTTAGATAAAACAAAACCAAAACTGATTGGTAAATTAGATAATCATGAAAATTCAGGAGAAACACATACTTTCTTAGACGATATTGTTGGAGCGATCGCTGCAGCTGCAGCCAGTCGTTTAGCGCATGCAAACCCTGGCATTTCAGATATTATGAAATAAGCAAAACCCCGTTGACTATTGCCAGGGTGCTGACCCCCAAAAGTTAGAGTTTTAATATTATGCAGCCGACTGGCTGGCTTGAGTTCGGTATTCTACTGGATTTAAGCCAGCCAGTTTTTTCTTTCTACGAGTGGTATTGTACCACTCAATATATTCTTCAATCTGTTCTCTTAGTTCTTCATAGCTTACTTTAGGTTCTCCGTGATACATTTCTTGCTTCATAATCCCAAAAAAGTTTTCTATAACGGCATTATCAGAACAGGTTGCTTTACGAGACATGCTCTGGAAGATTTTATTCTGTTTTAATAAATTTACCCATTTTTTATGTTGATAGTGCCACCCTTGATCGGAATGAATCGTAGTGCGAACAGTAGCTTTTTGCTTTATCGTTTTAATAGCTTCTTTTAAAGGTTCCATTGCTAAATCTAAAACAGGACGCTTATTAATACTGTAAGAAATAATTTCACCATTATACAAATCTACTATGGGATTAAAATAAAGTTTTTGATCTCCAGTACATTTAAATTCAGTGATATCAGTCACTAGTTTCTGTAAAGGAATTGACGTATTAAACCGGCGGTTTAACTTGTTCTTGGCAACTTTTCCTACAGTTCCTTTGTAAGAGTTATATTTTCGAGTCTTACGTGTGAATTTAATACATTTCAACCCTAACTCCTTCATTAAGCGATAGACCTTTTTATGGTTGATTACTATTCCAGCGTCATTCAATTCGTCCGTGATTCGCTTATATCCGTAACGCTCTTTGGATTGATAGAATATATCAGTAATCTGTTCTTTTAAAGACAAATCGTAATCTTCTGCGCCTGTTCGTTTTATATGATAATGGTACGTAGCCTCAGGAATGCCCACAACTTTAAAAATATCTTTCAATCTATATCCTTCTTTTTTGAGCTCAAATGCCAACCTTGTTTGTGCTCTGCGAGGAAGGCATTTGGATTCTCCTCGTAAGCTTTTACCTTTTTTAAATAAGCGTTCTCTAACCTAAGAAGTTCATTCTCACGCTCTAGCTCTTGTTCTCTAGACATACTCTGACTCTTATTCACTTTTGTTTTTTTAGGTAATTTAGACATAGAAGGTCGTCCCTTTTTTTTAGGTTTCAGGCCTTCTATCCCTTCTTTGTTAAAAGCTTGATTCCAATTCGCAATAACAGAAAGTTCTCTGATTCCGAAGGAATTAGCCGTTTCTTGGTAGGAAGAACCTGTTCGTTTCATAAATTGTAATACATCTAATTTGAAATGAACAGGATAGACTTCTTTCGATTTCTTTGGGCTTAATCCTTCTTTTCCATAAGTTTTATAAAGGTTGGTCCATCTTCTAATAGGAGAAGAATCTGGTATACCGTACTTTTTAGCTAGTGATTTATATCCCAATTTGCCATTTTCGTATTCTTTTACAAGTTTTAATTTGAATTCTTGACTATATTTCGCCATGTAAAAAGCCCCCAAAAGTTAGAATGTTACTCTAACTTTTGGGGGTCGGTACACAGCGGGGTTTTTTTAATCTTTGAACGCTTTTCTTTTACTCATCTGATATCCTATAATGAAGGATCCTTCAATCAAGACGAAAAATAAAATAAAACAGTACATAAAGAACGCTTCAGGTAAAGCGTTGATAATCGGATCCGTTGCCGGGTTAAACAGCCAGGCATCATTATCAAAGAAGAGTTGATGGAATAGTACAAACATCTGATCAAATGCAACCGCTAAGAACATCAACAATACTGGGGGCACTAAACTCGCTATAAAAAATGGTTTAATCAATACCCAGTAACGTTTCGTCTTTCTTAAAAACCGAACGTAAAAATAGGTTCCGATTCCTGAAATGAATAGAACGCCGTAATTGACATAAAAGAGTCGTTTGACCTCGTAAAAGTGGAATAATCCATCTTCTGAACTGATAAAATCTGGAAAGTTCAATTCAGTGACCCAAGGAAAATGCAAGTACCTCAACAATACATAATAGTTATTCATCAACTGGTCATAAGTTAGTCCTAAACGTTCCGGCAAATCATAATTATAAATGGCAAGCTGATATAACGGAATAAACCATATTGTGATCGCAATGGCTATTGATACGATCAGCAACATCAAACTCACTATGCCCATACTCTCTTTAAATCGACTCATTTAGTGATGTCCCATTCATCTAATGTTTGAATGGTATAAGTTGGCTGTTTTTTCACGTTCGCTAAATCTACTTCTTTTGTAAAACCGGTATAGACTAGCAGCGTATCAATCGCATTATTGATCCCCGCTAAGATATCTGTTTCATAGTTATCTCCTACCATAAGCACTTCACTTTTCGCTAAACCGATCCTTTTCAGTGCTTCGTCCATGATGATTGATTCTGGTTTACCAACAAATGTAGGGGTTACTCTGGTAGCTTTTTCAATCAGAGCTACTAGTGAACCAGCACCTGGAACCATCCCTCTTTCAGTAGGAAGATTTGTATCTTTATTTGTAGCTACAAAATTGGCACCTTTTTGAATCGCTAGTGTTGCTTTCTCACATTTTTCGTAAGTCAATAATCGATCTAATCCAACAACAACATGGTCTGGCTGATCTTCATCCACCACAAATCCTGCTTGCTCCAAGGCTTGTTGCAGACCTTTTTCACCGACTACATACACTGAGTTTCCTCCAAGCGTCTTCAAGTAATCAGCTGTTGCAAGAGAACTTGTATAAATTTCATTTTCGTGTGCTTCTATATCAAACTGGTTCTTAAGCTTGATTGCTACATCTTCAGGGCTACTTGTAGAATTATTTGTTACAAAAAGAAACTGTTTCCCAGCTGATCTTAGACGTTCAATAAACGCTGGGGCTTCAGCAATTGGCTCGTCCCCCTTATACATTGTGCCATCCAAATCAATCAAATAACCTTTATACTCTTTTACAGTTTCATTCATTATATAATCGTACCTCTTTTTTTAGATTTTCGTATATTGAATACTACTGAGCGTCTGTTTTATTCTTTTGACGTATTTTAAATTTCGTTTCGCCTTTTTGATTTTTAACTGTTTTCACTTTGTTTTCTTCCGTTTTCGGTTGTGCATTTGCTGTGTTACTCGTTTGTTGTCTATCCTTTTTGGTAAAAGCTTTCTTACTCTGATCTTTTTTTAATGGTTCTCGTTTTTTCGAATTTGCTTTTCCTTCTTGTTTTTTAGTTTGATCAACTTTTTTGTGTTGTGTCTGTTTAGTACTCTGGTTTATTTTCTTATTTGTACTTGGTTTACCTTTACGCTTAGGTTGAGATTTTTGTTTCCTTTTAGGCTCCATTCTTTCAAGTACAAAGTACGCACATCCAAAGTTACAATACTCTGTTAGATAGTCCTTTAAACTGGAAATTCTCATATCAATTGGAACTTTCTTGTTCTTGGAATAATAAAACCCTCTTAATCTGAGTTTTTCATAAGAAATATCACCTACGATATAGTCATACTTTTCTAAAAAATCACTGTACCTTGCTTCTAGCATTTCAAGATCTAGACCATCTCGATAATTTTCTACAATCTTATAGGTATCTCCATTAATCGATAATGTCTCGTGATCAACTTTTTTTACAAGTTTATCTTCTTCTTTTAAGTAGAGTTCTACGCTGTTTTCAACTGTAGATTGCTCTTCAATCACATCTTTGATTTCTTCTTCATTGCTTATCGTATCTTTCATATGATCCCTTCTTGTTCTCTGTTTATCGGATAACGTTTTTTCAAATAATTCCCTACTATTTTACGTAGAAAGTGCGGGAAAAGGACTTCGTATTCTGATTCTTTGGAAATTTCCGGAAAAAAAGGCACAAATAAATAGTGATCAACGGACGCTACTGTATAATATGTTTCTTCGTCTAGTTCTTTTCCGTTGAGTAGGATTTTAGATCCTTCGATTATGTCAATTCCTTTGTAGCATAGTTCGCCGAAAACTTCTCCTCTGAAACCAAGTCCTTTGATTGGAAGCGTCTGTAATCTCTCTTTTTTACTTTCCATAGATAAGAGAAGTTTTTTGAATACTTTCCCACTCATCCTGTATTTTAGCACACGCATAGGGTGCGGCAAGGCACGATGTAAATCATCATTGGTAACACTACCTTCAATGAGTGGCTGCAAGAAAAGCCCCGCATTTAATATAGCGCTATCTGTTTCTGCATAATCACTGATTGCATCCAGTCCTATTTTCACAAAATTTGTACATGATTTCCAGTCTACCAGAAGATTTTCCGGAATTTCTGCAATTTTCTGTTCCTGTAATAGTTCATAACCGAATTGAATATATCCTTTGACTAAGCCTTTTTCGTTTTTAACAGGTTCAATGTCAGTCAAAAGATTGATAACTTTTGACTCTGCTAGTTTAACGGTATGGTGTTCAAAGTACAAATCTATTTGGCCAATATGTTCTCCAAATTTACCTGCTCCGGTCAACAATGTCTGATTGACCTGTTCTCCGTCTGGTAATAGATGATGGGTATGCGCTCCTATTATAACATCTAATGCAGGAAATGTTTCTGCAATTTTTCGATCGTAATCTATCCCCAAGTGACTGAGCAAAATCCAATTATCGATCATATCATCGTACTGAGTCAACTTTTCTCTGATGCTATCAAATGGGTCTTCTACATCCCATCCAAGTGGCCCATAACTCACACTTAACGGAATCGTACAGGCAATTACACCGATGCGTGTCTGTTCTTTTGTACGATAAATTTTAATAGGTTTTGCCCATTCTGGCGTTTTTCCAGTTACTTTGTCTTTCAAATTCGATAATAAGACTTGAAAATTAGCTTGATCATATAAATGATCTAATTGAACTTTCGTACTGCCGATTCCTTCGTTGTTTCCGATTGTAACAGCATCATATTCAGCTTCATTTAATAATCTGGTCATGGAACGGCCATCTGTTGCTTCAGTTAGCGGGTGAACTCTGTCACAGGCATCTCCAATATCAAAGATAAAGCAATCTTCAGAGCGACTTTTATGCAAAGAACGCTGGCTTCTAAGAAATTCTGCGGTTCTTGGCCACGTATCTAAATGAGAATGTATATCATTCGTATGATATATCGTGATTTTTTCCAAGTTCATACCCTCCATCAATCCTATAGATCCGTTAAAAATGTTAATGATACTTTAAACATTGATCGACTTTTCAATCTATTTTAAAAGTATACTTTATTCATTTAATCTACTTTCACTATTTTAAAGAAATCACATGAGCGGAGCAAATAATCTTAAAGTTCTTTGAGCAAGTTTTGTAGCTAAAGATTGAGAAAGGTCACTCAGTAAGATTTTTTCACTGAACGTTAATGTTTGTTCAAAATCTTTTAGCATTGCATCAATTTCTGGAACACCATATAAAACCACAGCGTTTTCGAAGTGCAAGTAGAGACTTCTATAATCAAAATTGATTGTTCCAATAACTGCCGTTTCATCATCTACAATAATTGATTTAGCGTGCATAAACCCTCTTTTGTATTCGTAAACCTCTACACCCGCTTCTATAAGATCTTTGTAGTAAGAACGACTCGTCATGTGAACAAGGTACTTATCCCACTTTTTAGGCATGATGATTTGGACTTTCAGACCGCTTTGGGCAGCTAATGTAAGAGCCGTTTCCAAGTTTTCATCTAAAATGAGATAAGGTGTATAAATCAAGATGCTTTTTTTAGCTTGGTGAATCATCTTAATGAAAACATGCTCTCCCACATTTTGCGTATCGGTTGGACTATCTGCATAGGGTTGTACAAATCCTAGCTCAGGTAAATTTTTATTAGCTTCAAATTCTGGTAGAATCTGCTCCATATCTTTTGCGGATAACTCTTGATCCATCGTCTGCCAGAGTTGTAAAAAAATCAGCGTCTGACCCCACGCAGCTGGCCCAGTCATCTTAATTCCTGTATCTTTCCAGTGTCCAAATCTTTCAATTTCATTAATATACTCATCTGCAATATTCACTCCACCAGTAAAAGCAATCGTTCCATCTATTGAGAGGATTTTCCTATGATCTCTATTGTTCTGTGCTGAGGTGATTACAGGATGAAAAGGGTTATAGACTCTACATTGAATACCGTAGTTTTCAAGTTCTATTTTAGTATCTTTAGGTAAAGTGACAAAGCTACCAATATCGTCAAACATCACTCTAACGTCTACACCTTCTGCAGCTTTTCGAATCATAATTTCCTTGATTTCTATCCACATTTTCCCTTCAGAAACAATAAAAAACTCAAAGAAGATGTACTTTTTTGCTTTTGAAAGAGTTTCGAGCATAGCCTTGAAATAGTCTTCCCCAATAGAATAGTACTCAACATTTGTCTGACTATACACAGGGAAGCCCATCGTCTCTTGTAAATAATACATTTGAGCCGCATATTCGGGGTATGTTTTTGAGGCTTGAGCTAGATTATCTGGTTCGGTCAATAAGTAAGGTCTGTGGAATTGATACACTTGTTTGAGTTTTTTTTGAAGTTTCTTTGTTTTTGTCTGTCGATTGAACATAAGATAAAAAAGTGCTCCAAATACAGGGAAAATCAATACTTGTAAAATCCAAGTGATTTTATATGCTTCTTTTCCTTTTTTTCCAACTACATGTAAGGCAATGATGATAGATAAAAGTGTAAACAAAGACTCTATGACAATGGAATAGGCGACTGATTGATTGACCATATAGGCGAATATACTAAACTGTACAACAATTAAAATCGCTAATAGAACTCTTCTTCTAAAAATTTGAACCATCCATTTATGTATCATATCTGTCATTCCTTTGTGTGATCTTTATCTATCAGTATGCTCTTTTCAAGCTCTTTTGTCACGAATGTTTTTAAACTCTATTATTCGATGAATCCTCATAAACATAGTAAATTATTAGCGCTCTTATCCATGATTAGTGTTTTGGATTATACCGCTTTAATGATGTTTGGTCTTTTATTTTCTATGAAACTGATCAGCATATTCAATCATAAACCGTTAGCCATGTTCTTTTTCAATTGATCAGAGACCGTAGGGACGGTACTCGTTTATTGCATGTTGCTTCAATAGATATTGTAAGAGAATCCATTTTATTCTTTGTACCTTTTTCTCTTCTACGTTTAGTAACGATCGGTCAATTCTTGTTCCGTGCTGCAACACTTAAGCAATTGTGGTCAGACCATTTTGCATAACAGATTCAAAAAAGTCATCTTCCTTCTATTTTTCAGAAGGAAGATGACTTTTTATAGTCAATAATCAACGATTTTTGTACCATGAAATTGATCTGTATTAATCTTTTGTGCAAGTTCGGTCACATTCTCATACGTCACTCCACCACCGGGAAGAATTTCTATTCTACCTTTCGCTTGGCTAATCAGTTCGTTTAACCTGTCCTGATTACGGAAGATATCTCCTGCCGATCCCCCATGTGTTAAAATACGTGTCACATGATGATGAATCAACCACTCCATTTCATCAAACTGATCTTCTTTTGCAATTTCATCAAAGGCCATATGAAAGGTTACCTCTACATGCTTACATTTTTTCAATAACGTTTCCATTAATACACGATCGATTTTGTTCTCAGATGTTAGACATCCTAAAACGACTCCAACTGTTCCGAGTTCAATCGCTTGTTCAATATCATTTTCCATAATAATGCCTTCTTGTATCGAATACTCAAAGTCGCCTCCTCTTGGGCGGATCATTGTCATGATTGGAACAGAATAGTCCTTGCAATACTCTATTGTATTTTTAATTACACCATAAGAAGGCGTTGTTCCCCCAACTGATAAGTTATCACAAAGTTCGATTCGATTAGCCCCATTCTCAATCGCTAATGGAATTTGAGTGAAGTTTTCTGCACAGAATTCTTTTATCATATTAATCTCCTTAATCTTGCTCGCTAGAATGCATGAAATGATTATACAAGTTTATTCGAGAATATCTCATCGATATGATTGATCAAGTGTGATAACTTTGCCCATTGCTGTTCTTCTGTAAGTAGATTTCCTTCTTCAGTAGAAGCAAAACCACACTGCGGGCTAATACAAATTTTTTCTTTAGGTACATACTGAGCGGCTTCATTAATTCGATTTTTCAGTACCTCAATATCTTCTAGTTCTGGAAACTTAGAGGTCATTAATCCCAATACAACTTTACCTTCTCCTGAGAAATGTTCAAGTGGACCAAAATCGCCGGAACGGTCATCGTCGTATTCTAAAAAGTAACCATCATAAGAAATGTCATCGAAGAGTTCCTTAGCCACTGGATAATAAGGACCTGCAGCAGCATATGAAGATTTGTAGTTTCCACGACAAACATGTGTCGTTAGTATAAGATCTTTTGGTTTATGCTCAATAATGGCTTGAATCATTTCTTTAGATAGTCGTTTCAGCTGAAGCCATTCTTCTTCTGGAACAACTCCCCCTCTAATGCCATCAGCCGCTAAAAACCCCCAAAATACATCGTCTAGTTGAAGGTATCGACACCCAAGATCATAAAAAGCTTGTACTGCATCGATATAGACTTTTTTAAGATCCTCTGCAAATAATTCTGCGCTTTCGTAATGCTCTTCTCTTCTAATCCCTTCATGTAAAAACTGATTTGGACTTGGGATTGATAATTTAGCAATAGCATCGGTTCCTACTATTTGCTTCAAATACTTAAAATGTTCCAGAAAATCATGATTTGTATTCCAACTGATTTTGCCAGTCGTTCGAACATCAAGTGGTTCACTTTCGATACCATCAGCGAATTGATACCCGTGGTCTTTTTTATATTGCTCTATTCCATTTAACCCCCACATGAAATCAAGGTGCCACCAACCTCTACGGAATTCTCCGTCCGTTACAGCTTTTAATCCAATGTCTATTTGTTTTTTGACAATTCTACTGATTTCCTGGTCTTCTACTTCTTTTAACTGATCTTTACTAACTTCCCCTTTTTCGTAAGCTAATCTTGCTTTCTTCAATCTTTCCGGTCTCAATAAACTCCCTACATGATCAACTTTAAATGGTCCTTTTTGATTCCAAATGTTTGCTTCTTGCATCTACTTCATCCTCCTATTTGTTGAGCTATAAAAAAAGTCCTTGAATAAGAATCTTCTTCTTACTCAAGGACGTTAATTGATATTAGCGTGGTACCACCTTTATTTATCTATATCACTATAGATCTTACTCAGTATGAGTCCATACTTTAAAAGCTAGACTCTGTCACTGATGCATCAATAACGGGTGCTCCCGGAAAAGTCTGATGGCATTGAACCATTCGACTGTTCTGCTCAAAGGTCATTTTCCTATCAATTTCTTGGCTCCTTTTCAGCTTCACAGAGCTCTCTTTGCAAGATAACTGATCATACTATCCTTCTCAATGCAGATATACTATTCAATTCTGAGATAGTTTTAATGTACTGAACTCTATTGAACTTGTCAATAGTAATATCCGAATTCACCTGCACTTTCATTATTGACTTTTAACCTGTTCTTCCATAAAGTATAAAGTGCTTGAAAAAATGGAGGTACCTATGGCTCAAAAATATTATGCAGTTAAAAAAGGTAGAAAACCTGGAATTTATATGACATGGCCTGAAGCTCAGAAGCAGATTTCTGGATTCTCTGGGGCAGAATTCAAATCATTTACGACAAAGACTGAAGCAGAACAATTTATTAATCCCGTAACGGTCGTTTCAACTGTTTCTGATGAAGATACTGTCTTTGCTTATGTGGACGGCTCTTTTGATAAAATCAGTAATCGTTACAGTTATGGTGTTGTGATGCTTAAAGACGACAAAGTCATTGCCACTATGAGTAATGCCGATAACGATCCTAGATATGTGGAAAGCTTTCAAATCGCAGGTGAATGTTTTGGAAGTTTGAATGCTATAAAGTGGGCAAAAGAAAATGGCTTCAAAAAGGTCATCGTTCATTATGATTATTTAGGAATAGAAATGTGGACAACTGGACGCTGGCGCGCAAACAAACAAGTATCAAAAGACTACATCACCTTTTACCAGCAAATCTCTCAAGGAATAGAAGTTGTATTCAAAAAGGTTAAAGCGCACTCTGGTGTTGAATTTAATGAACTCGTCGATCAACTCGCAAAAGACGCATTAAAATAATTTTTTACCGAATAAAAGCTTCTGATCATTCAGAATTTTCTATTTGTTTTTTATCTACCTTAAATCATTGATACATTTTGGCACTTTACTGTGCTAAGATGAAAAAGAAATGGATTTAAAAAGAAGGGAGCTGTCTGTATTGCAGCAAAGTTCAGAGTTCACCATTCTACCTTATCAGCCAATTTTCGAAAAAAGCTGGGTCAGATGTAAAGCACTTGCTTATTTACATAGTCAATTCATAGATCAAATGTCACAAGAAAAGGATATCTATTCTGAAAAAGAGGATGGATATAAGGAAACAATAGAACTTGTTGCATTGTTTAAAGATGAAGTGGTCGGCCTAATAGATATCGGTATATATTCTGAAGAAAGAACTAAAAATGATTTGTATGTAAAAGATGCTTATCAAGGTTCTTATGTAGATGCTATTGCTATCCACCCAGACTTTCAAAAACTCGGTATTGCACAATCTTTGTGGGATCAAAGCATACAGATTTTAAAAAGTAAAGATGTACACTATTTAACGATTTTTACTAGAGATGATTTACCAGCTAATCAGTTCTATCAAAAAAACGGTGCACAATTACTGACAAAGCACTACCGTGTAAAAGGACAATTAAAGCAGTCTCCCTATCCATCTGGTAAATTTATGGTTGATCCTTCTACTCAGAAAATCGGAGAATTAGATTCGCAAGGAAATCCACTTCCATATTCTCCGGATTATCCTCATACTTTTTGGGTTTATGAAAAAGAAGATCTAAAATTATTTAACGCTGATTCAACTTATATTGAACGTTCATATGTCTTGTATTTGTGATTATCTACAAAAAAGTAAAGGAAGTACCTTCATGGAAAAATTAACAATCGATCAATTGATATTAAGACAGTTTGCAATTGATCTAAATTGTACACTAGAAGAGTTAGAAGGCTCTGAACATATTTTTAAAACATCCCCTCCTTCAGAGATTAGCCGTTACTGGGCTCGTAACGATGGAGATTTAATTTTTTACAAAGATCGAATCTTTTGTAGAACAGGGAATCATGCTCTTACTCAAAAACTTCAAGAAACTTACAAAAATCGTGCAGGAGAATGGTTCGGTGAAATTGATAGCCTTATCGAACTAAACGAATTATTAAAACCGTTTAAGTATAAACTGAATCACTACTCTCCCTTTTTTGTTCCCAAAAACTGGACTTTACCCGAAGTAGATCCATTAAATCTTAGAATATACGAAGAAAAAGAAATCGTATCGTTCAAAGAAGATGAACGGTTTGAAGAGTCTTTCTTATATGATAAAACAGATCCTGATAAGTTGGGAATTGCTCACGTAAGTAAAGACGAGATCGTTGCCATGATTGGAACTAATCATAATGGTAAATATACTTGGGAGATTGGTGTGGAAATTGTAGAAGACCATCACTCAAAAGGCATTGCAACAAATTTAGTCAAAGCGATGACTCGTGAAATCATAATGAGAAACAATCAAGCGGTTCTTCCTGTATACAGTACACAGTTCACTCATACAAAATCAATCAACTTAGCTATCCGATCCGGATTTAAACTCGGTTGGACTGAGCTAGTGCTTGAAAAAATAGAAGATTAAAAAAACGATCTCTCCGTTTTCAGGAGAGATCGTTTCTTTAGATTATTGTATTAGTTACCGAATACTTTGAAACGATCTTCGTCGTTCATGTATTCTTTATCTCCAGCTGGAGCTTTTGGTGAACCAAATACTAATTGTCCTCTTAGTTTCCAGTTTTCCGGAGTACCCCATTCTTGAGCAACTCTTTCATCGATTACTGGGTTATAGTGTTGTAAGTTAGCGCCAATGTTTAATTGTGCTAATGCAGTCCACACGTTTACTTGAGCAATTCCGCTTGCTTGGTCAGACCAGATTGGGAAGTTTTCAGCGTAAAGTGCAAATTGTTCTTGCAAGTTTTTAACAACGTCTTGATCTTCGAAGAATAATACAGTTCCCTTAGCTTGAGCAAAACCTTGTAGTTTAGCTTGAGTATTTGGGAAAGCTGCTTCTGGAGTTAATGGTTTAAGTAACTCTTCAGTGATTGACCATAATTTTTTATGTTCATCATTAAAAAGAATAACTGCTCTAGATGTTTGAGAGTTAAATGATGTTGGTGATTCTTTAACAACATCTTTGATCAAAGTGATTAGTTCTTCTTCTGATGTTGAAACATCACTTCCTAAGCTATAAATCGAACGACGTGTTTTTAATTCATCTAAAAATTGCATGTTTAATTCTCTCCCTCTTTTGAATCTTACTTTTTGTAACTAAATTCATTATACTCTTTATCTTACCAAATGCAATAAAAAACTACAAATTCGTAATAAACATTCTCGTAGTAATATACTTTTGTTCAAAGTTTTATGAATTCAGTTTTTATAGCTCCATTTTATCTAAAACTTTTTTCAAAGAGGTCAAATCTTCAGCAGATAAAGTTAGACCTTTTCCCATTTTCGAATAATCCGGACTCCAGTCTCTGATATCAAACTTTGGATCGTTACCATTCCAACTTACCAAATTAAGTTCTTTTTTCCAACCGCTTTTACCTTCGCTGATGGTTCCAATATGTTCCATAATTTCAAATTCAATTCCTGCCATTTCAATTCTCTCCTTCCATAAAGTATCGACCAACTTCTTCTGGTCGGTGTGCATCAGACCCTGTTTCAAGAACAAGCTCCATTTTTTTTGCCTCTTTTAAAATATCTTCATCAGGATACGTTTTACCGTAATAGGCTTTATCTATACCAGCAAAATTATAATCTAACTTGTATTGATTTTTTTTAGCCAATATTAATAACTTTTTCCAATTAATTGTATCCGTGTAATCATATCCTTTACTAAACTTGTGAATTAGATTAATATGACCGATTTTTTGGGGTGTCAGTTCTCCATATGGATTTGATAAAGCTTTGCGGACTGTGTTTTCGTAAAGTTTATATAATGTATCAAATCCTACTTCTTTAGCTTTTTCAATAAAGGATTCTTTACTATAATCGATACAGTAATAAGAACCGTCTGGCAGTCTCAAAAAATGCACACTTAATATAGAATGAGGAATTGCTTCAGGATACTGCTCAAGAAATAACTGTGTCTCTTGTTCTTTCCCTTCAATATAATCAATCTCAAATCCTGCATTGATTTGAATTTTATGGCCATATTTTGCTTGGAGTCCTCTTGCCTCTTTCAAATATTCATAGACTGTATTTTCGGCCATTGCGCTGTCTTTTGTAGGCGCCGTATCTTCTATTGGTAAGGGTGCGTGTTCCGTGAAGGTCAAGGCATTGATACCTTTATCAATAGCGACCTTTACATATGCTTCCATTTTATGATCGGATCCATGAGGACAATATTGCGTATGTACGTGTCCATCTATCGTCATTATCCTACCTACTTTCTAAATAGTATTGTCTCTTTTATTATCTCGTACTCAACTAGTGTACCGCATTAATTTCATTGAATCTATTCATATAAATCCTAGTTTATGGTACTATTTTTGTTATTGGTAAAACTTACTAATAACAAGTCTGATTGTATCAGAACTTGAAAAAAATAGAAACGAGGAAGGAATTATTATGAACTCTATTAGCCTTAACAAATCCATACTCCATCAAAAAAGACAAGAACTGGACTTCCTCCATCATTTCCATGGATTGGGCTACGATTTGATCGATTTATCCGCTATCGAACAATTCGACTGGACTAAATTGTCAGAAGACGATTTAGGATTAATGAACGAACGCCATAAATGGCAACACGAAGGTTCACTGTATGCGCTTAGAAGCGATTGGACAAATGCCATTGTACGGTATCGTCAAAAATATCAACTACATTCTGAGACCATTGCATACTCTGGACCTGTTTACACATTAACAACTGAAAAACATCAATATGGTCTTGAAACCTTTACAGGAGACATTCAAAAACAGATGGCCGTTTTGAAACAAATGGTTGCTTATATCAAGGAATCGTTAGCTTTACCTTTATCTGTAGCCGTTATCAGCCATAATACATTATTAAAAAACCTATTATCTGAAGAAGATTTATCTGATGAACTCACTCGCAAATATATTAAAGAACGCAATAGAGATGCACTAAAAGCAAAATTGGGCGCAGAGCATCCAATCATCGCCTTAATGGCTCAACCGGCTGCCAAACAATCAAGCTATGTCAAAGAACATATGCCTCATCTAAAACGTCATATTGAAGAAATGACTCAATGGGAAGCCATACTGAATGAAGAACAGGTTACTTATGTATACGGAGACATGCTAGCTTTGCCTTCACAGTCTTACTATAAAGGTATTTCGATTCAATTGTATGCAGAAGATAAAGTTGAACCCATTGCATCGGGTGGTCAGTATTCAAGCCCTTCTAACGCATTTGGTATCGGTTTGAACATCTAATCATTTTCTTTAAAAACATTAGACGGAGGAATAGGATTTATGATCACGATTGCATTATCTAAAGGAAGACAATTAAAAGATTTTATAAACTATCTTGATGAAAAAGAATTGACTAGTTGGAGTACCGCGTTAAAATCTATTTCAAGAGAACTCGTTGTTGAATTGGAAGACGTGAGATTCTTACTGGTTAAAGGTGAAGATGTTCCCGTTTATGTGGAAGAAGGCGTTGCAGACCTTGGAATTACAGGGAGTGACGTTTTATTTGAACAAGACCGTCAAATCAATAACTTGATGGACTTACCTTTTGGTTATTGCCATTTTGCGGTCGCGGCCAAAGAACCACAAGAAACTTATCCCGTAGTTGCTACAAAATATGTCAATTTTACAAAAAAATATTTTGACTCCATCATGCAACCCGTCAAAATCATTCAACTAAAAGGTTCAGTGGAACTTGCTGCTACGATTGATATGGCTGATGCGATCATGGATATCGTACAAACAGGAACAACACTTAGAGAAAATGGTCTTTATGAACAAATTCAACTAGATGAGATTAATGCTCGTCTGATTTCAAATAAACATGCGTATTTTGCGAAAAATGATGAGATTCAGACCATAATGAATCAATTAAGGATGAACTGATATGTATACGACAAATACCTTTAAAGACATTTATGCAACAAAAAACGATATTGATTGGACATTACTAGAAAGCGTTCAGTCTATTATCAAAACTGTACAACAACAAGGCGATCAAGCCTTGTTTGACTATTCAAAACAGTTTGACGCTGTTGAATTGACTGACCTAGAAGTTCCGTCTTTCACTTTAAAAGAAGCTTATGAATCAATCGATGCGGACCTGAGAAAGGCGCTCGAAGAGGCTAAGGCGAATATTGAAACGTATCAGAGTTCTATAAAATGGAAACAAGGCCCTTCTTCTGAATTGTATCAAAAAATCCACCCTTTAAATCGTGTAGGTATCTATGTCCCTGGCGGTACAGCTCCACTCGTCTCTACTGTCTTGATGACCACTGTGTTGGCTAATGTTGCTGGCGTCAAGGAAACGATTATCGTAACACCACCGCAAGCAGATGGCATTCAAAAAGCCATCTTAGCAGCCTGCTACATTGTAGAAGCGGACCATGTTTATCAAGTCGGTGGTGCTCAAGCAGTGGCTGCACTTGCTTATGGAACTGAAACGATTCAAAAAGTAGATAAAATCGTAGGACCTGGAAACCAGTTTGTGGCAATGGCTAAAAAACTGGTTTACGGAGACGTCGGAATTGATTCCATAGCAGGTCCTAGTGAAATTGTTGTGGTCGTGGATGAATCAACTAGAGCAGATTGGGTCGCTTATGATTTACTTGCTCAAGCTGAACACGACGTTCAAGCACGAACTTTCTTGATTAGTGAATCCAAAGAAAAGATAGAAGAAATACTTGCTGAAGTTGAGAAAAAAGCACCTCTTCAATCACGTGCTGCGATTATTGCAGAAAGTTTGAAACAACATCACTATTCTGTCCACACAGCATCAAAAGAAGAAACGATTGAAGTCGTAAACCTAATTGCAGGTGAACATATCTCCATCCAAACCAACGATGCTGAAAGTTACATTGACTTGATCACAACTGCCGGTGCTATTTTTATTGGAGATCGTTCTCCTGAAGCAATTGGTGATTATGTTGCGGGTCCTAGCCATGTGCTTCCTACTGGAGGAAATGCCCGTTTTTCAAATGGGCTATCTGTGAATGACTTTTTAAGAACAAATTCTGTTATCCATTTATCTCAAGCAACATTTGAAGAAATGGCGCCTTCTGGGGTACGCCTTGCAGAAGAAGAAGCTTTACAGGCACACCGTGATTCCCTTTATTACCGAATGGAGGATAATTTGAATGATCAGAATTGATAAAAATGAAAGTCCTTATAGAGCATTAACTGAAGAAGAGATTGCAAAAATAGCGATTGATACTCAGTTCAATCAGTACTCGGAAAATGAATACCAAGATTTACAACAAAGTTATGCCAAGTTCAATCAACTGGATCCAGAACTGGTTTCATTTGCTAATGGTTCAGATGAGTGGATTCAAAAAGCCATTATCGTATTAGGCGAAGGTCCTATACTGACTTTTGATCCTGACTTTGTTATGTATGACGTTTATGCAAAACAGTTTGGACGTGAAATCATCAAACTTCCTGCAAATGAAGATTTTACATTTGACTACGAAGAAGTTTACAAGCAAATCAAAGCTTTGCGCCCTTCTGTATTTATTTTTTCACAACCGAATAATCCTTTTGGTACACTGCACCCTCAAGACTTTATCGTAAAAGCCGCTGAGTTGATGAAAGAAGTTGACGGGTACTTTATTTTAGACGAAGCCTACGGAGAATTTGTAGAAAACACAGTGGCACCTCCTGAAGGAGATCACATCATTCGGTTACGCACACTTTCTAAAGTTTACGGTCTAGCAGGATTAAGAATAGGCGTCGCTACGTCCACCCGTAAAACAATGGATCTTCTAGACTCCATTGCACATCCTTATCCATTAAACACCTTCTCATTAAACGTAGCAGTTCATTTATTGAACCAACCGGAAAGACTAGAGAAATTTATTGAACTGAACCGTTCTCTTTCCAGACAACTTCACAGTGTTTTCAAAGATGAAGTTGGAGACATTATTCCAATGCTAAAAAGTAGTACAAACTTCTTGTTCACTTATGGTGAGGACGCCATGGATCTTGGTAATTATATTGTTGAAAATGGATTTCTTCCTCGTATGTATCCTGAAGAAGAATCGCCATCTCTCAAAAATGCAGTCCGTTATTCAATTGCTAAAGAAGATCAATTAGAAGAAATCAGAAAAATTATTCAAAATTGGAGAGATGAAAAATGGTCATCAAGAAAGAACGCATAACAAAAGAAACTGCTATTCACTTGTCAGTTGAACGCGGCTTATCGGCTTCTACAATTGATACAGGTGTAGGTTTTTTGAATCATATGTTAGACTTGCTGGCATTTCATGGGCATTTTATCTTTGATATTAAGGTGGATGGTGACTTGGATGTCGATGATCACCACACAACGGAAGATGTTGGGATTTTATTAGGTCAAGCGATCGCTGAGCTGAATGTTGATAAATCTAGTATCCAGCGTTACGGAACGGCTTATGTCCCGATGGATGAAACGCTCGCTCGTTCTGTTGTCGATGTTAGTGGCCGTCCTTTCCTTCACTTTGAAGCACAATTTTCTGCTCAAACAGTTGGATCATTCGATGTTGAACTTGTGAAAGAATTTTTCTATGCGTTATCCATCAATGCTCGTTTAACCACTCATCTAGATTTAATTCGAGGCGGCAATACGCATCATGAAATTGAAGCTTTGTTCAAAGCTTTTGCTCAGAGTCTGAGAATCGCTTTGAGCAACTCAGAAATCGATAGACTTCCTTCCTCTAAAGGAGTGATTGAAGAATGATCGCCATAGTAGACTATGGGCTAGGTAACATTGCGAATCTTACCAATGCTCTAGAATATTTAGGATATGAAGTGGAAATCACGCATGACGAAGAACGACTCAAGCAAGCTGATCGTATTATTTTACCAGGTGTAGGACATTTTAAAGATGCTATGAATAGAATTCAGCAGCTTGGTCTTTTACCTGTTCTAGAAGAATTAAAAGAAACCAAACCATTTGTAGGTATTTGCTTGGGGATGCAGCTTTTGTTTGACTCTTCTGAAGAAGGAAATGTCAATGGACTTGGCTACCTTCCTGGTGATGTTAAAAAAATCACTGGAAACGTAACGGTTCCTCACCTAGGCTGGAATAAACTGTCTTCTGAAGTGCCTTCGTTAAATGATGACGTTTATTTTATCCACTCTTTCAAAGTACACACGGATGAAAATGTCGTTGCTACTTCAGAATACGAAGAAGACGTTGTCGCAATCGTACAAAAAGATCACATTATTGGGATTCAGTTCCACCCAGAAAAAAGTGGCGAAAAAGGACTTAAAATACTAGATCAAGCATTAAAAGGTGGGTTTATATCATGATAGAATTATGGCCGGCAATCGACTTGATCGATCAGCAAAGCGTACGGTTAACTGAAGGAAAATACGAATCAAAAGAAGTAATGAGTCGTACGGCTGAAGAAGCTATTGCCTTTTATAACCAGTTTGAGCAAGTTGCACGTATTCATATTGTTGACTTGATGGGTGCTCTTCACCAAAAACCCGCTGAAAAAGCCTTTATTACTAAATTGATGCAAACTAGTCATGTGCCTATTGAAATCGGTGGCGGCATCCGATCTGAAGAATCGATTCAATATTACCTTGATAATGGCGCTTCTTATATTATTGTCGGTACACGTGGTTTGAAAGATTTACCTTGGCTGAAAGAAATGACTGTAAAATATCCAGGTAAAATTTATCTAGGACTGGATGCGATGAAAGATCAAGTCGCTGTAAATGGTTGGACTGAAACTGAAGAACGTACAATTTACGATATCGCTAAAGAAACAGCTACTTATGATTTAGGTGGTATTATCTATACAGATATCTCTAAAGACGGTAAAATGGGTGGTCCAAATGTTGAATTAACGGCTCGACTCGTTGAACTATCCCCACATCCGATTACAGCTTCAGGTGGTATTCGCAGTCTTCAAGATATGAAAGAATTAGAAGCAGTTGGCGTCAAGGCAGCAATTGTCGGTAAAGCTGCGAACACATCTGATTTTTGGGAGGGCATTAACGAATGATCAAGAAACGTATTATTCCCTGTCTAGATGTTAAAGATGGTTCGGTCGTTAAAGGAATTCAATTCAAAGGACTAAGAAAAATCGGAAATCCTGTTGATCTTGCTAAACGCTATAATGCCTTAGGTGCAGATGAATTAGTCTTTCTAGATATTTCTGCAACAGAAACGGGACATGCGTTAATGCTTGACGTTATTAGACAGACTGCTAAAGAACTGTTTATACCTATGACGATAGGTGGCGGTATTCAATCAGTAGAAGACATTTCGACTCTACTTGGTGCCGGTGCAGATAAAGTCAGTTTAAATTCTTCTGCTCTTAGAAATCCACAGCTTATAAAAGAAGTAAGTGAAAAGTTCGGTTCTCAATGTATCTGTATTGCACTTGATGCCAAATGGGATGAAGAACAGCAAGACTGGTTCTGTTATACGCACGGCGGAAAACAGGCAACCGATACTAGAGCCCTTGACTGGGTCAAACAAGTTGAAGCACTTGGAGCAGGAGAATTGCTTGTGACGAGTATGGACTTTGACGGCATGCAACAAGGCTTTGATCACAGACTTCTGCGTCTGATTCAAGAATCTGTCAATATACCCGTGATTGCATCTGGTGGAGCTGGAACAGCTGCTCACTTCTCTGAATTGTTCTCTGAAACAGATGTATCTGCTGGATTAGCGGCTTCTATCTTCCATGACGAAGACGTGTCGATTCAAGAAGTAAAAGATCTTTGCATAAAAAAAGGAGTGCCAATGAGAAATGTCTAAATATGATGATTTAAAACCTGACTTTTCTAAGGGGCTACTAACAGTAGTCTTACAGCATTATACAAACAAAGAAGTTCGTATGGTTGGATACATGAACGAAGAAGCTTTTGAACTAACTAAGAATGAAGAAGTTGCGTGGTTTTACTCTAGATCCAAAGAAAGACTTTGGAAAAAAGGCGAATCTAGTGGTAACGTTCAATATGTGAAAGATATGTATCTGGATTGTGATCAGGATGCTCTACTTTTAATGATTGATCCAGTTGGTCCAACTTGTCACACTGGCACAGACAGTTGCTTTAATTTGGAATCTACTTTTACATTAAAAGACATTGAAGCAACCATTCAAAATCGAGCAGAAGCAACTGACGAGGACTCTTATACGAATTATCTACTTTCAAAAGGAATAGATAAAATTGCCAAGAAATTTGGAGAAGAAGCTTTTGAAGTTGTCATCGGTGCTAAAAATGAGGACAAAAAAGAAGTTTCCGACGAAGTTGCAGATGTTTTGTATCATTTAGGCGTTCTGCTGCATAAATCTGGTGTAAAAATTTCAGACGTAGAAGCGGTTCTAGCTGAACGTCATCACAAAAAGAATAATTTCAAAGGTGAACGCCAAGATATCGAAAAATGGTGATGCTTCATTATGAAAGATTGAGATCTTCTAATTGGAAGGTCTCTTTTTTCATTTACTTTATTTAATAAATGAACTTGTGACATAAAACGCTATCAATATTCCTATTTCCTAATTATCTCTTTAAAAACTCAGATTACCTTTTAAAGGTTGCATCCTCTACTTCAAATCTGTATTCTAATAAATAACTAATAAAAAGTGATAACTTATCTGAAAAAGGAAGTAGGAACCCTCATGAACACTCAACCATTGAATTTAGTCATTTTAATTATTATGCTCAGGGCTTAACACTGTAGAAAAATTTACAGTTGTTTAGTCCTATTCATGGTTTAGTGTGAATGGGACTTAGACCTCTCATTCTATCAAAGAGTGAGAGGTCTTTTCTGTTTCCACAGATCCTTTTAAAGATAGATAACGATTCAAAAAAAATAGATCAGTGGAGGAACATTTTATGCTCATATTTTTAAAACAATTAAATCAATCTTTTACTAAGTATTTATCATGGATTGTTATTGCAACAGCTGTATTGGCGTTACTATTACCTAATTTATTTCTATGGGCAGCAGGCATTACGACGTACACCTTACAATTCATTATGTTCACAATGGGGCTGACAATGAAACCAGCGGATTTCAATGAAGTTCTAAGACGGCCGTGGCAAGTCTTTTTAGTCGTCATCGCCCAGTATGTCTTTATGCCTCTATCTGCCTTAGCCCTTTCAGCTGTTTTCGGCTTACCAACTGAAATTGCCTTAGGTCTTTTATTGGTCGGTTCTGTACCTGGAGGAACCTCTTCAAACGTGATTGCTTATCTAGCTAATGGAAATCTACCTTTGTCTATTAGCTCAACGTCTGTTTCTACGCTATTATCTCCACTACTAACGCCGCTTATTCTTTCACTTTATGGCGGAGCTTATCTGGATATTAACTTCTGGACAATGTTCCAGTCAATTATTCAAGTTGTCCTATTACCTGTCCTTCTTGGTCTAGTCATCAGTCACTTCCTTGGCAGACACACGGAAAAAGCTGAAAGGATTTTACCTTCTTTCTCTTCTATCGCTGTACTTTTAGTACTCGCTGGTACTGTATCCGTTAATCAACAAAACTTACTCAGCACTGGATTAGTGATTTTCTTTGTTGTCTGGCTTCATAACTTGAGCGGATACGGAATCAGTTATCTAATTTGCAAATTATTGAAACGAGACATTCCGACCACTCGCACCATTGCCATAGAAGTCGGTCTCCAAAACACAGGCTTGGCTGCAAATCTTGGTTTAGCACACTTCACACCAGCAACGGCACTCGCTGCCGCAGCTGGAACAATCGTGCATACATTATTTGGAACCGTCTACGCTAACCTATGCCGAAGACGTGATCAAAAAGATTCCACCCAACATTCGACTGTTCATCCTATAAAAGTCCAATCATAATCTAGAAGAAAGTAGTGAATTTATATGAAACTAAGTCAAACCGTAAGAAGTGGCCCTGATCAATATATCTGCCAGGAAAATGCTTTAGTGTACTTTGATGAAAAAATGAAACGGTATACGTCTCCTGTTATCATCACTGGAGAGTTATCGTTTGAAGCTTTCGAAAAACATTATCCTGGTCAAAATGATTTTCCTGTACTGCAGTATGATCATACTGCATCCATCGAGGATATGAACAGACTAGCTAAAGAGTGCCCAGGAGCCGATTGCATCGTTGGAATCGGTGGCGGGAAAGTACTCGATACCGCTAAAGGTACTGCTGATTTGTTAGGGATTGAATACGTAACGATTCCGACTGTTTTGGGAACTTGCGCTGCCTATACCCCTCTCTCTGCTGTATATCACCCAGATGGTACTTTTAGGAGCGTTGACTACTATAATCGATCTGCTTCTTTTTGTTTTATGGATCTCTCTTTACTAGTCGAGTCACCAAAACAGTACTTTGCCGGCGGTATTGGAGATACACTTGCTAAATGGTACGAAGCTGAAGGCATCACGAATCATATTCAAGGTACTTTACCAGCTATGGTCTCTGTAGGACTCCAAACTGCAAAACTTACTCAAGAAATTTTACTTCAGAATAGCGAAGAAGCCCTAAAAAGTATAGAGACGCATGAAGTCACTCCAGCGTTTGAAAAAGTTGCAGAAGCTGTTGTAGCTATAGCCGGAACAGTCGGAGGTTTCGCTGGTGAATATGGTAGAATGGCCGGCGCGCATGCTGTGCATAATGGTATGTCATTGATTCCTGAAACACATGATTACGAGCATGGTGTTAAGGTAGCCTACGGGATTTTAGTTCAACTAGCGGCTTGTAAAAGATATGATGAAGTCGATAAATTGCAGAGCTTTTACAAGGAAAATGATTTCCCACATTCTCTGAAAAATTTCGGCATAACACATGACATTAAAGAGGCTATGGAAAAAATTGCTGCCTTTTCTGCTTCAGATAAAGAAACCTTTAACCTCGTCATTCCAGATATTACGCCCGATGATGTTTATCAAGCTATGCAGTACCTTGAAGTACTTGAACCTTCTAAAATTGGTGTATAATGAAATGTGTTTACCTATAAAATACTCATCAATAGGTTATTATTGATCACTGAAAGGATCTTCTAGGATTCTTTCAGTGGTCTTTTTGCTGCTCCTAAACTTGATTTTTCAAATTGTTATAAACTAAAGATATTCTTAGACTATGGTACTTCTTATTGAAATCTTTCATCATTAACAGTACGATGATAGTCATGCTAAAAACATTGGCTTTACTTAACTAAGACCATTATCTTAAATAAAACAAATTGAAAACGAAGAGGGATTTGTATGGAAAATCGTTTTGAGCGCATCCGTTCTGCCGAACGTGGTGCTAGAGTCAGTATTGTAGTTTATATTTTTATGGCTACTTTAAAATTATTTATTGGATTCACATTCAGGTCTTCTGCTTTGAGCGCAGATGGGTTCAATAATTTAACCGACGTCATTTCTTCTGTCACGATTTTAATCGGGCTAAAAGCAGCTAGGAAGCCAGCCGATTCTAATCATCCTTACGGTCATTGGAAGGCTGAACCCATTGCCAGCCTCATTACCTCTTTTGCGATGTTGTTTGTTGGATTTCAAGTATTACAATCTACGGTTATTCGATTGTTATCAGGTGAAGTGGTTCCACCTAATGGACTAGCTGCTATCGCTTCTTTAATTGGTACAGTCGTGATGTTCTTTGTATACAGATATAATTTAAACTTATCAAAAAAAGTAAAATCAAGTGGTCTTGCTGCGGTCGCTAAAGACAATCTCGCAGATTCTTTAACCAGCTTGGCTACAGCTGTCGCTATTCTTGCTTCCGCTTTAGGATGGGCTTGGATTGATGGTGTGATGGCATTGATCGTATCTTTGATCATTCTTAAAACAGGTGTTGAGGTATTCAGAGAAAGTACCTTTTCACTGTCAGATGGTTTTCATGAAGATGAGCTAGATAATTACGAAAAAGCCGTCAAACAACTTCCAGAAATTCACAGTATTGAATCGCTGAAGGCGCGTAATTATGGTACGAATATCTATGTAGACATCACAATTCTTGTCGATGCCAATATGTCTGTTCAAGAAGGACACGATGTAACGGAAAAAATTGAAGAACTGTTATTTAACGACTTCGATGTTATGCATGTAGACGTTCATGTTGAGCCGGATACAATCAAATAAGGGAATCAGTTAAATCAGTAACACTAAAAAAAGCGTCTCTCTAAGAAAAAACTTCCAATAGAGAGGCGCTTTTTGACTATAAGACTACTGATGTTAATTCTTCTAAACAAATTTATTCCATGGCTTCATACTCAAAAGTATCAACAACTGGCCATGCGTGAATATAAGTCAGCACATCCATAAAGTCTTCTTGAGATTCTTCAGGGATCATGACTTGAAATGGCACGATTGCACCATTTCCTATGACCCCGTATTCTTCTTCAGATAACTGAATAGAATAATCTTCAACAAGTACTTCACCCATTTCATTTTCGAATGAGAACGTAGTATCAATATTTTTGATATCCATACCTAAGCGATTCACAACAACAAACCAAGCAACCCATTGATCTTCTTCTTGGGTTGCCAAAGCTGACCAGATCATCATAGCTGATCCCTCAGGTGTCATCGTATTAAACCCTGGTATACTATTTTCGAGACTGGACAGTGTGCCCGCATACGAAGTATCTTGATAAATAGGTGGGATAGAGATATACAAGTCTTCTGCACCTTCTTCAGATCCTTCACCCGTGGCTAAAACTCCTGGTTGTGATGACAAGTCTGCTTCAGCCCCCTCTTCCCCCAAATCAACAAATTCTTCGTCCTCTTCCGTCGCATCAGAGGTTGTCTCACCAGTTAATTCAGATAACTCAATAGCGTCTTGAGGAACTTCAATCGCTGTAACTTCATTGTATTGATTATAAGTCATTCGAATATCTTGAGTGAAGCCCATGACCATATCTGTAGACCCTTCAATATCACCTTGCATTTTTATGTTCTGATTTGAAAGGTACTTAGTTTCTTTGTTCATTTGTAACTCGATTTCTATACTTTGCGTTGTAAGTACCAAATTTTCATCTGAAAATAGTGTTTCGAGTTCGACATTATTCTCCAAAACTGCCGAAGCTACCAAGTTGTTTGCATCCTCGCCTTCTAGTATCAAAGTCATATTATAGTGATCTGTTTCTTCTTCAAATTCAATATCATCTTCATATTCTTTCATTGTTTCCAGAAATGCTGTATCGAAAAAGATTTCTTCTGAGCCCTCTTGAACAATGCCTTCAATCAAATCGGATAACAGTTCTTCTCCTTCATCTCCCAATTCAATCCATCCACTTACCGGATCTTCTAGATAAAAAACATCGTTGACATATCTAATTGTCGTGTTTCCTTCTGTTGCCCCATCACTAATAACTTGTTCTATTGAATATGGATTGGTTGTAAATGCTGAATTCATCTTAATGTTCATTTCTTCTGAATTTTCTTGGTTTTCGATTGCAACGGTTTGGTCAACAGACTGTGAATAGCTGTCTAGATTATTATAAGCGTCTATACTTTCATCCAAAACCTGACTTGCACTAGGCTCTCCACAGCCTCCAACAAATAAAGCGCCTACAAAAGACAAAATCATTACCCCTATCTTTTTACTTTTCAAACGGCTCACCCTTTTTCCTAAAGTAATGATACTACTTTGAGACCTATTATAACGTCTTTATCATAACGTTTCTTTTAAAGAATAAGCAATTGATAGACATTTGACTCTGTGTTTCAATTAACCTCTATCTTTAACATGCTAAAAAAAGCAGAGCTCTTTGAAGAGATCTGCTTTTTATCCTTATTTTATAATTTTAAAGTTGTGATTTGCAGTTGCTTCTACTGTACCCATTTCCTTGAAGTAGTTACCAATCAGTTCGTTCATTGGAATCGTTACTTCGCGAATAATTTTAGAAGCATCAAACATAGTATAATCTCCACCGCCTACTGCTCGGTACTGATTGATCACAACCTGAAGTGTATCTTCTGGTTGAATAGCGCGTCCTTTATACTTGAATTCTGTAACTCTTTCTCCAAAAGGTTTAGAAACATTCACCGTATACTCTATTCCTTCGTACATATCATAATTGTACATTTGCGGTTTGGGTTCTATAAAGTCTGGATTCACATCAATTTCTCCCTCATCATTCAGTACGAAGTACTCTGCGGATTGTTCAATGGCTTTCTTTAAATCATCTCCGGTTACTTCTAGTACAGCTAATGTGTTAGGAAAGATATAATTCGTAACAACGTCTCTCATAGTTACTTGAGGATTAAAGCCACTACTTTCATTGTTAAATAAAGCTGTTCCAGAAATGTCGCAATCTGCATAGTACATCTGTACTTTTTGGATGAATTCAACATAAGGGTGTTCTTCTCTACGTGCTTTCTCTACGTCCTTGATTGTCATATCTCCTTGAACCTTGCCAATTGGCTGATCTAGCCAGTCTTCTACTTCTAGGTTCAATTCCTCGTGCTTACGCGCAAGCGTGCATTCAACGGGTGTTTCTTCAGTAACTTTAATCAGTTCTGGAAGGGAATCTTTTATGATCCACTTTCCATTTTCTTGGGCAAGATCCAATGTAACTTTTCCAAGAAAACTGCCTTTATGACCCGGCATCACAGTCGGGATACCGTTTTTCTTTTGAGCGATTACTCTATGCTGGTGTCCAGTAAGCAATACGTCGATGCCTTCTACTTCAGTTAGTAGTCTGTACCCTTCATTTTCCCCCGTCTGAATTTCGGTTTCTGTTCCAGAATCAATATCTTTTTCAAAACCACCGTGATAACTCACGATAACGATATCCGCTAGTTTTCTAAGTTCTGGGACATATTCTTTTGCAGTTTCCAGTGCCGAGTGGAACGTTAACCCTGCATAATTTTCTGGATGCTCCCAGTGTGGGATATACTGAGTGGTCAACCCTAAAATGGCAATTTTCACGTCTTCTTTTTCTATCAGGATGTACGGTTCTCCAAAAGCAGCCTTCTTGTCTTCATTTAATATATTGGCCGCTAAGACCGGGTGTTTTGCTGCTTTGACCGCCGAGTAAAGATAATCTAGGCCGTAATTAAATTCATGATTTCCTATGACACCAGCATCATATGGTAAGTCGTTAATCGACTCCATTAAAGAATTGGCATCTCCTTTTTCTTTAAGTACGAAAAAGCTAAGTGGAGATCCTTGAATAAAATCACCATTTTCTATCAAAACAGAAGGCCCTTCTGTAGATTCCATTTGCTGTTTCAAGACATTTGCTAATTTGAACAGCCCAAATCCTAATTCTTGCCCTCTTTTTTGATAATCTGTCGGGAACAAGTACCCGTGAATATCACTTGTTTCAAAAATGGTTAACTTCATCATGCTGTCTCCAATCTATGTATAAAAGCTCGTATTGAGTTTTCCTTTATTCTCTTTGGTAAATCATTTCGTACTCTGAAAAGATGGCATTCAACTCGTTTGACCTTAAGTTTTGGCAAAAGCTTCAAGCTTTAAAACTAATTTAAAAGGATCAATTCAAGCTTTGTGACTCAATTTTGATTAGATCTTATAAGTTCATTATATAGTGAATAAGCTTTATGTGAAAGATAAACTTTGGTTTAAACGTAGTCCTCCTACATGATTAAGATGAAATCTGAAAATAGAGCAGTTTCAATAATCTTTTCACAAATGAATGATGGATCATGAAATAGTGTATCGTACAATTAGTTAACAGACTATTAAGAACGATCCTCAAAGTACTTCTAACGATACTTGATTTTAAAAGAGGTTTATAAGACAATAGGCGGTAAGCTTTACTGAAAAGGAGAGAAATAGTCGTTATGAATCAGCTGATCAAAGAATATATTACGAGTCATGAACAAGAATTGATTGATTTCCGCAGAGAGCTACATATGTATCCGGAAATTGCTTTCGAAGAATTTGAAACGACGAAACGAGTAGCTGCTCGTTTGGATACACTTGGGATTCCTTACAAAAAAATGGATCCTACAGGCGTTCTTGCAGAAATCAAAGGAGATTTACCTGGTAAAACGATTCTGCTAAGAGCAGATATGGATGCTCTACCGGTTGAAGAATTGAATACTCATCTGCCTTATACTTCAACTATTGAGTCGAAAATGCATGCTTGCGGCCACGATGCTCATACTGCAATGCTTTTGTCCGCTGCCTCAGCGTTAAACGAAATCAAAGAGAATATTCAAGGAACGATTCGTTTATTATTTCAACCAGCGGAAGAAATCGCTGAAGGGGCTCGCAAGATGGTTGAACAAGGGGTAACAGATGGCATTGATAATGTTTTTGGTATTCATATCTGGTCTGAGCTGGAATCAGGTAAAGTTTCTTGCCCTCCCGGCCCCTCTTTTGCTGCGGCTGATTTATTAACCGTTCATTTTAAAGGTAAAGGTGGTCATGCAGCAATGCCACACCAAACGGTAGATGCGGCTGTTATGGCGTCACAATTTGTATCAACCATCCAGTCGATTGTTTCAAGAGAAATCGACCCTCTGCATCCAGCTGTTGTGACCATTGGAAAAATGGAAGTTGGTAGTCGTTTCAATGTTATTGCAGAAAATGCTTTACTTGAAGGAACGGTACGCACTTTCGATTATGCTACTAGAAATAAAATTGAATCGGCATTGAAACAATACGCTGAACAGATTGCTCAATTATTTGGAGGAAGCGTAGAAGTAGCATACGATCGGAAAACGGAACCCGTCGTTAATGAAAGTCGTTCAGCAACCTTAGTTCAATCTACTGCTGCTGAAGCTTTCGGGAAAGACGTTATAAGGGAACAACCACCTACCATGGGTGCAGAAGATTTTGGTTACTACATGACGGATAGACCTGGAGCCTTTGCCTTAGTGGGTGCTGCAAATGAAGCTAAAGATACTTGCTGGGCACATCACCACGGTCGTTTCAATGTAGATGAAGAAGCTATGAAAGTTGGCGCAGAACTTTATGCCCAATATGCATTAGCTTACTTGAATCAATCTGACTTTTAATCATAAAAAGAACGTAGAGAATTTTTCTCTACGTTCTTTTTGTGGTTATTAATTTACGTTCAATACTTTTTCTTTTATATGAATGAAATCTGTAATCAAGGCATTGACAGGTGCATCTAAACCATATTCATTAGCTAATCTTGCAACTGCTCCGTTAATGAAGTCAATCTCTGTTCGTCTATTATGTTGAATCAAATCTTGATGCATGGATGGATAGTGGTGTCCCAATTCTTCTGCAGTTTTAACAATATAAGCGACTGTTTCATCAAAGTCTAAATGAACATCTTGTTTCTTAGCTACTTCAACAAATTCTTTCACAATTTTATTGGTGACTGAAAGAGCTTCTTCTGTCTCGAACATTTCACCAAGTGTTGTATCTAGAAGAGAGCAAGTCGCATTCAGTACGCCATTTACACAAGCTTTTCTCCATATTGAGAATTTAACATTTTCACTGTAGATACCATTCAACCCTGCTTCTTTTAAAACAGCCACAATTTCTTTTGCTTTTTCTTCTCCACCCGGCACGAAGTTCTGAATTTCAGTTGAACCCGTTCCTTCTAATTCGATTTTTCCTGGTCCCGTAAGCCCTGCAGTCCATATTGTTACACCAATCAGAATATTTTTTAGAGCAACATATTCTTTCATGACCATTTCGTGTCCGATACCATTCAATAAACAAACGACTTTTGTATCTTCTCCAATAATAGGCTGGATATCTTCAAGCATTTCTCCTAAAAACATCGCTTTTGTAAATAAGAAAACTACATCTACTTGATTGGTAACTTGGTCTGGATAGTAAATGGGTATATCAACGACTTCTTCTGTTCCATTGTACTTTACGGTCAATCCATTTTCTCTAATGGTTTCAATATGTTCTTTCCATTTGTCGATCAGTATAACGTCATTTCCCGCTTTGTGTAACATAAATCCAAAACGACTACCCATAGCGCCACTTCCGGCTATTGCCATTTTCATGATCATTCACTCCTAAACTTTCTAAAAAAACTACTTAACTATTATAGCACACACGAGAATAGGTATTCGTTGTACTGAAATAGGTTAAGTAGATTTTATAAATACTTTTTTATTGAATGTTTTACATTGTGCTTTGGATTAAAATCACTGTAATAGAAACCACTACTACAAGTAGAGATAAAACATTGGCGAAAATAAAAGGTTTAACACCTGTCTGTCTGATTGCTTTAATATCTGTTTTCAAACCAATTGCTGCTAATGAAGCCACCATCAAGAAACGGCTAACGCCTTTCAATAAGTCTACTTGAGAAGGAGAAATCAGTCCCAAACTATTTAATGTAGCCATCCCTACAAAGAATATGATGAACCAAGGAAATAGCTGCGTCAGCTTAACCTTTTTCTTGACTGTTGAAGAAGACTGAATTTTTTTGAAATAAATATACGAAAATATGAGTACAGTAGGAATAATAGCCAGTGTTCTAGTCAATTTAACCATAGTCGCGATTTCTCCAGCTGCTTCTGAAAAGGCAAAACTCGTCGCCACTACACTAGAAGTATCATTTACAGAAGTCCCACTCCAGTAACCAAAAACCGTATCACTTAATGAAAGTACTCGTCCCATGATCGGATATAGAACAATCATGACCATATCGAATAAAAAGGTCGCAGAGATTGCGTAAGAAACATCTTTATCTTCTGCTTCAATGACTGGTGACATCGCTGCTATAGCTGAACCACCACAAATACCTGTCCCGGCTGCAATCATATTAGACAATTTCGAGTTGATTCCCATCCATTTTGCGAGTAAGGCACCCCCACCAAAAGCTGTTAATAGAGTGAAAAACAAAATAATTAGCGTCTGTCCTCCAACTTCTAAGACAATGTTTAAATTCAGTGAAGCACCTAGAAGTACAATCGCAAATTTCAGAATTTTCTTAGCTGTAAACTGAATACCCGGTTGGATTACTGCTGACTTTTGAGCATACGGTCTAATTAGAATACCTAAAAACATAGCTAGTACCGCTGAGCCAATAATATGCACAGGTAAAATGGCTTCCACCCACGTGGCTACTAGTGCAATGAGTAACGTTAATGCAAATCCTGGTAAAACTTTTTTCATTTTCTACACCTGATCCTATAAAATTTTCACTTATTCATTTTAACATATTTTTTCAAACTATATTTAAAAAGGATATTCAGTTCGTTTGCACTCTACTCTGTTTAGCGATTCCGTAAAAAAAAGACCTAAATCGGTCTTTTTTTTATGACTATTCTGATTTAGGCATGAACCCTTTCTGTTTTGTACGCTTTATAGGCTGTGTAGACTGTACTAAGGGCTTGAACAGCAATACAAACACCTGCAAGCAAGATAATCGTGGATTGCGTATTTTCAATAATGATGCCGGTAAATGACCAGACAAAGACTAATGGATACGACCAATCTGTATATTTTAGCGAAATGTATACGCATAGTATCGTTGCAACAACTAGTAAAATCACCGTCCAATTCAATTCGCTTAAACCTAAGATTTCTTGAACATCAGATGATACTGCCCATGTAAAAATGTTGACAATTGTTGCGACAGTGACCCATCCAAAATAAATAGAAAACGGGAATCGATCAAAAAAGTTATATCTAATTTTTGAAATCGTACGGTAAATCATCACTAGTGTTAAGAGTAGTCCTACTATAACAACTGTAGATAATCCGATTTGATCTCCAGTAAACATAATGATCCATGCACCATTCAAAGCAAAGTTCAGCAACAACCAGACTTTAACTTTATCGTAGATCGTTCCTTCAAATTGCTTGATGAAAAATAATCTAACAATCCAAATCAATACACTCAAATAAATTAATCCCCAGATAGAAAAGGCAAATCCTGCTGGCTGAATTAGCGCTTGTTGATCGTCAGCGGTAGAACCTACATCGGTGGCTGACCAATAATTTAGAAATATCATTACTCCAAAGACAACTAGATAGAGTATTCCAAACTTTTTACTTTTTGACATAAAATCTCTCCTTTAATCATTTTTTATAAGATCAGAATTCAAAATAAAGAGAATCAAGAATATCCTGTTGATCGTATTTTTTGATCAATTGTTTTAGATAGGTTTTTAATTTTTCAATGTATTCTCTTCATTCTTCACTTCTTGAAGCAGTTTCTGATATTTATCTTGTTCTTTTTCCGTTGCACTATTTTTTATATAATCCCACACCTGATCTGTAGCATTTACCCCTGTTGTATTTGACGGCTCCTCTTCAAGAGCGGCTTCTATCAATCGATAAAAAGGAATAACTGGGTAGGATGACTGATCTTGCAGTAAAGACTGTATACTTTCATATATTTCTTGAGAACGTTCAAGCACGACGTATTTGTATCGACTCCACTCATTTTCTAAATCTTTGATTTCACCGTTTTCGGTGGTAGCAAGAATACATTTGATGGCAGAGAGGTTTTTATCTTTTACTTCCAACATGATGTCGATATCTAACTTTTCCACTTCATTGTAATACTTCATAAATTCATCTATTCCAATGAATTTAGAATGAGAACCTGTTCGATTATTCATTTGCTGTTGTGAATAATGGGTTTTCTGCCTACCATCCTTAGTCTTCCATGTTTCTTTAGCTTTTTTTATCCAGTAAGTGTCTGATTTAGAATCATCACTCAAGTTGATAGCATTGTGTAAATTATCGTAAACAGCCGGTGCGCCTGTTCTTTCACAGATCTTTAAGACTTCTTCGATGGTGTATGAACGGTCATCATTTTCGATTACTAATCGATCTTTTACGTTCTCACTTAAAGTATTATAAACATCGACAAATCGGTCCATCGCAGAATCTTTATCTCCGTATACTCCTCCAACATGCAGAATCAACTTACTACTTGAATCTACTCCAAGGCTATTTAAAAATAACGTATGATATTCAAGATCAGCAATCGCTCTTTTGACAATATCTTCATCCGGCGAATTCAGCACAGTATACTGGCCAGGATGCATGGAAACTCTCATACTGTATTTTCTAATCAATTTTCCTAATTCCTGAAATTGTTCTGAAAACTGTTCTGACCAGTTCAATGTATTTACTTCTTTGTCAGAAGCAAACGGTATAATATCAGAGCTAATTCTAAAAAGACGAATCTGATGTTGTCCATTGAATTCGATAATGTGCTTAAGTGCTGTAAGGTTGTGCTCTATGAGAGAACTTAAGTGTTCTTCAGTAGCACTCGCTTTTCTACAAGTCTTTTGTTTAGTGTCTGCTACTCCGACTGTAATACAGGGGTATCCAATACTCAATTGAGGCTCTCTCCTTTGCTCGTTGATTGTATAAAAAAATAGTATCATCCAGACCTAGTGTCCTTCTAATACTATCCTACATTATTTTATTATTTTTCTAAACTTATTCGGTTTGAACTTTTTTCTGAGCGCCAATTAGGTTGAAAAGCCATTTATATTATATTCTGTTCATCGATTCTAACTTATACAGTTATTGATTTATACTCCACGTTCTAGTTCATCTGGATACTTTCTCAAAAATAGTCCGTTTTTTTCTACTATATTCTTAAAGCTTTCAATGGCTTTTTCTGATTCAAAAAAAACTTCCATGCTTCTATCAAAATGTCCGCGTAGCGAGAATCCAAGGTCCATGAAATGAATATTACAGAAGAAAACTTCTCTGGAGTTAATTTGATACATGAGTTTCAAATCTTCAAACGATTCAACTACGAAGAAATCAGAAGCTGTTTTTTCGTCCGTTTGTTTTAGTAATTTTATCCATTGAAACTGTTCAAAGCGGTCTACTTGGTTCAAAACGGCTAGATGCGTCTGCTCGCTAATTTCATTGTAGGGCATTTCAATAACTATCGATTGATTTGTAGATTGATTATATAGTTCTTCAAATAGTGAAAGATAATTGCCTTCATATTTTAAATACAGATCCTCAAAGGCAAATGAGAAACTACTCGCTTCATCAATGTCTAAGGTATGAGAAAAAGGATCTAAAAGTCTATGCAGCGTTTTATAATAGAAGTCATCGGAATCTGCTTGTATGTTTATCAACTGTTCTTTTAAAGATTCTACTTCCTTGTAATTGATCATTCGCAAAATTACTTCTCCTTTTATAATTAAACTGAGATAAATTCTTATGCTGTATGCTATTATACCAATAAGATATAACAGTTGCTACTTAATTTATACTCTATTTTTAATATCATACATGTGATATGATAATTAAATCAATTAACTCGGTTTCGGAGGAAAAAATGGTCTATAAAAATTGCGCTACTTTTGGTCAAAAAATCACTTTTCATTTAGATGATTCACTTCTGGCTCTTGCGGACGAACACTTCTATCGGTCTGGTTACGACTACGAAGTTCAAAAATAGAATTTGATTACAGATGAATCTGGTGCTATTGATTTATACGATTTTTTACATGAAATGGGACTCACAGAAGGCATCCAGTTTCAAATAAATCAGTTGAATTGGAAACCTATTGAACAGTTTCACGAATATGTGGATGCTGCATGGATCGATTCCATCATTAATGAACGTCATTTAAACATGCACTTCCAACCTATTATAAAAGGTAATGGAACGATTTATGGTTATGAGATGCTGGCCAGGTTTAAAGATGATGAAGGTCAGGTAATATATCCAAATCAAATCTTCCCTGCTGCTAAAGCTCGCGGACGAACATTTGCTTTAGATCGAATTTGTCGAATCAATGCTGTTAAACAAATCAATCGCCTTGATGATCATCTTAAAGTCTTTATCAATTTCATTCCTACGGCTATTTATGCACCTGAGCATTGCTTGAGAACGACTACGCTTATTGCTAAACGTTTAAATGTGGATCCAAAGAGAATCGTATTTGAAGTTGTCGAAACTGAGAAAGTAGAAGATTTAGCGCATTTGAAGTCTATTCTAACTTATTACAGTAACCATGGATTTTCTTACGCACTCGATGATGTAGGTGCTGGATATAATACATTAGATGTTCTAGAAGAACTTTCTCCTCCTTACATGAAACTCGATATGGTTTATGCTCAAGGCGTAGCAACTGACATAGAGAAGCAGACGATTGCACGTTTATTTCTTGAAAAAGCGAATAAAATCGGCTCTATACCTCTAGCTGAAGGAATTGAAACATACGAGGATTTTGAGTGGTTGAAAACTCAAGGATATCAATTATTCCAAGGATATCTATTCGGAAAACCAGAACCCGAGCCTCTATTGGTAGACAAAATACCGATTATTTAAGCCATACAATTTTGAATACTATTCGTATCACTATTGATTTCACTTCTAACCTGTTATACTTAATATAATAAATCACAAAGGAGTTGTTATTCATGATTTGGACTTTAATTGGCTTGCTATTATTATTCTGGGTATTAGGTCTAGTATTTGAAATAGCCGGCGGACTCGTACATATTTTATTAGTCGTCGCACTACTTGTTTTCATCTACAATATGATTACTGGTCGTAAAAATAAAACCAGGTAGATTAACTATCTGAACAATATAAAAAGACATAGGTCCATAGGATCTATGTCTTTTTATATTGTTCTTATTCTGCTACTTCTTGAAAATAATCTACAACTTGATCCAACTGTTGTTCACGAGTATTCGTGCTTTCTCCATCTCCTTTTTGAAAACCATAATATCCAAAATTAGAGTGGTTTCCGCCTTCTATAACCTCGTACTCCGTTTGTTCTGGAAGAAGAGCTTTAGACTCTTCATATCGTTCCTGATTAATGACTTCATCATTCGTTGCGAAGAACGACACGACCGGTATATCAGCTTGTGATAAATCCGCTCCATCGCTAGGATAAGAAGCTAGTAGAAATACGCCATCTATCTCATTTAGGTGATCAACCGCGTAAAGTAAAGCACTAGTTCCTCCCAAAGAATGTCCGCCAATCCACCAAGGCAATTCAGAAGGATACGCTTCTACAATGTCTTCAAAACGATTAACACCTAATATGGCAAGATTCAAAGGCATTTGCGGTATAAAAACACGGTATCCTTTTTCACTTAATGCTTTAGCTAATGGCAAGTAAGCTTCTTTCTCAACAAAACCTCCTTGATATAATACAACATTTCCGAGTGCTTCATCAGGTTCTATCACAATCGTATTTCCATCAGTCTGAACGGCTTCGTCTTCAAGTATAGCTACTGCTTCAGGCATGGCAGAATAAGTGGCGCTTTGAACATAAGTGAGGATTCCACCAATAATGAGTAAGATAATCAGTAGAAAAGAAACAATGATCTTCTTCCAATGATCTTTTATCCAATTTTTCATATAACGACTTCTTTCTATAGTAAATTCAACTCTTATATCATAACACCTATTTTTATTTTTGTCTTTTTAGATTTCACAAAAAAAATGAACAAGCAGTAGGACTCTGCACTGTTCATTTTACGATTTTTTTTTTTTGATTTTCACTTGTTATCTCGTTAAATTATAAAGCGTCTGATCTTCTTCTGCATCTGTATAAGCAAATATATGGTCTCCAGCTTGGAATACCGTTTCTCCTCGCACAATCATATTCTCATTGCCCCTTTGTACAGCAATCAGTACAATATTATCGGAAATAACAATATCTTTCACTGTGGCACCATCGGCTTTTGAACCCATGTTTACTGTAACTTCAACAATAGAAGCATTTTTATCATTCAGCTTCATGAGTGTAATCATATTGTTCATATCAATTTGGTTTGAAATCACACGTGCAAGCAGATTAGCCTGACTAATAGGAATATCAACCCCCATATCTCGAGTGAATAGCCACTCATTTTTAGGATTGTTCACTCGTGCAATAACCTTTTCTATTCCGAATTCAAACTTTGCGATTGTAGAGGCTACTAAATTAATTTCGTCTGCTCCTGTTACTGCCGCTACAACATCTGCTTCATAAATCCCAGCTCTTTCAAGAATTTTTGGATCAGCGCCATCGCCATAGATAATTTGTTCCTCTTTGAATTCTTGCTGATTGTATTGAATGACTTTTTCTCTATTATCAATAATGCAGACATCATTTTGTGCTTCAACCATAATTCTCGCTACGTAAGCACCCACTTGTCCGCCACCTATTACGATTACTTTCATATTCTCTGCACCCCCTTAATGTATGTCAAGTATTCTACTGACTTCTCCAAGTGATTTTGATAGTACCGAAAAATAAATAATATCTCCTTGTTCAATAACTGTATGATTTGAAGGTACAAACGATTCGTTATTTCGACTAATTGCAAATACTTTCAGTTCATTGATAGGAAAAGCATCTCTTAATGTTTTTCCATTTAAGAGCGCTGGTGCAGCAACTTTCACAATATCTACTGGTGTATTTCCTATACTCATTATGGTATCTATTTTGTTGAAAGTCAGTAGTTCTTTTGTTCGTGAAATCCCCCATTCTGTTGTTGCTATGACCTGTATTCCTAGGGCATTGTAAATGGCAACTTTCCGCTTATCATATAGTCGCGCAATAACTTTTGGAACCTTATAATGTATACGTGCAATTCTGGCAACTAATGCATTCGTCTCATCACTTTCAGTACAGGAAATCAAACTATCGGCTGTTTCAATTCCAGCCTCTTCTAAAATATCTTTATCAAATTCTTTCCCAAAAATAATCTTCCCAGAGAAGTCTCTATCGAATTTACTGATTTTTTCTTGTGAATCACTAATAACTGTTACATCTTCTCCATCATTCAATAACTCTAATGCTAAATTAGATCCTAACCTTCCTGCACCTACTATAATAATTTTCATTTTATGCCGCCTCCTTTTTATTTTTATGTCTTATATAATATTTACGCGCTTCTTCTAGGCCAACTACTGGAATTGGGCATAAAATCAAAAATATCCAGTCAAGCATAGCTAATGGTGCTGTATTAAATAGACCGTGGAATAAAGGAACATAAGCCAAGATAATCAGTAAAAAGACTTCAAAAATAATCCCGTTATTGATTAACTTATTGCTGAACAATCCTATGGAAAACACAGATTGCGTTTCAGTTCTACTATTAAATGCTGCGCCTATTTGACAAAAAATAATCGCTCCAAGAGTCATCGTAGTTGCTTGACGGTAGATCAATCCTGAATCTGCTAAGTTAGCAAAGGCATTTCCGTGAATAAGGTTTACATAGAAATATGCACCCATCGCAATAGCAGAAGCGATAATGCCATACCATAAAAATGCTTTGATTAAAATTTTACGATTTAATAGTGTTGCATGTTTTGGACGAGGTGGTCTTTGCATGACTGTTGGTTCTGGCAATTCTGTTCCTAATCCTAAAGCAGGGATTAAATCCGTTCCTAAATCGATCGCAAGAATTTGCATGATCGTTAACGGTAAAGGAATCATTCCTCTAGATAGTAGAAACGCTGCTGATGGAACAGCTTCAGACATATTACTATTGAAGATATAAAGTAAAAATTTTTGAATATTGTCGTAGACCGCTCTACCCTCTTCTACTGCTCGCACGATTGATGAAAAATTATCATCTGTTAAAATCATATCCGCAGATTCTTTCGCTACATCTGTTCCAGTAATTCCCATGGCCACACCAATATCTGCTTTTTTAAGTGCAGGTGCATCGTTTACACCATCTCCTGTAACAGCTACAACGTTTCCTAACTCTTGAAGATTGACTACGACACGATATTTCTGATCCGGTGCAACACGCGCAAAAATCACTTCATCGGATAATGCTTCCTTCAATGATTCATCTGTCATTTTCTCAAGTTCAGTTCCTGTAATGACCCGTGGATGTTCTCCTTTTACAATACCAATACGTTTTGCAATACTTTCAGCAGTCAGGCCATAATCCCCTGTGATCATGATGATTCGAATATCGGCTTCACGACATTTTTCTACCGCAGCCGCTACTTCTTCTCTGGGAGGGTCTGCCATGACGACAAGCCCGATAAATACCATATCTTGTTCAATAAGTTCTGGTGTATATTCACTCATTGCTCTAGGAAGATTTTCAGCTTTGGATAGATCGCGATAAGCAATAGCTAATACCCGCAAACCTTGTCTAGCATATTGGTCATTTGCTTCCATAATACTGATTCTCTGTTCTTCATCAAGTGGAATAACTTTCCCATCAACACGAATAGTTGTACACAAATCAACTGTTTCTTTAGGCGCACCTTTAGCATAAGCAATTTTTTTAGCCCCATCTAATGGTTTTGTCAATTGGTGAATCGTTGACATTCTTTTTCTTGTTGAATCAAATGGCAACTCTCGCAATCTCATCGCTTGGCTTTCAATTGCTTCAGGGACTAATCCAGCTTTTTCTGCAGCTACCCCTAAGCATGCCTCTGTAGGATCTCCTAATACTGTATATCTCGGATTTTCTTCATTTGGAGGTAAGATTCTAGCATTACTACATAACGCAGCAGCGGACAGAATCAACTTCAGATCTGCATGGTTATTAGCATCAATGCTTGTTCCATCTGCCTGGATTTCGCCTTCGGGAGCATATCCTAGTCCAGTCACTTCGAATTCTTGAGTAGGCAACCATACATGATTGACTGTCATTTCATTTTGAGTCAACGTACCTGTTTTGTCTGAACAAATGACAGATGTAGATCCTAGTGCTTCAACGGAAGAAAGTTTTTTAACCAATGCATGTTCCTTCGCCATTCGCTGTACCGCCATAGCTAAAGATAGCGTAACTGTTGGAAGTAATCCTTCTGGTATGAAGGCTACGATCATCCCTAGCGAGAAAACAAATGCTTGAGCAACCGGTTGTTCAACGAATAAAATAGCTGCTAGGAAAAATAAAACTCCAACTGAAATGGCAATAATAGAAATCTGTTTGGTTAATTTATCTAAATCTTTTTGTAAAGGACTTTTTTCATCTCCAAGACTTTGTGTTAATTTGGCAATTTTACCAAATTCTGTATTCATAGCTGTTTTGGTAACCACTGCTGTACCACTACCACTGGAGACAGTCGTTCCTGCAAAAATCATATTTTTGTATTCGAAACTAGATAAATCTTCCGGACTAATAGGCAGTTCGTTTCGCCTAACGGGGTTAGACTCTCCCGTAAGTGCGGACTGGTTGACTTGCAAGTCGTTGGAAGAAATCAATCTAGCGTCTGCAGCTATTTTGTCTCCTTCTTCTACCATCAAGACATCTCCAGGAACTAATTCTTCAGTTAGAATTTGCTGTTCACTATTGTTTCTAACGACTCGTGCATAAGAAGATAACATTTTTTTGAGGGCATCTGTTGCTTTACTAGCTTTACTTTCTTGGAAAAAACTGAATAACCCATTAATGACATTGACTAACCAAATAGCGATTCCAAGTTGCGGAGTATCAGTGAAAAAGAAGGCTACTGTACCACCTACCCATAGTAAAACAGCCATTAAACTAATAAAATGTCTGATGAATTGAATGAAGACGGATTCTCCTTCTGGTTCGTCTATCTTGTTGAATCCAAACATTTCTCGTTTTTCTTGAATCTCTTCTGCACTCAATCCTCCTTTTCGGGTATCTAAAGCTTCAAAAACATCATCCGATTGTAATGACGCTAATGTACTTTGATCACTATTTTTAGCATTATTCATGTTTATTTTCCTCTCTTGAATCAATTTAATATAAAATTAAATTAAGACCTTTAAATTCTATCATTATTATAGTCCTAAAAATGGTAAAAGCAACTTAATCTTACTATCCATAACAACTATAACAGCAATGTTGGTATCGCTATCAGAATCAATCCCCCTTCTTTTTAATCGCAATAATCGCTATCGTTCACTTTCTGGGTTTAAGCATCTTATTATGATGATCTTTTTGCATATTTAACGACAAAAAAGTTTCTCCACTCCAATAATTTTTGGGATAGAGAAACTCATTGATTCATTCAATTTTTCACATTAAAATTATTATCTTCTTAAGTAAATCATTTAATTACTAGAAGGAACATAAGGAATAATTTGTGAAGCAAGCGTACTAATGGGCATCGTCTGTAAGGTCACTTTCCCGGGTCCCACAAGCTTGACCAGAAAGGCTCCTTCTCCTCCGAACATCATGTTTTTTAATCCTTTTACTGTTTCAATGGAATATGTAATACTTTCATCGAACATGAATACATGTCCTTGATCAACTAGCAAAGCTTCCCCATGCTTTAATTGGTAGTCAATTAGAGAACCATCCGCCTCTAAAAACAAATCACCTTTACCTGAGAATTTCTGCAGGACAAATCCTTCTCCACCCATTAAACCAGCGGAAAACTTTTTAGTTAATGCTACTTCAAAATTCACATGTTCAGTAGACGCAAGAAAAGCACTTTTCTGAGCCATGATAATCTGACCGTTCATTTCAATATGAACAATTTCTCCAGGTAGTGATGCCGAAAAAACAATTTCTTGTTGATTATTTACCGCTCTATAAGTATTTTGAAACATGCCTTCTCCCGTTATCGCTCGAGTAAATCCTTTAAAAAGTCCTCCTCGACTTGATGTTTCGAGTTCAAAGCCCTGTGTCATCCAAGACATATTGCCTGAACTTGTTATAATCGTTTCTCCACGATCTAGCGTACATCTAAGCGCCGGATATTTTCCTTCAATCTCAAATTCCATTATGCTATTCTCCTTCATTTCATTGATTGAAGTCATTATATCCTTTGGGATAAATCTTTACAATTTATATTTTGACGAGTGCGAATGTGTACTCACAACAGTAGTCTAACTACTGCTCTAGGAATTAAAAAAATACAACAGTCATAAGTTAACCAACCTAGGACTGTTGTATTTTATTTAAATTGAGATTAATGTTTATAAACTCGTATAGTTCATTAATCTATCTCTATTTCAAGTAACAGTGGTGTGTGATCTTGACGTATTCCTGAGTCGATGATATCAGATTTCTGAACTTTTTCAGCTACTCTATCACTAACCAACCAGTAGTCAATTCTCCAGCCGGAGTTATTCACTTTACTTGTCTTCACACGCTGATTCCACCACGAGTATTGTCCAGTTACATCCCCATGTACATAGCGGAAGGTGTCTGTGAATCCTTTATCTAAAAGTCTTGTGAAACCTTCTCGCTCCTCATCCGTAAATCCGGCTGACCGACGATTATTGTTTGGATTCGCCAAATCAATTTCTTTATGTGCCACATTGAAGTCTCCTGTAGCAAGGACTGGTTTTTTTTCATCCAAACTAGCTAAGTATTTTGCATACTTTTCGTCCCAAATTTGGCGCTCTTTTAAGCGGACTAGTTCCGAGCCAGAATTGGGGGTATAAACTTGAGTAATATAAAATGTATCAAATTCTAAAGTAATCATCCGACCTTCTACGTCCATTGTATCCGGTGCATCAATTTTAGGATACGTTACAATAGGATCTAAGTGGTTTTTGTATAAAAACATGGTTCCAGCATAACTTTTTCTCGCAGGTTCTTCGGAAATGCGCCAGACATAGTCATACTCCGGGAAAAATCTCTCTAATATTTCTGCATGTTTTTTAGACGGTCCTGTTCTTGGTAATTTCGTTTCCTGTATAGCGATAACATCAGGTTCCTGTTCTATTATCGTATTTAATACTTCTCTTGATAATACAGCTCTTGCTGAATCACTTGTCAGCGTCGCATTTAATGAATCCATATTCCATGTAATTAATTTCACTGTTATTCTCCTTTAAATCTTTTTATTCGTAACTTTTTACAGATATTCATTGCTGATAAATTGCCCACTTCTTATTCTTATGCTTAATATACCCTTTTATTTCTGCTATCTGCTTGTTTCGTTCAAGATCATGATACATATCATCCATATTCTGATAGTGACCAACCACATAATAGTGAAGACTGATTTCTTTATTATCCCTGTAAATGTTAGAAAAATCTATTAATAGTCCTTGATTCGTTAAGTCTAGAAGCTGACTTTTTATACTGTCATTCATTGGATAGATTTTTCTTCTCTTATTGGTAGAAAATTCAGCAACCATTTTATTAGCGATTATTTCTTTAAAGACCGCCATTTCTTTACAGTACAATTTGCAGAACCACCCGTCATCGTGGGCAAGATAAACGAATTGATTATTTAAACGGTCAAAAAATGGAGAATGCATCGGCTGTCCGAAATGAGATAAGTAAAGTATTTCTGCTTTTTCTTGAGGTGTACAATGATCTAGACGACCTTCACTATCATAATCAATCCAATGGAAATTTCCTAAACCATAAATATCCTCTTTTGAAAGCTCAACGATTCCTTTTTTACCCTTAGCTGTTTCTAAAAGCATATTCCTATTATAGTCATTTGTTGTGTATTTTCCATCTGTTACTAATATATTATCAAGCTCACTAGGGACGTGTCTAATAAATTCATGAAATTCCATGCCGTAATAGATATAATATTGCTTAATACTATTTGCACTAATATAAAAAATATCTCTCGTTCTTCTCGTTACTTCCACTCTCCTTACTTAATTCAGTACAAGCTTTTGAATGAATGAACTCGTAGTTACTCTATTTTAAAAACTGAAGCCATTATACCGTATCTATGGGTCTCTACACAATTTTGCTTTAACCTTTAATAAGAAAATTCGTCACTAAACAATTGGTTTTAATCTTTCAAAATGAATGGTTTCAACAAAAGGCTATATACTTATTGAATACTAAAAAAACTACTGTGATTCGCTTAGTTACCGAATCACAGTAGTTTGACTTACTGAGTTTATTTTCTGCGCAATTGAACAACTGTCTCTATATGATGCGTTTGTGGGAATAAATCTACTGGTTGAGCTTGTACGATTTCGTATCCACCTTCATGCAGTAGTTTTAAGTCTCTTGCTAAGGTTGCAGGGTTACAACTGACATAAACCATTTTCTTAGGTTTCATCACAAGTACTGCATCCACAAATTCTTTAGCTAGACCTTTTCTTGGCGGATCTACAACAAGAACATCTACGCTGTCATTACGGTTATTCCATTCTACCATCAACTCTTCAGCAGCACCGACTTTGAAGGAAACATTCTCTACATCGTTTACTTGAACATTACGGTTGGCATTTTTGATAGCAGTATTAACGATTTCAAGTCCGTAAACATGTTTCGCTTTTTTAGCTAAACCTAAAGTTAATGTTCCAATACCACAATAAGCATCGATCACTGTTTCTTCTCCAGTCAGTTCTGCAAAGTCAATGGCTGTCTGATAAAGAATCTGAGTTTGAACGGGATTAATTTGATAGAAAGATTCGTGAGATATAAAGTAAGTATCTCCTAGCAATGTATCATGATAGCCATCTTCCCCGTATAATACACGGTGGTCTCTTCCCAATATAACGTTTGTTTTATCAGGATTAATATTTTGAATTAAACTCACTAATTCTGGCAATTTTTCTTTGATCGCTTCAATAATTTCATTTTCTCTGGAAAGATCACTTGTACGAGTAACTAATACAACCATTAATTCTCCAGTATAATGTCCTCTTCTTACAAGAATATGACGGATATCACCTTTATGGTTGATTTCATCATAAGGTTTAATATGGAATCTCTTCAGAATATCGCGTACAGTAACAACGGCTTCATCGATTTTAGGATCTTGAATCACAAAATCTTCTAATGGAATCAGGTCATGACTATTTTTTCTGAAAAACCCTGTTTCCATTTTCCCATCAATTTTACGAACTGGAATCTGCGCTTTATTTCTGTAACCATAAGGCTCATCCATACCGATAACGTCTGCTATTGGAACTTCTGGTAATTTAGCAATTCGTTCAAATACGCGAACGACTTGATCTTTTTTGAATCTAAGTTGTGCATCATAAGATAAGTGTTGTAGTGGCATAGTACCTGTCTGAGCATAAACTTTGTCCAAAATTTCAACGCGGTCTGGGCTAGAAGTCAAGACTTCCATTAATTTACCAAAGGCAAATTTCTTACCAATTTTTACGACTTTGAATGTCACTTCTTCTTCCGGCAAAGCGCCTTCTACAAACACAGGGAAATTATCGATTTTAACTACGCCAAATCCCTCGTGTGTCAGATCTTCAACCGTTGCTGTGTAATCTTTGTTCTTTAATACAGGTGCTGTAAATTTCTTTTTATTCAAAATGAATACTCCTTTTTAATTCTTACATATAGTATAAAAGCGTACAGACCTAAGATACTGTACGCTTCACATCATCATTTTACTGACTTTGATCTTCCAGTTCAGACACTTGTTTGATAAAGTCAGTTTCCTTCTCTTCCATTGTAGCATCTCGTGTATCAATGTCCAATTTCATTCCATCAATATCTCCAACCATTTCGATATGTTGTCGGTAATTGATAAATGTAGCTGGTGCATCTCCACCATACTCACCATCAATATTGATCATGAGTTTACGGTCACCGATTGTTTCTGTGACAACTTTACTTGTTTTAGTATACACAATATTTGGGCTATTAATATGTTTTCCATCATTCATTAGCAGTGTAACCAGTCTCATGATTTCAACAAGATTCGTTGCTTTCACAATGATCAGTGTAAATTTACCGTCTCCTAGAGTTTTATCAGGAGCGATTTCTTCAAAGCCACCTACAGAGTTCGTCAAAGCAACAAATACCATAGACGCTTGTCCTTCGTAAACTCCATCATCATATTCTACCCGAACAGGGACTTTACCTATTCTAGGAAGTAATTCTGCCCCTTTTGCAAAGTAGGCCAGTGAACCAAATAAAGATTTCATATTAGCAGGAACTTCATAAGATACTTCAGAAAGAAAGCCAGCTGCACCAATATTCATGAAAAAGCGTTCTTCTGAAGCTGTACTTACTTTACCAATATCCATAAATACAGACTGATCTTTTTCAATCACTTTTGCAGCAGCTACTAGATTACCTCTAGGAACGTGCAGCGCTCTCGCATAGTCGTTCGTCGTTCCAGCTGGAATGATGGCAACTTTAGGGCGTTTTTCAGCTACGGCAATCCCGTTAATGACTTCGTTGATTGTTCCATCTCCACCAGCAGCGATCACAAGATCGAATTGTTCGTCAGCGCATCGTTTGGCCTCTTTCTGAGCAGATAAAGGTTCAGTAGTTGTACAGTAAGCACTTGTGTCATAACCAAAATCTTCATAAACTTTGAGAATATCGGGAAGAGACCTTTTTACTTGTTCTCTTCCTGATGTTGGATTGTAGATAATCCTTGCTCTTTTTCTCATATCTAAGAGTTCCCCCTATAAACATTTTTAATACTCAATGTTTATCGTTTTTCAATTTCTTCTTTTAGCAGTTGGTTCACGACACCCGGATTAGCTTGACCACGTGTTTGTTTCATGATCTGTCCTACAAGGAATCCGATAGCACGATCTCTACCATTCTTATAATCTTCAATCGATTGTTCATTTTGATCTAAAATCTCATTGATAACTGGTAGTAGTTTACTTGGATCACTTAACTGCGCCCAACCTTTTTCTTCTACCAATGACTCTACGTTATCACTTCCGTTAACAATCAGCTCACGGAAGACTTTTTTAGCGATTTTCGAAGAGATTGTTCCATCTGCTATTAAATGGATCATTTCAGCCAACGCTTTCGGTGTTAAGGCTGTTTCATCAATGCCCATTTTTTCACTATTCAAGTAGGCAGAGACTTCTCCCATTAACCAGTTAGACACTTGCTTGGCATCTGCATCAAATGACAGTGTACCATCAAAGAAATCAGAAAGTTCTTTTGAAGAAGTGAGCACTTCTGCATCATATTCAGGAATATTTAATTCACGAACGTAACGAGCTCTTCTTTCTTTTGGCATCTCTGGTAAAGAGTTGCGAACCGCTTCAACCCATTCATCTTCAATGATCAGTCTTGGAATATCTGGTTCAGGGAAGTAACGGTAATCACTTGAACCTTCTTTAACACGCATCAAAAGCGTATTTCCAGTTGACTCATCATATCTTCTTGTTTCTTGTAATAACTCGCCGCCAGCCATCAATACTTTTTCTTGACGTTCAACTTCATAAGCTAGTCCTTTACGAACATAGTTAAAAGAGTTTAAGTTTTTAAGTTCCGCTTTTGTACCAAATGCTTCTTGTCCAAATGGTCTTAAAGAAACGTTGGCATCACAACGCATAGAGCCTTCTTCCATTTTAACATCTGAAACGCCAGTGAATTGTACAATTTGCTTCAAAGCCTCTAGATAAGCGTAAGCCTCTTCTGGAGAACGCATATCAGCTTCTGAAACAATCTCGATCAATGGAGTTCCTTGACGATTCAAATCAACGTATGAGTACCCATCTGTTCCATGCGTGTTTTTTCCTGCGTCTTCTTCCAAGTGTACACGTTCGATCCGAATTCTTTTTGTTTTTCCGTTCACTTCAATATCAATCCAACCATCGTGTCCAATAGGACGATCGAATTGAGAAATTTGATAAGCCTTTGGATTATCTGGATAAAAGTAATTTTTACGGTCGAACTTTGTATCTTGTGAAATCGTACAATTCAATGCTAATGCTGCACGCATTCCAAATTCAATTGCTCGTTCATTTACTACCGGAAGTACTCCTGGGTAGCCCCAGTCAATGACGTTCGTATTTGTATTCGGTTCAGCACCGAAGTGCGCCGGTGAGGGAGAAAACATTTTAGAATCTGTTTTTAACTCTACGTGTACTTCCAGTCCAATGATTGTTTCTAAATTCATAGTTATTTTCCTCCCTTGAAAAGTGGTTTTTGCTTATGAAAATCAGTTGATTGTTCAAAAGCATAAGCCGCTCTATAAAGTGTTTGTTCATCAAAATGTTTTCCGATCAGTTGCATTCCAACTGGCATTTCATTAGAAAACCCACAAGGGATTGAAACTGATGGTACGCCTGCCAAGTTAACTGGAACCGTCAGTATATCAGCCATATACATTGCTAAAGGATCTTCGATTTGACCACCAATATTGAAAGCAGTCGTTGTAGTAGTCGGTGCTACTAGGAAATCAACTTCTTCAAACACTTTTTCAAAATCTTGACGGATCAGCGTTCTAGCTTGCGCTGCTTTTTTGAAATGGGCATCGTAGAAACCGGCACTTAATGAAAATGTACCTAACATGATTCTTCGTTTAACTTCTAATCCGAAACCTTCTGAACGAGATCTTACATAAAGTTCTTCAAGATTTTGAACATTTTCTGCACGATATCCATATCGAATCCCATCAAATCGTTGTAAGTTACTTGATGCTTCTGAAGAAGCAATAATGTAATAAGCTGGTATCCCGTATTTTGAATGCGGCAAGCTCACTTCAACAAGTTCAGCACCGAGTTCTTCATACGTTTTAAGCGCAGCACGAACAGATTCGATCACGCCTTTTTCTTTTGCTTCTTCGTTAAAGTATTCTTTAGGAACACCAATCCGCATACCTTTAACACCTTGATCGATTCCTTGAGTGAAATCAGGTGTTTCTCCATCATAAGAAGTAGAATCACGTTGATCGTATCCACTAATGGCATTCAACACAAGCGCATTGTCTTTAACGGTTCTAGTAAATGGTCCAATTTGATCAAGACTTGATCCAAAAGCAATCAAACCGTAACGTGAAACGCGTCCGTATGTAGGCTTCATTCCTACTATTCCTGTAAATGCAGCTGGTTCTCTAATGGAACCACCAGTATCTGAACCTAGTGAAACAGGTACTTGACCGGCTGCCACTGCTGCAGCTGAACCACCAGAAGATCCTCCTGGCACTTTCGAAAGATCCCATGGATTAGCTGTAACTTTAAATGCAGAGTTTTCTGTAGATCCACCCATGGCAAACTCATCCATATTTAGCTTACCAACTGATATCATACCGCAGTCGTTTAACTTCTCAACGACTGTTGCATCATATACAGGCACAAAGTCTTCTAACATTTTAGAAGCTGCTGTTGTAGTTACACCTTTCGTTACGATGTTGTCTTTGATTCCAATGGGTAAACCACTCAAAATATTGTTCGGATCGATTCCGGCTTCATCCATAGCACGTGCTTTTGCTAAAGCCTCTGTTTTACTTAACGCAAGAAAAGCACCTACGTTTGCTTCTGTTTCTTCAATTCTATCGTATACAGCCTCCATGATCTGGAGCGATGTTAATTCACCTTTGACGAGCAGTTCATGTAATTCCTCTAACGTATGATCTAATATCGTCATTATGCTCCACTCTCCCCATTATCCATAATTGCGGGTACTTTGATAAACCCATCTTGTTTGGTTTTAACATTTGTAAACAAATCTTCTCTAGAGACTTCAAGCTTCGCTTTATCCTCACGAAGCACACTGTGATGGGTAATGCCATGATACGTACCTTCTACACCTGTCGTATCCAGATCTTCTAATTGTTCCACCATGTTAATGATTTTGTCCATGCCTTCAGTAAAGTCATGGATCTCTTCTTCTTTGAATTCAAGCTTTGCCAGTTTGGCAACGTGCTTAACTGTTTCTTCGTTTATAGACATATGGGTAATTCCCTCCAAATTGATAAAATACCGTTCAGGTTGCTTAATTAAAGACGTGTGTCGTAAATTCCGTTTCTTCCGCATCTCGCTTCAGGAATGATTCAATACCGTTCAAAGATTCTACTTTAATTTCAATGGGTAGATTTTCAGATAGGTATGAATTTGCGGCTTCATTCAGATACTGAGTAAAAGCAATGATTTCACCTTTTCCATAAAATTGCGTAACGATTTCGATTTGAAGACTTACTAAATTATCGTCAACGTAATGCGCGACTCCTGTGATACCACTTAAATTAGGGAAAAAGTTTTCTACTTTTGATTTAAAATTAGCAAAACTGTTTCCTTCCGCACTCTGCATGCCTTCTACTGGAAATACGAGTCTACTTTCATTGACTTGGTTCCAGTTAGAGATAGAATCTGCTCCATTTTCACTAAGACCTTCGGAAATATAAATGCCTCCGGCAAAATTATCTCTAGTCGATTGTTGGTAAAGTCCAACCATGATTGGAACTGTTCCTACGCCTTCTAGTTCACGCATTCTCGAAACGATTTCACTTCCGATTCTTTGTCCTTCTCGTAACAAATCTTCTTTACTGATTTCTTGCTGTTGTTCTTGCTGCTGATCGTTACGATAATAATCAACTGAATTCAGTGATAACCCTATACTGATTCCAGCAAGTTGAATTCCATCGTCAGTCTGCGTGTAGAAGTCTTGTTCTAAAATAGAACTCAGATAATTCGGTGCTCTCGATTCAGGATCTTGACTTCCATTATCTTCTGGATTTAACCCAAGAATCGTTTCTCCTTCTTCTATCTGTTCTTCAGTAAGTGGCTCAGCACGACGTAACCAGCTAGTAGCTAAATTCGCGGGAAGCAATTGTCCTTCTTGGAAATAATGATTATCCGTTGAAAAATATTTCTGTGATAACCTCATTAAATCCTCTTCAAATGTTTTGATATTCACATTTGAATTTAGAGATCTTGTTATTCCACGATTTTGGCTTGGCTCATAGGTACCTTCTTCAGTAATTAACGGGCGATAATAATTATCATCGATTCTAGTTTCAACAACAACTGAATCATTACTTTCTGCTGCTTCCCCATCGTTTTCTTCAGTTTGTTCAACTGATTGCTCCTCTGTCCCTACTGGGTCAGGCAGTATATTGCAGGAAGCTAGAAATAATGTTAGTCCAGATAGGCTTGCCAGTATCCATTTTTTATTCATAGATGTTACCTCACTTTCAAAATCACTGACCAATCTCATTGATTAACGCTTCTTCGTCCCAGACAGGTACTTCTAACTCCTGGGCTTTAGTCAATTTGCTACCAGCGTCTGCACCTGCAATCAGTATGTCTGTTTTCTTAGAAATACTGCCTGTAACATTTGCACCTAATCTTGTCAGTGTTTCTTTTAACTCATTTCGTTTAAAGTGTTCTAATTTACCTGTTATAACAATTGTCTTATCGTAGAAAACGGATGTCTTATCAGCTGTCTCTACTTTTTTCGGTCCAGTATAGATCATATTGACACCATGTGCTTTGAGTTTATCGAGTAAATCGATGGCTGCTTCTAGTTCAAAAAAGGCCACAACACTTTCTGCAATGATTTCCCCAATACCTTCTATCACTTGTATATCTTCTTGATTCGCTTGCTTTAAAGCTTCAATCGTTTCATATTTTTCAGATAATAGTCGTGCTGCCTTGGCACCAACATGCTTGATTCCAAGTCCAAATAATAATCTCTCCATAGAGTTCTTTTTAGATCCTTCTATAGCTTTCAACAAGTTGTCAGCAGATTTCTCGGCGATTTTATCTAATGTCATTAACTGCTCTAAATCTAAGTCATACAAATTCGACACATCTTCAACAAGGTGACGTTCAAAGAGCTGAATGACAATTTTCTCACCTAATCCATCGATATTCATGGCATTGCGGGAAACAAAGTGAATCAATCTTTCTTTAGCTTGCGCAGGACATTTAGGATTCACACATCTCAAAGCGACTTCGTCTTCTAAATGAACGAGTTCACTCGCACAAGCTGGGCAATTTACTGGTATCTCACAAGGAACACTATTTTCAGGTCGCGAATCAAAGTCAACGCGTACCACTTCTGGAATAATATCGCCAGCTTTACGGACGAATACCAGATCATCCAAACGGATATCTCTTTCTTTAATCAAATCAACATTATGCAGACTAGCTCTTTTCACAGTCGTACCGGCCAACTGGACAGCATCCATGATCGCTGTAGGTGTTACAACACCCGTTCTTCCAACAGACCATTCGATTTCATTGATCCGTGTCTTCGTTTCTTCAGCTGGGAACTTATAAGCAATGGCCCATCTAGGCGCTTTAACTGTATAACCCGCTTGTTCTTGCTCATCAAACCGATTCACTTTGATTACGATACCGTCAATTTCATAAGGTAACTGTGTTCTTTTCTCTTGGTACTTTTCGATATACGACCAGACACCTTCAATGGATTGAAAGACAGCACGGTCCGGATTTGTTCTTAAACCAAGCTCTTCAAGAGTCTCTAAAGCTTCACTTTGTGTCTCTATTTCCAATTCTCCATATTGTACCATGGAATATAAGAAGAGGTTTAAATTTCTAGAGGCTGTTACTTTTGGATCAAGGTTTCTTAACGTTCCAGCCGCAGCATTTCTAGGATTAGCAAAAACGGCTTCTCCTTGTTCTTCTCTGTCTGTATTCAACTTGATAAAAGAAGCTTTCGGCATATAAATTTCACCACGTGCCTCTATGCTTACAGGACGTCTTAATTTAAGCGGGACTGCTTTGATTGTTTTCACGTTACCTGTTACATTTTCTCCGACACGTCCGTCACCTCTGGTAACAGCCTGCGTCAGCTTTCCTTCTTCGTATTTAAGCGATACAGCTAATCCATCTATTTTCAGCTCACACTCGTATTCAATCTCTCCACTAACTAATTGCTGAACGCGTTTATCAAATGCCTGCAATCCTTCCAAATCAAATGCATTATCTAGACTTAGCATCGGTAAATCGTGTTCTACTTTTTCAAATCCCGGTAGTAAGGTTCCGCCGACTCTTTGAGTAGGTGAATCCTGCTGAACAAGAGCAGGATAGGTTTCTTCCAGATGTAAAAGTTCGTGGTAGAGTTTATCGTATTCGCTATCCTCGATTGACGGTCGATCCAGAACATAATATTCATGACTATAACGATCTAAAAGTGTGATTAGTTCATCAACTCTTTCTTGAGCTTGTTTAAAATCATTATCTAATACCATATTCCTGCTCCTTTCGGCCTTTTCAATCCTTATACTTTTTCAATCGGTGCAAAAGTGGCTAATAGTGGTTTGATTCCAATTCCTGGAAAGGCGATATCCAATTGAAGATCTTGTCCAGAACCACTGATTTTGACAACTGTTCCAATACCCCAAGCTTTGTGGTTGGCTTTGTCGCCTACCGTCCATTCAAGACTTTCTGCACCACTATTACCTGTGGGATGTGTGTAGACAGTTTTAACTTTTTTATTTATTGGAGTATGATCATTTGATCTGTTTCCAAAGCCTTTATTGATCCCATTAGAAAATGGTCGTAAACTATTGGACTCTAGTCTTTCCAGCAAGTCTTCTTCAATCTCATCTAAGAACCTAGAAGGCCGATTCATCTGAGTTTTCCCGTAAAGGGTTCTATTCATAGCATTTGACAGATATAGTTTCTGTTCCGCTCGTGTGATTCCAACGTAAGCCAGACGTCTTTCTTCTTCCATTTCTTTCTCGTCCAGTTCTGCTCGTGATAACGGGAACAGTCCGTCTTCCATACCAATTAAGAAGACTACTGGAAACTCTAAACCTTTTGCAGCATGCAATGTCATTAACGTGATTTCACTTGCTGGTTCATCTGATTCATCTCTATCTAGATCAGACAATAAGGCAAGATCAGTAAGGAAAGAGATCAAGCTTTTATCTTCTTGAGGATCTTCGTCAAATTGCTGCGTAACAGAAAGAAACTCATTAATATTTTCAATTCGTGCTTCTGATTCAAGAGTACGCTCTTTTTTTAACGTTGGTAGATAGTCACTCTTATCCAGGATTTCTTCTGTTAATTCTGTAACCGTCAAATACTCAGCCATTTTTCTGAAGTCATTCAACATCGTCGCAAAAACTTCTAGCTTATTAGCAGCACGGCCAGTCAGATTAGTGACTTGAGCATTCAATGCGGCTTCATATAAAGACCAACCCATCTCTTCTGCTGACAGTCTTAATTTATCTACTGAACTCGCCCCAATACCTCTCTTAGGAACATTCACAACTCTACTGAAACTCAAGTTATCTGATGGATTCGCAATCAATGTAAGATATGCGAGAATATCTTTGATTTCTTTTCTATCATAGAATTTGTGCCCCCCTACCATTCGGTAAGGAATATTGGTTTTGATCAGTGTTTCTTCCATGACCCTTGATTGAGCATTTGTTCTATAAAGAACAGCGAAGTCATCGTATTTCTTCTTGGAATCATTTTCCATCTCTTCTTTGATTTGCTGAATGATGTATCTTGATTCTTCATGCTCATTTCCAGCACGATAATAAACGATTTTATGACCATCATGGTTATCAGTCCATAATTTTTTATCTTTACGATTAATATTATTAGAAATTACATGATTCGCAGCTGCAAGAATATTTTTTGTTGAACGATAATTTTGTTCAAGAAAAATGACTTTAGCTTCCGGATAATCTTTTTCAAAATTCATAATATTTTCCATATCAGCGCCACGCCAACCATAAATACTTTGATCTGCATCTCCAACGACACAGATGTTGCGCAAACGGTCTGCAAGTAGTTGTACCAATCGGTATTGAGCGTGGTTTGTATCCTGATACTCATCTACGTGTATATATTGAAACTTTGTCTGATAAACTTTAAGTGTATCAGGGTGTTCTTCAAATAGTCTTACAGTCAGCATAATCAAATCATCAAAATCTACTGCCTGAGCTGTTCTAAGTTCTCGCTGATAATCATCGTAACAATCCGCAACGATCTTTCCGAAGTAATCACTCGCTTGCGCACGATATTCAGATTCATTTTGCAATTTATTTTTAGCATTACTGATTTCAGACAAAATAGCTCTTGGATTATATTTTTTAGGATCTATGTTTTGTCTTTTTAGTATTCTTTTCATCAACGTTTGTTGTTCGCCAGGATCACTGATTGTGAAAGAACGATTATAGCCAATTTGATCAGCTTCTCTTCTTAAAATGCGTACACACATCGAGTGAAAAGTAGAGACCCATACGTCGCTCCCGCCATCTTTAACGAGCTTTGAGACACGGGCTTTCATTTCTGACGCGGCTTTATTTGTAAAGGTTATGGCTAATATATTCCAGGGGTTTACGCCTTTTTCTTCAATCAGGTAAGAAATACGGTGAGTCAGTACTCTTGTTTTACCTGAACCGGCTCCTGCCATAATCAAAAGTGGCCCTTCAGTATATGCGGCTGCTTCTTTTTGCTTAGGATTCATTCCGTTTAAAATATCTTTACGCAGTACCAATATTGTCATCCTCTCGGGTAGTCATACATTCCTATATTATACAGAAAATGAGTGCTTCTTTCCATAGAACAAGGCATTCCATCATTTAAATCTTAGATTGTTTCTGATCCTTGTTATTGAATCAAGCTTCGCAAAGTCTTACAGCTATTTTATTCGTTAATCACTGAAAACGGCATACAAAAAGCATATTGTTTTATAGCTTCAACATTCTATATGAAGAACGATTACTTTTCATATAGGTTTAATCGGCTATACTCCAATATGCTTTCTTAAACTTAACCTTATTTGTTTCTTCCAGTATCTTTTAATCTATACTCTGAATAACATTCAATCTGATTTGATTCAATACTATTCTTATTTCTCGTCTAGCATAAGGATAGTTCGCTTCTGATAAAAAAGCCACTAATTGCTGATAGTGTTTTATTTTAGTCTGGCGGCTTTGATATAACACTTTTTTTATACTACCTTCTTCTGGAAATAATTCCTTGAAACACGTCATGATCAACGAGTGGTGGTATTGATTATTTTCCATAGTTAAAATGTACTGCCAGAACTCCAACTCCAGATTCTCAAATTCTGGCTGAGCTGATTGACTACAACCTTGCATACTTTGTAGTTTTTCAGCCGGGGCTTTCATATCGATACTTTTTTCTTCTTTTTCAAGCTTTAGAAAATAATGTATGATCATCAGTTCAATAAATTTTATTCTATCTTGAAAAGCTTTGATATCAATTTCTTTTGAAAGAACCTTTGCGCCTTTATAGGGCTCAATCACAATAAGTCCTTCTTTTTCCAGTTGAAGAAACGCATTGCGTACCGGTGTGCGACTCATTTTGAGTTCTGAAGTCAATTCTTGCTCCTTGAGCTGCTTTTGCGGCAACCATTCTCTGTTATCAATTTTCGCTTTCATATATTGATAAGCTTCTATTTCTCTTCTTTTCTGCTTTGACATATCTTCAGTCCTTGAATTCTAATCAATCGTCTAGTCTATCTATTGACTGTATTTTCTCAATTAGAATCTCCTTGATTTTAATCTGGTTACATACCAATATCTGATAATAAGGTCACTGTCTGATTGATATCATCTGTCTGTACGGTTAAATGCCCTTTTTCAGTGTAGATATCTTCTGGATCACCTTGATAAAAAGTGAATTTCCAGTCTTGTTGTATTCTAGCTTGCGTGTAAGCTTCTTCTAACTGATTTTGATTAAACAGTCTCATAACACTCGTTGAGGGTATCTTAATTTCTTCAGGTAAAGGCCATCCACAAACCGCTCTAATATGAGCTTCGTACTGTGAAAGCTCAGTCCAGTCCGTTGTGTAATGATATGCTTGATGAGGATGTCCTACAATCTCATTAACATAGAGTGATCCTGTAGATGTGGTCAGTATTTCTAAAGCAATGACCCCTTGAAAATCAATATTCTCAGCAACAATACGGGCAATACGAGTAACTTCTTGCTGTACTTCATAGTCAATTCTCGCAGGAACAATACTCTGGAAGAATTTGTCTTGACGATACATCATTTCTGCGACCGGATATGTCAATATTTTTCCAGACGAGTCTTTTACGATTGCAATACAAAGTTCTCTTTCAAATGGTATCCATGCTTCTAATACGCTTGCTCCTGAATTCAATAAGTCTTCTGTTTTTTCAATATCGCTATCATCATACAATACAGTGTGTTGACGGTAACGTTCATCCGTGCGGTTAGCTTTTAGCACACAAGGATACCCTATGCTCTGTACAGATTCGCGGACATCATCCATTGAGACAATCGTCGCGAACGGAGCAATGTTGATACTGTGTGATTCGAGAAAAGCTTTCTGTAAAACTCTATCTTGAGAAATCGCCAGTAAATCTTCTCCTTGTGGTACCGGAAGTGAGCGTTTCATCATTCTCAAATAATCTGTGTGAAAGGCTTCCGTTTCGTAAATGACCATATCACTCTTGAGGGCTAAATCTCTGAAAGCTTTCTCGTTTGTAAGTTCTGCTCTAAGATGCCAATCAGCAATGCTGCTCGCAGAACAGATTGGGTCAGGATCTAATAGTCCAATCTTATAACCCATTTTTTTTGCAGAAAGAGCAAGCAGTCTAGCTACACTCCCTCCCCCTACAATCCCAATCGTCTTTCCAGGTTGAATCCATTCAATCATCATATTCGCTCCTTATTTCTGTTGACTCTTTTTGTTTCAGCTTTTTGAACTATTTCCAGACTTTTTGGATTTTGATAATTTATTTTTCTTGATTTTTTTCGTCCAGAAACCGCCATTAATATATCTAGGCTCATATGAAATGATGAAAGCTTTTGATTCGATTTGATGAATCATTTTATAAAGATCACGCTCATTTGATCTAGGTGTCAATATTTCAAGTACGTATCGGTTGCCTTCTCTACCATAAGCTTGCGTAGTAGTGACTCCATATCCTTGGTCTCTGAGTTTGTTAGCGATTTCCCATCCATCTTCTGGAACAATTGTTGTAACCAGTATATGACCTAGCGCTAAATAATTCTCAATCTTCATCCCCGCAAAAATCCCCACTCCAAACCCTAGAGCGTACACGAATATATTAATGACATTATCCAAGTTATCTAGCACTAATCCTAACCCGACAACGTAAATAGAGATTTCAACCATAGCAATAAAAGGTGCAATCGACTGATACCCTTTCATAGTCAGCATCATTCTAAGTGTGTTTAACGTTACGTAAACGACGTTTATTAAGAATATCGTTAATAACATTGTCCAATCTAAATCCACAAAATTCTCCTATCTTTTTTACCTACTTTAAATTTTACATACTATAATAGCTGAGACAAGTATGACCCATCCCAGCCTTTTTATTATATGACTATTTCTTGTGTTAAAAAGAGTTTATTCTTTCTAATTCAGCAATAGATCTTGTTTAGCCCTGACCTTCCACTAGTTCTCCCAAAGTATCTTCAAGTTGAATTTTTTCAACGCGTAAAGTCAATATTCGAGAACCTTCAAGTGAATCTACTTTCATTAACAAGTCTTCTAACTTCAAGAATGCTTCATCGTTTTTGCTTGGCACACTACCAAACTCCGTTATGAAGTAACCGGCAATCGTATCAACATCTTCAGATTCTATCTTGGTACCAAAATAATCATTAAACTTCTCTATCGGTGCTGATCCATCAACGACAAATTTCTGATCAGAAATTTCTTCAAACAGACTATTCGTCTGATCATATTCGTCATCGATTTCTCCAACGATTTCTTCAAGAAGGTCTTCTAGTGTAACGATACCAACCACACCACCGTATTCGTCGTTCAATACAGCCATTTGGTTTTGAGTTCGTTTCATTTGAAAAATCAAATCATCAATGTAAATAGTTTCCGGTACAAATAACGCTTCATTACTGATTTCTTTTAAATCAATATCATAGAGGGCTTGATCTTTCGAAGCCTTCAACAAATTTTTCACGTGAACAATCCCTAGTATATTATCTTTATCTTCGAAATATAACGGCACTCTAGAGTGCGGGGTGTTCAGCATAGCATCAATATTTTCTTTATTAGAATCTTCATAGTCCAACATAAACGAATCGGTTCTTGGAACCATCACTTCTCTGGCAATTTTGTTGTCCAGAGATAAGACCCCTTTTAACATTGAAAATTCTTCCAGATCGATGACTTCATGGTGATGACTCTGCTCTATAAAGGTACGGAATTCATCTCTTGTCATCGTATCTTCATGAGCATCAAAATTAATCGGAATAATTTTTTTCATCAGTTTTGTGATCATTTTCAACGTCCAAACAATCGGGATAAATAGTTTGCGAACTAGAAGAACGATCCCTACGAGCAACATTGCAGTTTGGTCGGGGTCTTGAGCAGCAATCGCTTTAGGCAGCTGCTCTCCAAATACAAGAAACACAGATGAGACAATCAGTGTAATAATGATCATACTCAGAATTCTGGCAGAAGCAAATTCTCCCATCATACCAGCCAGGTAGTCAGTATAGTAAAACGATGCTAACGCACTACTAAAGAGCGCAGCAAGTGTCAGAATAATACGAACTGCAATCAGATAGTCATCCGACTTTTCTAACAACAGTAACACCTTTTTGGCTTTCTTGTTTCCTTCAATTGATAACTCGATAATTTTGGTTTGATTCAGTGAAATCAATGACATTTCGACTGCAGCAAAAACGCCATAGATAACCGTCAACAAAACAATAAGTGCTACATGCCCAATTAAGGGCTGCAGACTCCCGGGATCAGAATTCATTATATATTTTCTCCTTTTTTTACGTTCACTTTAATTCATTTATCAAAATCAAAGTCACTATATCACATATCGAGCACTGGAACAATAGCATTCAGTGCAGGCTTCTTTGCTTTTATTCTTTATTCAGTATCTTTCAATTCTGGAAGAATGGGTAAGAATCGCTCAACTACATCCCCACTGCTCTTTCCTTCAAGGAAACCAATAAACGTGAAATCGTTATCTTCTGCATCCAGTGCGTAAACAAATCCATTCGTGACATTTTCGCCATCTTTTTCTATTTCGGCAGTTCCCGTTTTAGCCCCTACTTGGAAAGGTAGAGATGCAAAAGGATGCGCTGTACCATTTGTATCTTCTACAGCTCTAATTAGATCTTCTCTGACAGTATTTGCAGACTCTGAAGATACTGGAGTGAGCTGGTTAGCGCCTGCTTCTTCATCCATGACGATTGTAGGAAATGTCATCATCCCGTCATTGGCTACAGCAGAGTAAAATGAAATCTGGTGAATCGGGCTCATCAATAATTCACCCTGACCATAGGCAGTATCTGCCAGTAAAGTTGGTCTATTCAATGCGCCATCATTAGATATTTGAGCCGGTTGCATACTGAATGGAAGATTCATGCTGGCACCAAATGGGAATTGACTTAGTTCTTTAACGAATGTATCTCCACCTATTTCGAGTGCTTCCCTTGCGAAATAAATATTATCTGAATACGTAATGGCTGCTTGCAAGTCAACTTCTGTCACCGCATCACTTACACGAGTAATTTGATGTCCTCCAAATGAATCATCATCCGGGCTCCATTGTAGTCCCTCGATCGTATGCACTTTTTCAGGCGTTGTAACTCCTGTATCCAAGCCAATCATAGAGGTTAATATTTTGAAAGTTGAACCCGGTGCGTATCTCGCTGCGTAACGAGCAATAAATGGTGTATTAGGGTCATCGTTATAGTTTTGGTAATCTTCATTTGATATACCTCTTACAAAAAGTTGAGGATCATAAGAAGGTGAACTTGCTGCTACCAGTAACTCTCCTGTATCCGGCTCCATCACGACAGCTGTTCCAGGTTCGCCTTGTAACTGGTCGTAGAACGACTGCTGTAAATCAATGTCGATTGTAAGACGAATATTTTCTCCATCTTTGATCTCTGATTCAATCAATACCGATTTCTGCTCGCCTTCTTCTGATTCAATGAAAATTCTACCACCTTTTGTGCCACGAAGTCTCTGATCAAAAGCTGCTTCTAGACCTGACTTTCCTAATATGTCTCCAGCTTGTAAGGTAGGGTTAGCTTCTATATCTTCAGCAGTGGCTTGCCCAACATATCCCGTCAGGTGAGCTGCTGCTTCAGATAAGGGATAGATACGAGCAGCAGTCTGTTGATAACGGACGCCTGCAAGCTCCGGTCTATTTCCTTCTTCTACAACTGTGAAGGGTACAAAGCTATCTTCATTGACCCATGATTGTTCGAGTAACCCTTCCAGTGCTGAAACTTCCTGATTCAAGGTTTCTGCAATACGGCTGAGATTATCCTCTCTCGCACTCCCTTCACCTAAAGATAATGGATAGAGTCCCGCTTGCCAAGCGTCTCCGTTGCCAGCAAGCAGATTGCCATTACGGTCATTTAAACTTCCACGGTCCCCTTCTTCATAACTGATTCTAACAAGGTCTCCCTGTTCCAAATCCGGAAATATCAATGTCGTATCCCAGTTAACCGACATCGTTTCTGTTTCTTCATGAAGAGTTGTTTCGTAGGCTAGATCGTTTATCGTACCTAAAGAAGTGTCCATAGACAATGTGTAATTAAAGTGATAAGTATCAGTTTCTTCATCTAGCCTTAGTTCTGACATTGTTTCATTCAGGTTTGTTGCACCAATTACTGAAAAAACGTTCTGATATCTTTCAACAATTTCTTCTTTTGAATAAGATGAATCTGAAATCGAATCTTCTGATAGAAGGTCAACCAAACCTGAAATTTCTTCTGATCTAAGCGCTTCTAAGTAATTTTCGGTAATGTCCTCTGCTCGAGTTTGTCTCAGTTGAGCTTCCCGATTTTCTTGCCATCTAGCATATCCAATATAGCCTCCAACACATACCAGAACAATCAGAATGACAGCCATGGGTATTAACCAGATTTTTTTACTTTTACCGTTTTTTGCAGATCCTTTTGAAGATCGCTTCATATTCCTACCTACTTTCTAATGATTCAACTATGATTTGTTGATTCTCTGTTCAGTCCAGTCTGTGTTCTTGTTTACTGATCGAATATATCTTTTTCTTTTTTTCTATATTTATCCATTTTTTTGCTGAATAATTTCCCATTGGAAGGCGGTGTGTAAGTGATCGCATTTGCCCCTGCTTCAATGGTCTCTTTGATACTTTCTTCTGTCGGACCACCAGTCGCGATGATGGGAAGCTTAGGATACTTGCTTCTGATCTCTCTGACAAGTTCAGCAGTATTCGCAGCATTTGAGATATTCAAGATATCGATTCCAGCAGCTATTCTTTCGTCTATATCTGTATATTCAGAAACAATTGTCATAATGATTGGAATATCTATAACTTCGTTGATTGCTTCAATTGTCTCAATAGGTGTCGGCGCATTCACTACAACTGCCAAGCACCCATGAGCTTCGGCAAAGAGCGCCATATTTGCTGATCTTGGTCCTTGTGTCGTTCCACCACCCACTCCAGCGAGGACAGGTATTGTCGAAACAGAAGTAATTGCCTCAATAATTGCTGGGTGTGGCGTGAAAGGATAAACGGCCATGATGGCATCCGCATTATTATTCATAATGATCGCGATATCCGTCGTAAACATCATGGCTTTAAATCTTTTGCCATTGATATGAATACCACTAGCATTCCTTATGACATCTGGTACTGCAATATAGTCTTTTCGCAGACTTGTTTCAACGACTGGCACTTCTTTTTTATTGGTCATTAGTTTGTCCCTCGTTTTCAATAGTATCGTTATCAAACCTTTGAAGATCATAAGTTTCAATTAGCGAGATGACTTTATTAGGATAGTCTGGGTCAGTAGCATAACCCGCTTCCTTAAGGGCTTTTGCAGCATCCTGATAGTTCGAAGATTCAATAACATCCGTATATAGATTATCATCCCACTCTGTTCCGTTTTTCAAAAGTTTCGCGTAATCTTCCATGGACTCCAGCAATGTGTTATAACTTCTGAACTCAGCTCTGATTTCTATCCATTCGTCATCTTCAAATTCTTTTGTAGTATAGTCTGTTTCATTTGTTCCTTTGATACCATAATAATTGTTCTCACGTTGTGCTAACTCACTTCTTCCCCAGTTTGACTCAAGGATTGCCTGAGCAATCGCGATGCTTGGACGAATCCCATAGGTTGCGTTCAAAATCACTGCGTTCTCACCAACTTCATCAATAAATTCTTCCTCACGGGAAGAAGAAATGCCAACTGGATCGTCTAGCAATCTTTTACCGACAAAAGCGATAGAGAAAACAAAAAACAGTAAAAACACTAGCCCGATTTTAAATAGTAACATAATTGGACTCTGCTTGTTTCTTTTGCCCCTCTTACGTGCTTTCGTTTTCCTTTTAGCCAAAACCAACGACTCCTTTAAAATGATTCCGCTATAGCCTGTTCTTATAGATTTTCTCTTTCTTCAAGCAATTCTATAAATTCTTCCAATACAAGCTCGTGTTCCTCAATAAACTGGGCATTTTCTTTACCGACATATCTAAAATGCCATGATTCATAATTAATATCTGTTAATGATTCTGCCCCTTCAGGATATCTTAAGATAAAGCCGTAATCTGTCATTGTTTCCAGTAGCCAATGTTGAGATTCCTGAGTATCATAATCTGGTGTCAGACTATTGCCATCTGCACTCCACTGTTGATCAACGATATCTACGGCCAAACCGGTATGGTGCTCACTTCTTTTTGGTATAGCGATATATTCTTCTGTTTTAGTGATGGCTTCTTCTTCAGTGTAGCCTTCTTGTTTGAATTTACTGATACTATTATCATAGTTATTTTGCTGTCTTTCGACAGAACGGTAACCTGAAGCAAAAAACAGACGATGATCAGCTTCAAGACCAGCAGATATCCATTCTTTAAATGGTTCTACAATTCTTGCATCTATTTCTTTATCTGGTTCTACTTCAACAAGGTTGGGTTCAAAATCTTCTGGTAGTGGTTTCCAGTTATTCACTAGAATAAGATTCCAGTCTTTGGAATTTGCTTCTTCGGGCAAAGATTCTAAAAGCTTAAGATGCGCGATTTCTTCTTCGGTAAGCGTTTCTGTTATTTCATTGTTTTGTTCTGGTGTTTCAGAAGAAGTATTTTGCTCATTGGAGCTTTTTGATGTTTCATCTAATGGTGTCTGATCTGCAGTCGTGCATCTTGCAAGGACGATTAAACCAACAGGAAGAATGAACCACTTTTTATGCATTCTAACAATCTCCTACTCTAGTATATTCATGTTACTCATTTTACCACAACATAAAGTCTCAAACCAAAATACTCATAATAATCTAAACATTTTTAAACGGTTACTTCATTTTTTTGATACAATTAAAGTAGGAAATTCAAAAAACAATTAAGGTCAATAAAGACAGTTGACAATTAAAGTCTTTTTGTCTTTCTAAACGACTTTATACTATATAGAAAGAAGGAATGAAGATGGCTACAATTAAATGGGGTATTATTGGACTTGGTGATATTGCTCAAAGTTTTGCAGATTCTTTCAACTCAGAACAAGCTGAATTAGCTGCTGTTGCTTCAAGAAGTTTACAGAAAGCTCAAGAATTCGCTGAAAGACATCACGTACCTAAAGCTTATGGTCATTATGAAGCTCTCTGCTTTGATCCAGATATTGATATCATTTACCTTGCAACGCCTAACAGTCACCATGCGGAAAATATTAAAATGGTCTTGAATGCAGGTAAACATGTATTATGCGAAAAAGCAATGGTTATGAGTGCAGCCGAATTTAAAGAGGTCCACGAACTGGCTAAAGATAAAAACTTGATTATTGCTGAAGCGATGACGATTTATCACATGCCTTTATATAAGCAATTGAAATCAAGAATCAAATCTGGTGAATTTGGACAGCTTAAAATGGTCAATGCCCTATTTGGAAGTTTGAAAGAAGCAGACCCTACTAATCGATTTTTCAATAAAGAGTTGGGTGGCGGTGCACTTCTTGATATTGGCGTTTATGCGTTGTCGTTCGTTCGCTACTTCTTAAGTAGTCAACCGACCGAACTTCAAACTATGGCTAAGCTTTACGAAACAGGTGTTGACGAGATGAGTACGATTCAGATGCGTAACGAGCACAATGAATTGTCTAGTGTCTCTCTTTCCTTTAGAGGAAAAATGCCTAAGCAAGGTGTAATTGTCTGCGAGGAAGCTTATATTACGGTAGTAGATTATCCTAGAGCCGATAAAGCAGTCATCACTTACGCTGATGGCCGCACTGAAATTCTTGAAGATGGGGATTCTTCCTCTGCTCTATCTTACGAAATAGATGCATTGACACAAACCTTACTTAAAGCTGAAAACCTTTCTTATATTGATTTGACTCGTGATGTAACCAACCTTATGGATCAGTCAGAAAAGCTATGGGGCATGAATTTAACGAAATAATAGATGAAACAAAAAAGAGATAGATATCCGAGTTTAGGACATCTATCTCTTTTAATTATTCTTGTGCTTTAAGTGCTTCTATCATATCAATATACTTCAACTTGAAGTGCATCAAGATCATGACAAGTCCTGAGAACAAGAATGTCAATAACCCTGAATAAAGATAACTAGTAAAGTTGATGTGCCGACTGAAGCGCATCATATCAACTTCAGCTGTATTGATGACGAATCGGTGCATAATAACGCCTAGCCCTAACCCGAAAATTATGCCCATCAATGTCAGGACAAGATTTTCTCTATAAACGTACATGGTCACTTCCTTGTCATAAAAACCAAGTACTTTAATCGTTGATAATTCACGTTCTCTTTCTGATACATTAATGTTCGTTAAGTTATATAGAACAATAAAAGCCAGTGTCGCTGCTGAGATAATAATGACAAGTGTCACAACGTCTAGACTATCTAGCGACCCTTGCATACTGTCGTAGATCACAGAGACAAAGGTTACGCCCTGAACGGCTTCTTCTGCATTCAGTAGCTGACCAACAGCTGTATCTTCTACTTCATCCGTATCATATTTCAATAAACGTGTATTATAGGCAGGTTCTTCTCCAGTCGCTACTTCAAATGCTTCTGGGGACAGATAGACAAAGTGCTGGAAGTAATGTTCCACGGTCCCTTTCACTTCAACATCGTACACTTCTTGATCATTTCCATTAATTTGAATCTTATCTCCTACAGAAATATCTAAAAGATCTGCTAGTTTTTCTGTAATGATTGCCCCTTCGTCAGGCAAGTCATAAATGTTTTCTGGATCCTGCTTGTCTTTTAGGACTACAAAATCTTTTAGCTTCTCTGTATCTTCCGGAACAAATAAGTTGATATCCTGACGGTTACCTTCTGCTTCAGCAGTAAAGGTATTTTGTTCAACTCTAAGATTTTCGTCAACTTCATTCATTCCGTTAAGTGTGCTTTCGTAATTTTCTAAATCACTTTGTTCAGCTTCTGAATTCTCAGATATAATGGCTTGGTATAAGTTGATTTCTCCATATTGTATACCACCAATATTTGCAATGGAGTCGGATAAGCCAAAGCCTGTAAGCAAGAGCGCTGTACATCCAGCTACCCCAATGATGGTCATCAACATACGACCTTTGTACCTGAATAAGTTTCTTGAAGCGACTTTTTGAGTAAAGCTGAATCTGTTCCATAAAAATGGAATTCTTTCAATCAGAATTCTTTTTCCTTTTTTAGGTGCTTTTGGTCTCAATAAGTCGGAGGCATTACTTTTCAAAGAAATTCTCGCAGAAACTAAGGTTGCCAATCCCGTTGCACAAAGTGAAGCCAAGATTGAAATAATAGAATAGCTCCAATAGAATTGCACACCGATATCTGGAAGATTATAGAGAGACCCATACGCATCCATAATGACCGATGGGAAAACCCAATAACCAATACCGAGCCCAATCACTGCACCCATAATCGTTGCAAGAAAAGCGTAGACAAAGTATTTTAAAGAGATATCTGAATTTTTGTATCCTAATGCTTTCATTGTTCCAATTTGACTTCTACCTTCATCGACCATACGTGTCATAGTCGTTAAAGAAATCAATGCAGCCAACAAGAAGAAGAACACAGGAAATATTTGAGCAATTGCTCCAATTCTTTCTGCATTTTCACCATACTCAGAATATCCTGCGAAGTAAGAACGATCATTAATCAGATACTCCGGATCATCCAAATTATCAAGATCATCTTGTGCTTCTTCTAATTCTACTCGAGCATTGGCTATTTCTATTTCTGCATCTTCGCGCTCATTCTCGAATGTTTCAAGACCTTCTTGGTACTCAGCCTCTCCATCTTCTAGTTCTACTCGAGCGTTTTCTAGCTCTGTTCGACCATTTGCAATTTCTGATTCCAAAGTAGCTTCTGCTTCATCTAGCTGCTGCGTTCCAGATGCAACTTCTGCTGCTTGGCTTTCAAGTTCAGCTAAACCATTTATAACTTGTTGCTGTGCTTGATCAAGTTCAGCTGCTGCGTCCTGTAATTGCTGACGGCCTTGCACAATTGCTTGTTCACCTTGTTCAAGTTCTTGTTCTTGATCAGCTATCTGTGCTCTATTATTCTCCAGCTCTTGTTGCGCTATAGCTAGTTGTTCTTCTGGTAACTGGCCAGCACTTGCCTGAAGTTGTTGTTCAGCAGCATCAAGTTCTTGACGCGCAGCTTCAATTTGCTGTCTACCATTTGCAATTTCTTGTTCTGAAGAAGCCAATTGAGCTTCGGATGCCTGACGTTCCTCTTCAAGTCGATCTCTACCTGCATCGAGTTCAGCTTGTGCATCCTGAAGTTCTATACGAGCACTTTGAATCTGAGCTTCGCCTTGTTCAATTTCTGCTCTACGCGATTCAATCTCAGCACGGGCATTCGACTCTTCTTGCTCTAATTCAGCAAGGCCGTCTTCATAGGCTGCCCAACCCTCATCGAGTTCACTTCGAGCATTTTGTAATTCAATTCGAGCATCTTCCAGCTCGTTTTCTGCTGACTCTATTTCTTCATATCCATCATTGATCTCTTCTTGGCCTTCTGCTCTTATTTCAGCCAGTCTTTCTTGAGGTCGATTTTCAAGTAAAGCTTCGAGTTCTGCTGTTTTCTCGGTAATAAATGCATCATAATCATCACTATACGCTTCATATTGAGACGATTCATCAAAACGAATAAATGTCTCCGTATAATACTCAACATCAAAATCTTCTTCCAAAATAACGGAAAATCCATCCAATGTTCCAGAACCCGCTTGTGTATTTCCACGTGTATCACTTTCTACATAAAGTGGACTTTTCACAAATCCAACAACTTCAAATTCTAGTTGTTTGAACGTATCCTCATAAGCATCATCTGTGCCAGACTCGAGTTTAATCCTATCACCAATAGCATACGTATTCTGATAAGTTGAAGTAGAATCGAGCGCAATTTCACCAGACTTTTCTGGAAGGCGGCCTTCTAGTATTGTAAAGTCATTGATTTCTTTTTGGTCTTCTGGATTGTATCCATATATCTTAGACGTCATCCCAGTTTGATTCATGACGACATCACTGGAATAAAGGGTCTCAACTGTACTGCCTTCTACCGATTCTAAAAGGGTTTTATCGTCATCATTTAAGCCATAAGTAGATAGAATCTGAAAATCCATCAAATCATGTTCCTGATAATAATCATCTGCTGTTTGAATCATAACCGGACCTGTTGCACTGATTCCCGCAAAAAAGGCCACACCCAGTAAGATGATGGCAAAAATAGATAGAAAACGTGTTTTTGTTTTCCATATTTCTCTATATGTATCTTTCCATAAAGCTGTTTTTTTCACTACTATTCCTCTTTTAATTTAGATTCGTTTTCTTATAGACTCTTTAGTGGATTCTACCATTCGATATCTTGAACAGGTGTCGGATTTTCATTAATCGTCATACTTCTTACTTTTGCATTGTTAATATCAATCACTCGATCAGCCATTGGTGAAATCGCACGGTTATGCGTAATGACAACAACCGTTGCATTGTATTCTTCTTTTGATTTGTTTAATATCTCCAGAACTTTTTTCCCAGTTTCATAATCCAGTGCACCTGTTGGCTCATCACAAAGAAGGAGTTTGGGCTGTTTAGCTAAAGCTCTTGCAATCGCTACTCGTTGCTGCTCGCCACCTGATAATTGTGCCGGAAAATTATCCATTCGGTGTCCTAATCCAACACTTTTCAATACTTCCGCCGCATCCAATGCATCTGGTGAAATTTCGGCAGCAAGTTCTACATTTTCTTTTGCTGTCAGGTTTGGGATGAGGTTATAGTTTTGAAACACAAAACCTACATCATCTCGGCGATACTTAGTTAATTGTTTCTCACTGAACCCTACAATATTCGTGCCGTCTATAATAACGTCACCTTCGTCAGCAAAGTCCATTCCACCCAATATATTCAGTACAGTTGTTTTACCTGCCCCACTAGGGCCTACAATAACGGCGAATTCATTTTTTTCTATATCAAAAGTAATACCGTCGTTCGCAACAACGGTTGTTTCTCCTGAACTGTATCGTTTGTATTCATCTTTTACTGTTATATAAGCTGTCATTCTGTAGTTCCTCTCTTAAATTCTCTTACTCTATATTAGCATAGGCAATCCAATCTATGGGTTTTGTTTGCCTTTCATTACATATTCTTCACAAAATAGTCATGATTTTGTGATTAAAACTGGTGTATTTTTACAATTTACGATTCTAAAAATAGTGATAAACATGTTAAAGTCAGAAGACATGTAAAAAACCAGCAGAGTTATCTCACTCCACTGGCCTTCTCATATCCTGATTAGTTTGTTTTTTCTAAGACCATCACTTTAAGATAGTCACTTTCAGGATACTGTTCATTGATTTTGAAATCTTCTGGTAATTTGTATTCATCGAGTAGATAAGCATCAACATTTTTATTGTCAAACGCTTCGTTTACCATTTCATAGAAATCATCACGGTTTAGTTTCCAAGTATTGGACGAAGCAATTAACATACCTTTATCTGCCAACACTTCAAGAGCATCTTGAATCAATCCAACATAATCTTTTTCAACTGTAAATTTACGCTTTTTAGTACGGGCGAAAGTCGGTGGATCTAATATAATCATATCAAATTTCAAATCATGTTTTTTAGCATAGTCTAAATAATCAAAAACATCAATCACTCGGATTTCATGATCATCTGGTTTTAAGCCATTTAGCTCGAATTGTTCAATTGTTTTCGCTTTACTTCTGTTCGCAGCATCAATGTTAACCGTTTTTACTGCGCCACCCATAGCTGCTGCTACTGAAAATGCTCCAGTATAACTAAACGTATTTAAAATCGTTTTCCCAGTACCCCAGTCTTCCATCAGTTTTCTTCTAACATTTCTCTGATCAAGGAATATCCCTGTCATCCAGCCCTCATTGATGTAAGTTGCATATTGAATACCGTTTTCTTTGATAATCAATGGTTCTGGTGGTACTTCTCCGTCCACATGCTTGGACTCTAAAGTAGCATCGCTAAAGCGAACTTTTTCAACGATTCCTTTGAAATCAGGAATCGCTACTTTGAAAGCTTGATAGATTTCTTCTTTATGTGTATAAATTCCTTTGTTGAACCAAGAAAAGATATAGAAGCCATCATAGTAATCGACTGTTATTCCACCTATACCATCGCCATCTGCATTGAATAAACGGAAAGCAGTTGTTGAGTCATCTGCATAGAAAGCAGAACGAGCCTTATGAGCAATTCTGAATTGACGATCGTAGAAGACAGAATCAATGCTTTCTTCTTTATCCGTAGTCAAGATCCAGCCAACTGTACGGTTTTCTTTACCCAAATACCCTTTGCCGATAAATTTATTTTTTTCATCAACAATTTCAACAGCTTCACCTTCAGTATAGTCGCCTAAACTTTTGAAATCATATTCTTCCAAAGCTTGATACCCGTTACGTAATCGATTCGCTGCTAATGTTTTCACTTGTAATTTTCTCAATTTATTACTCCTTTATATCCGAATAGTTCTTTTTAGTATCAATTAAAGTTATTTTTTCTAAGTTGAGCTTGGATACTGATATTTTCTACAATGCATCCAGAAACTTTATTTTACCACACAAAAAGGTGAATGCCAGATATTTATATGACATCCACCTTTTCACTATTTTATTATTCTTCGTCTTGTTCTGGCATGACAGGTTCTTCATTGTTCTGTTCCGTAGAATCTGTTTGTTCTTCTTGTTCCGAATCGAGGTCATTTTGCAACTCAGGTGCGTCTGTTTTGTATAAATCAGCTGTAGACTCTCCACCATTTGTTTCAATCAGACTCGTACTTCTCAACGGATCACTTTCAAAGACGCTTAACTGATTTGAATAAACATAGTCATTTTTCTCAACGTCGCTGAATGAATCCGGCGTGTAAAAGCGTAATAAGTCCATCATCATCAAATCATCTGAGTAAGACAATTCTTGTCTAGCACTTTCACGTACTTCATTCAGTTCAGCAAGTTCTTCTTCAGATAATTCTCCTTGAACTTCTTCTCCAGTTTGAGAATCATAGATATTTTGACCTATAAATGAGTATTCTGGAGTTATAACATTTCCGTTTCGGAATGGTACTGTATTGTTATGTTCTTCAGATAGAATATCTTGGCCCATGAAAATATAGTCATCTGTTTGAATCCCTAACAAGTGCATCAACGTCGGTAGCATATCTACTTGGCCGCTGTACTTGTCGATGACTTCTCCATTATCCACACCGGGTGCATGAATGATTAAAGGAACTTTTTGCATTTCGGCATTCTGGAAGTCTCCCCATTCATCTTGGTCTTCTCCTAGAAGATCAGCAAGATGAGGATTTCTCATGTTAGAAATGCCATAATGATCTCCGTAGAGTACAAATACTGAGTTTTCATACAATCCAACTTCTTTCAGATAGTTAAAGAACTCTTCAATTGCTTGATCAGTATAGTTTGCTGTAGCAAAATATTGATTGATTGTTTCATCTCCCGTTTGAGCTGCTGGGAATCCAGAATTCTGCTCATCCAGCGGGTAAGGGAAATGGTTTGTTACAGTGATAAACTTGCTATAAAACGGTTGTGGTAATTGCTCGATATATTGTGCAGACTCTTGGAAAAACAACTTATCTTTAAGTCCATATTCAAGTGAACGGTCTCCTGATACATCATAATAGGCAGAATCAAAGAAATAATCATACCCAAATTGCTGGTAAGTATCGTTTCGATTCCAAAATGATCCAACGTTTCCGTGGAACGCTGCCGATGTATACCCAGCTTCTTGCTTCAAAATATTTGGTGCTGCATGGAATGTATTTGTCGTTCCTAAAGTCTGGAACGCACTTCCTTGCGGCAATCCATATAACGAGTTTTCGCCAAGTATCTCCGCGTCAGAAGATTTACCTTGTCCAACTTGATGATAAAAATTCGAGAAGCTATAAGATGAATCATTATGATATAGACTATTTACGAAAGGCATTACCTCATGCATTTCACCATTCTCATCTTCTAAATCATAATCGATTACAAATTGCTGCACACTTTCCATTGCAATAACAAATACGTTACGACCTTCAGCTTTACCGAAGTATTCTACATTTGGTGCAGCATTATTTTCTTTTGCAAATTCCATAATATCTACTAAATTTGATTCATCGGCACTTGCTCGAACATGATTATTCTGAGCCGTTTGGAATGCATCGTAAGCTGTAAAGAAATTCAGGCCTAAATATTTCACGATGTAATTACGGTCAAAAGTACGCACAAGTAATTGAGGACGGTTGCTCTCAGCTAATGCCAAATTCCCTGCAAAAAGTGCAAATCCTAAAACCGTTGTCGCTACTGCGTAACGTTTCTTAAATGGTCGTACGTCCATTGTTATTTTGGATTTTCTCTTATAAAGAATCACACCAAGTAATATGATGATATCCATCCAGTACAATAAATCCCACGGTCTCATCATCGCGATGGTTGACGTAAATACAGCTCCTGAAACATTATTAGAACCTAGTAGTATGTTCATTGTTAGAAAATCCGAAAATTCTCTATAAAACATAATATTAAAATAAAGAATCATTGAAGCGATTGTCATAATACTAAACAATGCAATATAAGATCTTTTTGGCTTTTTAAAATAAAGCGCTATTGAGAAAAGAATCACTGTTACTGCAATCGGATTGATCAGCAGTATAAATTCTTGTATGGCTCCTGAAACACCTAGGTTGAATTCAAAGGTATACGCCAAGTACGTCTTTAACCAAAAAAGAACACTTGCTAGACCAAAAAATCCAATTCTTGTATTTAAACTATTTTTTATCTTAGACATGTAGATGCCTCCTATACTTTCTGTAAATCTATTCTTGAATATCTTTATATTCGATTTAGATCCGTTCTATCACTTACGATATTTTACATTAAATTTACATAGAAGGCAAATTACACCTTCTTTATGTTTTATAAGAAAATAATGTAAAGAAAAGACTATTAACAAAGAAAAAAGACCGTTCACACTCAACAATTTATGCCCAAGTATGAAAGGTCTTAAGGGTTATTTAAGATTTAATTTTTGTCTGGGTCTGGAAAATCAATTGTAAAAATCGTTCCTTTTTCTGGTGTGCTATCCACACTAATGGAGGCTTCATGAAGAGCTACTAGCTGCTGCACAATGGATAAGCCTAAACCAGATTCTCCAAATTTTGTATTGGTTCTAGAAATATCAGCTTTATAGTATCGATCCCATATATTTTTCAGCTGATCTTCTGTCATACCAATTCCATTATCTTGAATTCTAATTTGCGTACCTTGATCAGTCTTGATTCCTGTGACAGTAATCAAACCACTATTAGTGAATTGAATGGCATTTTTTATTAAATTTACTAATATCTGTTTGAATCGGTCATAATCAGCAAAAACAGTTATCGGCTCTTCCACACTTAGTTGTAGCGTATTGTTTGAACTTTCAGCAAGAGATTTCATCTGTTCCTGAATTTCTTCAAAAATCTCGGTCAATGGCAAAGCGTGTTTATTCAGCATAATTCGATTCGAACGAATATTTTCATAATCCAAATTCTCATTTACTAGTCTAATGAGTCGTTTTGTTTCTTTTCTCATCAATTTGATACTTCTTAAGCGTTGCGATTCCGGAATGACATCATATTCTAAACCTTCAAGAAGTCCATTGATTGTAGTCAAAGGTGTGCGCATTTCATGTGCTGCATCTTGCATGAATGTTTTCCGCCTGTCTTCTTGCCGCGCAACTTCTTGCCGAGACATATCCAAAGCTTGAATCATTTTATTAAAATCTTGAGATAAATTATCGATTTCATCTCTATCTCTGTGTTTAAGCCTAACGTCATAGTCGCCCTCCGCTACCATATGAGCAGCTTGTCTCAGTCTATTGACTCTTTTAACCTGGTACCTTGCAAATACAAAACTCATGATAATAGCAATAACAGTTGAAATTAAAAAAGCATTAAACAAGTTCCTTTTCAGTTCACTCATTTGTCGCTCAATCTGACTAACTGGAGCACTTACAGCTACAAAACCTGAATAGTTACTTGTACTTTTATTGAAATAAGGTAAATAAACATAAGCTGTTTCTCTAGGGTTTCCGTAAAGATCGGCTTGTTCAGTTGTTAAAGAAACTCTTTCTCCACTTTTCAGACGATCTTCTTCATCTGGTACTACTCTGGTTTCGATATTGTCTGGTAAGTCGGGAAAAATCAGATGTCCATCATTATCAAAAACAAAAAATGTGACGCCTTGGTTTCCTAATAGTGACTGAAAATTCGACAACTGATCTGAACTCAAATTAACGTCGACAATCGATTCAGCATACGCAAACAACATGTTTTCGGTTCCTTTTATTGCGGTATTACGTGCAAACAATACAATTGAAAAAACAGATATTGTCAGTAACATAATGATTACGGAAAGGAAACCTAACATTTGCTGATAAAAATAAGGAAATTTCATTACGTCTCAACTGCTCCTGTATCATCAAATTTATATCCAACGCCCCAGACAGTATGAATGACTTGTGGACCATTTTGCACTAATTTCTGTCTCAATTTTTTAATATGTGCATCAACGGTTCTTTCATCTCCAAAATATTCATAGTCCCAAACAATTTGTAACAATTGCTCTCTTGAGAAAACTCTTCTAGGACTGTTCGCCAGAGTGTAGAGTAAATCAAATTCTTTAGGCGTTAAGCCTTCTAGCACTTTATCGTAAAGTATGACTTCCCTGGTATTTCTATCTAACTTCAAGTGTTCTGTTTCGACTTCATATTCTTCTTGAACTGCTTTTTCCGGATTATCTGTATGATCAGCTCTTCTTTTAAGCGATTTGATTCGAGCAACTAATGTTAATGGACTAAAGGGTTTGGTAACATAATCGTCAGCACCGATTTCTAGACCAATGACTTCGTCACTCTCCGTATCCTTAGCCGTCAACATAATAATCGGTATTCGGGTAGAATGCTTTCTGATTTCTTTACAAATCATCATGCCATCCATTTCTGGTAACATAATATCTAAAACAATTAGGTCAAACTTATTTTGGTTATCCATATAGGTTTCTAGACCTTGTTTTCCATTATGAATAAACGTCGCTTCCCATTCTTCTTTCAAAAAAAACATTTCAATCATTTCACAAACAGATTCATTATCTTCAATCATTAAAATATTCATGTATATCCCTCTTTCACTTAAGGTTTTTCTAGGGTTTATTCTACATTATACATTGAATATTTGAAAATTTAACGTAAATCCGGATATTTCTTTGCTTAAATTAGATAAAATAGTGAAAATAGTTCGAATTAATGACTGATTATTTTTCAGTTAAAAAAAGCTCGCCAATGGCGAGCTTTTGAACTTATTATATTGCGAGTGTGCTTTCTTGTTTTTTAGGTTGTAGAAATTGTACGTCATTAACTAGTAATTCGACTACATAAACCGTTTCCTTGTCTGAATTCTGATAACTTCTAGATTGCATTTTACCATTCAAACCAATTAAATCTCCTTTATTACAGTATTCTTCAATCAATTCTGCTCGTTTCCCCCAGGCTACTACAGGTATAAAATCTGCTTCTGCATTTCCTTCTGATTTATAATGTCTTTGAACAGCAATGACATTATTCATTACGATCTTCCCTTCCCCTACATCTCTCAGTTCTATATCACGAACGATTCTTCCTACAAATGATACTTGGTTCATCTCGTTTCCTCCTATAACAGTGATTTATGAGTCATCTTATCTACTCTCTTTAAATACTGATTATTTAGCTGGAAAAATGACGAAAAAAAACAAGCAGAAAGTTTCTGCTTGTTTTCAAACTGTTTTCGAGTTGTCCTTATAGAATAAACTCCAAAATGTGCTGCCAAAGTTCCGGTTCGAAAACATCCATTGGACTGTTTCCATCTCCAATGACACCATATCCGATCATAACGCCTCCAATGAACGCTGCTGCGATCAATATAAGTACGATGATGATTTTCAGCAAATATAGTCCAGTTTTCTTCAAAGCGGATTGCCATGTCATATAATTACACCTCTAAACCAGTTTATTTTGTATCTTTAACGTGAGTATTTGTACAGTGATTTTATTTACGCTTTTTTAAACTTTCCAGTAAGATCCCGGTTCCTAGTGCTACTGAATCTAACGGATTTTCTGCCTTAAATACAGGAACTTTCAGTTCCTCCGCAAACAATAGATCAATACCATCTATTAATGCGCCTCCACCTGTAAGAATAACTCCACGATCAATAATATCAGCAGATAATTCTGGTGGCGTTTTTTCTAAAACTTCTTTAGCTTGTTCCACTACTACCACCATGGACTCTCGAGTTGCTTCCATCACTTCGAGTGAAGTAATTGAAATCGTACGCGGAAGACCTGAAACTACATCTCTACCTCTGACGTCCATCGAATCATTACGTCCATGATCAAATATGACACCAATTTCCTTTTTAACGGCTTCAGCTGTCCGAACACCAATTAATAGATTGTGCTTTTTCTTGATATAAACAATAATATCATTATCCAATGTATCTCCAGCCACTTTCACAGAACGGCTAGTTACGATACCGCCCATAGACAAAACAGCAATATCACTTGTTCCTCCACCGATATCAATAACCATGTTTCCGCTCGGTTGGAAAATGTCCATTCCTGCTCCAATAGCTGCTACCTTGGGCTCTTCTTCCAGATAAACGTTTTTACCGCCACTTTTTTCAGCAACTTCAATGATTGCTTTTTGCTCAATAGCTGTAATATTTGTTGGACAGCAAATTAAAATATTTGGTTTAGATAAAAAGCCTTTTACATTTAATTTATTTATAAAGTAAGTTAACATCGCTTCTGTAATATCAAAATCTGCAATAACACCGCCTTGTAGGGGTCTGATTGCTTGAATATTTCCTGGCGTTCTACCGACCATTAAATACGCTTCTTCACCTACTGCCAGTACTTCTTTTGTTTTTGTATCAAGCGCTACAACAGAAGGCTCATTTAATACGATACCTTTACCTTTAACGTGTACTAGTACATTCGCAGTTCCTAAATCGATTCCAATATCTCTTGCCATGATTGTTCTCCTCTCAAGCTTTTTACACTTATCGTTAAAAGGTAAAAAGTCATATCGTAGATCTTTTCTCATTTTAGATTTTTATTTTGATATTTAAGAATTTCTCACTCTTTCTATCATACTCAAGATTGTAAAAAAGAGCAAGATTAAAAAAAGTTCTCATCAATATTCATCTGTTATGTACAAAAAAAGCTGAACCGAGTAGATAAAGGTATTTTACCTATTCGGTCCAGCTCATTATGAATCTTTAACCTATTCGAATTATTCTGAAACGACTGTATTTTTTGATTTAATCACAGATTCGTCTGCATTGATTCTTTCGACATTTGCCCCTAGACCAATGAGTTTTTCATGGAAATTGTAGTATCCACGGTCTAAGTGATTCAAGTTCGTTACTTGTGTGTAACCAGCTGAGACTAGTCCCGCTAGAATTAAGGCTGCTGATGCTCGTAAGTCACTCGATGCAACTTCAGCTCCTTGTAATGCCTTTCCACCAACGATAACAAGACTCTGTCCATCAATTTTGAATTCAGCATTCATACGACGAAGCTCTTCCATGTGCATGAAGCGATTTTCAAATACTGTTTCTCTCATAACGCTCGTACCCTCAGCTTGTAGCTGAGCAATCGTCATTTGAGCTTGCATATCCGTTGGGAATCCTGGATGAGGCATTGTTTTAACGTCTGTTGCCATTAATTTTTTCGGTCCGATAACACGTAACCCTTGTTGTTCTTCTTCAAAGATTACACCCATTTCTTTTAGTTTAGAAATCAATGGTTTATTGTGTTCAGATACGGCATCTTTAATTAAAATGTTTCCTTGAGTGATTGCTGCAGCCACCATGAACGTTCCGCTTTCTATACGGTCAGGAATGATCATATGGTTCGTTCCAGTCAGTTTCTCTACTCCTTCAATACGAATCGTTTCTGTTCCAGCGCCGACAACTTTAGCACCCATACGATTTAGGAAGTTAGCCAAGTCTACGATTTCAGGTTCTCTTGCAACGTTTTCGATTACAGTTGTCCCTTCAGCTAGTGTAGCTGCCATCATAATGTTCTGAGTTGCACCAACACTAGGGAAGTCTAGATAGATATGAGCACCTTTAAGCTTCTCTGCTGAAGCTTCGATGTACCCTTTTTTGATATGTACCTCTACTCCCATTGCTTCGAACCCTTTTAAATGTAAATCTATCGGACGGGTACCAATCGCACAGCCACCTGGTAACGCTACTTTTGCGTAGCCTGTTCTAGCTAATAATGGTCCCATAACAACGATAGATGCACGCATTTTACTCATAAAGTCAAACGGTGTTTCATCGTTTAATTCTTTTGTAGCGTCAAAAGTCATTTGTTTATTTTCTTCGTCAAATGAAACTTCAACGTTCAAGTATTTTAAAACAGCTTCCATTGTATAGATATCTGATAATAATGGCACATTAGATAGTGTATTCATGCCATTTTCTGCTAATATAGTTGCTGCTAATATAGGTAATGCAGCATTTTTTGCGCCTTCTAATTCGACGGTACCTGATAATTTACGTCCGCCACTTACAACGATTTTTTCCATGCTTTGCCCTCCAAGGTGATACTCTTCCTAGATCATTCTACTTCGGTATACAATTATATCGACAGGTTAGTTAAAATTAAAAATTATTTTGGAACCTATTCTCACGATGATTCCTTACATATCTTGTTTATTTACTGTAACAAAACAAATCGAAAACAGCATTGATGAGATAAAACTATTGCAGTTATTACAAATCACAATAATCTGTTATATTATATCAGAAAGCATCCTGTTAATAAACTGTTTCGTCTATGCTGTATATGACTTTTATGTGAACAATTAATTGAAACGTTTCCATGATCTACAGCTTATTTTTAAGGATTAGTTGAATAGCTGGACAAGATTCTGAGAGGAAAGTACGAATTCGATAAAAAAGCTACTTACGGTATAACCAAGCGCTATCGAAATCAGAACATATAAGATCCTAGCTTGTCGAATATGATATTTTTTAATCCAATAGTCTGTTTTCAGTCCCTGTAGCGCCCAAAACGCTAGTAGTACAAAAACAGTATGCGAAATTAATGTAACGAGTGATTGCAATCCAATATAAGTCATCATTTGATTCCTTCCGAAGTTAGTCTATCATACCTATTAAGAAGATTTCACCTATTCTGCTTATAGGTTCTGTTTTATCTTTTTATAAACGAGAAACCTCCAATCCACATGCTGCTGGATTGAAGGTTTCTTCATCTTGATTATAATGTTCCGAATAGTCTATCTCCTGCATCACCAAGACCAGGTAAGATGTAACCTTTCTCATCTAATCTTTCATCTAGTGAAGCTGTGTAGATGTCAACATCAGGGTGAGCGTCTTGCAATACTTTTACGCCTTCTGGTGCGGCTACTAGACATACGAATTTAATATTTGTAGCGCCTCTTTTTTTAAGGGCATCGATTGCAGCAACAGCTGATCCGCCTGTTGCAAGCATAGGATCAACAACTAGCAATTGACGATCTGGTAAGTCAGAAGGTAATTTCACGAAATACTCTACTGGTTCCATTGTTTCGTGGTCACGATACATTCCAACATGTCCAACTTTAGCCGCTGGTATAAGATCTAGCATACCATCGACCATTCCTAGTCCTGCTCGAAGGATTGGAACGATCACGACTTTTTTACCGGATAATTGTTTTTGTGTTGATGTTACTAAAGGTGTTTCAATTTCTACATCTTCTAGTGGCATTTCACGAGAAACTTCATAGGCTAAGAGTCTTGCGATTTCATTTACAACTTCTCTAAAATATTTTGTACCTGTACGTTTGTCTCTGATAATTGTCAGCTTATGTTGAATCAGTGGATGGTTGATAACTTGAAGTTTCCCCATTGAAATTGCTCCTTTATGATTAGATTATGTTTCTTTTCAAATTCACTTGTGTGATAACCTCTAATCATTGTACATAAAGGTCAAACATTTTTCCATTATATTTATCAATTCAAATCAATTTGTCATCTAGCATTCCATCCGTAACGGTTACAGTCACATAAATTCCTTAGAGAGAAGCTTTTATTTCTTTTGTACCTAGTCTTAAATCACCGAATAGGCAGCAGCTTTTTCGAGTCGATTCATATAAGCTTCCCCAATTCCTGACCTATTGAAAGGTTCAGCTAGTATAATTGTCGCTTTCGTTTCTTCAAAGAAGCGTAAACCTTTAAACAATCGTCTAGATGCTGAAATAACATCTGACTTTTCCCCTAACGAGAACATAACGGTTTCTTTTGTCCCAAATTGTTTAATGGTTTCTTCAGATGCCAGTATACCGACAACTTCCCCATCAAGCTGATATTGTTTTATGGCTTTTTCCCATCCGATACCTTTTTCAGAAATGATTATCACCGGTTCGGTCGGCGAGTAATGTGTATACTTCATCCCAGGAGCTACTGGTGCGTCAGACTCCTTTACTAGTCCAGGATTGAATCTTACTGGACCAATGACGGCTTCTATTTCACTTCTTGAGATACCACCAGGCCGTAAAATCGTCGGAGATTTTGGATTAGAAAGGTCTAAAACGGTCGATTCAAGTCCAACACCCGTTTCTCCACCTTCCACAATGCCTGCTATCTTACCGTTCAGATCACGGTAAACGTGTTGCGCAGAAGTTGGGCTTGGTTTTCCAGAGGAGTTTGCACTAGGCGCAGCTAACGGTTTCCCTGTATCTTTAATCAGCTGCAATGCAATCGGATGATTTGGCATTCGAATACCAACAGTCCCCAGCCCAGCTGTGACGGTTTGTGCTATGGGTCCTTTTTTCTTCAAAACGATTGTACAAGGTCCTGGCCAGAAAGCTTCCATGATTTTTTGAGCGGCTTTGGGAATTTCTTCAGCGTACTCATACGCTTGCTCAATACTAGATACATGAATGATTAAAGGGTTGTCTGCCGGTCTTCCTTTAGCTTCATATATTTTCTTGACAGCCTCTTCATTAGTTGCATCTGCGCCGAGTCCGTAAACTGTCTCGGTTGGAAAAGTGACTACTTCACCTTCTAGCAACAACTGCACAGCTTTTTCTAGCTCCTGTTCTTTTATCCATATCGTTTCCACTCCATTACTCCTCTCTTTTCTTTTATATAGCAATATAGACTACTCTGTCTTGTCCTGCCATATCTTTCCAGATTTCTATATCTGCATTCGGCATTGCATCTTGAAATATGTTTTGAACACGTTGCCCTTGAAGATATCCAATTTCAAGTATCACTTTAGCTTCTGGATTCAGTATTGACGGCAACTCCTTTGCTAACCTTTTGTAAATGTCTAGTCCATCTTCTGCTGCAAATAAAGCAAGCGCAGGCTCATGATCCAGCACAGACTGATCCATTTCCCCATGTTCAGACGTTGAGATATAAGGAGGGTTTGACAGGATTAAATCGTAATGATGTGTTCTTACAGCGCTCGTTAGATCACTTAAATAGAATCTAACCTCCGCTTTCAATGAGGCTGCGTTTTGTTTAGCAATCTCTAGTGCTTCTGAGCTGATATCCACTGCTGTGACTCTATCACTTGGTCTTTCTAGTTTGTGAGAAATAGCTAATACGCCTGTCCCGGTTCCAATATCCAGCACGTCTAATGGCTTGGATGATAAAGTCTTCAAATATCGATCAAACCATTCCTCAGTTTCAGGTCTAGGAATAAGCGTATCGTTTGTCACTTTAAATTTTCTATCGTAAAACCATTCATGTCCGACAATATGCTGCACGGGTTTTCCTTCTAAATAATGCTGTAAATCGTTTAGAAATTGTTCTTTCATCTTTTCCGGCATGACTTGTGAACCCATTCTAACCAGATCTGTCTTTGTTAAATCAAACCGCTCTTTTAACAACCACTCAGCTGCATATCCTTCAAGCTCTGCTTTTTTTAAAAAAGAAGAAGCCCCAAAAAGGACTTCTCTGATGGTTTCTTTATGGTATAAATTATTCATACTCATTTTGAAGTTGCTCCATTTTTTGAGCTTGTTCCCAGAAAACCAATGCATCGATGATTTCATCCATTTTACCCGCTAATATTTGGTCCAATTTTTGAAGAGTCAAGTTGATGCGGTGATCTGTAACCCGACTTTGAGGATAGTTATACGTACGGATTCTTTCAGAACGGTCTCCTGTTCCTACAGCTGTTTTACGTTCTGCATCTACTTCTGCTTGTGCTTCTTGAGTGATTTTGTCATAAATACGAGATCTTAAAACTTTCATCGCTTTTTCTCTGTTTTTAAGTTGCGAACGCTCATCTTGCATAGCAACAACGATTCCGGTAGGCTCATGAGTCAATCTAACGGCTGATGCTGTTTTATTAACGTGCTGCCCGCCAGCGCCACTTGCATGATAGATATCTACACGAATATCATTTTCTGCGATATCGATCTCAACGTCTTCAGCTTCCGGCATAACGACGACTGTCGCAGTCGAGGTATGGATTCTACCTTGTGATTCGGTCTGAGGGATACGTTGTACTCGATGTGCACCGTTCTCGAATTTAAGCTTAGAGTATACATTCTGTCCAGAAATCAGTAAGGTTACTTCTTTGTACCCACCAATCCCATTTGAATTTGCATCCAGCACTTCTGTTTTCCATCTTTGTGTTTCCGCATAACGCTGGTACATATCTAGAAGATCCGCAGCAAATAATTGTGCTTCATCTCCTCCGGCAGCCCCTCTAATTTCCATGATGATATTTCGCTTGTCGTTCTCATCTCTAGGAAGCAATAAGATTTTCAATTCTTCTTCTAAAGCTGCTTTTTGTTCAAGCAATTCTGTTCTTTCTTCTCTAGCCATCTCTTCCATGTCATTATCCAGAGATTCTTCAAGCATTTCTTCTGTTTCAGAAATCCCTTCAACGACTGCTTTATATTTTCTATAGCACGTGACAGTTTCTCTCAAGTCACCTTCTTCTCGACTAAGTTTCAAGAATCGGTCAGTATCTGTAATGACTTCGGGGTCACTTAGTAATTCATTTAATTCATCGTATCTATTATCCACTTGCTCAAGTCTGTCGTACATACTCATTTTTCTTCGCCTCTTTCTAGACTACTTTCCATCGATTCGTAATAATGCTTACGACACACAGGATAATACGCTTCGTTTCCCCCAACCATAATCTGGCTTCCGGTTGAAACAGGTTTACCTTCCTGCATTCTCATATTCATAATCGCTTTCTTATGACAAAACCAGCAAATGGTTTTCATTTCTTCTATTTTATCAGCTAATAACAATAAATATTTCGAACCTTCAAACAATTCGTTTCGAAAATCATTTTTTAATCCGAACGTCATAACCGGTATATTTAGCTGATCTACAATATATGCGAGTTGTAATACATGTTCTTTTTTTAAGAATTGCGCTTCATCAACCAATACGCAAGCTAGACCTTCTGATTGCTGTTTGACGACTTCAAACAAATCTGTCTGATCTTCGATAGGGATCGCCTCACGCTTCAATCCAATTCGACTAGTGATATATCCAACAGAATCTCGGTCGTCAATCGCACTTGTAAACAGAAGAACTCTTTTATTCTGTTCTTCATAATTATAAGCTACTTTTAAAATCTCGATAGACTTCCCACTATTCATCGCACCATATCTAAAATATAATTGAGCCATGATTTGCCCTACTTTCAATTTATTCTTAACCAGTTCTTATAAAACAAAAACTAGCCAATCCTTATAAATTATATGATAACCCCAAGGAAAGTACAAGAGTTGTCTCTATTGAATCCTAGATTATCTGTCAGCAGACAACAACATTGTCAAAGACTGACATGTAAAACCGATTTCAATTCTAATGAAATATGGTACACTAAGCGTACAAAATATCGAGGAGACTGATTATGATTCAACCATTATTTTTTACAGGTGTTATGCAAGAAAAAATCTGGGGAGGTACAAATCTTCGAGATTTTTTCGGCTATGATATCCCAAGTGAGCATACTGGAGAACTTTGGGCAATCAGTGCACATAAGAATGGACCTGCTACTGTTTCTCAAGGAGAGTACAAAGGTCAGACGTTAACAGAACTCTGGGATGAGCACCGTGAATTGTTCGGAGACCAATCAGGAGATGTTTTTCCACTCTTGACAAAAATTCTAGATGCTCAGACTGCATTATCAGTTCAAGTCCATCCAGATGACGCGTACGGATTAGAACACGAAGGTGAACTAGGGAAAACAGAGTGCTGGTATGTGATTGATGCAGAAGACGAAGCTGAGATTGTTTTCGGCCATCACGCACAGACGAAAGAAGACTTTGCTGAAATGATTCGTTCTGGAGAATGGGACCAATTATTACGTTATGTGAAAGTGAAACCCGGTGATTTCTTTTATGTACCAAGTGGAACTGTCCATGCAATCGGTGGCGGTATTACGATTCTTGAAACGCAACAATCCAGTGATACTACTTACCGCGTTTATGACTATGATCGAAAAGATGATACCGGTCAAACTAGACCTTTACACATCCAGCAATCTATTGATGTCACAACGATTCCGCATGTGGATCCTGAACCTATGCAAAACAGGGTTAAGCAAGGTGATGCTGAGATTAAAACTTTTGTTGATAATGAGTTCTTCAAGGTAGAAGAATGGGTTGTTGACGGAGAAGTGAATCTAAAAGCAAGTGGATTATACACTCTTGTCAGCGTGCTAAAAGGTGAAGGCAGCATCATTGTTGATTCTACTAGCTATTCACTAACTAAAGGCATTCATTTTATCTTACCGCATGGTATTAATGAATGGACACTTAAAGGGCATCTTCAAATCATTGCTTCTACACCTGGCGAAAACATTTAACCACTAAAATTTAGTCTAAAGTAAATAAGGACCAGGAAGACTTTAGCTTCCTGGTCCTTATTTTTTTAGAGTGTTTCTGAATGAATGGGTGTAGTCGTTGCTTTGAAATCTGCGTAGCTGCTGGCCAGTCCGTGTTCACTGACATCCATTCCCGCTTCCTCTTCAGCTGGAGATACTCTTAGGCCAATTGTAGAATCAATGACTTTAAACGTTACAGTCATTGTAATCCCTACCCATACTATTACTGCAGCGACACCAATGAACTGAATCAATAATAGTCCACCATTTCCTCCATAGAGCAATCCCCCGTCTGTAGAGAAAACACCGATCAAAACTGTTCCAAGAGCGCCCGCAATTCCATGTACGCCAAAAGCTCCGACTGGATCATCAATTTTTAATTTGTTTTCAACAAATTCTGTACCATAGACCATCGCAACAGAAGACAAAATCCCGATCCCAAAAGCGCCCGCTGGTTGAACGACGGCACAACCGGCTGTAATACCGACCAGTCCTGCCAGTGCACCATTTAACGTCAAGCTAACATCTGGCTTCCCGAATTTGACCCAAGACAAAATCATTGCAACGAGCGTTCCTGAGGCTGCTGATAAATTTGTATTTAATAATATAAGACCAATCAGACTCAATGACTCTTCCCCAGAAGCTTCCAGAGTAGATGCTCCGTTGAATCCAAACCAAGCAAACCATAAGATAAATACCCCTAGAGCAGCCAATAGGACATTGTGACCGGGTATTGACTGTGCACGACCTTGCTTATCAAATTTACCCATTCGCGGTCCAACGATCTTCGCGCCGATAATCGCTGTTACACCACCCACCATATGCACTGCCGTAGAACCGGCAAAATCTTGAAAACCTAAGCTAGATAACCAACCGCCTCCCCAGATCCAGTGGCCAGAAATGGGATAAACGATCCCTGAAATGATAATGGTATAAAGCAAGTATGAACTAAATTTCGTTCTTTCTGCCATCGCTCCAGAAACAATGGTCGCTGCTGTTGCGCAAAATACTGTTTGAAACATCAAGAACACGTATCCTGGTATATTCGTATCGTAGTTTCCTGTTACAAAAAAATCAGGTATTCCAATAAACCCAGCTATACTTGGTCCAAACATAATTCCAAAACCAATTATCCAATAGAGTAAAGACCCCAGTACAAAATCCATAATATTTTTCATAATAATATTGCCTGCGTTCTTAGCTCTTGTAAATCCTGATTCTAAAATAGCAAATCCCGCTTGCATAAAAAACACAAGTACAATCCCTAATAAAACCCAAATCGTATCTGTAGCTGACATGTATCGATTCCCCCTTTGATAAGTTACGACTACTATACTTTTAAAGTGGTCTACTTATCAATAGAGATAAACCGTATTTGTTTAATCTTAAGCAAATACTTGATATACAATTCAATTTTTACCATGATAGCCCTTACCACTTTATATAATAATCAAATTATCTTAATTGGTCTATACAAAAAAACAAGACCCTATTTGAAGGGTCTTGTTTTTTGAGTCACTATTCAACTAATTAAATGACAGATCATTATGCATATTCTGGGTTTTCTTCATAAGAAGCAAACTGACTATTATAAAGATCTGCATAAAATCCATCTTGTTCCATTAATTCATCGTGATTTCCCGTTTCGATAACGTCTCCTTGATTCATAACAATAATTTTATCTGCATCACGAATCGTAGATAATCTGTGTGCAACCACAAAACTTGTTCTGTTTTCAAGCAAATTCGTCATGGCTTTTTGAATCAGAATTTCCGTTCTAGTATCTACAGAAGACGTTGCTTCATCAAGAATCAATACTTCTGGATCAGCCAAAAATGCACGGGCAATTGTAATCAATTGACGTTGCCCTTGAGAGATATTCGTTCCCTCTTCGTTCAAGATCGTATTATATCCTTCTGGAAGTCTTCTGACAAAATCATCTACGTGTGCTGCTTTAGCAGCTGCATAAATACGGTCTCGGTCATGTCCGTGTTCTTCACTACCGTAGGCAATATTATCCCAGATCGTACCATTAAATGACCAAGTATCTTGAAGAACCATTGAAAACTTCGTTCTAAGCTCAGCTTTAGGAATGTCTCTCGTGTCTACACCTTCAAAACGTATGCTTCCGCCTTTAACGTCATAGAAGCGTTCCAAGAGATTAATTAAAGTCGATTTACCTGCGCCAGTCGGTCCAACTACAGCAATCATATCACCCGGTTTAACGGTTAGATTGAAATCGTTCATCAGCAATGTATCGTCGGCTTCGTCACCATAGCCAAACTGGACATGTTCAAATTCAACTTTGTAAGGTGTGTTGCGCTTAGGTTCCAATCCAGAAGGTTTCTCTTGCATTTCTTCTTCATCCAACACTTCAAAGACTCGCTCACAAGCAGCAATCGTCACTTGGATCGTATTGGCTAAGTTGGCAATTTGTCGTACAGGTTGCGAGAATTGATTCACGTACTGGATAAAAGCTTGTACATTACCAAGAGACATTGTTCCGTTAGCGACACCCATTCCCCCGACTATCGCTACACCAAAGTATCCTAAATCTCTTGAAAAGCTGACTAAAGGCATCATAATTCCAGATAAAAACTGAGCTTTTAATGAAGCATCGTTTAAACGATCACTTCTGTCATCGAATTTTTTAATCTCATCTTCTTCACGGTTATACGTTTTAACCACTGTATGACCTGAGAACGTCTCTTCTACGTGATCATTTACATTTCCTAGTTCACGCTGCTGATTCGCAAATTGCTTTTGTGATTTCGGTGCTACAAATGCAATTAAAATTAAACTAATCGGTACTGTCGCAATCGTCACAAAGGTCAGTCGTAAGTCAATCAAACTCATTACGATCAAAACCGTTACAAACTGTACGACACTGATAATAAACTGAGTCAGTGACTGCTGCAATGTATTTGCAATTTGATCCATATCATTAACGGCACGCGACAAGATATCTCCTGTTGAATGCGTATCAAAATATTTAATGGGCAGTTTAGACATTTTTTCTTTTAATTCTTTACGCATATCGTAAACTGTCTTCTGAGCAATTCTAGCCGTAATAAATTGTTGGAAAAACTGGAAGATAGCTTGAGTAACGTATACGACTGCTACTGTAAGAATGACATTTTGAATGATTCCAAAATCAATTGGGAATCGATCAATCGTCTCGCCAGCTTCTTGTAGGCTTCTCCCTTCTTGAAGGCCTCTGTAAATCTCAGTTGTTGCTCGACCTAAAATATGGGGTGCTTGAGCAGACATGATTGTGGCTGCAATTGCTAGGAATAATGTTGCAACAAGTGCCCAGAATCGAGTGGACATGTATTTTATGAGTCTCAATACCGTTCCCCAGAAATTATTGGCTTTTTTCGAGCGCATATGCGCTGCGTTACTTGTTCCACCTTTTGCCATTAAATGTCCTCTCCTTTCAACTGAGATTCCATGATTTCCTGATAGACAGGGTTGTTCGCTTTCAATTCTTCATGTGTTCCTTTACCAACAACGGTTCCTTGATCTAATACAATAATTTGATCTGCATCAATAACTGTACTAATGCGCTGTGCAATGATAATCACTGCAGCGTCTTCAGTATCAGGTTTCAAGGCTTCTCTTAGTTTTGCATCTGTCTTGAAATCAAGTGCAGAGAAGGAATCATCAAATAATAAAATATCTGCATTGGTAACGAGAGCTCTTGCGATACTGAGTCTTTGTCGTTGTCCACCAGAGAAGTTTCCACCACCTTGTTCTACTCTTGAATCCAATTGTTTTGGTAAGCCGGATACAAACTCTTTTCCTTGAGCTACATCAAGTGCGTGCCAGATTTCTTCATCTGTCGCTTCTGGTCGACCATATTTCATATTATCCCGAATCGTTCCACTAAAAAGAAGGGCTTTTTGAGGTGCGAATCCGATTAGTCGTCTTAATTCACCTTGGTTCACATCTCTAATATCTATACCGTTTACTTTAATTTGACCACTTTCAACTTCGTAAAGACGCGAAATCAGATTAGCTAAAGTTGTCTTACCTGATCCGGTCCCTCCGATAATAGCCAGTCGTTCTCCTTTATTTAAAGTGAAATTGATATCTTCTAAAGCTGTCGCTTCTGCCCCATGATATCTAAAACTAACATTATCAAATTGAATAGAGATGTCTGTATCCGTCAAATTTTTAGGTTTTTCTGGATCTTTAATCATATTAGGTGTATCCAACACTTCCATTACACGTTCTGCTGCAACTTGACCACGAGGTAAAAAGAACAATACCATTGAAACCATCATAACACCGATTAGAATCTGCATAGCATAGGTCATGAAAGCAACCATATTCCCCACTTGCATATCACCCGTACTAATAAACTGTGCACCAAACCAGGTAATCAAAATATTTGTTACACTAACCGCTAAGACCATTGAGGGCATCATAAACGCCATGATTGTATTGGCTTTGATAGAAGTCTGAGCAAAATCCCAGTTTGCTTCATCGAAACGTTCACGTTCATAAGCATCTTTATTGAAGGCTCGGATAACTCGAATCCCTGTTAACCCTTCACGGAATATTCTATTCAAATTATCTGTTTTCCGTTGCATTGATTTAAACAAAGGACTAGAAAATCTTAGTATAAACCAGATCAATGCACCTAAAACAGGCATGGTAATGAAAAATACAAAAGCAAGTCTTGGTTCTCTAGAGTAAGCCATTGCACCTGCACCAATCATTAAAAATGGAGCTAATATCATCGTACGCAAGACCATCATCATAACAAACTGTAGTTGCATGATGTCATTCGTAGCTCTAGTGATCAATGTGGACGTTCCAAATCTGTCCAGTTCCTCATTTGTAAAATAAATGACCATACGGTAAATTTTCTTTCTTAATGTATGACCCAGCCCTTGAGACTCTTTCGCCGCAAAAAAAACATTTAAAAGCGCTGAAACAATTGTTAGAAGTGTGAACCCTAACATGAAAAATCCATTTCTTACGATATAGTCGATATTTCCTTCTGAAACACCAAAGTCTATGATATTTGCAGTAATGGTTGGCATTGCCAACATCCCAGCAACTTGAACTGCCATAAAGAAGACAGTAATGAGTACATTCCAAGGATTCATAAATTTTGCTACTTTTCTCATACTTCATCCTCCATTTTCTCATCAGTTAAATCTTTTAAGACACCCTTCGTCATCCATTCTAAGCGTGTTGCAAATAATTTCTGCGTCTCTTCAATCGTCAACGCTTTCCAGAATCCTTCCATAATCGTGTCATTTAAAATATTAAGTATATATCTTAAAATTGAAATAAATTCCTGATCCGTGCACGCTTTAACTTGCTCTCTTTTAACGACATCAATCACTCTTTCATCTATAGGATGTTCTGTCTTGTTGTTAGAAGGTGTAGCGATAATCGTTGCGCCAGATTCTTGATTGATTTGATAATTCATATGCAGATACATATTTTCAAAAAAGCCGAATTTCTCTGAATCCATAATGTATTTGATATACTTTTCTCCAAAAATCTTATAGCCTTCATAGAAGTCACCTTCTACTTCTTTAAAACTTTTGACCATCAGTCGATTATAGTTGTACTTGAATTTTCCTAATAAATAAAAATATAAGTCCTTCTTATCTTCAAAATACTGGTAAAAGCTCCCACGAGAGATACCTGCATTTTTTACAATATTAGAAATCGAAGCTTCATTGAGCGATTTTTCAGTAAATTCTTTCATTGCTCCTGCGATCAATCTTTCTCTTTTTGATTCTGGTAAATTGAAAAATGTCTGTGTTGGCATATTTCCCCTCCTGTTACTCCAGATTTTTTAACTTATCCAATATGACATGGTGTCATGAAACATACTTTTGCTATTATATGTGACAGCGTGTCATAAATCAAGTATAAAGTTTCAATTTTTTTATTGAGATGTACGCTCAAAAAAAGCCTCTTAAAATCAAGAGACTTTTCCTACCATAAATTATTCTTCTATTGTATCTACTGTCTTTTCAGTTAGAGGCTGTTTTTCTTCATACAATTCAGAATGCCTTTGGTACCACTTAAACGTTCTTAAAACAATAATTTTCAACACCGCATAGCCAGGAATTCCTAAAACCACGCCCATTACTCCAAACAAACGCCCCGCAACTAATAGTAAGAAGATAATATTGATGGGATGTATTTTTAATGAGTTACCAAGGATCTGTGGTGAAATCACTCGCCCTTCTAGGACTTGTTCAATCGCAAAAACAATCAGTACTTTAACGAGCATAAGTGGTGAATGTACGACTGCAATAATGATTGCTGGGATTGATGCAAGAAATGAGCCAAGATAAGGGATTAAGTTTAAAAATCCCGCAAATATTCCCAATGTTAAAGCAAAATCAAGCCCTACGATTGAGAATCCTATCCAGAACATTAACCCTACGCAAGCAGCAACAAGTAACTGACCTCTTACATAATAACTAACTTGTTTGTTGATATCTCCAAGAATATCTCTAACATTTGCTCTTACTTTAGTAGGGACAACTTTCAATAATTGATTAGGAAGTTGTTTGCCATCTTTTAAAAGGTAATAAAGAATGAATGGTGTTGTTAGCAAAGTGATTCCTACCCTTGTAAGTGTACCAAAGATACTTCCAATTCCACCGACTGTTATGTTCAAGAAGCTGGATGCCTGTCCACTAAAACTACTAATCAAAGAGGTATCGCTCATCTGTGCCATGAAATCTGTAAAGGCTTCTGTGCCCAATAAACCATCTAACAACAGCATCAGACTATCCCAGTAACTTGGCCAGTTACTGATTAGTGATGCAAGCTGATCTTGAATGATCGGAACAATAAAATTAACACCGACGATAATCAAGACAATAATCAGCGCAAATACAAAAGCAATCGCTGAATTTCTAGTGAACTTTTTCTTTTCTAGCCAATCTACTGCGGGATTTAAGAGATAATAAAATATTGTTGAAAAGACTAACGGCGGACCAACGATACTGAATATAATTTCAATAGGTTGAAGTAAATCGGATAATTGTTTAATCATAAATAAGTTAATAAAGACAAGTAAACTAACGAGTAATATAGAGACTACCTTGTTATCAATGATTTTTTTCCAAAACCATGAATGACTGAACCCTTTAGTATGATTGGTATTTTGTTCTTGTTTCATATGGATTCTTCCCCTCTGACGTTTCACTTTCATAAATCATTCTATCATATTCTCACTACAATACCTTTAAATCCTCTTCAATAATTTCTCTTAAAGATCTGTGATGAATTCCGTTTCATAATTTATCCAAGTTTTGGTATACTGACCCTAACAACCTCAAAATAAAAGGAGGAGTCTTTTTATGACTCAGAAAGTTTTGTTAGGAACTTATACTAAGAAAGACAGTAAAGGTGTTTATAGCATCGAACTGGATCAAGAAAAAAAACAATTAAGTAACCTTGAACTTGTCGCTGAAGTTGGCAATCCTACCTATCTCGACATTTCAAATGATGGTGAAACTTTGTATACGGTTATGAAAGACAATGGTCAAGGCGGTATTGTTTCTTTCAAAAAGAACGAAGAAGGTACATTCACAGAAGCAAGCGTCAATGCCTCAGAAGGCTCTTCTCCTTGTTACGTTGCCTATGATGAAACAAGACAACTTGTTTATACTGCAAATTATCATGATGGTGAAGTTGCTGTTTATAAAACAGATAGTGAAGGTTCACTTGAACTAACTGATAAAATCAAGCACTCAGGTAAATCTGTTCATGAAAATCAAAAATCAGCGCACGCACATTATTTCAATCTAACTCCTGATAACCAGTATCTTATTGCCTGCGATCTTGGAACAGATGAAGTGATCACTTATGAAGTAAACGACGAAGGTAAGTTATCGGAAGTTGATGTCATTTCAGTAGCTCCTGGGACTGGTCCTCGTCATATCGTGTTTCATCCAAATGAAAAATATGCTTACGTATTTGGTGAATTAAGTAGTGATATTTTAGCTTATGCTTACAACAGCGAGAGCGGTACACTTTCACATCTACAGACGATTTCTTCCATTCCTGAAGAACATACTGAGTTCAATGGTGGAGCTGCTATTCGTATCAGTAATGATGGCCACTTTGTTTATGCTTCAAACCGAGGCCATGATTCGATAGTGGTTTATGCTGTTCAAGAAGATGGCACATTGGCACTTGTCGAATACGTTCCAACTGAAGGAGAAATTCCTCGTGATTTCAACCTTGACCCATCAAACCAGTTCGTAGTTGTTGGTCATCAAGACTCAGATAATCTGACTTTATTTGAAAGAGATTCAGAATCTGGTAAATTAACTTTACTCCAAAAAGACTTTTATGCACCTGAAGTTGTTTGTGTCGCTTTCGTTAAATAAAATCAATCTATTTAGAGATGCTTATGAATGAGCATCTCTTTTTTTGTTTGCAATTACTTTTAATTAGTGTAAAATAAAAATATAACGAATTCGAGATAAATTAATTAGTTATATTTTTAAATTCGTCTATTGCTGTTTAAACTTGAAAGTAGAAAGCGTGATGACTATATCAGAAGTACAAGGATTTCACCATATTACAGCTTTTGCAAAATCCCTTAAAGAAAATCAGCAATTTTATATTCAAATTCTAGGACTGCGTTTGGTCAAACAGACCGTTCATCAAGAAAACTTCAGAACCCCTCATCTCTTTTATGGTGATTATGCGGGGACTGCCGGAACGCTTCTCAGTTTTTTTATTTATCCCAAAATGGGACGCAGTTATCAAAATGACCATTTTTATAAATCGATTACGCTGGCTATTCCAGAAGGAAGTGTTTTATACTGGAAAAAAAGGCTAAACGACTTTAATATTCCTTACAAAAGTCATGAGCATTCACCTATGATTTTTATAGAAGACCCTGACGGGCTTTCACTCATTTTATCTGAAGTAGAGGAACACCTGTCAAAAGAACATGTAAACCAAGCTTCTTCTATTCTACAAAGTAAACAGATTGTCAGAATTCTTCAGGTAGACTTATCCGTCCCTAATGTAGATAAGGAAATAGACTTTTACCGTGATTTCCTAGGTTTAAAAGAACCTTCTCAAAATCTATTACTATTTCACTCCACTGAAACGACCGAGCGTTCTAGGATGGGTAAAGGCTCGATAGACCATATTGCTTTTAGTGTCAAAAACGAATCTGACTTGATGCATTACAAGACTCGTGCAGGAAAATTAGGCTATACTATAGAGAAACTAGCAGACAGACATTATTTCAAAAGTCTCTATGTCCTGAGTCCTTCAGGATTAAGAGTTGAACTAGCAACTCTTAATCCTGGTTTTACTTTGGATGAAACAGTAGAACAATTAGGCAACAGCATCATCACACACAAACCATCACCAAACAAATTGGAGGAATAAATATGACAACTCAAGAAATCACAGGTATACATCACGTAACGGCTATGACTAGTAGTGCAGAGAAAAATTACGAATGGTTCACAAACATTATTGGTTTACGTCTAGTCAAAAAAACCGTTAATCAAGACGATATTCAGACCTATCACTTATTTTTTGCTGATGATGAAGGAAATCCAGGAACAGATATGACCTTTTTCGACTTCCCAAATAACCCTAAAGGTTCTAAAGGAACAAACGATATCTCAAGATCATCTTTTCGAGTACCGAGTGATCGCGCATTAGATTACTGGTTGAAACGTTTTGAGCATTTTAATGTGAAACATTCTGAAATCAAAGAACAATTTGGAGTAAAAGTTCTTCAGTTCGAAGACTTTGATGAACAACAATATCAACTTGTATCAGACGAAAATCTTGATGGTGTCGCTCCTGGTAAACCATGGAAAGATGGACCCGTTCCATTAGAGTTTGCTATTTATGGTTTAGGCCCCGTTATCGTCAGAGTAGATGATATTGATAAAATGGCTTCAGTACTTGAAGACACTTTGAAGTTTAGAAAAGTCAGTAAAGAAAATCAATATACGCTTTATGAAATGGGTAAAGGCGGTAATGGTGGCCGACTCATTATTGAAGAAAGCACTATCCTTCCTGCTGCACGTCAAGGATACGGAAATGTTCACCATGTTGCTTTTAGAGTAGATGACAGAGCTGCATTGAATCATTGGACGGATCAATTAAGTAATCTTGGGTATGCAAACTCGGGATATGTGGACCGCTTCTATTTTGAGTCTCTTTATGCGCGTATGTATCCTGGCGTTCTCTTTGAGTTTGCTACTGACGGTCCTGGATTTATCGATCACCAAGAAAATTACGAAACACTAGGAGAAAAATTGGCTTTACCACCTGCTTATGAAGCACACCGTGAACAGATTGAAGGCTTGGTTCGTCCAATAGATACTGTAAGAAGCACAAAAGTATTTGAAAAAGAATACTTTGGATTTGACGAGGTATAAACCATGCATCATTTTAAAGCAGACGATTTATCGTCAAAACAACAATATAAATTTATTTCTGGTAGTGTAATTCCTAGGCCAATTGCCTGGGTTACTTCCCTGAACGAGAAAGATGGCGTTGTCAACGCAGCTCCTTATAGCTTTTTCAGCGCTGCTTCAAACCAGTTGCCTTTGCTGACAGTAGCCGTTTTACGCGCTGGAGATAAAATCAAAGATACAACTCGCAATATTTTAGAGCAGAAAGAAGCCGTTGTTCATATCGTCAACGTCGAATTGACTAAAGACATGAACGAGACTTCTGCTCCACTCGCTCCTAATGAGACTGAACTAGATCGTACGAGCCTACACTTAGTTGATAGTCAAACAGTCAAAGTACCAGGAATTAAAGAAGCTAGAATCCGTTTTGAGACAAAACTGCATCAGCATATTCCTGTAGAAGATGACAACGGGCAGATTGTTACCGATTTATTTCTTTTAAAGGTAACCGACTTTTATTTCGATAAAACGGTATTCGATACGGAAAAGGAATATATTTTACCTGAAGCTTTGAATCCAACGGCTAGATTATCAGGAAATCAATATGCTGAAATGGGTACCTTGTTTTCTTATGAACGACCAACTGAATAATCATTATAAAAAAGCATCGACCTCTTTGAAGGTCGGTGCTTTTTCAGTCGTTCGCTTTTATTTTTTAGAAGAAATCGTTCCAATTTCCGTACCTCTGGCTGTTTCACCAGTTGTAGATAAATCAAACTTATCTACTTGGTCCATGTTACTAAATACGATAATTACAGTGTTTTCTTTACCTGCAGAAGCAAGTTCTTCTAGATTAACTGTCGAGACTTTAGTTTCAGGCGTTACTTTATCGCCTTCTTTTACTAACGTATCAAAAGGCGCACCTTCTAGTTCAACCGTATCGATACCAATGTGAATCAATACTTCTACACCATTATCTAGTAAAAGCCCAACAGCATGTTGTGTAGGGAAGACACTGACAACCTTACCATTTCCTGGTGAGTAAATATCACCATCGCTAGGTACGATGCCAAACCCATCTCCCATCATTTTTTGAGAAAATACTGGATCTTGTACATCTTCGATTGCGATTACTTTACCATTTACTGGACTCATCAACGTTTGAGCTGAATCTCCGTCACCGCTCTTACCTTTCAAGAAATCAAACATTCCCATTTTTAACCCTACTTTCTTAGAATTTGTATTCTCATACCCGACTGCTTTGCACTAGTCGACTACTTGATTTAGTTCATCTTACCATAGTTTCACTGAATAGATGAACCAATACGTACGAAACAAGTAATGGTGAACAAGTAATATCTTAATAAACCTTTAAACTTTCATCAAGTAGTTGGAAAATCGGGAAAATTTCGGTATGATAGACGAGGTCAAAATTTTACATAAAACGAATAGGAGTTTATTATGCTAATAGAAATTATCAAAGCCATTATTTTAGGAGTTGTACAAGGTATTACTGAATGGCTGCCAATCAGTAGTACGGGTCATATGATCTTGTTCGATGAATTTCTTGTATTAGATGCCAGTACTCAATTCAAAGAAATGTTTTTCGTTGTGATTCAGCTCGCTTCTATATTTGCTGTTATTTTGCTTTTCTTTAACAAATTAAATCCATTCGCACCTTCAAAAACACACGCACAGCAAAAAGAAACTTGGAACATCTGGTATAAAGTACTCGTAGGTATCATACCAGCAGGGATCATCGGATTTTTGTTCGAAGATCTCATCAACCAGTACTTCTATAATTGGGTAACCGTTTCGGTCGTTCTCATTATTTATGGTATAGCTTTTATTATTATTGAAAAAAGAAATAAGGGTAAGCAGCCAACTATATCCACTTGGGAAGAATTAACCTATAAGACTGCTTTCATCATCGGGATTTTCCAAGTGTTGGCTTTGATTCCTGGAACTTCACGATCTGGTGCAACGATCATCGGTGCTATCTTGATTGGAGCGGCTCGCCCCATTGCTGCTGAATATTCTTTCTTCTTATCGATTCCTATAATGGTTGGAGCAAGTGCACTTAAACTATTAAAATTCGGATTTAACTTTACAGCTGCTGAAATGACTATTCTACTAGTAGGCTGTGTTGTCTCCTTCGTCGTTTCCGTATTTGCTATTCGTTTCTTAATGGGATATATCCGCAGAAACGACTTTAGTGCCTTCGGCTGGTACAGGATTATTGCTGGAGTCGTCGTCATTGGCTATTTCTGGCTTATCGGTTAAACAAAGGCTTTAACGTTCATCTATTATTTAAGCTACTCTGCCTAAAAGCGAGTGGCTTTTTTTATTCAAAAATGAATTATCACCAATGAACACTAAATAATCAGTATCTTCCAATCAGCAATCATAACGTTCAAATTAGCTATTTCTTAACAAAAGACTTACAAAGCACCTCATTTAAGACAATAATTAAAATATTTGTAATATAACGAAACGATTTCTTATAATTAAAGCGAACAACTGTAATCTTTCTGATAACCTATTCGTGCTCATTAAGGGTATACTAACATTAGACAAACAAAAGCTACGCGTTGTCAAAGGAGTATTTTCATAATGAAGCACTTAACTTTTTTACAGAAACTCATGAACTGGATTAAACCAAGTCGCGTTCAAGCCAAATCCAATGAAGATTCTTTTTATGAATCAGATTTGATTGGAAATTGGTCAGTCAATGCACCAAAATCTTCAAAGAATGTTTCCCTGGAAATTTCTTCTGAAGGTACAGGTAAATATCATACCCAATCATTGAAGTCGATATTGCCTCAAGAAACACCAGGCCGTCTTGTACTCAGAGATGATTTTGGCTATCAATTAGTTGTTGAAAAAAAAGACAATGAGCAATACGTGCTGTTTGATGAGTTAGATGATGCAACCTACCCTATTGAAAAAAAGTAACCAGCATTTATAAACTATTAAAAGCTCGCTACAGAAGATGCGTTGGCACCTTCTGTAGCGAGCTTATTTTATTGCTATCAATTGATTAGGAATGTCGATATCAGGGTGAGTAAGAAAAGTAAGCTTATAATCCAGAGCACTTTATTAGTATCTTGTTTTTTTCCAGTAAGCATTTTTATAATCGGAAAAGCAATAAATCCATAAGCCATTCCTTCTACAATACTACCTGTCAACGGAATCAAAAGTATGATTAGTAATAACGGAATCCATTCAGCGATAGACTTCACTTTGATATTCAAATTACCAATAATCATAGACCCTCCCGTCACAACAATGACCGGTCCTACAGCTTCAGAAGGAATATACGATAAAAATGGCGTAATGACGATAGAAAGCAAAAACAATCCACTGACCGTAACAGCAGTCAACCCTGTTTTACCGCCTTCTGCTATCCCTGCACCACTTTCGGCAACGGGAATCGCAGGGCTGGTTCCCAATAACCCTGATAACAAGCCTGATATTGCTCCTACTTTGTACCCCTGATTTGTACGCTTCTGATCCGGAATAAAGGCTTCAAGCATTCCAATCGTTTCAAATATCAAGAGCATTAAAAGTGAGAATACCCCTAGCCAGAATTCAAAATCCAAAAACCGACTATAATCTGGTGCGCTTAAAAGCTCAGGATATCCTGCCAGAGCAGTTAGATCAAAACTAATTGGTTCAAAACTTTGACTATTCACAATCCAGTATAAAATCGTGGTCAAAAGAATCGCAATCAAGAAACCACCTTTAACATTTAGTTTCTTTAAAATAGCAACTAGAATCAAACCAGCTAAACCGATCCAATTAAGATGTAATTGACGATCAATCAAGATTCCCATGTTTTCTAAACCAATCAGGATTAGAAACAGTCCAATTCCAATCGTGATCGCTTGTTTTAATTCCTTAGGTATCGATTCACTGAACAACGTCATAATGCCTAAGAAAGCAACGAGTACGAACAGCACGCCTGTCACCACAACTGCAGCTAGTCCTTCCTGCCATGTCAAACCTAAACCTGCCACTAGAGTAAAGGCGAAAAAAGCATTTTCTCCCATTCCTGGGGCCATAACCAATGGTGCGTTTGCCATGATCCCCATTAAAAATGTTCCAATTGCTGCGACAAAGATTGTCGAAAATACACTATATTCAGCTGGTACACCAACTTGAGCTAGAATACTTGGATTTACAAATAAAATATAAGATACTGAAAAGAATGATACGATTCCTGCTAACACTTCTTGTTTAACGGTCGTCCCGAATTCATTTAAGCTAAATTTGTTGAACATTTTATCTCGTCCTTTTGCTTTACTTGAAATGCAATACAGCAAGATTTAGTGTATCAAGTAAATTCTAAAATTGAAAGCAAAATATTACGCTAGACAAGAAGTCATCTTAGTTATTTCACTTTTAGCACGGTCTTAAACTGGTTCATTTAATGGATGTACGCCTTCCTTTCCTGTACATTGTGGTTTCGCTTTCCATATTTCATCTGCATAACGCTTAATTGTATAATCGGCCGAAAATGGCGCTGAAGCTGCAATATTCAGTAATGACTTACGATTCCATGCTCGTTTGTCTGCGTATAAAGCGTCAATTTTATCTTGAGCATTTACATAATAATCAAAATCTTTTAATACAAAATATTCATCATTATAGTGTACCAGAGCGTCAAATACTGCTTCTCCTTCTTTTTGAGCATCTGGAATTGTTCCATCAACCAAAGCATTGAGGACTCTATTTAATCGCTTGTTTGAGTCATAGATACCTTTTGAATCATAACTATGGGTCTGCTCGTAAGCTTTAACTTCATCACTTGATAGACCAAAAGTAAAGAGATTTTCTTCTCCGGCGTACTCCATGATTTCAATATTTGCACCGTCAAGAGTCGCTAGTGTTAACGCTCCGTTGGCCATTAGTTTCATATTGCTTGTTCCAGAAGCTTCTTTACCGGCTAACGAAATTTGCTCACTAATTTCAGCTGCTGGAATGATTTTCTCAGCCAAAGATACACCATAATTTTCGAAGAAGACAACTTTTAATTGATCTCCTACATCAGGATCATTGTTGACTAGTTCTGCAATCGAATTGATCAATTTTATAATTTGTTTAGCATAAAGATAACTCGGTGCTGCTTTTGCTCCAAAAATAAATACTCTTGGCTGTATGCTGATTGAAGGATTGTCTTTGATTCTCAAATATCGGTCTAAAATGTGTAAAGCATTTAAATGCTGTCTCTTATAAGCGTGCAGGCGTTTAATTTGAACATCGAATAGTGCCTCAGGATTAATTTTGAGAGACTGTACTTTTTCTACATAATCTGCAAGTTTTACTTTATTCTGATATTTAATTTCGGCTAGTTGGTCCAGTGTTTGCTCATCTTTTTCCAACGCTTTAAGGAGCTTCAGTTCTGCCGGGTTCTGTTTCCACTCTTCACCAATTTTAGAATCGATTAGTTCTGTTAAAGTAGGATTAGCCAAATGCATCCAGCGTCTTTGAGTGATTCCATTCGTTTTATTATTGAATTTTCCTGGATATAGCGTAAAGAAATCTTTCAATACATCATTCATCAAAATATCGGTGTGTAATCGTGCTACTCCATTCACACTGTAACTTCCAATAATCGCAAGATGGGCCATATTTACCATACCATCTTGAAGAATGGCTGTTTTCCAAGTTAACGACTCTCCATATAGTGGTAAATTTTCTTCTACAAACCTATGGTTAATTTCGTCTATGATCATATAAATTCTTGGTAACAGTGATTTCATCATTTCAATAGGCCATTTTTCAAGAGCTTCTCTAAGAACTGTATGGTTTGTATAACTACACGTTTTACTAGTTATTTCCCAGGCTTGCTCCCAACTCAAGTGTTCTTCATCGATCAAGATCCGCATGAGTTCAGGCACTACAAGCGCTGGATGCGTATCATTAATGTGGATGGCAATTTTTTCTGGAAAGTATTTTCTAGGTAAATTGTATTTTCTAAATTGTCTTACAATAGATTGTACGCCGGCAGATACCATAAAGTATTCTTGTTTTAATCGGAGCAATCTACCTTCATAATTAGAGTCGTCTGGATAAAGTACTTGGGTAATTTCTTTGATTGGCTCTATTGCTTGAAGTGAATGATAGTTTTCTTCCTCTTCTACAGGAATTTCAGCAGACCACAACCTCAGGTTATTAATCTTATTCGTCTTATATCCAACCATAGGTGTATCGTAAGGAACAGCTAATACATTCTGAGTATCTTCGTATTGCGGAATCAGATGGCCCTGTTGATCTGCTTCTAGCCATATATTGCCTCCAAAGCGTACAATGTATGATGACTGATCATTTCTTGTCTCCCAAACATTCTGGTTACGTAGCCAATACTCGGGTAATTCAACTTGATGTCCATCTACAAATTTTTGGCGAAATAGTCCATATTGATATCGAATACCATTCCCATTTCCAGGTATACCCAAAGAAGCCAAAGAATCCATAAAACAAGAAGCCAATCTACCAAGCCCACCATTTCCGAGCGCTGGATCAGCTTCCGCCTCTACTAAATGTTCGAAATCAAGACCTAACGCCTGAACGCCTTCTTCGATTACGGGCAAAATATTCATGTTATAGGCATTGCTTTTCAACTGACGTCCTGGCAAAAATTCCATTGAAAAATAGTAGACTTGTTTGACTTTGTCCTCTAAGTATTGTTCACGTGTAGCTTTCCAGTTTTTGGAAAGCTTATTTTTGATCAGCGTACCTAACGCAGTATATTGTTGTTCATTTGTACCTTGATCGTATGTGAAAGCATATAAATTTTGAAACTGTTGCTTGTACTCTTGAGTGAATGCATCTACTGAATTAAACATAACTTCCTCCGTTTCTAATATCCCCATACTACAGCTTGATTAAAATAAATAACCCTTGAAATTTTCTACTGAATGATGGCAGGGAAATTTCAAGGGTTACCTCTATTAATAACTTAAATACTTATATTGATCTAAATATTTTTCAGCTGACTTTTTCCAGCTGTTGTCTTTTTTCATACCTCTAATCATCATGCCTTTCCAGTGTTCGGGGTGATCGTAGTATACCGATAAAGCACGATCAATGGTTTCAAGCATCATGGACGCCGTAAATCCATGAAAACTGAATCCAGTGCCTTCTCCATTACTAGAATTATAAGCTTGAACCGTGTCTACAAGTCCACCGACTTCATGCACGATTGGTAATGTCCCGTAACGAAGTGAATTTAATTGTGATAATCCACATGGTTCAAATTGCGATGGCATTAAAAATGCATCTGATCCAGCATAAATCAATTGTGCAAGATCACTATCAAATTCAATTCTTGCACTAAACTTCTCTGGATACCTTGAAGTGAAATAACGAAATGTATCTTCAAAATATTCTTTTCCTGTACCTAAAAGCACGACTTGAAGATTACGATGTGAAAGTAATTCGTCCATTGCTTCAGCAATCAATTGAATACCTTTTTGTTCATCTAAACGAGTGACCACACCAACTAATGCCGTTTCTTTGTCTTCAGGTAAAGCAAAAGCTTTTTGCAAAGCGGCTTTATTCTCATATTTTCCTGATAAATCTTCAACAGAAAATTGAGCAGGAATAACCTTATCCTTACTAGGATCATATATATCGTAATCGATACCGTTTAATATCCCAACAAGTTTATAGGAAATATTTTGTAAGTCATGGTCCAGTCCATATCCATTCTCAGGTGTCTTAATTTCCTCTGCATACGTCGGGCTAACGGTAGTGACAAGATCCGCATAATAGATACCACCTTTAAGCCAACCCACTTGATCTTCATGTTTGAGACCATGATCGTGAAAAGCACTGTATCCCATATCAAAGAAATCTGAAAGGATATATTGATCAAATTTACCTTGAAACAAAATGTTGTGAATGGTCAAAACGGTCTTGATATCCTTCAGCGCATTTACCCAGTGATATTTATCTTTCAGTAATACGGGAATCACCGCAGTCTGCCAATCATTGACGTGAAGAATATCAGGAATAAAATCAATTTTCTCTAGCATTTCTATTACAGCCATGCTGAAATATGCAAAGCGTTCTCCGTCATCTCCGTAGTCATACAAAGTTTCTCGATCAAAATAAAAAAGATTATCAATGAAATAGTATGTGACTTGATCCAAAACGAGTTCTTTAATACCACAATACTGGTTTCGCCAACCTACTTTAACATTAAAGCTGGCAACATCTTTTAATTGGCTCAGGTATTTTTCAGGCATTTTCTGCTTGTAGAAAGGCACAACAACGCGCACGTCGTTACCACCTTTAGCCAGTTCTTTTGGAAGTGCCCCCAAGACATCTCCCAGTCCGCCCGTTTTAAAGAACGGTGCACATTCAGATGCTGCAAACATAATATTCATACTGACTGTCACCCTTTCTTTAACTATTGTCCCCATCGACAACCGAATTTTTACTAATTACAATTGGATTTTCTGGTGTTCCTTCTAAACGAACACCTTTTTTAACATAAACATGCTTATCTAAGATGACATAATTCAAATAAACATCTTCTTCAATGTAGCAGTCTTGCATAATAATAGAATTTTCAACTTTTGCATTTTTAGCAATATTCGCTTTTCTAAAAATAAGCGAATTCTTAACTGATCCATAAATTTCACAATCATTCGCGACCTGTGAATTGTGAATTTCTGCATTCTCACCGTAAAAAGTTGGAGCAGAATTTTTCGAACGTGTCAGCACAGGATCCGCACGATAAAACAAAGCGTTAAAGTTATCTTCGTTTAACATCTCCATGTTGGCTTCAAAGTAGCTCTTAATATCTTCAATTGCTTTTAGATAACCTGTGTATTCGAAACCATACACTCCATCATCGTCTTGAAGTGCTAGTTCAGAGAAGGTCTTCACACTCACACATAAGTTGCGCTCTCTAGCCTTTTGAAGATAGTTCAAAAACGTTTTCTTGTTGATAACCATAACTTCAATGCCTACAGGTATACCTGTTTCTTCATAACCAATTTCCGTCAACGGTACGATTTTATTGATTCTACCGGTATCTTCATCATAGAATTCATAAGAACTATAAGCAGTATCTTCCCTAAATGCTTTGCGATCCATTTTTTTATAGGCGATTGTTACATCACTGGATTTATCGTTATGATAATTTACAATTGATTTAATCTGGATATTTGAAAGCATACTTGAACCCATTAATAGAATGTAATCCGCATGAGAACGTGTCACATATTTATAGTGATCATCATAATAAGCGGGCGTATAACCTTCTTCTGCATTAGAAGTTTTCAGACGAATTTGGGAGTGTGTAAATACCCCTCCGCCCGCAATTGAGTCAAGTCCCCATGTAGCACCAGATCTGATATGGTCATATAAAGAATGTCCCGATTCAGAAATGAATAATGCTGCAGAGATAGCCTCAGCATTATAAAGACTTGAAAAAGGAAAATCGATTAGTCTGTAGCGACAAGCAAATGGTAAAGAAGCAATCGGTCTTCTCTCCGTCAGAGGTCTTAACTTATCTTCATTTTCTACTAAATTAAATATTGCTGCAATTTCATTCCGCATCTTTGTATCCTCCTACTTCTTCTCCATAGCCTACTACTGAAATCTCACCATTATCGCCGATGATTTCTGCACCGTCGTAAATATAAGCATTTTCTCCAATAATTGCTTTTGTTATCGTAACATTTTCTCCAATTACTGCTCCTGGCATAATCACACTATCTTTTACAACGGAATTCTTACCGATTTTTACGTTATGTGAAAGAACTGAATGATTTACTTCACCTGCGATATAGCAACCATCAGTAATCATCGAATCTTTTACTTTAGCTGTATCCGTTAAGAACTGTGCTGTTGTATTTGGATTTTGAGAATAAACTTTCCAGTTTTTATCTCGAATATCTAATTCATGGTCAGGATTCAAAAACTCCATATTTGCGGCCCATAGACTTTCAACTGTTCCAACATCTTTCCAATATCCTTTAAATGAATAAGCATAAACAGACTCGCTGTTTCTCAAATATGCTGGAATAACGTGGTGGCCAAAGTCATCCATCTGTCTATTTTTTGCTTGATTATCTACAAGGTATTGCTTTAGTCTTGGCCAGTTAAAGATATAAATCCCCATTGAAGCTAGGTTAGATTTTGGCTCTGCCGGCTTTTCTTGAAATTCAGTGATCCGTTCCGTGCGGTCTGTATTCATAACACCAAAACGAGAAGCTTCTTCCCATTCAACGGGCATAACACCAACTGTCAAAGAAGCTGCCTTTTCTTTATGGAAATCCAGCATTTTCTCGTAATCCATTTTATAGATATGATCTCCGGAAAGAATGACAACATAATCTGGATTTTGCGCATCAATAAAACTGATATTCTGATAAACAGCATGTGATGTCCCTTTAAAGAATTTTTCTCCATCAACACTTGAATAAGGCTGTAAAATAGTTGCGCCTCCGTTGTGACGGTTTAGTCCCCAGCTTGCTCCATTACCAACATGCTGATTCAAGACTAATGGTTGATACTGCGTTACTACACCTACATTATTGATTCCTGAATTGGCACAATTGGATAAGGCGAAGTCTATGATACGATAATTACCACCAAATGGTACAGCTGGTTTGGCAATTTGTTTTGTCAGTTTACCTAGTCTAGATCCCTGTCCACCAGCTAATATCATTGCTACTGTTTCTGTTTTCATCTATATTCGGAAGTCTCTAAGAGAACTTCCTTCCCTCCTTTTTCTTGATGAGTCTGTTTACAATTACCTTTCGATGCTATTAATAAATTATGATGATTTGGGAACGCCGTAAACTCTTTTAGGTTTAAGAACGATAATACTTAATGCAGGTAACATCAATTCAACAGACTGCTCATACCCATTAGCGGAAATTGCATCGGTTTTTAAGACACCTTGTCCTTTTGTCCATGTCCCGCCTAAAGTGTCATATTCTGTATTCCATACTTCTTCGTATTGCCCTTTAAACGGTACACCAACTCGAATATTATGGCGTTCTACCGGAACAAAGTTACAAAGAACAATTAAGAAGTCTCTAGTTTTTTTACCTTTTCTAACAAAAAATAATGTTGTCTGTTCATTATTTGAAGCATCTAGAATTTCTAAACCGTCTTTTTGATGATCGACTTCCCATAATGCTTTTTCATTCTTATAAAAGTTGTTTAATTGTTTTGTAAATTCAAGATGACGATGGTTGTAAGGATCTTCTAAATTTGTCCATTCCAAACCTTCATCAAATCGCCACTCCAGAAATTGTCCAAATTCTGATCCCATAAACTGCAACTTTTTCCCAGGATGCATCATTTTATAGGTTTCAAGTGTTCTGAGTCCTGCAAACTGGTTGTATCGATCTCCAAACATTTTATCCATTAATGACTTTTTCCCGTGGACCACTTCGTCATGGGAGATTGGAAGAACAAAATTTTCATTGAATGTATACATGAAAGAGAACGTAATAAGATCAAAATGATATTTTCTTTCAATTGGATCCATTTCGAAAAATTTCAATGTATCATTCATCCAGCCCATATTCCATTTATAGTTGAAACCTAATCCACCCTCATGGACGGGATGTGTAACTTTACTCCAAGCTGTACTTTCTTCAGCCATGACTAACAAGTCAGGATGTCGCTCAAATAATACTCGATTCATTTTCTGTATAAAAGCAACCCCATCTCGATTGTGGTTAGATCCATCTTCATTCAGCGTGTGTTCACCAATGTCATAATCCAGATAAAGCATATTACTTACAGCATCGACCCTCAATCCATCAAGGTGAAACTGTTCAATCCAGAATAAGGCATTAGATATCAAAAAACTATGAATTTCAGATTTTGATAAATCAAAATTCAATGTACCCCACCTATTATTGATTGCACGATTTTCATCTTGATATTCAAATTGCGGCGTTCCATCAAAATAAGCTAATGCATAAGCATTTCTATTGAAATGACCTGGAACCCAGTCCATTATAACTCCAACATTCGCCTTATGTGCGGCTTCAACAAAATCTTGAAACTCTTCCATAGTGCCGTATTTTGAAGATAAGGCATAAAATCCAGTCGTTTGATATCCCCAACTAGCGTCTAGCGGATGCTCCATTAAAGGTAGAAATTCAATATGTGTGTATCCCATCTCTTTAACATACGGAATGAGCTCTTCTTGAAGTTGTTTGATTGAATACCAAGATCCATCTTCATTACGTTTCCAGGAACTCAAATGAACTTCATATATATTTAAAGGACGCTCATAGACTGACTTGCGTTTTCTATTCGCCATCCATAGTCCGTCAGACCATTTCTTTTCAGGAAGTCCTTTAACAATCGAAGCGTCTTTAGGTCTAACTTCAAATTCTTTTGCATAGGGATCAATTTTGTAAGTAATTGTTCCATCCTGCTGTACAATTTTGTATTTGTAGTGGTCACCTGTCCTAGCTTCTGGAACAGCCATTGACCAGGCTCCTGTTTCAGATATTCTTTGCATCATGGCTTCCTCTTGCCATTGATTGAAGTCACCTACTACATATACTTCAGCTGCACGAGGTGCCCATAGAGTAAAACGAAAACCGTTATCCAACTCAGTTGTTCCTAAAATAAAGTAACTATCAAAGTTTTCTCCTTTGTTGAATAGGTAAAGTGACTTTTCCATTTCTGAATCAGTCATCTTGGATGAAAATTCATTATCCATTCAAGAAGACCTCCTTTCACTTATTAATATGAGATGAGATGCTTCCTAAGAAACTACTCACATGTGTTGATAAAAACACACAAATATTCTATACGTTACAAATCTCATTTTATTCTCTTCTACCGATATTGTATCCTAACTTCATTATAACACCAAACAATTTCACTTATTCTATCCTATATGTATAGAGTGTGCTAAAGTATTGTAAAGTTTATATTATCTGAGTAAAAATTCATTCTGTTAGAATGTTAAGCACTTAAATTGATCGAACCCTAAAAGAACATTTCAAATAATTACTTATACTTATTTATAATTATTCATTTATAACATGCACGATATCTACTAAGAAATAATCTGCTTCATTCCAGATTTTAACCTTCTTTTCTGTTAAAATTAAGGCATAATTAACATCAAAAAAAAGGTACCAATATTTTATACTCAAGATTTATTTAGTTATATAAATTGTTACACAATAATAAGCAAAATCAATTAGGTTATCCGCCTCCAGACCGATGACTTTATAACAATAAAATGCTATCATTAGTATTGTAAGGTGATCGAAGGAGGTTACATACCGAGTAAAGGAGGCTAAAAAATGGAAGGATTACTACTCGCTATTGGTTTTATTGGAGTTGCTATTGCGATTTTGACACCATTATCAAAAACTGGTTTTTCAGTCACAATGCTCAGCTTTATTGCTTACTTTAGTGTCATTGGAATCGATACTTGGTTACCATTAGTTCTATTCACAGCTGGTTTACTATTGATTATCTTTGAGATATTTGTTCCAGAGTTCGGCGTTGCCGGAATACTGGGTGCACTCTTTTTGATATCCGGTCTCTACCTGACCCTTGGAGATATTACCATGACAATCAGAGATTTAAGTATGGCGATTGTGATCACGTCTGGTGTTGTATTCTATCTCGTAAGAACTGGCTATTCTCTTACGAATGTCAATAAATTGATATTGAATACTGATATAAAAGGCAATCAAAAATCAGCTACAAAAAAATCTACTATACAGATTGAACCAGGTCTTGAAGGCGTCACACAAACACCTTTACGTCCATCCGGTAAAGTCTCATTTGGAACCATCGATGGAATCTTAGTAGATGTATTAAGTGACGAAGGATACATTTCAAAAGATGTGACCGTCGTTATCGAAAAAGTTTTGGGTACAAAAGTGATTGTTAGAAAAAAATAGAATAGGAGACAAACTATATGAATGATTTTATGTTAGATGGTTTTTACGGCATCATTATTTTCGCAGTCTTTGCGATTGTTTTAATCAGTATTTTCCTAAGATTCGTCCCTGTTGGGTTATGGGTTACAGCCTACTTTTCTGGCGTTAAAGTAGGTATTGGAACACTGATTGGTATGAGATTACGTCAAGTTAGTCCTCATGCGATCATCAGACCTCTAATCAAAGCGACTAAAGCAGGTATCACCCTTTCTACAAACGAATTAGAAGCACATCATCTTGCAGGTGGTAATGTAAATGCAGTTATTGATGCATTGATCGCTTCTTACCGTGCAGATATTGACCTTGAATTTGAAAAAGCTGCAGCAATTGACTTAGCTGGTCGTAACGTATTTGAAGCCGTTCAATTTTCCGTTAATCCTAAAGTGATCGTTACTCCAGATATCGCTGCAGTTGCTAAAGATGGTATCGAAATCGTAGCGAAAGCGAAAGTAACTGTTCGTGCGAATATCGAGAGATTAGTCGGTGGTGCTGGTGAAGATACCATCATCGCTCGTGTTGGTGAGGGTGTTGTAACTACTGTTGGTTCTGCAGATAAACACTCAGACGTCCTTGAAAACCCGGATATGATTTCTAAAACTGTGTTAAGTAAAGGGTTGGACTCTGGTACTGCATTTGAGATTCTATCTATTGATATTGCGGATATCGATGTTGGTCGTAATATCGGAGCAAAACTACAAACAGAGCAAGCTGAAGCAGATAAAAATATTGCCCAAGCTAAAGCTGAAGAAAGACGTTCTATGGCGATTGCACAAGAACAAGAAATGCGTGCTGAAACTCAAAAAATGCGTGCTAAAGTTGTCGAGTCTGAAGCAAAAGTCCCACTTGCTATGGCTGAAGCATTGCGTAATGGTACAATCGGCGTAATGGATTACTATAAAATGCAGAATATAAATGCTGATACTGATATGAGAAGTTCTATATCAAATCAAGCCGGACCTACTGACGAAGAAGAGTGATAAGATATGGATATCCTGATCTGGTTAGTTCAATTAGTGATTTTCTTTAGTATTGTATCAGGTGTGCTGAACTCACTAAGTAAAAAAGCAAACAAGAATCAGTCTTCTAATAGAAGAAACGTTTTTAACGAACCGACTCAGACTTCTACTCGTAGATCTACTACTCAAGCTGCGCCTAAGCAAAATAGGCAAGCGACTCCTCAGAGATCCACTCAACAGCAGACTGTAAACCAAAGGCGTTCAGCTAGAGATAAGACTGTGCAAGATGCTAGTACCGCTAGAGGTGCTGCAAGAGATATTACGACTGAGCGAGAAAGACGTAGAAAAGATAGAGAAAAGCTTGATCAAGCTCGACAAGAACGTACAAACAAACTTAGAAATCAGTCCTCGAATACAATGACTGAAGTCAAATCATTGAAAACAAAAAGTATTTCTAAATCTAATGAAACAGCTGAATTTGGATTTACAGAAGATAACATTGTTAGAGCTTTTGCTTATAAAGAAATTCTAGATAAGCCTATTGCTTTAAGAGACGAATAAAAAAGACCCGTCATGATGCATACTGAATAATCAGTATACTTTCACGACGGGCTTTTTTTAATTTTTCGATTTATTTTATTAAACATTGGAATCAAAGGTGTATAAAGTAAAACCATAAATACACTATTCCCAATCGCATGATAGACATCGAACCAGATACCGGCAATCCAGTATCCGATAAACGCTGGAAAAACCATCTGATACATCAGGGCCTGAATGACGGAAATAATGAAACCAAACAAGATACCTGTTACGCCAGAAAAGATCACCCAATAGATAAAATCACCATCCAATTTCTTTATGCATAGGGAGAAAGCATAACTGACTAGAATGATGATGGTGAATGCAACAACCTGAGAGAGCGTCCATGGTCCCATCCCTAAAAATAAATTAGAGACAATAATTGAACCACACCCAACAATTATCGCATCCACAACACCAAATGTGATTGTCATTAAAATCAGAATCGTCGTAACCGGTTGTACATTTGGAAGAAAACTAAAGACCAGCCGACTAGTTTGTACGAGCGCAATCATCAGTGCCAGAACAGTTAATCTGTATACAGAAAATTGGTTCTTACTATTCCTCATCTTGACCCGTTTCAAGTTTCCAGGTAATCTCGTCACCTTCTTCTAAAACGTAATCACCTGCCCCTACCTGAGAAAACTCTCCGTTGATGTCAAATAACCAATAAGCCTTTTTATCATCTTTTTGTTCTAAGCCATTAATAGCAGTAATAAAACCATCGCTATCTACTGCACCGAACTCTTCATGCATGACTTCAAGTAATGTTGTATCTTTTGGACTATTCAATTCCTGATTCATCTCATCTTCATCGACACTATAGAGCTCATCATCGATAGAAAACTCAATCGTATACGTAACCTCTTCATTTTGATCCTGTGTATTTCCAGAAGTTTCTGATTCTGTCGATGCATTCTCTTGATTGCCACATCCTGCTACTAAAAAAATAAGCATGCAAAGTCCTAATATTTTTTTCATTCTAACTCTACTCCTCTTTCAATTATCATTCTGGTTTGAATCTACTTTTTCAGTGAGAAAAAATTCTCTTTTGATTTTGATGAATCGGATAAAATCATTCAAAATCTGAAATAAAATTGCCCTACTCTCAAATTCCTTTCTTGTTTGAGGTAGTTCAGACTCTTTGAACGTTTGATAAAGTTCTGAAATGTCTTGCAACAAGTCTAACCCTGTATTCTTTTCATGAAGTTGTTCTGCGGTTCCTTTGAAGAGATCCGCGAGTATTTGGTTTTGACTAGTCGCCAGTTTAATGGACGGAAGATTTTCACACATTTTCTGCAAGACAACAGATTGTTCTTTTCTCATTTGTGCATAACGCACATAGTAACTGGTTTTTTTGAAAACTTGATTCGCATATTCATTAAACGCAATACGGTTCATTTCTTGTATTCTTTTATCTAACTGTTTAAGCTGTTCAGATAATTCTCTGTAATTCTGATCTCCTTGTAATTGATCATAAAAAATCAAGAGTGCCTTACTCATTTTATTTTCGATTTCTTCAACGAACTTCTCTAATGTATATTGCTGTTTAGGCATCCATAAATTCACTAACAAAGCAGTAAATACACCTATTAGCATCAATGCTGTTCCATTGATCTGCCAGTTCCAAGAGATACTTTCAGCTGTGATGAAATGCGTAACAAGCACTGTTGTCGGCGCAATCCCTGACTCCATCTTACCTTTGCACGCTAAAGGAATAAAAATGGCTAAGTATAATCCAAAAGCAAAAAGAGAGAATCCCAAACTTGCAAACAAGATAGATGCAATACAAAAACCTAGTATCATTGAACCGATTCTTGCTAATGCAATTTTTATCGATTCCTGTTTTGTGTCTAAAACACTTAAAATCGCGATGACTCCGGCTGCTAGTGTATAATCTAGCTCGAATAACTGAGCCATCCATACAGCAAGAACCGTAGCTACCACGATTTTGATGGTTCTTTGAGTTGTATTCATTTTATAACTCCTACAGAAACTCAGTCTCATTCCATCAAGCCAGAGTTTTATTATTTATAAACGTGTCACAACGTACCTGAACGTATAATTGAAATCAGCAGCCATAATCCCATTATCCCAGCTCCTAAGAAAATAATGATAGCCAGAATAGATACGCTTGTCCCTTCTGCGACAGCTAAGATAACCGCTGAAGCTAAAATAAGCGCGGCTATAATGACAGCAAACACAATCCTGTTGACCATCTTATTTAATCCAGTCCATTTTTTATCGCCATCCACTAAATCCAAATGTACTTTAAGTCTACCATTATTAATGGTGTCAAGAGACTTTGTAATCTTTGTAGGAAGAGATGCTGAATGCTGAGCAAACTGATAAAGGCCAATCATGACTTTATCTTTTGAGATGGTTTCAAAAAAGGACACATCATCATTTTCTTTGATATAAGCAGATGCAATTTTTAGAACATTGATATCCGGATGCAATTCAGTGATAACACCTTCAAGTATCGTCATCGACTTTGCCAGTAACAGGAAATCATTTGGCATGATCATCTTATATTTGTTAGTAATATACAGTACGTCAGAAAAGAATGCACTCAAATCTATATTCTTGAAACTTCTTGAGGCATATATGTGATAAAAATCCGCAAGATCTTCACTTAATGCAAATCGATTAACTTTCGTTTTTACAATAGCCATCTGCAAGAGAATATTCATCATTCCCTCAATATCTTCCAGTACAAGCGCTTTGATCAAACGAATCAAGCTCTCTCTAACGTCAGAGGAAAGTTCTCCAGTTATACCAAAATCCAAAAAGACAATTTGTTTTCCTTTAATAATCAAATTTCCCTGATGCGGATCTCCATGAAAATAACCATCGTTAAATACTTGAGATAAAAAAGAATACATCAATTTTTCAGCAATATCTTTCTTGTCGTAGCCTTCTGTTATCAATTTAACGGGATCCAAGCCTTTGATTCCATCAATATATTCCTCAACTAGTACTCTTTTTGATGTATATTTCAAAAAAGGTTTTGGCGCCGTAACAGCTTTGATTTCTTTATTTAATCCTCTGAATCTAACTAGATATTTTGCTTCATTACGAAAATCAAGTTCGATTTTTGTAGTTGCTAAAATCTCATCAAACGCAGAGTCGGCATCTACCAGCATATCCTTGACCGTATTCGGTGCCATAGAAAGTATTTTAGAAAACAACTTAATATCCCTTAAGAGATTTTCTTCTATCTCTGGTCTCTGAACTTTTAAAATGACGCTTTCTCCAGTGTGTAGCTTCGCTTTATGTACTTGAGCAACCGATGCACTCGCAAGGGGCTTTTCTTCCACGTATTCAAAAATATCTTCAAGTGTCTGATCAAATTCCTCGCGAAAGATCTTCCTAATTTCAGAATATGGAAAATGAGGTGCATTATCTCTTAATTTCGATAGCTCTTCTATATAGTTATCCGGTAGCAGATCACGTCTTGTAGAAATAATCTGGCCAATTTTAATAAAACTAGGCCCTAATTCTTCAAAAGCCTGTCTAAGTCTTTGTGCATCTTGTTCATCATCCTTAGATCTTATACGTGTGTTATAAATATGTCCAAATCCATATGAAGCTAGCACTGTCCCGATTTCTTTTAATCTATCCCTACTTGTCTTTGACATAACGCATCCTCCTTTCAATTAAAAAAATGCTGGTTAGAATGAACTAACCAGCACCATTCCAATTATCTTTCGTTAGAGCTGTTTTCAAGTTTCTTTTCTAATTCTTGAACTTTTGCTTCGAGATCATCAATATCTTTTCTCTGAGCTACATTCATACTCAATAACAAAGCTTCTAATCTCTCTTTTTCTTCTGTATCTGTTGTATCCTGGTTTTTCTTTTGAATAAGTTCAGAAGTCAGTGTTTTACCCTCTTCAACTGAAAGCTTTCCTTTAGCAACAAGTCGATCGATTTGTTCCATTGATTTTTCGACAGCCAAAGCAGTACCCCCGACCCCGATCAGTAAAGCTTTTTTAATATCATCTACTAACATAAGCATACTCCTTTCAATGAACCTCATTTACAATTGATCTTACATCTATAGTATAGCACTCAAAAAAGAAATTGTCAGAGATTATCATCAAGATCAAGACTAATGATTCTTCAGTTGTTTAAGGTACGATGTTTCCTGCGGCTCTATATATTTCATACCATTCATCACGACTAATAACTTTACCGGAAGCCGATGCATAGGTTTTGATTCTTTCAGGATTCATGGTCCCTAGAATCACTTGCATTTTAGCTGGATGTCTCAATAACCAGGCAATAGCCGTGGCTTCATTATTCATTCCGTAGTTTTCTCCAATTTTACTCAAAACTTCATTAACTTCAGGGTAATCAGGATTATTTAAGAATACGCCGTTTTCACCTTGAACGGGTGACCATGGTTGGATCGTAATATCATTCAGACGACAATAATCTAAAATAGCACGATCATGGTCAATGGAATTCGCATCTTTCGTATTTACATGAATACCTGCATCGATCATACCTGTATGTGTCACACTTAATTGAAGCTGATTCGCTACAATGTCTTGCTCGATATATTTTTCAAGTAATTGTATTTGATAAGGACTGTGGTTACTTACTCCGAACTGTTTCACTTTCCCAGCTTTCTGTAGACTTGTGAAAACTTCTGCTACTTCTTCGGGTTCAACAAGTGCATCCGGTCTGTGTAGTAAAAGTACGTCCAAATAATCTGTTTCCAGTCTTTTCAAAATTCCTTCAACAGAAGAAGTTAAGTGTTCTTTAGAAAAATCATATTTTCCAAATCGAATACCCGCTTTAGATTGAATTAGAAAATTCTCTCTTTTAAGTGAGCTTTGCTTCAAAGCAGCCGCAAACCGCTCTTCTGATTCACCTTTTCCGTAAATATCAGCGTGGTCGTAAAAATTGATGCCGCTCTCATTTGCAGCTTCTAAAACAGCTGTTGCTTCTTTGACCTCTAATGCGTTCATTCTCATGCAGCCTAAGGCTACTTCTGATACATCTAATTGACTTTCACCTAATTTAATCGTTTTCATTATTATGCTCCTCGTTACAAATTTACTTTCTTATGTCATTTTATAAGTAACACTGAAAATAATCGAGAAATATTGTTTATTTTCTCAATATTTTCTATGGAAAATATTGTGTCAGAATTATGACAATCTAATGACTTTTATTAAATCGCGTATTTGTGACGAATTTTTGTCAAATTCTATTGATTTTTATCTCTATTACTCCTAAAATTGGTCTTGTAACAAATTGTTCACAAATTACACTTAAAACTAATCGGAGATCATTTTACATAAAATGATTAAGCACACTTTTGAAAAGGGGCAAACCAATCATGATTAAATTATACGTATCACCAAGTTGCACATCTTGTCGAAAAGCGAAAGCTTGGTTAGAAGAACAACAGTTAGAGTTCGAAGAAAAGAATATTTTCCACGAACCTCTATCAATAGAAGAAATCAAAAATATTTTGAGCTTAACTGAAGAAGGTACTGAAGAAATCATTTCATATCGTTCTCAAGCTTACCAGGCCTTAGATGTAGATATTGAAGACCTTTCTATGAACGAATTACTTACCTTATTTAAAACGCAACCGAGTTTAATCAGACGTCCTATCATTATGGATGATCGTCGTTTACAAATTGGATATAACGAAGAAGAAATTCGTTGCTTCCTTCCAAGAAAAGTTCGCGAGTTAGAACTTGCTGAAATCCACCGCAAGCTTGCTGATGAAGAATCCGTTGAAATTGCTTAAAGTTAATCACAGAAAATCCCTGAGCTGGTCAACATGATCAGTTCAGGGATTTTCTTATGATTCTTCTTTCTTGTTTTCCTCTTCTGTATCCTTATCATCATCACCGCTTGAGACGATTTCGATTTCTTTATCTGCGTCTTCTCGTTCTTCTTTTTCTTCCGGCGTATCTTCTTCATGTCTAGTTTTATTTTCCTGTTTCGCTTGCTCTTCCTTTTTTTCCTTTTCTTCTTGATCAATGCCATTCTCTTCAGAATCATCATAATAACCGTCATCCATTTTTTCTCCCAATACATCTTTTCTATATTGATTTTCACTATATAGATAGACATTGTGAACGATTCTGATGATTGGTCTCATTAAAAGAAAGAAACTAGCAAAGATATATAAATACATCCCTAGCCTTTCTAAGTTGGTAAAAGCCTGTGTTAAGCTGCCCGCCAGATATAAACCACCTGTAGCGATATCATTTCCAAGAGAAATAATTGTATAATAGTTTTGGAAGTATAATCTAAAATTACCCATTTTAATAATCATATCTTCATCTTTTTGAGGACGAACATCATGTTCTTTCTTTTCAATTTGTGGCATACTATGGATACTCCTTTACCATTATTGATAACTCTTATATTATCATAATCGTAACGTGGTGTCCTATACTTAAACTCTTATTTCACATTAATCTGATGCACTTCATATAAATAACAAAATAATTACGAATGTTAAACAACTGTTATTTTATATAATTTTCACATAAGACATTGTGGGTCTTCCCACTGTTCCGTAAGTACTATGCGCTTCAAGTATATTACTAGCCTCTAGATATCGTACATATTTCCTGACTGAAACATGCGATAAGGAAGATTTCTTTGTAAGCTCTTCTATGGTAAACGATCCTTCAAATTGATCAATTAGCTCTATCAGTAGATTTAATGTTTCTTTGGATAATCCTTTTTCAATCGAATCAGAATCCTGTGTGTAATCTAAATGATCAAACCAATAGTAATGGTCGATATCTTCTTGAGTAATCGCCTGCTTTCCTTTAAGCCATTCTGCTTGTTGCTTGAATTTAATCAGACTTTTCTCAAATCTGTCGAAACGAAATGGTTTTAAAATGTAATCTATTGCACCGTACTGCGCACATAGAGAAATAGTTTTTTCTTCACTCATTGCAGTAACCATAATGAAGTCGGTAGAGTACTCATTCGCTCTTAGCCATTTCACAAACTCCAATCCAGATTCATCATTTAAATGGATATCAATGAGCAAAAGATCTAGAGCCACTTTCCCTTTGATCAAGCACTCTTCTGCCGCTTTGACAGTTGACAGTTCAGCAGCTACTTCAAACCCCTCTACTCTAGAAACAAATCTTTTATTGATTGACGAAACCATTGGGTCATCTTCAATAATCCCAATATAATAAACCATTTAAGATTCCTCCTTTTTCATCCAGTTTTTCTTGATTCTATACCCTGTTTTGAATGTAACTTTTAATGAACCCCGATCTACTAAAATATGAACAGCATCTTGATCCAATGACTTAGCCATTTCTTCTAATTCGCTATCCAATCCTTTAATGTGATACGTCGTGAGAATCGCTTTATCAAGGTACCCTAGTTCAACATGGACCTTTTCAGCACGATTTAATAGTATATGATAATTCACTTCTTTCACTTTCTGAATCCATTTTTTCGTACATGATGGATTCGCGGCCGTTGGTATATCAGGATGAATTTCTACAGAGAAGGGAATAGTCTTCAAGGAAAACTTATGTCTTTCTCCTATCAAAAATCCAGCAATAATCGGTTCATAAATCAAATAAGCCATTCGTCTGGTAAATTCTTCTTCAGGTTCCAGTAGACTAGCTAAATAATTTTTCAATTCATCATATTCCTCTAAATCTGTTAATCCGTAAATGACATGTAATTTGTTCAAGAAATCATGAGACTGTGATTGTAAACTTTGGGCATAATTAGAAGTCGAATACAATTGATCTAATAAAAAATGCAATTCTGTAGCATCTCTCAAACTATATATATGCCCAATCACTTTTCCTTGAAGCAATATGGGTGCGATGGATACAACATAGTGATTGCCTTCAAATTTATAAATCGTTTCATTGGTTTGCTCAGTCTGATCGAGCGTTTCCTGGATATCTTTAGCAAAAGGTAATACTTCACTGATAGACTGATACAATGTTTTATTTTCATGCATAAATCGTTTTGTAGCTTCTTGATTCGCTAAGACGATTTCTTGTTGTAAATTCGTTGCTATAATTGCATCTTTTGCATACTCCATCATAGCATTTCGCTCTTTTAGTAAGCCAACAATTTCATGCGGTTCCATATCATTTAATTGTTTTTTCAAAGAAATGGCTACGATGAATGATACGATGATACCAAAAATACTACTGATTAATAACGCAGCTCTACTACTATTTTGAATTGTCTGTTGGAAGGACCGCATCGTTATACCTAAAGAGACCGCTCCTACGACATTGCCGTCTTTATAAACCGGAACAAAAGCTCTGATAGAGGGCCCTAAAGATCCTTTAGCCGTTGATACATATTCTTCCCCTTCAAAAACACGTTGCTCATCGTTTCCTTTAAAAGGCTGATTAATCAACTTTTCATTGGGGTGTGTTAGCCGTATACTTTCAATTGTCAGTATCACTGTATAATCCAAATCAAATTCCTGACTGATTTCGTTACTGTATGTTTGTAGCTGCTCACTTGTTTGTTTTGTTTCCACAGCACTTTCCACATTAGCTTCGTTGGCTACATGACGAGCAATCTTCAACAAATTCTCTTCCTGCTCTTGCCTTGCTGAGGAAGATAATTGGTGATTTAATAGAAAATAGAGTACAGTAACCGTAATTACTATCGTTGTTAAAATCATGAACATCAATCTATACAGCAATCGCTGTTTTCTCCATTGTTTAGCGACTTTAATCACCTTACCTTTCTTACAATGTATCAGATAGAATAGACTATCCCTTAACTTATTTCAATTACACTTAAATTAGTTTAATAATCTAGAAATCGATCTGTTTTAGGATTAGGATATATATGCATTTGAATAAACGCATTGAATAGGAGGTAAAAAGTTGTTTAACCATTCAAAAGAAATCCAGAAGAATTCAACGGGTCGTTTGTCTTTTCTAGGTCGCCTAAATGAAATTAAAGTCGGACCCTTGTCCTTACCGTATTTCTTAATCGCTTCAGTTATTATTATAATAGCCGTATATATGGATGAACTACCTACTGATGTTATGGGTGGGATGGGTGTCCTTCTCGTATTAGGTTGGTCATTAGGCAAAATTGGTAGCACTATTCCAATCTTAAATAAATTAGGCGGAGCGACAATCTTATCCATGTTGATTCCAGCCATCTTTGTTTTATTTCATCTAATCCCTGATAATGCCCTTAATTCAGTCGAGTTTCTGATGAGCGATGCAGATTTTTTAGATATCTACGTTTTTTCTCTCATTACTGGTAGTATTTTAGGTATGAATACCAAAGTACTAATTAACGGATTTGCTCGCATGGTCATTCCCATGATTGTCGGATTTGTTCTCGCTGTACTCATTCCTTCAACATTAGGCTGGATACTTGGGTTAGGATTCCAGCACACTTTGTTCTATATAGTTGGACCTACTTTGGCAGGTGGGATTGGCGGTGGTATACTCCCTTTAGCCTTAGGATATAGTCATATTACTAGTATCCCTTACGGCGAAGTCGTAGCAACTCTAGCACCAGCGACCATCATCGGTAACTTTTTTGCTATTATCATAGCGGCTTTGATCAATCGTCTTGGTGAAAAGAAACCTGAGTTAAACGGAAATGGTACGCTCATTAAAGCCGGTAAAGGTCTTGAGTTGGATTCAGACGATAAAAAAGTTTCTATACCGATTAGTTTTGGTATTATTGGAGCAGGGTTCTTCCTGGTTACGACTTTATATATTGGCGGCACCATGGCAGCTACTTTGATAGGTTTACCTGCAGCTGTTATCATTATCTTTGCTTCAACATTGCTTAAGTATTTCAGCGTGCTACCATCAAGTCTGGAATCTGGGGTACTTCAACTAAATAAATTGATATCGGCCAATTTCACTTATCCACTAATGGTTGGACTTGGTATCATTTATCTGTCACTTGAAGATGTTTTGAAAATCATGTCTTGGCAGTATGTATTGATCATACTCGTTACTGTCCTCACTTTAGGAGCAACTGGATTTTTCCTAGCCAATTATGTCCATCTTTATCCTATAGAATCGGCGATTATTTCATTGAATCAAGCCTCTATGGGCGGCACTGGTAATGTAGCCATTCTATCTACTGCAAATCGTCAAGAAATGATGCCTTTTGCACAAGTTGCGACTCGAATCGGTGGAGCCATCACAATCACTTTTATGATTTCGCTTCTACGATTTATTTTCTAATACACGGTATAAAAATTTAAAAAAAGATTTATAAAGGAGAACTGTATACAATGAATGTCAAAGAAGAAGCTCTAAAAATCAGTAAAGAAAAAGGTGGAAAAATTGAAGTAAATTCAAAAGTTTCCATCGAATCAATGGAAGATCTAGCTATTGCTTATACACCGGGTGTTGCTGCTGTAAGTTCTGCTATCGCTGAAAACAAAGAAGATGTTTACACATATACTTCTAAGAAAAACCTAGTAGCCGTTGTGACTGACGGATCGGCTGTTTTAGGATTAGGAAACATTGGACCGGAAGCAGCTATTCCCGTTATGGAAGGAAAAGCTGCTTTGTTCAAACGCTTTGCTAATGTTGATGCTGTACCTATCTCTCTTGATACACAAGATGTCGAAGAAATCATCTCACATGTACAAGCGATTGCCCCTTCATTTGGTGGGATTAACTTAGAAGATATCAGTGCACCACGTTGCTTTGAAATCGAGCGTCGTTTGAAAGAATCCCTAAACATCCCAGTATTCCACGATGATCAACACGGTACAGCGATTATTGTTCTAGCAGCAGTATATAACGCTTTGAAATTAAGCGAAAAAAATATTGAAGATGTAAGAATCGTTGTCAACGGTGGTGGAGCTGCAGGAATCGCCATCTCAAAACGTCTTCTTTCTGCTGGTGTCACAGATGTGTTACTAGTCGACAAAACAGGTATCATTTCTTCAAAAGATCCAAACCTTGAAGATCGTCATAAAGAAATTGCTAAAGTAACAAACAAAACAAATATACATGGTGATCTGCACACTGCATTGAAAGGTGCGGATATTTTCGTTGGTGTTTCTGCTCCTAACGTTTTGAAAAAAGAATGGATCGCTGATATGAATGACAAACCGGTTATCTTCGCAATGGCTAATCCAGAGCCAGAAATCAATCCTCAAGACGCAAAAGATGGTGGGGCCTTCATCGTAGGTACTGGTAGAAGTGACTTCCCTAACCAAATCAATAATGTTTTAGCTTTCCCGGGAATTTTCCGTGGTGCATTGGATGCTCGTGCAACAGATATCACAGATGATATGCAAATTGCTGCTGCTCAAGGAATTGCCAGTGTTATTCCAGATGATGAATTAACAGTAGACAATATTCTTCCTAACGTCTTTACTGAGGGTGTTTCAGATATCGTTGCAAACAGTGTTAAAAACGCAAAATAATATTCAAAATAACTCTTTTAATTTAAAAATAGTCTAACGATAAAAAGTGGAACGAATGTTATTCGTTTCGCTTTTTGTTTGTCTAAAACCACTTATTTCGCACAAAAAAAGCTAGGATTTTCATCCTAGCTTTTTTCAGCAACTTTAGTCAAACTAAAGTGAAGTATGATGTTCACAGCACCAGTGACTTCCGATACCAACTTCCTGTTGTGTGCAATGCACATGTATCGTGCTTGACAGTCCACAAATGTGGACTAATCGACTCATCGCATGGACTAACTATAGCACACCAAAACAGATAGTACAATATTTTTTAAAATTCAATCTGATTTATCCATGCTTCTTTGATAAGACCGTGACCTGCAACGGTAGGATGAATCCCATCTTCACCTGTATAGTATGGGTATCCGTACTTAACGCCTTGCGCGCTGAACAAGCCGTCTAGAGGAATTAAATCCGTCTGATACTCACGCGCCATTTTTCTGACGATTTGAATTCTTTGATCCAAGTCTTCTCTTAATTCTATTCTTTCTTTCGGATATGGAAGGACAAAAGGTTCTATTAATACAATTCTGGCATCCGTTCTTTGAATAAGCGACTTTAGTAAAAATCTGTAATCCTCTTCAAATTGCTCGATTGCATTCTGATCCATACGCTGATTTAAATTCAATTGGTGTGAGGAATCATTTATACCTACAAGAATAGATACGATGTCTGGATTTAGATCCAGACAATCTTCTTCCCACCTTGCCTTTAAATCAACCACTTTATCACCAGCAATCCCTTTATTATAAAAAGTCAGTTTTTCTTCTGGCAGCCCCGCCTGCAACTCAGCAGCAACCATTAGCGGATAGCCTTTTCCTAAATCATTAGGATTAGACCGATCTCTATCTACATCCGTGATGCTATCTCCAATAAATAGAATTTTATCTTGTGGTTTGATCTTCATCTACTTGTCCTCGTTTCTCATCTATAATTGACCATCGACTCTACTCAATCAAAAACTAAAGATTTTAAAATCATCCGCCTGATTTAGTTCAGTCTATCATTTCATGTTTTTGCATAAAATTATAGATAGCACCAATCAGATTCGCATCATTCTTAAAGTGACACAATTCAACTACTGGTCTGTAAGGTGGTACTCTCAACCTTGAAAATAGAGCATCCATTTCTTCATTGATTTTTTCAATAAGATCCGGTTTGTTGGATACACCCCCGCCTAATAATAAAACTTCTGGATCAAAGGAATAAGCTAAATTATATAATCCTCTAACCAAGTAATGAAAAAATTTCTGGACTTCTTCTTGAGCGATAGTATCTCCTTTTTCTGCTAACTGAAAGACTTCTTCCCCACTTACTTTGTTCGTCGGGATATTCATCCGCTTAGCATATCTTCTAGCCATTGCAACGGCTGTCCCAAGCTCACTGAATGTTCTCTCTCCATCCAACAGCATAAATCCAAACTCTCCGCCTAGCTGATGGTGTCCGTGCTGGATTTCACCATCTACAATGATCGCTCCTCCTATGCCGGTGCCCAACACGACAAAGAGTACATTGCTTTTATCCGTAGCAGCACCTCTCCAAATTTCTGCTAAACCTGCACTATTCGCATCATTTTCAAAAGAAACAGGTAAGCCAAACACTTTTTCCAACTCATCATAAATTGGAAAAAAATGGATATAAGGCACTTCACTTACACCTTCAATCTGTCTTTCTATTTGATTGATGGCTCCAGGTGCTGAAAAAGCAACACCTGATAGAATATAGTTTATTTCAAACTTTTCCTTTACGTGAAGTAATTGACTTTTTAACTCTTCCCAACTTTCAGGGGTCAAAAAGCTTCCTTTCTCTTTCAAACGATCCTCATCCCAAATAGCGTACTTAACTGAGGTTCCGCCTATATCGAAAGCCAGTAAGCTCATATTACCCCTCCTAAAACTACCTATTTAAATGAAAGTGCTTTCTAAATTATACCATGCTTCTATTTTTTTCGAAATATCTGTTTTTGAACTATTTGATAAGTTTACCAAGTTGCAATGTATCCATCAGCTCTTGGCTCTGTTCCACCAATCAGCACACCGTTTTGATTTCTTAAAATCACTTCGCCTCTACCAAACAAACCTTTTCCAGGTACGATCGTAACTTCGTGTCCTCTTTTGATTAAATCTTCAATAACGCTTAACGGCATTTCTGGTTCAATCGAGACTTTTTTCCCTTCATCCCAGTGCCACCTTGGGGCATCAAGTGCATTTTGCGGATTCAGATGAAAATCTATCATTGAGCTGATGACTTGTAGATGAGCTTGTGGCTGCATTTGTCCTCCCATAATCCCAAACGGTCCGACTGGCTGATCTCCTTTTGTAATAAAACCGGGGATAATCGTGTGGAAAGGTTTCTTGTTTGGACCGACAATGTTTGGATGTCCTTCTTCCATTGTAAATCCACACCCTCTATTTTGCAGACTCAAGCCATATTCTGGCACTACAACACCGGAGCCAAACCCCATATAATTACTTTGAATATAAGAAATCATATTGCCTTCTTCATCCGCTGCCGCTAGATAGACAGTTCCTGAATAATCGCGAATACCCGGTTTTGGATCTAGCGCTTCTTTTTGTACCAATGCAGCTCTTGACTTAGCGTAGTCTTTAGACAACAATTTATCAACGGTCTCATTCATATGCTTTAAGTCCGTTATGGTCGCCTGACCATCACTGAATGCCAGTTTTACAGCTTCGATTTGTTTATGAATCGTTTCAGGATCATCTTTTCCTTTCAATTCAAGGTTTTCTAGTATGGATAAGGCCATTAAGGCAATGATTCCTTGTCCGTTTGGTGGCATTTCCCAGATATCGTACCCTTTATAATTTGTTGAAATAGGCGCTATCCATTCGGGTTTATACTCCTTTAAATCTTCTTTTCTGATCAATCCCTGATATTTTTCTGAAGTACGATCGATTGCTTCTGCTATTTCCCCATTATAGAAAGCTTCTCCATCTGTTTCTCCAATCAATCGCAATGTTCTAGCATGCCCTTTAGACGCCCAGATTTCTCCTGGCTCAATCGGATGACCTTCGGGAGCAAACGTTTCAAACCAAGTCTCTAATTCTGGAAATTGTTCCAGTTTTTTCTTTAAAATGTTAAAGGTCCTTTTCCACGCATTTGAAACAACATTTGAAACAGGAAATCCCTCTTCTGCAATCTTAGCGGCAGGTTCTAGGATTTCTTTCAAAGGCAACTTTCCGTGTTTCTTGTTTAATTCTACCCATCCTGCTGGTACTCCTGGTACGGTGATTGGATCGATTCCATGTGTAGGAATCTCCTGATGCCCTTTTTCTATCAGATTGTCTCTTGTTAGTTGTTTGGGAGAGTGTCCGCTGGCATTTAATCCGTGCAGTTCTCCATCTTTCCACAAGATCGAAAAGCTATCTCCCCCTATACCATTCGATCCTGGTTCTACTACTGTTAACGCTGCAGCGGCTGCGATTACCGCATCGATCGCATTTCCTCCTTTTTTTAAGATTTCTAGACCAGCTTGAGAAGCTAACGGATGTGAAGTAGCCACCATCCCTTTTTTCCCGTATACAAGTTCTCTTCTAGACGCATAATTAAATACGCCTGCATCAAATTCTGGAATCGTCATGTCTTTCTCCCCTATTCTAAGTATGAAAGTAAGCCCGAGAAAAATTCTCGAGCTTACATTATAAAGCTATTTAATTGAATGATTATTTATCTTGAATAACTTCAATTTTGTAACCATCTGGATCTTTGATAAAGAAGTAGTTAGCTGCTCCGTCAGATAATCCTTTAAGTCCAGTTACTTCGTAATCTGTTTTACTATATTCTTCATGTGTAGCTTGTAAATCATCCACACTAATGGCTATATGACCATAACCATTTCCAATTTCATAAGGTTGTTCTTGATCATAGTTATATGTTAGTTCTACTTCGTAAGCGTCCCCAGGTAGTGCAAGATAAACCAATGTGAATTTATCGTCTGGATAATCTAACTTTTTAGTGATTTCCATTCCTAGTACATTTGTATAAAAATCGACTGATTTATCAAGATCCTTGACTCTGACACACGTATGCAATGCTTTTTTAGCCATACTGATTCCTCCTGAATTTAAGTAATATAGTTATTTTGCCTTATATTTTAATATGGGTCAAGTGAATGAACTAAGCACCAGTTGAAGAGTCTGTACAACAACTCTTACTTTTCGTATAACTCTAGCGGTAACTGATCAGGGTCTTTGAAAAATGTAAATCGTTTATCTGTAACTGGATCTACTCTAATAGGTTCCACTTCAACGCCTTTATGTTCCAGCCAGCGGACAGCATTCTCAATATCATTGACCTCAAAACACAGGTGTCTTAACCCTTGTGCCTCCGGTGTACTCGGTCTTTTAGGAGGGGTTGGAAAGGAAAATAGTTCTATCTGAGCGTCTCCGATCGCAAGATCCAATTTATAGGAATCTCGTTCTTCTCGGTAAAGTTCATGAATGATTTCAAGTTCAAGAACTTCTGTATAAAATTTCTTAGATTCTTCATAATTAGAAGCGATAATAGCAGTATGGTGAATACGTTCTAACATTGTAAGCTCCTTTCAGTTTTAACTATAGTATACAATAAAAACTTAATTAAATGGACCATTTGAATTGAATAAATCTTCTATTTGACGCATACTGGAGCTGTACATTTGGAGTGTTATTAGTATGGGACTTGGAAGGATGATCATAATGAATACCATCATTTTAATGACTTTGACAGGATTAATGACTCTTATACCGGCTGCGTTACTCGCATCTTTCTTTAACGATAACCAACCACAAAAAGTCCGCGTTCGTGTAGATGAAGATCAGGACTTTTATAGATAAAATGAAGCGACTCCCACTGGGGGTCGTTTTTATTCTTTTATTGACAATCCATCAAGCGTATAATGACTATTAAATAAGCCTTATTAAGGAGTGTCTATTATGAAAGAGTTTGAAGAATATCTTGAATCTATTGATGATATAGAACAGCGAGATAGGATGACGGAAATTTTAAATAGGATACACAGTGCTTTTCCAGATCTAGTTCCACGAATCGCTTGGAATCAGCCAAATTTTACGGACCATGGGACCTTTATTATCGGATTCAGTGTAGCAAAACATCATATCTCTATCGCTCCTGAAAAAAAAGCTCTTCGTCAGTTCGAATCTGAAATCAATGAAACAGATTACGCAACGACAAAAGAACTTATCAAGATCAAAAGTACTCAGAAAGTGGATTTTGATTTGATTGAAAAAATTGTTCAGTTCAATATTGAAGATAAAAAAGATTGCCAGACTTACTGGAGAAAATAAAAGAACAGGAGAGTAGCTGAAAATATCTACTCTCCTGTTCTTTTATTCCGTTCAGTTATGCACACGAGAAGACTCGAACTTCCACGGGGCATCGCCCCACCAGCCCCTCAAGCTGGCGCGTCTACCATTCCGCCACGTATGCTATTTGATACAATCACTATCATAACAACGTTTCTTGAATGTGTCAATCCTCTTTTTTAGGTCATGATTTATTATGAAGTGTGTCTTTTCCTAGTAGTTCGAGCCTTCCTCTGCAATTAGAACAGACATATCTTTCTGTATTTATCCTTCTTTTACGGTAATATAGCTGTCCACAACCGGAGCACTGATATTTCCACAACTGCTCGAAAACTTTTCTTTCCTTTAAGGCTGGTGTGAACCTTAGCCCAGCTACTTCTTTTAATAACGCTTTGAAATCAGCATCTTGATGCCGATGACCTTTTCCTTCTAAATGTAAGTGGTAGTGACACAGTTCATGCTTGACGACCCCTTCAAAAATATCCATCCCCAATACTTCTAAAACGAGTGGGTTAAAATCTAAGTTATGCGTTTTGAGAAAGTATCTGCCTCCGGTTGTCTTCAACCGTTTGTTGAAGGTGGCTTTATGTCTAAAGGGCTTTGAAAAAACATTGAGTGATAGTTCTTCGACAAATGCCTGCAACTTAACCTGATCCATAGCTTACTCCTTATAATAAAGAACGAGATGCACAGCAGCACCTCGTTACCGTCATTCAGTTCTTTTATTCTTTTCCAAGCATCGTCAAGGCAATACGGCCTTTTTTCAAATCGACTGAATCAATCCATACATTCACAATATCCCCAACAGCTACGACAGCGCTAGGATGCTTAATGAATTTTTTGCTCAGTTTTGATATATGCACGAGCCCATCTTGTTTCACGCCAATATCAACGAATGCACCAAAGTCCACAACGTTACGAACGGTTCCTTCAAGGGCCATTCCTTGCTGTAAGTCTTCCATTGTTAAGACATCAGTTCTGAGTAGTGGCGCTGGCATATCATCACGCATATCTCTTCCTGGAGCAACAAGGGCCTTCACAACATCTTTGAGCGTCTCTGAACCCAAGCCTGTTTCTGCCAGAACTTTTTCTTCATCCAGCGATTTCACACGCATACTTAAGTCTTCTGATCCGATATCAGATTTCTTCAGCCCAGCCATTTCAATAATCATTTTAGCTTCTTTATACGTTTCTGGGTGAATCCCAGTATGGTCAAGCGGTTCTTTTCCATCTGGAATTCTCAAGAATCCGACTGCCTGCTCATAAGCTTTTGGTCCTAGTCGTTTGACTTTTTTAAGTTGTGCTCGGCTCGTAAATTTACCGTTTTCTTCTCTGAAAGTCACAACATTTTCAGCAGTGGTTTTTGTCAGACCAGCAATATGCTTCAGTAAAGCAGCACTGGCAGTATTGACGTTCACACCGACTTGGTTAACCACTGTTTCGATGACAAAGTCCAACTGTTCCGTTAGTTTTTTCTGAGATACATCATGCTGATACTGACCAATACCAATCGATTTTGGATCAATTTTCACTAATTCTGCTAATGGATCTTGTAATCTTCTAGCAATACTGACTGCACTTCTTTCTTCAACCTGCAAATCTGGAAACTCTCTTCTTGCTTCGTCACTTGCGGAATAAACGGAAGCACCTGCCTCATTTACAATGACATAAGCGACTTTATGTCCCGACTCTTTAAGGTTTTCCGCAACAAATGTTTCTGATTCTCTACTTGCAGTACCATTACCAATAGCTACTGTATCTACATTAAATTCCTCAATCATTTTCTTGAAACGGTCTGACGCCTCTGCTCTTTTTTGTTGAGAAGCTGGTTTATGCGGATAAATAACATCAATTGCCAATACTTTTCCAGTCGCATCGATAACGGCTAATTTACACCCAGTTCGGTAAGCTGGATCCAAGCCTAATATTATCTGGTCTTTTAGAGGCGCTTGAAGTAAAAGATTTCTCAAGTTCTCTCCAAACACTTCAATCGCTTGTTCTTCCGCCTTTTCAGAAAGACCGTTACGGATTTCCCTTTCAATCGCTGGTCCGATAAACCGTTTATAGGCATCACTGATAGCTTCTTTTACTTTTTTAACAGCTGGCGTCAGTCGTACACTCTTGATTTCTTGCTTAATGATGTAGTGCTCTATGCGGTCTTCATCAACTTCAATATTGACAGACAGTACACCTTCTTTTTCTCCTCTGTTTAAAGCTAAGATACGGTGAGCAACAAGTGACTGTATGGTTTCTGAATAGTCATAGTACATTTCATAAACAGCTTTTTCATCTGCTGTTTGGTCTTTTACAGTAGAAAGTACTGTTCCTTGTTTACTTGTATATTCTCGAATCCACTCACGGTATTTGGGATTATCTGAAATATATTCAGCGATAATCTCATGTGCACCTGTCAGAACCTCTTCAATTGTCAAAACTTCTTTTTCTTCATTGATATAGCGTTCTGCTTCATTTTCAAGATCAGCCTCTGGAAAAGATAAAATCCAGTCTGCAAATAGCTGAAGACCTTGTTCTTTTGCAATGGTTGCTTTTGTACGACGTTTCTGTTTGAATGGTCGGTATAAATCTTCCACTTTTTGCATCTGTGTTGCTTTTTGAATGGCTTGCTCAAGTTCAGGTGTTAATTTCCCTTGCTCTTCAATAGAAGCTAAGACATCTGTTTTTCTTTTTTCTATATTTTTTATATAAGTATGGCGCTCTTCAATTTCTCTGATCTGGACCTCATCTAGTGAGCCCGTTACTTCTTTTCGGTAACGCGCAATAAAGGGAACTGTATTCCCATCATCTAGTAAATCCAGTACGGCATTGATTTGCTTTTTTGAATAATCTGTTAATTCTTTAATTAATAAGTCCATTACTTGTTTATTTTCTATTTCTACCAAAATATCCATCTCCAATGCATGTATTCAACTTTTCCATTTTATCACAAATCCGCTTAATCAAATACCCGAATTCAGTTCTCTCTCATTATGACTAAAAGATTATCGACACAAAGAAAGGTAGAAAACGAGAAACCTCGACTTCTACCTTTATCTTATAGATCGATTACGACCAGTGTTTTTTCTAGTTGTGCTTTGAAATTCTTGTTGCTCCAATGTCTCTTATTACCTATACACGCAGAAATATAAGTCCGGTCAGTATCTCGATAAGTTTTCCTAAAATGAACATGCCCCATCAAACTGTATTTAATCTGAGGATACTTTGTGTACAGTGACTCATACGACTTGGCTCCTAAAAATCCATTCGCATAATCATATATTCGATTCGGTAAGGGGACAACAAATTCTGAATGTGTCGCTACATGCGTCATCAAAATGATTTTCCGCTTACCAACGGATTCCATATCGCTTGTTAGTTGATCCAGCATCCTCTTACTGACACTCTGATCGTCCATTACCCAGTCTACGTAATGCCGATCATTCCAGGAAGCAAATTTATATTTTTTCTTGTCAAATTGCTCAATTGAATATTTTTGATGATCTCCATATCCATAATCATACCAACCTGGAGATCCTACAATGGCCCACTCATCATTAAGGATTTTAGGATTTCCTACCAGAGACTCTTTTTTTGAAGTGAAAAAAGCATCAATTTGGTTCGTATCTTTCACTTCATGTTCTTTTGACCAGTAATCATGATTCCCTGGTGTAAAAAACACTTGAACGTTCGTGGTCTCTTGTATGTCTTCCAGAAATTTCTGGCTTTTTTCGTAATGATTGGAAATATCTCCTGCAATCAATAAGATATCCAGTTTCTGATCTAAAATCATTTGCGTTACTAGAGATTCTGCAGTTTCACTTGCTTGTAGTGCCTTTTCATTGATATCTATATGCAGATCCGATATCATACCGATTTTCATACTATCCTTTATTCCTTTCGCAAATGGTCGCTGTACGCATACCCTTTGTTTTCAATACTATATTGATTGATTATACCTTCCTTGTCAATCACAATACCATGAAGGCTACCGCCATATACAGCTCCTCCATCAATACCGATTTTCCCATCATCTGTTTTCCATATTGAAGTATCTGTTGGATCTTCATTTAACATGGCTGTGACCGTATGCCCAAATATTATTGTCTTCCCTGTCTTATTTGGCTGATCGTAAAAACCTTCTCGAATCCACACCATATCTCGGTTGCTCGTATTTCTCCAGTTACGAATCGTCAAATTAATCCCAGCATGTACGATGAGAAAGCTTTCCCATTCAAATTTAAGAGGCAAGGTTTCAATAAATGATTTCAACCATGGCGCTTTTTTTTGAAGACTAATGGCTAATTCAGAAGGCTCTTTCCCTTTTAATTCTGTCTGCAAAAAAGAAGCTATCGTCACCATTCCTCCATTCATCGCATAATTAGAACTGAATTCATTCGGGTTTTTCATAAAATTCAGAAGCATCTCTTCATGATTTCCTCTTAGACAAATGGCGTGCTCTTTTTCTATCAGTTCTCTGACTTTTTCAAAACAAGCTTTTGGATTTTCGCCTCTGTCCCCCAAGTCTCCAACTAGTACGAGCTGTTCTTCTTCTTTGTTCCAGTGCTCTAAAAGTTGGTTAAACATGGTGATTTGACCATGAATATCTCCGATTATAAATAATTTATCTTTCACCTTAAACTCCCCCCATAACTCTCATCCTGACATCTGTGTAACTATCTTACCACACACATGAAATGGACTTATACTTTTAGGCATTTTATCAATTGAATCACTCTCCTATGTAGATTCGTGTAAAGGCTTATCATTATAAATTTAATCAACATTCATACATCTTCAAGTTTTCTTCATAGAAATCGTTCATATCGAACGGTATAATCATTATATGAATAAAAATGTACGAATGAAGAGAGGAAGCAGTGTAAATGAATTGGAAAAAATGGTTAGGTGCTATCGTATTGATAGCTGTTTTAGGGTTTATTGGATTTAGTATTTGGAATAGCTCACAAGATGAGCAATCCCTTACCGTGAGAACAGCGGAAGTCGGAGAAGATTCGGTCACAGAAGTTGTCGTTTCAAATGGAACAATTGTCCCTTCTGAAACTCAGGAAGTTTTAGGTCAAGGAATCGTTTCTGAGCTAAACGTAGCTGTTGGAGATACTGTTGAAGAAGATGACACGTTACTCACTTATCTAGACGGTACTGCTTATACTGCAAACTTCGATGGAACGATTACTGAAGTGAATGTTTCTGAAGAGGAACCCGACAATAATGTACAACAAGGACAAGCTTCTATCGTTTTAGCCGACTTAAATAATCTAGAAGTTATGATTCAGTTATCTCGCTCAGATGCTAACTTAGTAGAAGTTGATCAACCAGTATTGTTGACTTATTCAAATGAAGAATATCAAGGAACGGTCTCACGCATTGATCCTGTTGCAAAACAAGAACAATCTCAAGTTGGCTCTACTACATCGCTTGGTGCAGTGGTAACGTTTGATGACCAGCCTGAAGGATTGATTGCTGGATTTGAAATTGATGCTGATATTACGGTTGCTTCTGCTGACCAATCTTTAATTGTTCCTATTGAGGCTTTGAACTATGATGAAAACAATCAACCTTTCGTCTATACAGTTGTAGATCAGACAGCTCAAAGAGTCGAAATTGAGACGGGTATTCAATCAAATACCACTATTGAAGTAACGAATGGATTATCTGAAGGAGATCAAGTCATTTTATCTCCAGGAGACGACGTTACTCAAGACGCGCAAGTAGAACTAGAAGATTAATAGGAGGTATTCTCGTGATCGAGATCAAAGATATCGAAAAGATTTACCGAATGGGCGGGGAAACTTTAAAAGCATTAGATAAAGTTTCTTTATCTATTCAAGAAGGAGAATTCACCTCTATAATGGGTCCTAGTGGCTCGGGAAAATCTACCTTAATGAATATACTTGGATTATTAGATCAATTTGATAGTGGCACCTATCTTTTGAATGGAACAGATGTATCTGGAATTTCGGATAACGAACGGGCCCATATTCGAAACAAAGAAATCGGATTTGTCTTTCAGTCATTTAATTTGATGACTCGAATGAGTGTGCTGGAAAATGTCATGCTCCCTCTTGTCTACGCGAAGGTTCCAAGAAAAGAACGAAGTGAACGAGCGATTGAAGCCTTAGAAAAAGTGGGATTAGGTAATCGTATCAATCATCTCACAAATGAGATATCTGGTGGTCAAAAGCAACGTGTAGCGATTGCTAGAGCCATTGTAAATAATCCTTCAGTGTTGATGGCAGATGAGCCTACAGGCAATTTGGACTCTAAAACAACGGAAGACATTATGAGAATTTTTCAGGACCTGAATGATGAAGGTACAACGATTGTTATGGTTACTCACGAACCTGAAATGGCTGAGTATACTAAACGGACTATTCATTTCAGAGATGGTGTACTTCAAAAAAATGAATATCTGACGCCTAAACGTTTGAAACAAACGGAGGTGGATGAACATGTTCTTTAAAGAAAATCTAAAAATGGCACTGGATAGTATTTTTGCGAATAAAATGCGTTCTTTTCTGACCATGCTTGGAATTATTATCGGAATAGCCTCTGTTATTGCCATACTCGCAGTAGGAAATGGCGCCGCTAGTGAAATCACCGGTACATTTAGTGATTTGGGTGCGACAACGATCCAACTAAGTGCAAGTGATTCGGAGCAAAGTGGCGAAGCTCTATCCAACGAGGATTTATCGGTACTGAAAGAGTCTATAGAAGATATTCGCTATATTTCTCCAAACGAACAGACTCAAGGAACCATATCCTCTGATGATGAAACCCGACAAGCAGTTGTTTCATATGGTACGCCCGATCTTCAATACCTTAGTCAGACAATGAGTTCTGATCTGGTTGATGGTCGTTACTTTAACCAAAATGATTATGATGAATCCGCTGACGTTGTTGTGATTGATGAAGATGCGGCAGAAGCTCTATTCGGACGTACAAATGTCGTCGGAGAAACTTTGCGCGTAACGACAGCCCAGGTTCCACTTAATTTAAGAATCGTCGGGATTGTAGAAGGAAGATTTGGAGATATACAGGGTGCATTCGATACAAGTGAACTGCCATTGTTTATTGCGATGCCAAACTCTACAATTGGAAACGCCATTCCGCAGTTTGCTGGTATTAGTTCTGCTATTATCGAAGTTGGTGCGACTGAACAAATTGAGCCTGTTTCTAACCAGATCGTTCGCTTGCTTGAACTAAGAAACAATGCCGTAGGAGAAAATAAATATAACGCGACAAATTTCTTACAAGCACTAGATCAAGTGGATAATGTGCTTGGGCTATTCATCAACTTTATCGCGGCTGTTGCCGCAATCGCCTTACTAGTAGGTGGTATCGGAGTCATGAATATCATGCTTGTATCTGTTACTGAAAGAACGCGAGAAATCGGTACTCGAAAAGCACTCGGGGCAACAACCAATACGATTCTGACTCAATTTTTGATGGAGTCGATTATTTTGAGTTTGATTGGTGGATTAATTGGATTGACCTTAGGTATCTTGTTATCTAATATCATTGCCGGGTTCCTTGATATCATTCCAAATATTACATTTGGAAGTGTCGTGCTCGTGCTCGTATTTTCTACAGCTGTTGGGGTTTTCTTTGGTATTTACCCTGCAAGAAAAGCTGCAAAACTAGATCCAATCGAAGCTTTACGTTACGAATAAAAGTTATTAGAAAAACCTACGCTAACAATCAATTGATTGGCGTAGGCTTTTTTGTGTTTATATTTTAAATATTTGCCATTACAATAAAGTTAATAATAAATAAAGCTGCTGTGACCCAGATAACTGGATGAATGACTTTTGCTTTTCCTTTGACGACTTTAGTAATGATATAGAAAACAAATCCTGCTGCGATTCCGTAAGAAATACTGTAGGCAAATCCCATAAAGATCGATGCGAAGAATGCGGGTACTGCTTCTTCTAAATCATTCCAGTTAATTTCTCCAAATGCTGACATCATCATGATTCCTACTACAATCAACGCAGGTGCAGTTGCTGCTCCAGGTACGATTGCAATGACTGGAGAAAATACTGCAGCTAACAAAAACATAATCCCTGTAGCTACACTTGTCAGACCCGTACGACCTCCAGCTCCGATTCCTGCTGTACTTTCTACGAATGTCGTTACATTTGAAGTACCAAAAATTGAACCAGCAGTTGTTGCAATAGCATCTGCGAACAACGCTTTTTCCAGTTTCGTATTGATGCCTTTACCTTCGTCCATTGCTTTTTCATCATCTAAAGTGAAAATACCTGTTTTACGACCCGTACCAATAAACGTTCCGATCGTGTCAAAAATATCAGTGAGTGTAAATGCAAATACGGTAATAAATACGAGTGCATAGCGAGATGGATCAGCTAAAAGAGAGCCAAAACCTTCTGAACCAAATGCCGCTCCAAATGTGATTCCAAGATCAGAAAAAGCTGACCCTATTGAGTTTGAAGGATTTGTCAAACCCGACAGATCCGTTACGCCCATTGGTATACCAATCAACGTTGTTCCGATAATTCCGATTAAGATCGCGCCTTTAACATTGGCAATCAACAGGATAATCGTCAAGACTAATCCAATTAACCCCAGTAGTACATGGGGTGTCGCGAAAGCTGTAAGATCAGGAATAATTCCACCACCTGTTACAACTGTATTTAATCCACCTTGATACGTCTCCTTTGCAGCATCAAAAGCTTCATTATTAGCAGAGATGATATTTGGGGCTTCTGAAGTGAATTCTAAAAAATCTGCATTCTTTAATCCGATGTACGCAATAAATACACCGATTCCACCACCAATTGCATGTTGAAGGCTTTCTGGAATGGCATGGATAATCATTTTACGGATACTTGTCATCGTGATAATAATATTCACGATCCCACAGATAAAGACCATCGCTAATGCTTCTTGCCATGAGAACTCTAGTGCGAATACGACTGTATAAGTAAAGAAGGCATTCAGTCCCATACCTGGTGCCTGTGCATAAGGCACTTTAGCATAAAGCCCCATGATCAATGTCCCAATTGCTGAGGAGATGATTGTTGCAAGAAAGACAGCTTGAGATGGCATTCCTGTTAAAGATAAGATTTGTGGATTTACAAAAACGATATAAGACATCGCGAAGAAAGTCGTAACCCCTGCTGCGATTTCACGTCCTACATTTGTATTATTTTCTTTCAGTTGAAAATATTTTTCTAACACTGATATGACCCTCTTTCAAGATAGATACTTCGTTTGTCGAAGCTCTTGTATAACCTCTCTCAATTGTCAGCTTTTTACGGAACCATCTCGCTCTACATTTTTTGTCCGATTAAATCAAATAAGAGCATATAAAAAAGGATGAGAATACTCATCCCTAAAAACTAATCGATCTCTGAGAAATGAAAGAATCCATTATCTCTAGATCTAATAGTCAATCTTTTAAGGTGATTGGTAGAAACGTTAGCCCGTATCGCTAAACTATATTAGATGATTTATACAAATTCATTTCTCATTATAATAGGCATTTATTAAAAAAGCAACCTTATAATAGAACATTATCAGTTTACTTCTACTTAAAGTTCGTGTTTAAAGTCGATTCAATAGTTATTTATCTATTAAAGTTCAGATAAACGGTTTGAACCTGAACATGTAAAAGCTTACAAAATAAAAAGAGAACCTCATATAAAGGCTCTCTTAAAGCTTATCTCATCGTAACAAATTCTTCCGCTGCTGTTGGATGTATCGCCACAGTATCATCAAAATCTGTTTTTGTTGCACCCATCTTGATCGCTACTGCAAATCCTTGTAGCAATTCATCCATTCCTCGTCCAATACCATGAAGACCAACGATTTTTTCGTTTTCTCCTAAACAAACCAATTTCATATAAGATTTTTGTCTGTTTCGGGTAATTGAACTATGCATAGAGGTAAATCTGGAAGTATACACTTTTATGTTCTCTTCTCCATACTCATCTTTTGCTTGTTCTTCAGTCATACCTACTGTACCGATTGGAGGATGTGTGAAAAATACTGTAGGAACCAAAGTATAATCCAAGTATGAATCTTTTTTTCCATTGAACAGTCTTTCAGAAAGTCGTCTTCCAGCTGCGATTGCAACAGGTGTCAACTCAACTCTACCGGTAACGTCTCCTACTGCATAGATGTTATCTGCTGTTGTATTTTGATACTGATCTGTTTCTATATAGCCATTAGGGTAAAGATGTACGTTCGTAACCTCTAGATTTAGATTTTCTGTGTTCGGTGTTCTACCCGTAGCCCATAGTATCAGATCAGTTTCATGTGTTGATCCATCTTCAAAGTACATAATATAAGATCCATCTTCATTCTCTTTTACTTCTTTGACTGTTTTATTTGTATGAACGTTTTTACCTTCCGTTTCAGCAAGTTCAATAAACCCTTCAGTGATAATAGAATCAAATCCATGCAGTGGCATAGGTTTACGGATAAATAAGTGTGTATCGGCTTTAAACCCATGGAATATACCACTCATCTCGACTCCGATATAACCACCACCAACAACAGCTACTCTCTCTGGTAATTCAGTTAAATCAAATACATCATCTGAAATGATACCAAATTCACTACCAGGTATATTAGGACGTTTTGGTCTGCCACCTGTTGCAATTAAAATATGATCTGCCGTATAAATTTCCTCATTTACTTCAACGCTATATTGATCCACAAATTTAGCATACCCTCTGATCAATTCTACTCCATTACTATCCAAGCCACTTTTATAGGCACCATGTAGTCTTTCGATAAAGCTTCTTCTATTTTCAGCCATCTTTTTGAAATTCAGTTTAGGTGTTTGACTTAATTCTACGCCATAATCCTCAGCATATAAGTCCAGTTCTTCCATCATTTCAGAGACATGCCACATAATTTTCTTAGGTACACAGCCTAAATTCACACAAGTTCCACCGAGATCATTTGCTTCAATCAAACCTACTTTTGCACCATGCATACCGGCGCGGTTAGCAGAAGCAATGCCTCCACTACCACCGCCGATTACTAAATAATCATAATGATTTTTGTTGTTTGTCTTTGTCATTTTTTCCATCCTAACTTATACAGTATTCACTTACTTATTGTACAATGAATCTCTGTTCATACCTAGTATCTTTTCCCTAAAGAGTATCTTTCTATTAATGAACAGTTTAGTTCATATTCATTGTTTAATTGACTTGTTCTAACACTATTATAAAAGCATCTCTTTCTCAGCTTAGTGCTGCAAAGAGATGCTTTTTGATTTCGGATTATCTATTTAACTCACCTTGACGGTCATATTTCGTTGCTGGACGTGTTTTGTGTCCATAGATTCTAGGCATTAATTTGCCGTCGATAAAAGGAGCGAGGAAGTTCATAATTAAAATGGCAAACCCTACTCCACCAGGATAATTGAAGACGATTCTGAAGAAAGCTGTTAGCACCCCGCATCCAATCGCAAAAACAGTTTTCCCTGCTGGCGTCAGTGAACCTGAGCTATAATCTGTAGCCATATAAGTCGCTGCGAAAAAAAGCGTTCCAGTGAGTGCATGTGTCATCATAAAGTCGAAATTAAACGCACTCCAGAATCCCATAATTACTACAGTGGTCAATATATATAATATCGGAATTTTTGGATGAATAACTCTTCTAAAAATTAAGTACAGCATACCAATTAGTATAGCTAATTTAGATGTTTCACCAACGTTCCCTCCAAGGTTAATGCCCAAAAACAGCTCCCATAGTTCAGGTACCTGTTCTGAAACAGTCTGAGCACGATTCCCAATAAATTCGAGTGGGGTAGCACCAGCGACAGCATCTACTCCCCAAGCACTTGGTAAAACCCAGTTTGTTATCCATGGTGAGAAAAAAGCTTTCAGCATAACTCGAGCTGCAACAGCTGGATTAAAGTAATTTTTACCAATTCCGCCGTTGAGTTGCTTTACAATCACGATGGCAAATACTGACCCCAACACAACCGTCCAAAGGGGGGCTGTCACGGGCAAACTCAATCCTATCAGCATACCCGTAACGCCAGCACTCAAATCATTAATTTTGACTTGCTGATAACGAATTTTTTGATAGGCATATTCACTTAACACTGCCGACCCAATACCAACAGCTACCATTAAAAGAACTTGTAGTCCAAAGAAGAAAGTAGCAGCAATCATAGGAGGTATAAGGGCAATCATCACTTGTCCCATTATCCACGCTGATGTGCGTTTAGAACGAACATGTGGTGAAGGTCCTACTTTAAGATTCTTTTTAAGGTCCATTGTCTGCGCCATAATTGTCTACCCCGCTTCCTGTTCTTTTATTGCAGCTTTAGCAGCACGAATATTATCTAACAGAGGGATTTTTGATGGACAAATAAATGAGCAGTTACCGCATTCAATACAATCCATAGCACCTAACTCTTTTGCCTTCTGCAAATTTCCTCGATCAAATGCATCACTGATTAGAATAGGCTGTAAACTAACCGGACAAACATTTAGGCATTCTGAACACATGATACAGTCCTTTTCTTCGCCTTCATCTGCTTCTGCTGGAGTCAGGACTGTGATTGCTGTTGTTCCTTTGATGATTGAGATTCCTAGATCAGATACAGGTTTCCCCATCATAGGCCCTCCAGACAAAACTTTTCCTGGTACTTCAGAAAAACCTCCGCAGTCTTCAATCAAAGAATCCATCGGCGTACCGATTTTCACACGTAGATTCTTTGGTTCCTTGATTGGCGTACCTGAAACGGAAACGATTCTTTCAGTCAGTGGCTCTCCATATTCACATGCTCGGTAACAAGCTCGAAGTGTAGATGTATTCATGACCACACAACGCACTTCCGCTGGTAGTCCACCTGGTGGTACTTCTCTACCTGTCATCGTTTGAATCAGGTTCTTTTCTGACCCTTGTGGATACATGGTTTTTAAAGGCTGAACGATTACATCGCGGTAATTTTTTGTCGCTTCTTCCATTGCTTTCAGTGCATTTGGTTTATTGTCCTCAATCCCAATGTAAACTTTTTTAAGTTTGGGGAATAATTTTCTAATCACGTTGATTCCATTCACAATTTCTTCAGAATATTCAATCATCACACGATTATCTGAGGTCGAATATGGTTCACACTCAGCGCCATTGATAATCAACGTATCAATTGTCATTCCTGGTGGCGGACTTAATTTTACTGCCGTTGGAAAAGTTGCTCCACCCATTCCTACGATCCCTGCTTTACGAACTGTTTCAACAATTTCATCATCTGTCATATCCATTGATCTACCTGGTTCCACAATCGGTTCATCTTTTGTATACTCGAAGTCATTTTTAATAATCACTGAATCGATGTCCCCACCTGTGGAAGGTCTTTTTTCAACTGCAATCACTTCTCCTGATACAGAAGAATAAATGTTGGCAGAAATAAATCCCCCAGCTTCAGCAATCATTTGACCCACTTTAACTTTATCGCCAACTTCCACAATGGGTTTAGCAGGTGCTCCAATATGCATAGATACTGGAAAAATCAATACTTTAGGAACGGTCGCGTCTACAATTGGGAGTTTCCTGGTTTTGTCTTTTTTCTCTTCAGGATGTGATCCACCCTGTTTTCTCATAAAAGAAAACTGCATTTTGATCTTCCTCTCTAATTGATGATTTTCTAGTTTGTGTGGTCTTCGTTTAGTATAACTTTTTAATACAAAAGAATCTTTCCTAGAATACTATTATTATTACATTTTAATGATTATAAATTAGATAGTCTTAATTTAATTATACAGAATCCTATAATAATATAAAAGCATTTTCATTTATGATTTTTAATTATTGTAAATAGTTAACTTTGTAACCTATATTTAGTATGATAGAGCTATTATAAAGGACAATTCAGGTTGAGGAGGTTGATTGTATGGTATTCACTAATGTGGAATTACTATTGAGACTTTTAATCGCCGCTTCTCTAGGTGGCATTATTGGTTACGAACGAGAATTAAAAGGACGCGATGCGGGGATACGTACCCATACACTCGTTAGTTTAGGCGCTGCAATTATTACACTAACGCAGTTAGAAGCTAGTCAATGGGTCATAGAATTTGCTAGAGATAACACAGATCTCGCACCAATCGTCACAACCGATATTACTCGACTGACTGCACAAATTGTTAATGGGATTGGATTTTTAGGTGCTGGTACAATTATTGTGAGCAAACGAAGCGTTACTGGCCTAACCACAGCTGCTTCTATCTGGGCGGTAGCTAGTTTAGGGATTTCCGCGGGTATGGGTTATTATTTTATGGCCATTTCCAGTACCCTGATTATGTTACTCGTTTTAAGAACCGTCAAAAGTGTATTTAAAATTGAACGAACAAAGCAATTAGAAGTCCGTTATGTAAATAGAGACCAAACCTTAAGGTACTTGGAGAACTGTTTCAAAGAAAATCATATTAGCGTTGTTTCGACTGATCACTCCATAACGTATCGCGATGATGGTACGTCTGTCTGTCGAGATTTGTACACACTTCATCTTCCAGTGAAGTTCAATATGATGAAATTTATTGCTGTTCTTGGTGACAGCAATAATATCTTTGAAATCAATACGATTAAAACAACCCTGGATAATTAATCTTGAGCTATCAGATTTACTTATTTAAAAATATCGATATAAAAAGAGCGAAACCCCGGGGTTTCGCTCTTTTTCGTTTTATTTAAATTGTGATTCATGTAGTCTGTAGTAATAGCCTTTTTCTTTCATCAGCTCATCGTGATTTCCGACTTCTACTACATTACCTTTATCCATAACTAAGATGACATCTGCTTCTCGAATAGTTGAAAGTCTATGTGCAATAACAAAACTTGTTCTTCCATCCATCATTTTCAAGAAGGCTGTCTGGATTCTGATTTCAGTCAGCGTATCCACCGAACTCGTTGCTTCATCCAAAATCAGCATTGGTGGATCTGCTAGCATAACTCTTGCGATGGTCAGTAATTGCTGCTGACCAGTCGAAAGAGAAATCCCTTTGTTCCCTAATTTTGTATCATAGCCTTTAGGGAGACGTTCGATAAAGGAATGAGCATAAGCAGATTTGGCCGCTTCAATAATTTCTTCATCCGTAGCATCCGGTTTACCGTAACGAATATTTTCTTTCACGGTTCCGTTGAACAGCCAAGTATCTTGAAGAACCATACCAAAGCTCGTTCTCAAACTGTCTCGAGTATATTTCGTACTATCTATACCATCAATTTCAATCGTTCCTTTATCCAATTCGTAAAAACGCATTAGAAGGTTGATCAATGTCGATTTCCCTGCTCCGGTTTGCCCTACGATTGCAACAGTCTCTCCAGGTTCAACTGAAATTGTTAAATCTTCAATTAAGGTTGTCTTAGGATCATAAGAGAATGTAACATCTTTGAAATCTACTTTACCCTGAGGTTTATCTAGGACAATCGCATCTGGTTTATCTTGTCTTTCAACAGGCGTATCAATAATCTTAAAGATTCTACTTAGTCCTGCTATGGCAGTTTGGACTTGCGTCATGATACCTGAGATTTCGATAAATGGTTTCGAGAATTGCGAAGAATAGATAACGAAACTTGATATCGTACCGATTGTTACAGCCCCAGTACCATTAATAACCAGCAACCCACCGACAACACCAATCAACAAGTATGCAATATGATCGATAAAACGACTTGCAGGATTGGTTACAGAAGAAGTGAACTGTGCTTTCTGTCCCCAGTTATATAAATCCAAATTCATTCCTTGAAAGGTTTTTTCCATCTCTGCTTCATAACCGAAAGCTTTAACGACTTTCTGCCCCGTAATCATCTCTGAAGCATAACCAGATAAGTTCCCTAAGATATTCTGTTGTTTCGTGAAATATTTCTGGGAATATTTTGCTACTAACCATCCTACCAAGAAGAATAGTGGTGTAATAAGCACAATGACTAGGGTCAGGATTGGGCTTAAATATAACATAAAGGCTAATGAAGCTAGAATGATAATAACACCAGTAAATAAGTTACTCAAAATTAGTACCAATGCTTCTGATAAACTTTCTAGATCATTTGTGAAACGGCTAACGACATTCCCGTGACTTGTACGGTCAAAAAAGCTCAAGGGAAGCTGGTTCAGTTTGTAGAATGTATCTACACGTAAATCTCTAACAATTTTAAAGGAAACTTGATTAGATAAGACTCTTACTAGCCACTGAGACAATACGGTCACTAGATAAGCGACACCTAACCAGACCAATACACGGTATAAACCGGTGAAGTCCACCTCTCCTGCGCCGACCAGTGTATCAATACTAAGACCAATCAAGAAAGTAGACGCTACCGTTCCGACTCCTGAAACGATCCCAAAGATCAAAGCAACTATTGCAATGATCTTATAATTTTTTAAATATCCAGTTAGTCTTTTTAAATCTGAAGGATGAATTTTATTCTTTTTCATATTTTTTCTTCCTCCTTCAATATTGTCGATGACGGATCTGTTTGTGATTTGTAAATTTCATTGTAAGTTTCAGAACTTTCAAGTAAGGCATCGTGGGTGCCACTGCCTTCTAGTTGACCATTGTTCATTACAAGAATTTGGTCAGCTGATTGGATCGAGCTAATTCTCTGAGAAACAATAATGACCGTTGCGTCTTTAATGCCTTTCAGACTTTCACGTAAGTTATAATCTGTTTCATAGTCTAATGCACTTAATGAGTCATCTAAAATAATGATTTTGGGTTTAGAAACCAGTGCTCTAGCAATCGTCAGCCTTTGCTGCTGTCCACCAGAGAAGTTTTTACCGTTTTCTGATACTGGCGACTCTAAGCCATTTGGCATCCCTCTGACGAACTCTTCCATTTGAGCAATCCGCAGTGCTTCGTATAATTCTTCATCCGTTGCATCTGCTTTTCCCCATCTAAGATTTTCAGCAATGGTTCCACTGAATAAGGTATTTCTTTGAGGTACAAATCCAATCAGATTTCTCAGTTCTTTTAACTGGAAGTGTGTAACATCCTCATCATAAACAGAAATTTTTCCTTTTGTCGCATCGTAAAAACGAGGAATCAAATTGATTAGTGTACTCTTACCACTACCTGTAGGACCTGTAATTCCAAGGACTTTCCCAACAGGCACAGAGAAATCAATATCCGAAAATGCATCAGCTGCATCTGCATCATAATCAAATGACACATGATCAAATCTAATGACAGTTTGTGGTTGATCATGAACGTCTTCTAACGTATACGTACCAGTAGAATTTTCGATGCTCACCGTCGCATCCAATACCTCATTGATTCTTGAAGCAGATGCCTGTGATTTTGTAAAAATCACGACTAAGTTCGCTACAACAATCAACGCTAAAAGCATTTGATTCATGTAATTGATCAAAGCTAAAACTTCACCTTGGAACAAAGCGCCATTATTTGTCTGAATTGCTCCGATATATAAAATAACCATTATACCGATATTCATAACAAAGGTTGTCGCAGGTGTCATTAAAGCAGACAAATTATTTACAAGAATATTGGCTTTAGATAATTGCTCACTGTTTTCAGTTGAACGTTTCGCTTCATATCGTCTTCTAGCGAACGAACGAATCACTCGAACACCGCTCATGTTTTCACTAACCGTTTGGGCCATTTGGTCCAGTTTCAGCTGTACCCTTTTATATAAAGGTACAGTGATCCACATGATAATCCCTAGTATAATGGCAAAAATCGGTAACAGTACCGCAAACACAAGCGCCAATCTCGGACTGATGTAGATAGCCATAATAATCGACCCTACACTTAAGAATGGTGCTCTGATGACTAGACGTATCAACATTGCCAGAGCTAGTTGAAGCTGGTTGACATCATTTGTCACTCGCGTAATTAATGTTGAAGATCCAAAGTCATCAATTTCCTTGTGAGAGAATGTATTGATTTTTTTGATTAGAACCTCTCGTAGTTCTGTACCAAAACTTTGCGAAGCGATTGATGAAGAATATTGACAGGCCATAGCAAAGGCAAATCCAACTACAGAAAGTATGAGCATCAGTCCACCTACTCTAATCACGTAATCTGTATCTCCAGCATTTATTCCTTTATCAATCAGTCTTGCTAATAAAATTGGCAGGAATAATTCAAATACTGCTTCCAGTAATTTAGCTATCGCGCCCAAGTATGCATACATCTGGTTCTTTTTTGCGTATTTAAGTAATCTTATCAAGATAATTGAGCCCCTTATTTTAGTTTCCGTTCTTTCTCACTCTTTTGAGTGTAGACTAGTTCACTTATACGAACAAATACATAATAAATTTGTAAGTATACCCATATCAGTATATCACCGTATATTCTATACTAATTTATATAGATTCAATAGACTTTGCAAACGATTCGATAAATTCCAGTACAAGAGGTATATGCTGACGATCACTTTTCCAAACAACTGCCATTTGAGTCTGAAGCTCTTTGGCATCAATTTCTTTGTAAGTCATTTCTATTTTGTCTTGAGCAGTTAAAGCGGATAAGGGAACAATTCCAATACCAAAACCAGATTTCGTCCAGTTTAATGTCGTTCTTGCATCGTCATTTCTACATCTTATCGAAGGGGTGATTTGTTCTTTTTCAAAAGCGTCATGAATCAATTCTTCAAATCGTCTGTAGATGATTAATGGTTGGTCATACAATTCAATTAGTTCGATTAGATTTTTGTGTTTCCCGTGGTGCTGTCCTTCAGGGAAAACAGCTACAATCGGCTCGGACTTTGCATACCGGATTTCTAAACCACTCTTTTTAAATGGTGTTCTAACGATACCAACATCAATCACACCTTTTTCAAGCATCTCGATTACTTCGTAACTATTGCCTTCATGAATATCGAATTGAATATTTGGATATCGACTAGCAAACGATAAGATAGACTGGTTCGGAATGACGGTACTAGATGAAGAGATGGTCCCGATTGATAATGTTCCCGCATTTCCCTTTTTAAATAGTTCCATCTCTCGATTCGTAGCAGTTGTTAGAGAAAAAATTTGTTCAGCTCTTTGTTTCAGTAATTCTCCTGCCGGCGTCAAGGTAATCTTTCTTGAACCTCTTTTCATTAATTGTACTCCGAGATCTTCTTCAAGTAAGCGAAGCTGATAACTTAATGGCGGTTGTGCTATATGAAGTTTCTTAGCCGCAGCTGTAATCTGGCCTTCTTCTACGATCGTAAGAAAATATTCTAATTGTTTCAAATTCATGGACCCATCTCATTTCTTTATTGATTGACTGCTAATCATTCACAGCACATCAGTTGAGTAAACCTTCAACCATTATAACGAAACTCTTGAATTGAGCACAACCATTGTCTTTTAAATGCATCAACACAATCTTATTAGTTTAATTTTAGACAGATTATGTATAAGATAAATGTAACCACAGTTGAAAGGAGGAGCCTACTATGTCTACTGATAAAGCACCTTTCCCTTTGATTAATACTGTTCAATCCGGTCTTGGTACGATGGATTTTGAAGTCAAAAACGGCAAAGCTGAGTCTGTTCAAAAAATCGTTATTGAAGAAGAAAATGTTGTATTCTATGTACTACCTAATGATATTTTCCTATACTCACACCCTTTATCTACAGGAAGAGAATGGCATTCAAATGGTGCGATCTCTTTAAACGAAGAAGATAAATTGGTTATTGAGCTCGTTTAACGGATTAGCTATATAAAACTTTTAAAGTAGTCGAGATGTTTTGCATCTCGACTACTTTTTATATTGCTTGATGACGATCTCAATGGTACATTGAATAAGTTAGAACACACCTTAGATAGCGTGTCTCAGCACTTTACATTACTTCATTAAACCGAAAGGAACAAATACCTTGACTCTACTTAAGAAGTATTATGATCCTGTGATCATTGTTCTCGCACTTTTTTCTGTTTGTTTGGTCGTTTTGGATATCTTATCCGTACTTAATTTAACGCATTCCCCTTTTAAAGAGATTGATAGAATCATCCTATCACTATTTGCTCTAGACTATTTTGGTAGGTTCTTTGCTTCTAAAAACAAAGTCACTTTTTTTAATTCTAATTTGTTTGACTTGATCGCGATTATTCCTTTAAATTCTGTATTTGCCATGTTCAGACTAGCCAGATTATTTAGAATCACTCGTTTAACTAGAATTTCTCGCTTAGGCCGATTTTCTAGAATGATGAGATTGACTCGAATGATTGGACTGATTGGCAAAGCTACAAGGCACTTAAAACGATTCTTCAATACGAATGGCTTTTCTTACATGTTATACGCCGGTGGTATTATGCTCTTAATCGGTGCGTTTGTTTATTCTATAACGGAAAATGTTTCTTTTATCGATGCTTTATGGTGGGCTTTTGTGACTTCTACAACTGTTGGATACGGAGACATCTCTCCCACTACTCCTTTTGGTAGATTAGCCGCTATGATGTTGATGCTGACTGGTATCGGATTATTTGGTGCACTAACTAGCATCATTACTTCTTTTTTCATGAATACTAACGAAGAAGAGGTCATAGATCAAAGTAAAGCAATCCAAGAATTAAATGATAAAATTAGTTTGCTGCTCGTTAAAATGGATCAATTAGAAGATAAAAATCATCCTTCTTGAATTCTTGGCTACTAAAAAAGTACTGATCCTAATGACGATCAGCACTTTTTTATAATAGATCATTTAGATCAATCTATTCTTTATCCATTTCTTGTGGATAAACAAGTCCCATTTGATTACGACATTCATCTAATAAGCCCATGACTTCAATGGTACTTTTAGATGATACGTATTCCCCTTCTTTTCTTCCAGAGCGAATTTCTTGAGCAACATTTGAAAATTGTTTACCATATAGCAAATCTTCACTCGCCTGAAATTTTCCCTCTCCCTCATCTGTTGTCAATACGGCCTCTTGAGCCATATGGAACTGAGGGACGACTATTGAACCTTTCGTTCCTTTTATATTGAAAAAGTGTCCACCATCTTCTTTCATTGAAACCTTCATAGTTACTTCGAAGCTTGGATAGCGGAATACGATATCTTCTTTATAATCTACCTCGTGCATTTCCCCTTCACATTGAATCGATTCAGGTAACCCAAATAGCTCGTAGCTATATCTGATATTGTATACACCTAAATCCATTAATGCACCACCAAGCATCGAAGGTGTTGTTAGTCTTGGATTATCTGTATAGTTAAGTAAGGAGACTTCAAATGCACTATCAGCTGAGACAACTTCCCCTATTGCTCCAGAATGGATCCATTCTTTCACTTTTAGAGCAGTCTCGTTGTGCCAAGTCCACATCGCTTCTGAGACGTAAACATCTTGTTCTGTAGCGTGCTTAAAGACCTCTTTAGCTTCTTGTTCATTGATTGTAAAAGGCTTCTCGCAAAGAACCGCTTTTCCATTTTTGATAGCCAATTCTGTATAATAACCATGTTGATCTCCGTTCACATTGACGTAAATGCCTTCAACTTCTGGCGCATTAATCGCCTCTTCAGCTGTCGCATATACTGTCCCACCAAACTCTTCTACAAATGCATCAGCCTTAGATCTTGTTCTATTCCATACAGAAACAATCTGGTTGTCTTCTGTTTGAACCAGTTCTTTTGCTGTACCTTGAGCAATTCCGCCACAACCAATATAAGCCCATCCAAATTTTTTCATCTAAAGTATCCTCCGTTTTATCGTCGCTGGTCTATTTATATGGTCATTCATCATAAACCTTCTCTTAAAGATTCTGATGCAACCCCATATTAGTCCATAGGTTATTTTAATACATCTCTATAGTAACATAACGTTGGCGTTCGAAGTAAACGTATTCATTTTATCTAATATCTACGCTGATCTTTCCTTGAAAAATTCGTTTAAGCAGATACACGTTTTCAAAAGCGAAACAAAAAAAGCAGAAACGCTTTTGAATCAGCGTTTCTGCTCTATATGACCTCACCAGAGGGGGGAGATTTATAGTTTCCTACCATTATTTACCGCTTCGTGATAGTTATGAAATCAATCTATCACGCTATTTCTATTCCACACGATTACCAACCGATTCTTATTCTCCTTGGTCAAAACCTTGGTCATTTGTTTTTATAGATTTATCTATAGCATACTTATATGGAAGAAACTTTTTCGCTTCTCTCTTTAATTGAAGTCTTGCTCTTTGTTATGTATTCAGCTACGAAATAATTTATTGCTTTTGACGGTGTTGCTTTTATACTCTTGCAATATTGGGTAAAGAAACTATATGTACTTTCGTCCATTTCAATTTTGATTTTCAAAGTATGTACCTCCTTTTTCTAATTTAATTACTCTACTTTATTATAATACTGTTATTTATTTAAATAAAGTGACTTTTTGAATTTAAATTACTTGACCATTCGAACAAACGTTCCTATAATCATTATATACGGAACGTACATTCGTGTAAAGGAGTGATTGATATGCAAAATGCTAAAGAAGAAGTTACCTTATTGAATCCAGATAAATTGGGATACAAAGATCGTGGAAAGATGAAATGGCAGGGAATGATATTGTCTGAACAGAAAGATTATATCAGGAAAATGAAGATTGATGATGGTTTGGGAGAGATTGAACCTAAAGAAGAAATGACCGAAGAAGCAATCGCTGAGGTTTTGTATACGGCTTATGTGACGAAATTACCTGTAGCGATTCAAGCAGCGATACTTAGAGATGGACTTTACTATCCCGATGTTATAGGAATGGTATTAGGATTTGCGAATGACAAAGTAGTATTGGATGTTCGTAGGAATAATAAAGATAACGTAGAGAAAAGAGTTACACTTGATCAAATTAGAAATGTAGAGTTATTCGACATACTAAAATATTATAACAAAAGAAGAGCAGATGATTAGTCTGCCCTTAACTGTTCTCTTCTATCCCGAATAAGCTGCTCTAGTTCTTGAAGAGCCTCTTCATCAGCGTGATTTCGTATGAAGCTACGGGCTGTTCTGCGGTAGCTTTGAATGGTCGTTTTCTTACGATTTTTCTCTTCCCATTTTCTCGTTGCTTTGATCTGGGCATCACTTGTTTTCTTTTCTGGCATTATCGCTCTTCCTTCCAGTCTGAAATCAGTTCAATGATTTCAAGAACTACCACTACAAGTGTGGCACTATATGTTACGATTCTGATGTTGTCCCAAACTTTACTTTTAAATAGTTTCATAGTATATTATGAGTAAGAAGAAGGGGAGCGAACTCCCCACCTTATTATTTACAGACTAGTTTTAGAAGTTCTAGGAAGATTTTAAGCATTGTTGCGATTGCACTCGCTAGCTTAATCTTTTCTAGGGCTTCTTTTTTTCGTCTGTCCTTACGCTTACCCATATTTTTCACCTCCTTGTATTTATATTATACCGCATACGGTATAATTAAGCAAGTGATTTTTCTAAATTTATTACACTTATTTACTATATCGTTACACAAAAAAGACCCTCGCCAAAGCGAGGGTCAAAACATATACGAGGCGTAAACCTCACATCATAGGACTATGACTTGATAGTACGTTATGTAACTAGATTATATCCTTTAATACTTCTACTTTCAACAACGTAAAAAAATCCCTCATCCAATTAAGGACGAGGGATTTTAAACTTAAAAAGTCATTTATCGTTAACAGTCAAGAATCTAATCTTAATGCAGGTTCCAATCAATTTTAAACTATAGATTAGTGAGAAAACCACTATACACGAGGTAATAATTGATAGTATAGGCAATGAGACTATCCTAAAAGAATCAGATACCGGAAAATATGTGAACGCATAACTCACTGTGAGAATAAAAACTGAGAATAGATTCATAACTCCAGAAAAGTAAAATGTATACATTAATACTTTTATTTTGTAAAACGGATCAGGCTTATCTTCGTTATTTTGTTGACCTTGATTTTCAGAACTTTCTAATACGGAATATAAAAATGTATCACTAACTGTTGATGTTACTATAGCAATGGCCGACAGAGAAAATGCCATCAAACCAATCATTCCACCTATCATCGTTGGTAAAAGATTGGATAGAAAATTTATAGCTTGTCCTTTTGTGTTTAATAACATTACCAAAGCTGTAAACAATAATGATAATATTATTGAGATCCATTTTAAATCATCATTAAACAAGTCTTCCCACATTCTGATATTTTTCATCATGTCTCTATAACCTGATTCTTTAGATAACAAAATTAATTTTTTTCTCTTTTCATTCATTTTGATTACCTCTGCAATCTTATTCGTTTCTGCCAAATATTTTATTTTCTATATATTTATGTGAGTCTTTATTCGACTCGGAGATAGGATCTGTATCTAACACATCTTTTTTGGTATCAATAGTGACAGTTTTTCCCTTTTCTTCTGAATAACCAACTATATTTGCACTACCCCATCCGTTTGAGACGTATTTAAGTAACGCTTTAAATGTTTCTGAGCTTTTCTTCAAAGGACTTTTCTTATCTGCTTCCAAACTTATTTTGGACTTAGCAGCTCCCGTATCTGTTAACATATCAGCAAATTCTTCAACTTCTTCATCAGCTTTACCGTTAGGTTTTACTAGCGTAAATGTTGCGCGAGTTGCTTTGTCAATTTTAGACAGTCTTTTATTGAATGCCCTTTTATCAAATAATAATTGGAAATTAACTTCTTTGATTTCGGGTTGCATCTTAGTCAAGATCTTTCCAAAATACTTATGAAACTCATCTCTACTTAAATCCCTTTTAGGCACAAAAGCGACAATTTCTTGATCCACTTGAAAACTAAAGGCAACTTGAGAGAACATATTTTTAAGTATTTGAGATTCAACCTCTTCTCCATCCAAAAGATTAACTTCTTTACTCTTTTCAACTTTAAATAATCTTCCACTTACAGTTCTTAAAGCGAAATTCTTTTCTATATAATGTAGCCTATAATAGACGTTTTCATCTTCTTCACTATCAACCGACTGTCCAGATTCAAGCTCATTTAGCATTTTCGTGAGTATCTTGTTTAGATAACCAGGGTCTTTACGAATCTTTTCGGATATTTCACTCATATTTAATTTCGAACGATAAATTTTAGCCATTTTAGCTCCTCCTAATATGTACGTCTAAAACTATTAAAACAAAAGAAGAACGAGAAGACAATAGCTTCTCGTTCGACAATACATATATTATTGGAGAATATACTTAATTATAACATAAAAAACCCAAAAGGCAACAAACGTTCCTCTATTTCCTCAAATTATTTTTCCGAGTAAATCCAATATAATCCTGTTTTCCTTTCGTTTTAACCAAACGATAAGGATTTCTCCATTTTTTATCGATTTTATCAACGTATCCAGTTATTGCTGTTTTACGTGCTGGACTTTCTGCATTACTTGTTCCATACAGCTGACTAGCGGTCACTTTATCTCCTACTTTTATTGCTACTGGCATTTTAGCAGTTTGAACAGTTTTAAGACCTTCTAACTGATTCACTCGTGCTCTTACTTTTTCATATTCTGCAGCACTGATTTTAAGTGAATTCTGACGGTTGATATGACCATCCCCATGTTTTCCTTCTCTAACCTCTTGCGCCATCTGATCAATTGTTTTGTTTACTGGTTTTGGTGATAACTTCGTACCTAGTGTTCTTTCATTTACACGATTGCGAACTTGTTGATACATCGCATCCGTAAGACCTAGTGACTCTTGACGGTTCTTGTGTCCGTCGCCATGATCTCCATTAATAACTTCAGTAGCCATCTGTTCAATAGAACGCTCACGCTGAACGACTTCCGGACTGATCGGTTTAACTGCAACTGGTACATTCACTTTATCTAACTTGGTATTCAATACAGCCTCAAGTAAAGCTTTAGCGAATAGATCCGTATTCTGAACCATTTCTAGGACATCTTGCGAATTCGTACCAAAAGCTAGCTCTACTAGACGGTAGTTGATTCCTTTGTTCGCAGCGGTACGAGCGTTTCCTAGATTACGTCCGCTGATACCTAAATCTCCCTTATGAGAATAACGAATTGGAACTCGACTCTTAATCGCTTTAACTAGACTCAAATCAACTGAATCAGCTTTAAACTCATGCCATACGATAACGTGACCACCACGGGCCGCAGTCATTCCAGCATCATAATGCATTTCAATCACGATTGTATTCGGACCATAAGATTTAGCTAATTGTTCCAGATTGCCATGTGAGAGGACATTATAGTCGGAGAAGAAAACAACATTGGCGCCTTTAGGTAGTTGTTTCTTCATAGCTGGAAAGAGATCCTCTTTCATGTATTTATGCTCGCCTTTAGCGATTAACCCAGTTGCTCCTGGATCAAAGGTACCGTTCTTTCTTTTTCCATGTCCTGCGATAAATAAGATTGTTGATTTATTCATGTTATTCTTCCCCCTTATTTTTTAGTTGTTGAGATGTACTATTATTCAGAGTGTTTTCAATATCCGTCACACGTTTTTCTGTTTCTTCATTATTACCCTCAATTTTCATAACATTGGCATCAATATGAATTTTGTTCTCCGTCGACTTCTTCAATTTGATCAATGAACTTCTGACTACGTCTGGCAACGGCAACCCTAAATGGCCCCAGTTTTCTGTAAGACTTATTGCATACGTTATAATCATCCATAACGTAAAACCTTGCGCATACAAGGCAAAACCAAACAGTGGTAAATAGACATTCAAAACAAACATCAAAAGTACCACTAATGCATGTTTGGCTATCCCAAATAAACTAACTGTTGAACTTGTCTCTCCTGTTTTAAACGACTTCAATAGTCCTGTGAGGATATCAAAAAACACGCACCAGATCAGCGCGTGCATGAATCCATTCTTATAAATCTGTACAACTTGTCCTGTGATATCTGAATACTCTAGTAACAACACGGGTTTCCTCTTTTCTATAATTTTGTGTAAAGAAAAAGAGCAGCCGCTATTGGCTACTCTTTTTTGTAAATATTTTTAATTTCTTCATTTTCATATTTACTATACGCTTCGCTCAATTCGATAAAGCTTGAGGCAACTCTATCTTTTTCTCGTACAGTAGTTGTTACCCCTCCTATTTTTGATTTAAGAAGCTGAGCATGTTTATTCTTATTATTTATATTGATAATTGTTTTAGAAATAAACTCTGGATTTAAAGCATTTGATTTTCCTGTCGCTTTAATTGAATACGATTCTATCATTATTAGGAGTCCGTTTTTAAGAATCTTTAAATTGTTAAGCCTCAATTCTGCTCTTATATCCTTATGTTTCAATTTTTTAATGCTATATTGCTGATAGATTTGAAACAATAATACGCATATAGATATAATAGTTGTTACACTGGTCCATTGAAAATTTCCTAAGTGATCATAAAATAAATTATTATTTTCCATATTTAATCCACTCTCCTATATTTTATAATAATATCATAGAGTAATTAAAAAGAGACAAGCTTATTCGCCTGTCTCTACTAGTTTTGCAATCTTCACTTTCAATTTCTCCTGATCGCTACCAGCTTTCTCATATTCTTCTGCTGTCAATCGTACGCGACCACTAAGACTGTTGCCATCTTGTGGTTGTGGCGTTGAGAAATCGACATCATAGGCACTTGGTTCAAAATCTGAAGGCGTAGAGAATACTCTTCGGACATTATTAATTCTAAAGTTGATCATATCTAGTTCCTCCTTAATTTCGCTTCCGATTTCTGTTTTCAACTCAATCAATGATAGCGTTTCGATTTTTTCGAGTTCTAACGTCTGTCTCCCATCGAAAGCTGAACCGTCCTTCTCTACAACGTAGTTGGCCAACACTTGTGGATCATTAAAATCGATACTGGTTAAGTTCATTGTTCATCCTCCTTGTTTTCTTCATAGGCATCCATGAGTAACGAATACCCATAACTAACTTCTGCCGGAATCTTCTCTTCATATTCCTCTAAAGCCTTGAATAACGATTCATACTTTTTACTGTACTCCGCAAATTCAATTACGACTTCTTCATTTGAAAGGACGTCCATTGCATCAGTGAAAGCTTTTTGTTCTGCTTTAGTGGCATCTTTTCTCACTAATGGTCTAGAATCATCACTGTACTCGATCTCTCCGTTTTCATCTATTTGGGCAATCGTCTTCACAATCTCCATTTCATCCGTTGAGAATTCTTTCCGTTTTTCTTCTACACGGTCAAGTAGCTTGTGCTTTCCTCGAGTCGGCTTTGGAGCTAACGTCGCAGAATTTAAAAACCCTGCGATCTTCGGTAAATCTTTATTTTTGAATACTAGCTTTTTCATTAAGCAGCTCCTTCTAAGAGATCCAGTCTCTTTTTAAGTTTTTTGATTTCGATATCTCTTTTCAAATTGTCGTAAGCAATTCTTTCAAATTCACTCATGACATGTTCTTTAAGATTGATGACTTTATTGTCTACCTCTTGAACGGCTTTAATTAGATAGGCATCTACTTTGTAACCGTCAATACTATCTCCTTCTAAAGAAGCAACGATTTGACTATCCTCAGCAATTAGACCGATTTGCGTATGTTCAATACCATCTTTTAAGTCTTTGATCAGATAGTAGTTAACCACCTGTAAACCATGGATGATAGATAATGCATCTACATCTGTAGGGTGGATATTGGTTTTCAGTTTCCGGCTGGAAGAGGTTAAGAAGGTACTTGCACGAATATTGTAATAGTCTCCACTCGTATTCCCCACTCTTACTACGCCAGTTCCATTGGGTGATAAGAAGATATCTCTGGATCCTGTACGAGGGGTTTCGATTCGGTCTCCGATAATCCTGATGGTATTTCCAGTTGTATGTTGTGTTTCGTAATAACTGGCTTCAACTCCTGCATATCCACTGCCTCCAACATTACTATTGTAGATCTGCATTATGACACGACCACCTGTACCAGGCATGATATACATATGGTTATCTAATGCCAGTATACGTTGTTGATAATTTGGATCAGAAAACTGAATATACTTATAGGATCCACGCCCCGTACTAGATAATCTTAAAGATGTGTTCAAACCTGTTCCGGTATTCCCTGGACCATTTAATAGTTCCAAGCCCTCTGCGAAATAATTCAACTGACGACTTTGACTCCCACGGTTGAAAATGATTTGACCTTGAGTGAACGCAACGATATCACTTGTTGCTGGATTAATAAATTCCATTCGTCCAGTAGCCAAATTCCAGCTAGAATTCGCTCCGTTGATTGTACCTGTTGAAATCGCTCGAGCATTCATGTTGATAATATTTAATTGAGCACCGTTCAAAGTCCCTGTTGTAATGTTGTCAGCTGAAATGTCGATTGCCTTGATACTGGAGATAAAGGCTTGTTTAGACGTCAATCTGTCAATCAAAGCCGTTGTGGCAAAGAGTTTATCAATCATGGCTGTATCGGACTTGAGGTGAACGGCAGAGATCGTATTTGCAATGATAACTTTGGACCGTAACGTAACAAAATCTCCCTCGGTACCAAATATTTTATTGGCTTTAAGTTCTAAAATAGCGGCATCAGGAATAAACACCTTACCCGTAAAGTAAGTCGTCTCCGCATCCATCACAATTTGTTTGTTTTGGATCAGGTTTCGGCCAGCTTGTACATTAATACGGCCGACGACGTCGCCTTCTGTTACGGCTAAATCAATTTGATCTTTTAGTACCGATAGTTGCCCTTCTGAAGCGCCCCCGCCTTCAACTACAGAGACAGATCGAATTCTATACGTCCCTTTTTTATGAAAGTAAATTGATAATGTGTTGTCGTTTGTTGCTTCTAAAACAAAACTGATTGTGTTCACGCCATATGATAGTTTCTTTTTAACATTAGAAGCGTTATTCCCTTGGCCAATGGTGATTTCCTTATCGTAAGGAGAATCTGTATTAATAACAACTTTAATTGTGTAAACCATTCCTTTGGTCAAAATCATAGGCACTGATTGCCATATTCTACAACTACTGTCTGCGATAGCCGTATCTATCAATTGAGTAATCGTAAATCCTGGGTTGCTATCACCATGTTTAGTGACATTTGCGCCAGCCGACCAGGTATAGGACATTGCGTTGCCAGCTTCGCTTAAGGGTACTAAATTTTTCACTGTCTGCTTACTCAATACGCTAAAGCCATCACTCAACGTAGCGATTTGAGTAGATAATCCGTTAGGTCCACTTACCGTCTGTAATGTACCGTTGGCAGTGCTTTCTACCGTATTCAATCTCCCTTCAGCTGTTCCAATTCGATTGATTGTTCGATCAACATCAGACTGTAAAGTATTGAAAGCTTTTGTTTCGACCTTACCATCCAGTGTTGATTCAACACGTATAATGGATTGACTGAATCGTTCAGCCGTTTGTTCCATTTCAGTTTGCACTGTGGTTATAGCCTTGTTGGTATCTTCCGGGGCTTCAGACCAACCGGTATCTTTCGTACTTCTTGCAATTTTAACTTGACTTGAAGCTGGATAAGATACTTTTATATAGCGAATATTAACAGGAACAGTCCAAGTAAATTTATTGGTGTTATTTACTTGTCTGGTAACATAATTGACATCTGCATTGTACAAATTCCATCGCCAGTAATTATCCCCAGTCACAGATGTCTTAGTAAACATTAATGTTTCCCCAGGGACAACAGAAATCACAGATTTAATCGTACGCATTTCATGATTAGGCTGTAAAACACCATCGGAAACCAACCACCCTGGGACTTCATCGTGACGAATAACTAAATTACGGCTATCAACCTCTATTCCATCAATTGCATTCGTAATATCCGTCTGCCATACTCGGTTTCGAATACTACCATTAACCTCGTCGACTTTTTGGTCTACACCGTTAATTTTCGTATCTAACTTCCCTGTTTCGTTGAACGAGTCCAAAGCCTTGTTATAAGCTTCTCTCGCTGTCTGATCAGCTGTATTAGACTGTTGGATGATTCGATCAGTCAGGTCCGCAAGGGTTCCGCCAAACCCAGCACGTTGGATAGCATCCTCAATTTGTTGAGGAGCCGTTACGGCAATGTTTCGTACCTTGTCCAATTCACTGTTGAATTCGATTTCAAACTCTTGGCTTTTTTGATTTGTGTATTGTTCAGCATCCACGAGTACTTGTTCGATAGCCTCTTGCGTATTCTTGCGATCTGTCTCAGCATCTTCGATGACAGCTTCAACTTCACGTTTGACTTTGTCGACGTCTTCAGTATTAATTTTTACAATCCATTGACTGCCATCCCATACTTTGAGAAGTGTGTGCGTGCCATTTTCATCGAACCAAACATCCCCAATTTTGTGCTCCATGTCTTCGGGAGGTGTTGAATACCAAACTCTATTACCAGCAGCGTTAATTACGTAAAGCATCTGGTTCTTTTGCTCTTTTTCGATTTTATTCAATCGTTCTGTGGTATTGCCGGTTAACACTTGCCCGAATCTCTGTCCAATAACTCCTAACTCAACCGATTTATTTTCCTCTTTTATCGGATCATAAACAATGACTACTGCCTTAGCTTGATTGTTAGTGATATCAAACTTAGGATAATAAATAGGCAGTCGGTCATTCAGTTCGACTTCTTCCATGTATTCGAATTGTTCATAGTCTAGAGTCTTAGCAAGATCTACATATTCTACTTTGATGTTGGTGTGTGGCGCTCCTACTTCATTACTTTCAATATATTTCTTTGCTAGTTCTCTAACTTTAGTTACTGTGGGTTTATTATCATTATCGAATTCAGAAGTGAAATCAACTAGCTGTATTTTCCTGTGATCATACATACCGGCATACTTGCTATCAATATAGTACTCAGGAAGAGAAACAATTTGAGTAGTGTCCCGATTTTCAGGCGTAAAAGTAGCGAATGGATAAATAGCCGTATACTTACTTTCGTTCTGGTCTTCTTTCTCGATGCTGATAATATTACGTCCATATTCAAGAACGATAGGAGCGTTTCTACCCATTTCTTTATGCAATCGGATCATCTGATTATCAAATTCAAATTCTCCACCTATACGGTCTAGAATCGAACCTTCACGACCACCCAGTACTTCACGAGCGTTGTCAAAATCTTCAATTGACCAGTTAACGGAAACTTGAGTAGATACATCGGACCAAACATCCCATTGATCATCACCTACTAAATTGTTAGCCCATAACCTTAACAGACCTTGTCCGTCCAAATTACTCCCACTGACTTTAGGCTTAATCACATCTTTAGCTGTCCTCATAGAAATATGATTCGCATATACTTGGATGTTTTCACCTGAACGTTTTACAACTCTGTTAATTTCAAACGTTTGCCACTTAGTTCTAACACCAGCATCGGACTTGATTTTCATACCTTCATCTAATTGATCAGCAAGAACACCATCTGGAGCGTACTCCATATAAAAAGTATAGAGTCCATTACGCTCTCTTCTAACTTCTGGAGAAAGTGTAAAATCAGATAATTCTCCTATGCCATAGGTCCGAAATTGCTTCTCATCTTTTTTAAATAAAATAGGTATCACAATTTAACACCTTCAAACATCTTGATTTTTGCTGTAAAAGTTCCTGTCCAATTAATTGTATTGTTACCTACATCCAAGTAAGGTTTATGAGAGTTAGATTCCCTTACCAACTTGTTCCAGGCGCTTAAATTACCGCTATAAACCATGCTGTTTTGCATGTCTAAGACGATTGATCCTTGAACATCTTCAAGCACCGTACGCCTGCCATTAATGGTAATAACGGTATCCCCGTTTCCGGTCAAAGTGATAATTGGATCAGCTCTCACGTTCCCTCTGTTATTGATGATTTGACCTTTAGTTAACGTCCGTTCGACCAAAGAAGTCTTTAAAAACTTAATTGGATGCACTAAAAAAGCAACTCGAATTTTCCCGAATTGCTTGATAACTTCTTCGATACTGATTGAGTTGATTACTGTCGCTTTATACTGATAGTCGGGATCCCAAGAAAGTAGTAATTCATGCCATCCTTTCACATTCAACCATTCACTAATTGGTGCAGTGCTTTGGTAGACATCTTTTCGAAGATGCATCGGATAAGCTTTTTCAATCGGTTTAAGCCTTTGCTTATCAAAAAGTAATACACCGTCTCTACCTTCTATTTCCAACACTTCAATATCATTACTCGCTAATTCATGTTCAACTTCATTGACCATAATTAAACCTAATTCTTCACTGTTCTTTCCGTTATACTTGATATTAGCCATCCAATACACCTCCTTCTTGTTTGATGTACCAGGTAAATTCTTTAAACAACCTTTGTAGGTCTTCTCTTGAGAAGTTGCTAGTACCACTGTTGTTTGCATTTAAAGTATATGATTGATTATTGTTGTAAACATTTCCTGCCATTGCTGAAGTACCCACTAAACCAAGAGATCGACCAACATCAATCTGAGGTAATGCTTTTTGAGCCATCTCTCCAGCAATTTTCTCAACATCTCTAACTCTATTTTTCATACCTTCTACCAAACCGTCACCAGTAAATTGACCTAAAGCAGTGGTAACTCTTGATGGAGAATGGATTTTCAAAGCGCTCTTGATTGTATTAGCTGCACTATTCGCAATAGAACGTGCAGTATTCAATATACCGCCGGTAGTGGATGCTAGACCGTTTCTAAAACCTAATCCCATGTTCTGACCAGCGTATCTAGCTTGACTAGCTGTACTGTTCATAATGGCTGTTGCTTGGCTCATAGTCGATCTTGTAACACCTACCATGTTATTAAGATTTGATTGAGCAGCAGAACGCATAGCGTTATAGCCTGTTTGAGTAGCTTTTTGCTGTGCTTGAATATTTCTTTGAGTTGACTGAACCATTGCACGTTGTTCACGCTCTGTGTTCGTTCTGATTTGCTGATATGAACGCTGATAAGTCAGTGTGATCTGTCTTGTGCCAGTTGTCGCTGTCTGATTCATTTTCTGCATGGATTGCTGCATTTGATTATTAATCGCCGTAGTTTCTGTTTTAACATTTTGATTCATGCCTTTAAATGATTGAGAAATAGTATTCCCTAGTTGTTTCCATCCAGAAACTGATGTCGTATTAATACTTTTTAATGATTGAGTAAAAGCTTTATTTATACCATCAGCCAGCTGGTTAACAGAAGTTAACACTTGAGGACTGGCTGAACTTATTCCTTGTAGTAATCCAGCTACAATATCAGATCCATGACCAATAAAGACTCTAGATGGTGAGTGGATACCTAATTGACCAGCAAAGTTCTTGTCTGCAGTCTTGGCCATATCGATGGTAGCTTCTCCGACGTCTGCCGTACTATCTTTGACGCCTTTAGCAGCGCCTTCTCCGACCATACGCCCATACTCTTCAAATCCTGCACCTTCAATTGCATCCTTCAGACTAGTTTCCGCATTTTGCCAGCCTTCAATCATCACGTTTCCGGCTTCTTCCATGCCTTCACCTAAACTTGTACTGAAAGCTTCACTAGCTGTTTGAGGTGCCTCGTTCATCAAATCAATGAATCTTTGTAGTTCAGTATCACCCATATCAGCAACAACTGCTAATTCAGCTGCAGAGTCCGGTCCTAACCCTTCTAACCATTTAAGGAACCCAGCGTTACCATCCTGAGAAGCGACTTCCATTAGTTGGGCTCTATTGTCCCCCCACTCTTTAGTCATCTTAGCGTTGTGTTCAAGGTTAGCGATCATTTCATCCGCTGATACACTTGACTCTTCATTCATACGAGAGAACGCATCTTGAGTGTTCGAAACCATTTCGTCATAGGTGCCTTTCATGGTTTCCGCTACTTCTCTTTGTTTATCTGTCATGATATCCATAGAGATTCCGAAGTTGGCTACTTGTTCACGTCTGGCATCTTCTGCTTCTCTAGCTGCCTGATTAATCTGAGCTTGTGCTTCAGCTTGTTCAAACGCTAAATCTTGTATAGATTCACCATTACGATTTTGTGCTTCAGTCAGCTCTTCAAGGGCTTCTTCTGCTTCTTTATGAGCATTGAAAACGCCAGCCGCTGTTCCCATAAAACCTTGACGATCTTCATCTAACTGTTTTTCTGTCTCAGCCAGAAGTTTGGTATTTTCTTCCGACTGTTTCATTGCCTCAGCGCGTTCTTCTTCTATTTCAGTAATCCGTTCACGTGCCGCAACTTCTTTTTGTTCCGCTTCATATAGATTCAATCTAGCTTGAAGCGCTTCGTTAGAAATGTTAAGTGAGCCTGTCTCTTCGTTGTAAGCTAAATTAAGACCGTCTAACGCTCCATTAAGTTCTTCAATATTATTCTTCAAGTCACGCTTAGTTATAGCATTAGATCGTTCAGCATCAGCTAAAGCAACAGTCTCACTAGCTAATGTCCTTAATGAATTGACTTGACCTTCAATTCGATTCTGAGTAGATTCATAACTCTCTGCACTACCTTTAATAGAATCCGTTAATCCGTCAGTAGCATCAGCAGCTTCTTTTGCTTCGTCTGTCAAAGCAGATAGCTCCGGAGATGTTTTACCTAAGATGTTCTTAAGTAATACGAATCCTCCCACGAGTAATCCGATACCTAGTATAATTCCTCCCGCTATAGCGGTCGTAGTTAATAAAGCTCCGTTGAATAAGTTGAAACCCGCAGTTGCTAGAGCAACCACTTTGTTACCAATTGTCATCGAACCAGTTAGTATTGCGTACGATGCTGATAAAGCTTTTTTGGAAAAAGCTAGCGCATCTGTCGAGATAGTATATGCAGCTGTAGCAATTGTTGATTTGTGAATTAACGGTATGATTTTGCCTAACACCATCCAAGTCAATAATGCAGAACCAGCAGCCTTTAATACCGGATGAATTGGTTGAGTTGTGTCATATAAGAGTTGAAAAGCATTTGCTGTTCCTACAATAATCGGAGATACTAAGTCAATCGAATTGCCAATTGTAGAAAAAGCTTTATTGATTATAGTCTGTAAACCATCAACGTTTTGAGCAATACTCTTACCGGTTAGCGCGTTTGATAACTCATCTAATTTAGTCAACATGTTGGCTGTATTACGAACAAAAGCAGTCCTTAAATTGGACCAACTAGTTCTTAATGATTCACTATTAGTTTTAGCTAATTCAGCAAATCCACCCTGAGCATTGCTTAATTCAATCAAACGAGAGTTGAATTCACGGAAAGTGATATCCCCGTTCTTCAAAGCCGCATAAAAATCAGTTTGAGCCGATTCACCAGCAAAACCAAATGATTCGGCTGTTTTATTGAGCGCTAACGTCATCGTTTCTTGCAAAGTGCGATAGGATTGTAAGTCTGCTTCACCTTTTGAAAGCATCTGGACGTATTGTTCTGTTCCTCGAGCTGCATCCGATGCGCTTGACCCACTGGCTAAGAAAGCATTGTTTAAAGCTAAAGCTGTATCGGTAGCTAAATTCAAGTCCCCCGTCACGGAAGCTATCCTTTGAACACTTGATACGATACCATCTAAAGTAGTTGGTAATCCTCTTGTTCCTTGATCTAAACGTCTAATTGCTCTATCAGCTTGATCTGTGGAATAGCCTAACCCCTCCATTGTTCGAGGGAAGGTATTAAACGTATCAAAACGATTAATTGCACCGTCTATAGAACCAGTCAACATATCAAAGCCAACACTGACCAATTTGACTATTCCTACTGCTTTCGCAAAGTCTAGTAATGAAAAACTAAGCTTTTTACTACTCTTTTCTGCATCATCAATTGGCTTTTTATCAATACTTTTAATCTCGTCGCTTGCTTTCCCAGCGCTTTGACCCATATCATCCATTTCACCGCTCGCTTTATCAGCGCTCTTGCCAACTCCATCAACGTTATCAGCATCAATACTAGCGATAGCAGAATCTACATCTTCGGCTGTATAAACTAAATCACTCAAATCACCATCAGCACGATCTGCGGTCGTTCCAATCAACTGAATAGCATCACTATCAATACCATTGATTTCACTATCTACATCGCTAGCTGTGTAGATTAAATTGTCTAATCCACTATCTGCTTTGTCAGCGCTCTGTATGACATTATCCAACGCTTTACTGTCGATGTTATCAATTGACTTGGACACGTCAGCAGAAGTAACAGATACGCCTAAAAGTGATGTCCTGGCATGCTCAGCTCCTTTTGCGATTGCTTCAAACGGGTTTATTTTAGATAATCCGTCAAATTGCTTTTTTAGGTCCTGAATACCTTTTACTAAAGTCTTTAATTCCTGGTCATTTGCTTGAACTTTGATCGTTACCGTTCCGTTGGCTGCCACGTTATTCCCCCTTTCCTTTTAATTTGTACTGGTCCTGCAACTTCTTCATTCGAGTGTTGTGTTTAACCTTTTCGTCTGATGGATCCCAACCACGTATCTGCATAATTTGACTAAACATAGTATCTTTAGGCAATCCACTCAGTAATGCCTTAAATTTGAACCAGTGAAGTTTCCCTTGTTCTTCTATCAGATCAATGTGGTAAGTCTGCATAAAAGCGGCATAAATGTAATCCGCATCTTCTTTGTAAGAATATTCAGCACCTGACTCATATTCTTTTGGTGGAATCGGCATAGGATTGCCAGCACGGTCATATACGGTTTGTTCTTTCATTTGGACGTAGATATCAAGAATACGTTCCATATATTCTTGTCTTTCGCTAAAAGGTTTATCCGATAAATCATTGCCAATAAGAGCTTTTAAAATCGTATTGACCTTGGCCACCGGTGAATATCCGTTTTCTTCTAGAAGGTCGATGATTCTTAAAATAACATCGAATGATGCATTTACTTCAAAGATTATTCCGTCGATAATTACTTGATCTTGTTGCTTGAAATGTAAAAGCATGCGATCACCTAACCATTAATATATTTTTCGAGATCCTTAGCACCTTCGAAGTCGTCCAATTCTTTTCTGATATGAATAACAATAGCGACGTAATATTGAAGAATGATCATGCATGAAGGGTTAATTGCATATACCTTCTTAAATGAGCCATCTCCTAGTACGCTATCAAAGCATCTCTCGACTAACTCTTTTGTTGAATCTAAATCCGCTTTTTCTTCATCAATGCTGTCGTACAGTTTCTTTATAACTTCATCTTGTTTGTAGATGTTGTCGATTGAATCATCTGACTTGTCGAACTCTAGAGTTAGTTGTGTTTCTCCGTTATCGTCTTTAAAGTTAAACGGAATTGAATTCTTTTGAATCGAAATGTCAAAAGCCATATTGTCACTCTCCTAAATTTTTATAAGTAAAAAAGAGGAGTGGATGATCACCCCTCTAGTCATTAAGCTTGTGGTCCACCAGTTTCTTCTTCAGCCTCCGAATCGTTGTCCGGAGAGTCATCAGGGCGTATCTTCTTTTGCGATTTCATCAAAAGCGATACGGCATCCGAACGCTTCAAATTCTGCAGCGTTACCGGAACCTGCAACGATTCCAGATAAAGTAGCTAACCCTGTCACGCTTGCAGTTCCATCTGCGGAAATGATACGGTGCCAAACCTTACGGCCATCACCTAATAATCGTTTCTTGCTAGCAACTAAAGCTTGCGCTGGATCTTTAGGGTCGTAAGTTCCTGTAACGTCATATGCTTCTTTGAACATGGTAACTTCATCTTTCTCAGTTCCGTCACCAGCGTAATCAGCATAAGCATCTACTGTTTCATCGGATCCGTCTTCGATATCCGTGATCCATTTTTCAAGTGCTAAGAAGTCGCCATCAGTCGGTACTTCTTTCATATTTTCTAAATCAACATCAGCAATAAGATGCTGACGGAGGGCATTTTTATTTCTAGCCATTTTTCATAATCCTCTCTATTTATAAATTGTGAGTGTTGGTTGAAAATCTAATCGGAAGTAGATGTAGCCATCAGTCGATCCCTCGCTGAAGTACAATTCATTTCCAACAGAGATTTTATTGAAATCAAAAGAACCGTCTTCACTCTTCAAGTCCTTCAACTCGATTAAATCATCAGTTAAAAGGGTAAGAGCATCAACGGTTTTTTGTCTACTTTCGGGTTTTACTTTGGCTTGAATCTCAAAGTTCAGTCTTTTATCGACTGTGCCATCGTAATATTCTTGAATGATGTTTCCTCCAGGTAATCGAGACAGTGATAGTGATTCATCTTCACTGTTTGTATCAAAAAACAAAGGTAAGTCGAGTTCAAGATTATCGATGTGATCTGCAATAACCGCTTCAAAATCTATAGCCCTAACCCCCTAACATATTCTTGTTCTATTTCTTGCATGTGATTCCCTGCAGTTACCAAGTCCCAACGTTTCCCGGTTCCTGGTGTCGTATAGTTTTTAAATGTAACAATACCGTTTGTTCCATAAAATTGAGCTTTTCCGTAAGGTAGTCCGCTCCATTGAATCGTTTCATGGTCTGTAACTTTACCAGCTGACCTCAAACCACCACCCCTTAAAGGCACATACGGTTGCGATCTTTGCAAAAACTTCCCTGTAGCTCTACGATTCGCATTTTTGAGGTTCTTATCCGCAAACATCTTTTCAATTGCTGCAAGATCCTGAGTGATAAGCATTAGAGCACACCCAATTCGAAGATTGACGATTGAGAAGAGAAAGGATCTTTATGTTTATTTGCATCAGCCAGCACATATTCTTGACCATCAATTATCACTTGAGACTGTTCTTCAAATTCTAAGAAAGGTTCGGTATGTTGTTGATAGCAAAAGATACGAGCATTCGATTTAACAGCTGACTCTTGGCTATCTCTGTAATACCTCTTCTTCCTTTCAATCTTCACGAACTTAACGTGCACTGGTTCGTCATATTCATTCACATGACTTCTGTTTTTACCTTTGAATCTCTTATAGAAAAATGAGTCATTAAGCATATTTTTAGGAACCATACTGGATGCCTCCTCTATATAGCAATCCTGTCCCACGCAGTAAATTAACTGCATCTTGGGATAATGCTGCATCTCTTCTATTACTTTCAGTCGAGTTAGAAGAACGATTGTAAGACACTGTTGTGTCGCCTATTCTTACGCTGTCAGGTTTATCGTTCATCTTCTCAGAAGACGTTGTGTCCATGTCAATGTAAAACTGAATCTGAACAACCATCGCCATTTTGAACTGTTCGGTAATATAATCATTTTTAAAAGGATTGGTTCTAAAGTAAAAGCGAGTAGCTGTATCTAACTCAGCCCTCGCTCTTAATTCTAGAAATTTGAAATCTTTCGGCGCCTCAGTACCAGTCAACTCTTTAAATTCTTCTTTTGTGATGTATTCCATCATGATCACTCTTTACTTTTGGGTTTGTCGACTCTTTCCAGAAACTCGCCATCGTAGCCATCATCTTTTAACTTTTTGGCAATTTCTTCTGAACGTTTCACTGTCATTTCGACTGTGTCGCCGGGAACCAAGTCTTCTTTCAGTTCAAGGTCTTTGTAAGCTTGCAGTACTTTAAATTCAGCCATCATTATCCTCCTTATGCAGTTGGTCCATCGGTTTGTTGTTCTCCATCATCTTGATTACCTTCAGCATTTTCTTGAATCACATTCATGTTTTGAACGTTCATTGTTTGTACTGAGTTTGTACCAGCTGTTGCATTTTCATCTTCAGGTCCAGCAATATCAATCTTGACCATACCATCTAAACGTTCAGGGAAGATTAGTATTCCTGATAAAGCAACCGTTTGTACAGACAAGATTTCTAACGTTGGTCCGTGAGCGATTCCAATATAACCAAATTCATCTGTATACATATTGAATTCTTTAAACGCATCTGAATCCGCTGAAATATGAGCAACTTGTAAATTTTCAGATGCAGTAGCATATACCGTTCCTTGTGGAATTGTATTGTTAAGCATAACAACTGTCCCTGTAACATCAGTATAGTAACGTAAGCCAAATTGAGTTTCTAAAGTAATTTCTTTATTAGCAATCTCTTTTGCAACATCCATTGGGTTAACGAAAGCTACAGTAGTAATCACATCATCTTCAAACAGCACTTCCAAAGCTCCCCATGCAGAAGCTAAAGCCCCTTGTAACGTACCAGCGTTCAAATTCACTTGATCAGTACCATGTGTTTTGATCGTGTCAAACAGATAATCACGAATCCCTTTTTGTATTTCTCGAATCATAGCACCATCTGTTTTGTTGATTGCTTCATCACGGCCGAAACGCTGAATAGCTTCAACTGTTGTCACTTTACGATATTTATCCAGAGTGATTTCTTTTGTATCCGCTACTTGAGGGATTACTTTAGAAAGAGGGATCAATTCCCCTTCACCAACTTTACCGTCAGCAAGCTCAACCACTGGAGCTTTATACAATTTCAATGTAAAGCCTTCTTGTACTTCGATGTGACGAGTAATCCCTAACGCTTCAATGAACTTTTTGAAGTTTTCTCCAAATCGATAGCTATAATCAATAGATTTTGCATCTAAGTTATTAAAGTTAGCTTGCTTTTGAGTATTTGGCTCAGGATAGTTTTCTGATCTCTCAGCAAAGAACTGCAGTTGCATTTTCATTAATTTATTTTTATTCATTGTCATTTTCCTCTCTATTGTCTAAACAAGTGAGCATTCTCACTGATTAGTTGTTGTCGTTTACCCGCATCCGGCTCTTTCATAATGTCTTCTTTCGTCATTGCTCCACTTTCTACAGTAGAGTTACCTTGCGACCACTTACCAGGCTTTTTAGGTTCTTCTTTGACTCCCTCAAACAAAAAGGGATGTTTTTCTTTCAATACATCCACATGTTTATCAAAATCAATCAAGTTACCCTCTTCATCCAGTTGTAAGTTACGCAATTTGTCAGAAACGAAGTCTTCATCGGCAGTATTTAAGCCTTTCACTGATAGAGCGATTTTATTTACTCGTCGTTCTTCAGCTAATTCAGCTTCTTTACTTTCTTTGAGTTCTTTGTTTTCTTTCTGCAGCTGTTCGATTTTATCATTCAAGCCCTCACTGTCAGTTGGTTTCTTTTTCAATTCCTCCAACTGTTGCTCATGCTGAGCGATACGATCATCCAGTTGCTTTTTCTCTTTACCTGCATCTTCTAGGCTTTCTTTCAGCGGATTCACTGTCTTCCCATGTTCTTTCATGATTTGACTGATCACATCTGATTCCAAACCTAAATTCTCTAAATAACTTCTTTCCATTTTCCATTCTCCTTTACGTTTTTGATTACGGTTAACGACACCGATCAAGGATTGCCTATGTAACGTCAAGGCTCACGATAGACAGTTTAAGATGTCTTATCTAGGACATGAAAAAAGCCATCAGCATAAGCTAATGACCTAATAAAGTATTCAAATTATTAATAAACTTAATTCTATAACCTTCTAAAGCAAGATATATCTCGTCAATCGGATTATAAAGTCTGTTTGTTTTGTCCTTTGAAGCATTTAACCCATGCCATACATGACGACAATTGCCGTCAGATCCTCGGTGGCCACCAGGTTGTTCATACCTATGTTCTTCATCCCAAATATTTGGATAAACTAGATTTTCAGGACTAGCGTCCGTGCGAGGTACAATACAAATCGTTCCGCTGGCTTGTAGATGAGCACAAGCTGGACGAGGTTTTACAAACTTATGAACCTTAACCAACTCGACACCGTTAAATCGCAACTTCTCGAAGAAACGATTATACGTATTGATGTAAATTTTCTTCTCAATCTGTGCCGCAACTCGCTTCAAAGACCAAACAACGCCGTCAGATTGAATAAACCCACTCGTCAGTCCTTTTTCAAGACTCGCCAAGGTGATTGACCCAAACACTTCAAAGAGTTCTTGTTCGTCTTTTTTTGGCTCTCCAGCGACTTGCTCAATAACTTGTAAATACAATTCTTCGCTAGTTGATGGTAGAGCACGAGTTATGTCTCGATTCAAATATTCAACTGCTTCTTGAGCTATTGATGGATCGTACTCAACCTCAATACCGAATTCCTCAAGCAGATGCAGTCTGACAAGCTCATACGCCCTTTCAGCTTGTGTCTTAACACTTCTTTGTATTGCATTCTTATTTATCGCTAGCAAATCAATGACGTTCTCTGTTAATTGATCTACCTGGTTCAGCCTATCCGCTTTCCAAGTCACGACGGTTTCACCTTTAATAGGTTCTAGATAATTAACAATCAACTGAATAATCGTCCATTCAATATTAAAGTACCGTTCTGCTATCATGTCTCAATCTCCAATTCAGCCTGCGCTATTGCTTGACGACGATTCACAACTTCTTGTCTTCCTGCGGCAGAGATCTCTTGCATCCATTCTTCTGCTTCGTCATCAGATAACTTATAAATACGTTTAATGGTCTCTTTCTTAGGTACTAGGCCATCTTTGAAACCTTGCGACCAATAGGCATAAAGTGATTGACTATCCGTAAAGACACCATCATTAAAGTCGATAGAGATATCCATGCGATCAAGTCGTTCACCCTCTTCTTCATCAGTCATAGTAACCACTTCGTAAACAGCAACAATAAGATCTCTTAGTGCATCTTCAACGATAGATAGATGACTGGATCTTGTTTGATAGGTCTCGCTGTTCTCACTAACTACTTGAGTAGCAGTTTTCATTCCTTGTTGAGTAAAAGTAAATGTACCAGGAGAGAGCCCTACTTGCATGCTCAAGATATCTAGCATCGACTGAATAGACTTTGTAACGTCTTCTACTCTCAAATCGATGGTTAGATCTTTTACTTGCATTTCGTCCATTTCTTGTGAGTTCATAGCTAAAAATAACTCTTCTGAATCATCAAAGTAAATATACGGCCGGCCATTCTCATCATGAGCTGTTTTTACAAGATGCTCCGGAACAGCTACTCGTCTTTTACCTAGCCTAAATTCTGTATACCAAAAGTCATACATCACATCAAGCATCTGCATAGTATCATAAGCCACGTCAAACATTGAAAGCCCTAATGGACTAGTGATACTCTTGTTATTTGCTTCGTTAGGCTTCATATAAATAAATAGTGGCGTTTCACGATTGAAGAATGTAACTTTCTCCATGTCATCGAACGCTTCTTTTAAATTCGTCTTCTCTCCAATAGTACCAAACTCTTTAGATCTATACAGCTCATTTTTAATTCGGTAGTTGAATTTGCCATATTCACCCCACTCATGCCACTTTAAGAGAGTATAGACATATTCTCCCTTTCTAAACTGATTCGCGATGACAGCTTCATCTACTTGTTCTGTGTCGCTACTGATTGGGAAGAATGCATCTGCAGTTGCATAAGCAATCTTCGGTTGATCGCCATCCAAGTAAATTTCTAGCGCAACTCCACCCATCGCAAACATGTACTCTAGGTAGCGCTGCAACTCACGAATGAATTTGTTAGAAGTGAATACATCTTGGACTCTTTCCCACTGTTGTTTCTTATCGGAGTCCTTAGCAAGCGAGATGTTAACTCCTTCGTTCATTACGAGTCTGGCCATCTTTTTAGCGAGCACTTTAGGCATATTTAATGTCTTTTGCCGTCTCTCAACAATTTTCTGATTCGTATTGAGATATCTGAGATCGTGCCATTCTCTAACATATCCTTGATAAAGTCGTTTGTTGAACTCTATTGTGCCATATTCGTTTTCGTCTACATTAATCTGCTTGTGATCTTCGATTCTTTTTAAATCTTTGACTAGTCCCAACTTCTTCATCACTCCTTTCGTGAAGTTTTTTATTTGTCGCCACATGGCTTCACCACCTTTCAGTGATTTAATTATTGTTTCAGTCTCAATCGTCTCAAGTTATCCGTAACAAAATACTGGAACATATCCGGTGCATGGTCATCTTCTTTGATAACTTTAGGACTATCACTATGCATGGTGGATGCATCCCATTCATATTTCTTACATTGTTCAATGAAAATCTTGTTACCTGGTACGTCGAGTACAAAAAAACGACCCTGAGCTAAAAGGTCGTGAGTGTAATCAATCATAATGTGTTTTTCTTTCTTACCTACCCCATGCCACATGATGCCGTAATCTAAGCGATACTGATTTCTAAAACCACCCTCAGCACTATCAATCGTTCTCTTATAAACACTGTAGCCTTTACTTTTAACGAAGTCGTGAACGTCTTTAGATAATTCACTTGGTGCTTTCTTCTTCACTCTTCCTTCAGGACTGTAGTACCAAGTGTCTAAAAGAATGACGTTTCCTTTTGCTGTAATTCCAAAGCAACCAGCGATTGTTGCACTTGTTTGATGCCCAACGTCTAAACTGTAAGCTACGTCGACGACTGGATCATCACTAGGCAGCTCTTTTATCATGTTAAACAGCGACATGTTATAGACATTAGTACCAAGACCAACAGCTTCACCTAAATAAATATAGCGGTAATAATCATAATCGTTAGTTTTAATAAGCTCGATATCTTCAAGCATTTGATCAGTAACGAAGCCTAATTCATCATCCAAATAGGTAGATACATGGACTAAGTAATTTGGCTTGTTCAGCATCTGGTCAGCCCACTCATTTATCCAATGGTACGGATTTCTAGGTGGGTTATAGGACCAAAAGAATTGAACATATGGTGCTAAAACATGTTTTTGCCGCATAAACGTGATATTCGATTGATCAAACTCTTCTTTACTCTTAAATTCTGCAGCCTCTTCATACCAAACAGCTATAATATCTTCAATATCATTCGATTTAAGCTTTTGGAAATCATCCTGACCGTAGAAATAGAAGGTAGATCCGGTTCGCTTATGAGTGATTTTAAAAGGTGACACTGTTGTGCTAAATTTATTCATCATACCAAATAGCTTTAAAGCCCATTGAATCTTGTTAAAAACCGAATCACGAATCGTGTTACCAACCTTACGAACAATCACGACATTTGCTTTCTGACCCTTTAGAATATAAGCTATCATCATAAATACGAGTTTCAAAGCAATAACTGAAGACTTAAAGGAGTTCCGGCCACCTTTTAAAATATTGTAAGGTTTTTTAGACTGCCAGACCTCTTTAAAGTGGGGATTGATATTTTCTTGGACTTTGAACACGATCTTGCGTTTTTGTTTAAGCATCCGAATCAGTCCATTCATCCACGATAACAATCTCCTCTATGTCATCACCATGATCTTCTTTAATTCGATCAGCTTCTGCTTTCGTCTTGTCGATTTGATGCTTCATCAGCTCTAGTTTCTGTCTTCTCTCGTCTGCTTCATCAGTCATAGACACAAACCGCTTAATAAGATTCGAAAGTGTACTAAGCGCTCTAGATTGAGCGGATAAGAAGGTAGCTTGTTTATCCCAAGCATATTGATATTCGTACTTATCTGAACCAGCTTCACCGAATCCGTATTGTGTTTGTTCTTTAGTCGTGTCATCCTGGTCAACAACAAACATAATCTTCTGAGAACGCAAAATAGCCGTATACTGGAACATGATTGAGTCCCAAAGCATATCGGCTTCTGTTCTATCTTGTAACGTCTCCATAATTTCCTGCGTTTCTTGTGGTAACCACTTAGCGAAGAGACCATGAGTGACTGCGTTCTTATTGCCAGGTGGAGCTTTACCTCCAGAATTACCTTTAGCGTTCTTATTACCGCGCATTGAATCGTAACGCTCCTTTTCAATCGGAGCGTTCCTTTTCGTTTCTTCATCCCAATTATCTTCTGATTTCCACTTTCTAACAGTTGATGGAGATGCGTCTATTTCGTTGGCAATATCCTTAAGTTTCTTTTCTTTATTGGATTCTATCCATAGTCGATACGCTTGATCACGTTTCGGATTTCTCTTTCTAGGCACATCTCCACCACCTCCAAATAATCTGTGTTTGTTTTGTAATCCTATGTACAAAAAAGACCCTGTTAGGAGTCTTTTATTTCATATAGTCTAGCATCCGCTGCTCTTAGTGGCATATTATTAGAAGCTTCGCTAACTATATAATACAGTCCTTTAGCAGGTATACTAACACCGTCGCTATCATTTATATATTTATCCTCAATCATTTCATACTCTTCGTCAATTAAAAATTTTTTGTGATTCTCTTCATCTACTATAAAAGCCTTGAAATGTTTACTCATATTTGAAGTAACAACATCCCCGGATTTTGCTTGAAACTCTTGAAAAACTCTATTGCCTATTCTAATAATCAAATTACCACTCCCTTTCTTTTGATTATACAAAAAAGCACCTACGATTGTAAGTGCTTTACGTATATACCGAAAGTCTCAACTCGTTTCCGCAAGTAAGACTAACTAAAATAAAGGAGGTATCGCAAATGCCTGTGCTATTTAAAGCACACTATCATAATAACAGCTATATCCTCTTATTCCCTTTCATGTTTCTGTCAGTTCTCGCTCATAATTCTCCCAAAAGTCTCCCAAAATAATTCAAAGATAATAACTCAGCAATTCGCCACCTTCGTATGCTTCTGCCAGTTCCAACTGCGCCTTCTCTAACTCACGGTAAAACGTACTTTCACTCATGGCTAGCTCTGTATAAATCTTTACGTCTGATAACTCTACCTTATTCATGTACTTTAAGTATAAAAGCTGTCTATTATAGCTATTCAATTTATTTATGGCTTCTACTATTTTATTCAGCTCTTGCTGAGCGACTATTTTACGAGTAACGGCATCCCCAATCGTGTCAGGATTCGTACCTGTATATGATTTGGGCTCAAATGAGTAAGTAGCTGTCATTTTAGGAGTGAACTCTTTATCAGCCATTCTAAGTAATCGTCTATAAAGCTTCATCAACTCATCCGCGTTGTCTTTGGTTATCTCTTTGTTGATCCCCATAAATAACTCCAGCATAGTAATCTCCCCTTTATCAGATAAAAAAAGAGGCACCGAATAAACTCGTAATGAGTCTACTCAGTGCCTCCGGTTCTCGGTCAGCATATTAAAATAAATGTTTTTCAACATTTTCTACTAAAGTAATTTTACCATCATTGCTTTTGATCTTCAATTCCATAAAGTCCGTCAACTGTACTAATTTCACTTTCCCATCAGATACTAGCACCACACAATTATCTAACGGCTTGCCAGTTATCTGATCCGTAGCTATATCAAGTCTTTCTATTTCCATAGCATCCCTTTTCTTTCTGCATTTCTTCCGTTTGTAGTCTGATTCTTATATTCTCGTTATTGGTCCGCATGATCTCATTAATCGTTTTTGCGTTCTTCAACTTGTTATCTAAGCTGAATTGCTTACACACCTCTACTGTGAAATAAATCAGAACACCGAAGATGTACAGGATAACCCCTGCCATAATTAAATTAAACAAACTCATTTTAACCCTTCTTTCTTTTCATATACTTTAACTGCATTTTCAGCAAATCTCACTTGCTGAAGAATATACGGATCATCCGCTTTGTGGCCATCTCCTGAAAGCCAATCAGATATTCGCTTGTCGATATCTGTAGCTACTTTCAATGATATTTCGTTAGGCAATTTATCTAGCGCTTTGCTTATTCGTTCAGCGTAAGTCATCTTTTGACCTCGATTCTCCCGGTAATATAAACAGATGCTGCTGCAATCAAATTCAAGAAGGCAATGACATAATTACCCAATGCCACGCTTACCATGACACCGAACACGTTTAAGAGTGCGATTTTTTTATATCGTTCATTCATGGTCTTTCACCTCAATCGCCATATGCTTAATATCAGGGAAGTGATTATCTAGTTCTTCTTGCGTATATTTGTGGTGCTGATGTTTATCTGCCGACCATTTCGTTTGGATGTTATCCCCAATTCCGCAATAGTAGACTTGATCCGATTTCTGATACGGAACAGGCATAAGATAGCGTGTTTCTTTCTCGACTTCGTAGCCGTTTAGCCAAGCTTTAGCAAATGAATCAAAATTATTATCAGCCCAATTATCTACATCTAAATTCACAAGGCCTTCTGAGATTTCTTGAGCCACCCATAATAAGCTGAAATCTTCTTTGTGTTCTTCTATCCAATCAGCCACAAACTGAGGGACAACCACTTTCTCCCCAACCACCAACTTCCCGCTAACAAACTCATCCTTCACCTGCTCTAAATCCATTCCGCTTACTCCTTTGATTTGTTGTTCCAATTCTGAAAGGCGAATGTTATCAGCTATCATTTCCGCAGCATCTTCAACTCTTAACCCATAACTTACAGTACCACCATGCACAACTAACTTTCGAATGTTTGAAGATAATTGTTCAGAACTTATAGGCAACGTTTCAGCTAATTTATTCAGTGCTTGTTCTTCTGTTATTTCCGGTTCGTCTAATTGATCAACTATTTCGATAGCTAGTTCTAAAGCGCCGTTGAAAACTCTTCTAAAATCAGCAGCTTTATTATTGTCGAAAATATGTTCCAGCATTGTGCCTACCATCATTTCTCCTTTTAAATCATTGATCACTTCTTGCTTATTCATTCCAATCCCTCCAAAATACTCAAATAACCTCTATCGGTCGACACCTGGTACTTAGCTAAATCATCTTGATTAACTGATTTCTTACCGCTAGTCTCTTTCATGTGTATCCAGTCCTTATAAGGCACTGCATAGAAATGCTTCATCTTGAAACTGATTAGAACGAATGCTACAGCTCCTAAGTGGTCGTGTAGTCTTAAATCTCGCTCTTGCTCCTCGATAATGCGTTTAAACGGTATGTTTGTACCTTCTGTGTGTTTCGCTTCAAATACGACTGATTTACCACTTTTAAGCGTACCAGTAAAATCTGGTTGAGCTTTCTTTTCGTAATGCGCTCTAAAGTGACCTTTGACTTTATCAAGTACAGCGATTACCTTCATAGGCTCTGGTGTCTTTTGAATATATGCTACGCCCATTTTTGAGTAATAGGCGCAGGTCATTTCAATTAATCTTTCAAAGTTCTCTCCGTTACGTTTGGCCAGTAATGCGCTATGGCTTTTAGTTCTCTGCATTTGGTGCTCCTTCCTAAAAAATAATGATATCTCCGGTTACATCTTTTCTAGCGCCATCTACTGGCTCATAAGTGTCTTGATCGTTGTTATACAGCAATACTTCTGCATTAGGGTCTAATTTTTCAAGTTGCTTAATCAATTCTTCTACTAACATTCACCTGCTCCTTTCTATTCCCAATAACTAATTTCATCAGAGAAAACTTCTTCTGGGTCTTCATCGGGATGTTCAGCTAACATATCTTTGATATTCTCGTCTGTATAACCAGCAAACCTAAGACGTTGTTCGTTGGTCCATCCCTTGATTTTCTCGGTATAATCGATTTCGAATTCTCTTTGCTTATCTCTCATGACTGCCCATAAAGCATTGTAGTCTGCTTGGTTTAATTTACTGACATTTGTTTTTGCTAATAAATTTACGATGACAGAATAATTGTCATTTAAGTTTTCAATCAGCGCTTGTCCTTCTTCAACTGACATCTCAATTCTCAATTCTGTTTTGTCATAAGATTTAACGATGACTTGCATTTTTTGATCACTCATCAACTTGCTCCTTCCATCAATTTATCAATTACATTTAAATTAAATCCTGATTCGATAAATTTAATCGTTGCCTTGCTATCAACGCCATTCCCCAAATAAGTGTAGATTGAATCGAATTCTTCTTTAGTGAATGAAGTTCCCAGATAATCATTACAAATATTTCTAAGTTTCTTTTGGACTGGATTGCTAACCCCTGTATGACACCCTCTAGAAAGCCATTCAATAACTTTGCGTTGTAAATCCAATTTACTTTCGACATCTTTGAGTCTGAAATAAATATTGTTTCTAGGTATTACAATCAATTCAAGATTGTAATTTATAAAAATATCTGGTGAATGTTTAGCCGCTATCTTCATGAATTCTTGCGCTACTTCTGCGTTCATTGGTTTGCTCCTTCCAGATACTCCATTAGGTCAATTTGTCCGTTTGGCTTAAAGTTCATCCAAAGTACTTCTTTTGCGATCTTTTTATTTTGGTTATTGATGCCCACTCTTGTTTCAAAGTAAATCTTTTGCCAGTCTTTAAGTGAATCACTATAAATCTCACTTTCGTAACCACTCAAGATAACGGGTCCTTCATGTCGCTTTAAAGAATCAATTAAACGAAAGTGTTCTCTCTCATCCATTTCATTCGAGTAATGGTTAGATGATCTCGTAGTATTTAAATATGGTGGATCAGCATAGATAAGCGTATCTTTATCGTTCATTTCTTCAATCAAATCAATTGCATCTTTATGTTCGATTTGAGCATCTTTCAATCGTTCTGCTGCATCTAATATAATGTTAGGTATATTTGACCAGTCGTAAGTGTTGTACGGCCCATTCCAAGAAATGTTTCTTCTCCACCCAACCATTGCGTTAGTCTTTCCTCCGATTGCGAACCAACACCTAACTAACATTCTTCTTGCATCTTCTAAATCATTAGCAGATATATTTCCAGAAAGTTGATACTCTTCTCTGGAGTAAGGCGTCATCTGGATTAAATAACTCAACTCCTGAGGTTTCTCTCTTGTCTGTTTAAACAGATTAACTATACGTCCATCTATATCATTGATCGTTTCTAAAATGTCTTTTGGTTTATTAAAGAAAACAGCTCCACTACCAAAATAAGGTTCTAAATAAGATTTGTGTTCAGGGAACTGTTTTATGATTAGGTCAGCCATACGCCACTTGCTACCTGGATAATTTAGTATTCGTCTCATATATCATTCACCTACTCCAATAAATCCGCATAACGGTAAGCCATATCCAAAACCTCTTTCATAGCGTCAACATCTTTCTCCGCACGTTCTCTAGCACTATTCGACAAAGCTGGCTGAGTCAATAGCTTTTCGTAGTCCTCGATAAACTTCTCGGTTCGTTCAATCGATTGTTGCTTAGTATCTATTTCTAAATTGACTTGAGACATGTTTATCCCTCCTGTTTGGCTTTACCTCTGTTTCTAATTCTTTCTAGTCTTTCAGCAAACTCTTTCTGCTTCTCTTCGTCTATTTCTTCACCCTTGTTCTCTTCATCAGCCCATGCAGGCATCGTTTCGGTTCGACCTGTCGGTTTAGTAGAATACTGGTTCTTATTCTTCTGATCTCTTTGAAGCTGGTAGGCATCTACTTGCTCCAGATTAGTCACGTTGTTTTCAGCCCATTCTTTTAGAACAGCCTTTAAGAAGTTAATAGCATTGTTCTTAGGAACGTCTTTACTACCAGCTAATCGAATAGATGCCGATACTAACACTTCTCCATGTTTGTCAATCAGATCGTAAAGATCTTCTTTCTGGAATTGATTAGGGAATAACCACAATGTTTCAAAATCTCTTAAAGCCGTAAATTTTTGGGAAGGAGAATCTTCGCTACCACCTGTAGTAGTTACTTTACTTTCCTGTCCTTTACTATCCTGTACTATACTTTGTGTACTTCCGTTGTCATTAACCGGGGTTTCTTCCTCCGATAACTCGGTTTCTTCCACCTTTACTACGTCATTAACTAAGTTAACGTGACTAGAAATGTTTTTATCGCCTACAATACAGTACGTTTTTTCAAGTTCCACATTCTTCCTTTTTTCAGTAGCCTTCATGTATCTCTTTTGAATACCGGAAGACGTTAGTATCTTATACGTGTCGAACATTCTCTTATTGAATAGCTCTACTTCAACACCTTTGCTGATCACTTTAGCGACCTGCTCTTCTGTAATACCCAATTCATCTGCTATGAAGAAGTAAAAGTCGTCATCAACTAGGATAAAGTACCCTTCATCTCTGTAAATATTGGATAAAACACTAATTAATATCCCTATTGCACCTTCACCGCACCCTCTTAGAATCTTTCTGATTTTTATATCAGATAAGAAATCGACGTCAAAAGGGAAATAGTCAATGCCCGTTTTTCTTGGTCTTGCCATGCTTTACACTCCTCTAGCTACATATACTGGTGTACCAGTTAATGCCTGAATCTCCTTTTTAAATCTTCTTTCATCTGAGTTATTATCTGATAGATGTAAGAGCCATGTTTCTTCTAATAGACTCACATCATTTGATTTTATGAACGTTTTGACGTTCTCGAGTTCAAAGTGACTCTTTATAACTCTTCGTTTTAAAAACGCTCCAACGGTCTCATTTCGAACATTTTCATTTAGAATATCTACCGAATAATTACATTCGATCATCATGTGCGTTATACCAGGGAATTTGTATTTGATATAGTACGTATCTGTAGCGAACAAGATTTTCTTATTACTTGGTGTTTGGATAAAGAACCCTAAAGGCTCATTTACATCGTGCTGAACATCAAATGGTAAAATAGTCCATTCACCTATCTTCTGTTGCTGTAATGCAGTCAACGGTTTAACTCTATGGTTGGGTAAATTTAAAACCTCTTGCGTTCCCTTACTTGTATAAACGTCTACTCCTGTTTGTTTCAACAAAGCCTGTGCATGCTTTGAATGGTCACCATGTTCATGAGTGATAAGGCAGCCAACAACCGACTGCCATTCAACATCACGCATTCTCTTTAAATTAATACCGGCTTCTAGCATTAAAGAACTCTCTCCATCAGAAATCATATAAGAGTTACCAGAACTACTTGATCCGTATACTTTGATTTTCATGATTAAAAGTCCGGCATAACGTCTTCAAGGTTTTCAAACATAGCCCCTTGCTCTTCAATAACTTCAGAAACAGGTTCAGCTGATTTTCTAATAGTTTGTTGATTATCAGTACTAGTTGTCTGATCAGAAAAATCAATGATTTGTTGATTTGCATTGTCATCAATTTCTTTTTGAACGTCATCGATAGGTTCAGCTGTCTTTATTCCATCTTGTTGTGCTTCTTCTTCCGTATACATAGCTCCTAGATTATCCGGAAAAGCTTCTCTCATAGCGTTAACTATGGCTGTTTTTCGAATCATATTGAGTGGCATAGTATTCCAAGTAGATTGACCTTTAGAAAACTCTTGAAAGGCGATTTTCACGCTTACTGGTCTCTCTCTATCTTTCCTATATATTTTGGCCCAGCCACCTAGTATTTTGTCATTCGACAATTTAATTGCACCCTCTATTTCAACGAGACCATTTTCACGTTCAACGATAATTCCAGCTTGGAATCCATCGTATTGAGGATGAGATTCTGCGCGTTTCATGAATGCTTCTTTTGATACGATGATTTGAGCATCTTTAGTTCCAAATTTAACTAGATAAGCTTCTTTTAAAAATGGATTTAATTTTTGATATTTGCAGAGATTAATGAACATTACTAACTCTTGATCGGATACGGCTCCGTTACCACTAGTTAAAAAACTTTTGACCATAGTTCCGGTCAACTTGACTTCTTCACCATTCACTTCAAATACTGTTGGTTTTTCTAATAGTTCGTTTACCATGTTTATGCCACTCCTTCAATTTTTAATTCGTTTTGTCCTTCAACTACGACTAGTTGGATTGTTTGCGCTTCTGTATCAATTATTTTAGTAATTGATTCGCTGTTATCGATGAAAATTGGAGCGCTCACGCCTTTTAATCGACTCAAGGAGTTAATGATGTCTAACCCTGCATTGATTCGTGCAGCACTGTTTAATCCGTTAGAGAAAGGTATGCCATTTACCAGCGGTTCACATACCTCTTTCAGTCCACCGTTTATCTGATCTTCAAATAATTTAAACTCAACAAAATCAAATAGTTTATTAATGCGCCCAGTCAGCATAGCGACTTTTGTTCTTACAAATTCTTCAAGTAGGTACAGCTGGTTCTCTAATTCGCCGTAACGAGCCGATAAAGTTTTTTCTTCTTCAATCAACTCTTGTTTACGCTGTTCTTGTTTATCAACTTGTTTGAATTGGTACAGCTTATCTTGTAATGCTTCCTTATCTTCCTTAAGCTTTTTCAATCTATGTTCTTTCTCTTTTAATTGTTCATCTGCCGATTCTTCTGTCTTTTTGATATCAAGTTTGATTTTATCGATTTGAGCATTGATAGATCCATATACAGAAGAATCTTCAAAAGGATCTGCTTGATGTTTAATCTCTTCAATTTGTTTTTTGATATCTTCATGCTGACCTTTCAACTTATCACGTTGTCTAGTTAATCTTTCAAGAAGAGAACGATCTAATAGCTTTTCTTGCTTGTCTTCAATCGATTTAGCATAGCTTTCTTTCTTCTTAGTTAGTTCTTTGCCAGTTAAGTTGATATCTTCTAGTCGCTTAGCTTTATTTATATTGAATTGTTCTTTCTCTCTATCATAGTTCCCCTTGATCTCAACTTGTTTCTCTTCCGGGTAGTCTTGACCACACACTGAGCAAGATTGTTTGTGTTCATCAAATTCAGGATATATTTCTGCATGTACTTTCTTGAATTCTTCTCTTAAGTCATTTTGTTCAGCTTCGATATCTTTAATTTCAGACTCAAAAGTTTCTACTTCTTTCTGCAAGTTCTCCGTGATACTTTCTTCATCCTTCAAATCGTTGTTAGCTTCCATTGCAGCATCAAATAATTCTGTTCTCTGATTTTGAAGATCTTCAATTGATTCATTCTGCTTTATTTGGTAATTACTTCTTGCTGTCTGTAGTTCAGCTTCTTTTGTTTGAAGCTTTGATTTGAGATTCGTAAGACGACTGCCATTAGAGAATGAAGCTAACTCTTCTTCTACCTCAGTTATAGTATGTGAAACGATTAATAGTTCTTTTCCTATTTCTTCTTTATCTAATTTGCTTAAATCCGGAAGAGATCTATCAACTTCATCAATACGATCTGGAATACGGTCTAAATCTTTGTTCACATTACGTTTTTCTTCTGTAATCAACTGACGTACATCATCAACTAGACGACCATTTAAAAGGTTATTTAGAGGTATTAGTTCATTTTTGCTATCAATGACCTCTTGATCAGATACTTCTTCAACTAGTGAGAATAGTAAGCTTCGGCGGTCTTTTGCCTTCATAACTTCAGCGATGAAATAAACGTTCGTAAGCTGCTTGAATGTTTCTTCTGGAATGACCTCTTCAATCTTTTTCATATATTTCGTTTTAGTTGTCTTAATTCCATCGATACGGTAAATCGTTTCGTGACCTTCAAATGATTTGCTATCCGATCCACGTTTACGGGTCCATTTTTCACTGACCATTCTAGAAAGAACTAACTCAGAGCCATCGATATCTAGTGTTGCTTCCACTTCTGTTTCTAAGTGATTGATCTCTTTATTTCTCTTATCCAGTGGCTTCCAAGCAAAAGCAGATGAATCATGGCTGTCTTTTCCAAATAGTACCCAAGAAAATGCATCATAGATTGAAGATTTACCAGTACCATTCTCTCCTTCTATTTTTTGATTCTTTCCACTTGGAGTAAATTCAAACTCCTTAAACCCTTTGAAATTCCGTATTTTCATAGATGATAATTCGATTCTTTGCATATAAATCGCTCCTTTTATTTGTTATAATATGATTAAGTTATTTTTCTTAGGCACCTTTGCAGAGGTGTCTTTTTTTATGCATACCAGTCATTCCCTTTAAATTCTTCCCATGATTCTCTAAAGCTTTTGATCAAGTAATACAATAGTAGTCCGATAGGAATGATTAATATTTCTCCTCCCCATGTAGGTGGATTTCCCATCGAAATACGCCTTTCAACTTCTGACTTGTGAACTTCAATCGTTAAGATGAACAGCGCAAGTAGTCCTGCTAATTTGATCAAGTTTCTATCTACATAACTTCTGAACCTTTCTAACAATGTTTTAGCACCTCTTTTCTCTACTTCTTGAGATAACGTTTTGATACCCATAGCGGTCTCCTTTGCTTAATTGCCTGCATTAAACTCATATCCAATAGATCCAATAATGAAATGACGTATCTTAACTCGATGAAGATCTCATCTAAAAAGTTCATTGCGTAATTCCACAGCGCTTCTTTATCCTCTTTATCTAGATTTTCTTTATTTTTAGAAACGGCTATTAGCGCAGCTTGTTTGTAACTCTTTCTTTCTGTTGCTTCAATTCCATGGATAACTTCCATACTCAATACGTTGTCTTGGAATACATCACTATTCATTGATGGAAACTGTCCGAACCCCATGTTTGCAAAGTCTTGAGAGAGTAAGCTATCGTTCATTGCTTCTGCAATATCTGCCATCGCATCAATTGGTGCTGGTTCTGTATTTGCGTAGCCGTTAATAGTAGAGTTTGCTCTGTTCGTTTTCTTAGCTAGCTGTGACTGCTTCATACCTTTTCTACTTATTGCTGTTTTAATTTGAGTGTTAATCACCATTGATTTCATTGTTATTAAATTCCTCCAAGTATTTATTGATAAAATAGAATTGCCCTTTGCCTGTTACTTTAGTTGTGATTTTGATCTCACTACCTTCAGAACGTTGAATGGTTCTTTCTGTTGTCTTGAACAATCCCAAGTCCATCGCTTTCTGAGTA